>NZ_KV917381.1:9007-609007 GCF_002019795.1 Bacillus alkalicellulosilyticus | reverse complement strand
CATTTATAATTTCCTTTGTTTTTTCACTCACTACATTTTGGTGATTTAAAATCGTCCCGTCCATATCTAAAAAGATTACTTTTGGTTTTTCCATCAATATCATTCCCCTTTTGGAAAGTAGACTTCTCGTTGCAAGTATACACCTCTATTTCCTACACCTCAAACTAAAAATACATTACCTATACTTTAGCCCCTTAAGAATTTCCTATTTCCCGAGTATAACTAATGTAACACCTATGTATAGTTCTTTTTTACAACATTTAGTAAATATATTGAAGATAATAAACAAATAATTACTAAAGGCCTGCCCTCATGTTATCATATAAAATAGGTATAAAGTTTTCATATAAAATCATTAGGTGAAAAGGAGCTTTTTTATGACTCAGCACATCCTAAATCGAAATAATGTTACTGTTTTGGGACAAGGAAAAAAGCCAATGATTTTTGCCCCAGGTTTTGGCTGTGATCAAACGGTTTGGAAGCTTGTAGCCAATTCATTTAAAGAAGACTATCAAGTTATTCTTTTTGATTATGTAGGTATGGGAAACTCCGACATTTCTGCATATGACCCTAAAAAATATAGCTCGCTTTCTGGATATGCTCAGGATGTAATAGATGTTTGTACTGCGTTAGATATAAAAAATGCCATATTTGTAGGTCATTCGGTCGGCAGTATAATTGGTGCTTTAGCATATTTAAAACACCCTGAATTATTTTCAAACCTTATCATGGTAGGACCTTCTCCCTGTTATCTTAATGAACCACCAGACTATTTTGGTGGTTTTGAAAAAGAATCCTTACTTGGACTCCTTGATATGATGGATAAGAATTATATAGGATGGGCCAATGTGTTTGCTTCAACAATTACAAATAACGCTGAACACTTTGAGGTGGCAAGTGAACTAGAAGGACGCTTTTGTTCGACTGACCCTGTCATAGCTAGGACATTTGCAGAGGCTTGTTTTTTTGCCGACCATCGAGAAGAACTGCATAAAGTCACTGTACCTTCGCTTATATTACAATGTGCAGAAGACGTCATTGCTCCAAAAGAAGTTGGCGAATTCATGAATCAAACCTTACCTTCAAGTACACTTATATATATGAACGCAACAGGACATTGTCCTCATATGAGTCATCCAAAGGAAACCTCACAACTAATTCGGGGCTACCTACAAAATAATTCTGAATGAAATTGATTCGATTCAGAGAATTAGGTGGACACAAATGAATGAACTACTTAATCATATGCCTTGTGGATTTCTAGTCTTTTCCAAAGAAGGTTCCATTCTTTCCATTAACGAAACACTTTTACGATATCTTGAATACAACAGAGAGGAACTCATTGATAAACCAATCAACACCATTCTCTCGAAATCAGCACGTGCCTTTTTTCAGTTGTATTTTATCCCTCTTGTCACCGTCGAAAAAAAAGTTGAGGAAATGTATATTTCATTAGAATCAAAGAATGGATTAGAAATTCCTGTATTGCTTAATGCTTCATATAAGGATGAAACAACGTCTATCACATGTATCGTCGTCCATATGAAAAAAAGAAATGAATATGAAGACCAGCTATTGATCGCGAGAAAGATGGCTGAAGATGCGCTGTCAGAAAAAAATAAAGCACATGCAGAATTAGAAGAAGCATTAGAGGAATTAAAAGCACAACAAGAAGAGCTGATTGAAGTTAATAGACAAAACCAACAGTTTATCCTTGAAACAGAAGCGGAGTTAAATCTAGCAAAAAAAATTCAAGAGACCTCACTTTCAGAAGATATCTGTAACAAAGAAATAGAGATTGTGTCCTATTACAATGCCTCAAGTGAACTATCTGGTGATATTTTTGGTTTCTACCAAATCAATGAAGACCAGTATGGTGTGATTATTTTGGATGTCATGGGACATGGGGCTTCATCTGCACTTATTACCATGTCTCTTCACTCTCTATTTCATCGATTAATTACAAGAGGTTTTGCAACTGATATTGTTATGAAGGAACTAGATAAACATCTCCACCAACTGTTTGATGCTAGCGAAGAGGCATGGCATTATTGCACGGCTATTTATCTATTTATTGATACAAAAAAACAAACGATAGAGTATATTAATGCAGGTCATCCTCCTGCCATTTATCAGGATGAAAAAGGACAGCAGAAAGAACTTTATACGTTAACACCACCAATTGGTACGATTGAGGGGATTCACTTCCAAACGAGGACAATTTCATATACAAAAGGCGCAAAACTCCTTCTTTATACTGACGGGGTTAATGAATTTTTAGAAACAGACCATTTAAGTTTGTTGCTTAAGAAAAATACGTCTAGTTCATTGGAAACGATAAAAAAATCCATCCTTCATTCGATTGAATTGAAAAAAAGCTCGGTCTATAAAAGTGATGACCAATGTTTTGTATTAATTGATTTGAAGTAAGGATAACATGATTAAAAACAGTCCTCTAAAAACCTAATTAGAGGACTGTTTTTTAATTTAATTATATGGTAGTTTCACCAATACATTATATTGTTCGCCTTCACGGATACCCGTAATCACTCCACCTTCTACTTTCACGTCAGCTACATACACTTCTGTAGCTGACACTCCTTCTTCTCGTTTAATCGAAATCTGTAGCTCAGCTCCTCTAAACAAACGTTTAATTGAAGCTTCGTTCCAGTCGGACGGAAGCTGTGGATTGACGTGTAATCCTTCTTTATCCCCTCGAACTCCAAATAATCCATCAACGATGCATCGATACACCCATGAAACGGTTCCTGTGTTAAATAAGTGACTCGAACGTCCTGCTGTTCTAGGAATCGTTCGATATGCTCCACGATAATAGTTCGGGATAAATACTGGCAATTGTCCTCGTTGCAAAATATCTTCCATATCTGGTCCAGGAAGCATTTTACGAAGGAGACGATACGCATTATCTGTTTCGCCGGCTGTATATAGAGCATAAATGTAAAAGATAGCTGCATGGTTATAAACTGACCCATTTTCAGCAGAACCCGGATGTTTCTGGGTCACACGTCCAACATCTTCACGCATTTTTGTATAAGCTGGTCCAAGCATTTCTACACCGTATGGAGATTCTAAATGTTCTTCAACCGACTTTAGTAGTTTTTGTTTTTGCTCTTCATTGGCAGCTCCACTTAACAATGCCCAGCCTTGAGAGTTTAAGAAGATACGCCCTTCTTTGTCTTTACTGATACCAAAAACAACATTGTCATCCGTAATCCCGCGAGCATACCAGTCTCCGTCCCATAAGTACTGATTAATTGTCTCATTGGACTTTTCTGCCTCTTGACGGAACTGTTCACTAACATCAGATTGACCATACTTTTCACAAATGTCAGCCCAAATGAGAAAAGCGTAAGCTGATGCTGTAGTTAACCAACCTGATACCCCGATCCCTTTGTATCCGACCATATTCATTGGGTCGCACCAATCACCTTGGTTGATATAGTTAAGACCTCTTTCATCTCTATCTTGAATTAACCAGTTCATCGCCCGTGTCACATGTTCAAAAACAGTAGCTGTTTCTTCACTATCTGTAAATGCTACTCTTTCCTCAAGAATGTCATAATCATTCGTTTCATCTAAATAAACGTTTAAACAAATCGGTAACCACACGCAATGGTCGGTATGAGGAACTTGATTAATGTATTTTAATTCAGCGTCCTCATGCAAGATAATTCCGTCAGGCATAGCCCCACTCACCTTTTGTTGGCTTAGAGCATGTAGGAACGCGTTACGTGTAATGCTTGGCTTGATATAGCTCATTCCCATATTATCTTGAAGATAGTTTCTTGTTTGCGGATCCGTAGAAAGTCGATTTGTAATTCCATGATAGTATACTTGACGTGGCAACCAATGATTTACAAAGTTATCTAGGTCTGCATCTGGTGTACTGATTTCGATAATTCCTTTTCCTTCAGCTATGTATGCAGCATAGTCACGTTCCGCTTGTTCAAATCCACCTTTGTTAAAATACTGTTGACGGATAGATGCAATGTCCCCGTCATTATGGGCAGGACCAAACAGCAATCGATACTCTTTTTCTTCTCCAGGAGTCAGGTCGAGTTTATATTGAAGAACAGCAATAGGTCTTTCATAGCGAGAATCTCCATTAGCCAATAGGTCTTCCTGAAGAGCTGATGGATTCGTAATTCCACCTTCTCCTTCAAATACTTCTTGGTTTACTTCCCACGCATCTGGGGCAAGGTCCGATATTAAAAATGTTTTATCTTTTAACTCTTTAATTTTTGCATAATCCTGATACTTTTGATAAGGGGTAATCGCTGTACAAACAATTCCTTGTAACTCTTCGTTATACTCCCCTGACTGATTCATCCAAGACATGTATCCAACAGTAAAAGAAGGGTAAATGCTAAGTTTACGCGGTTTGTTTGATAGATTCGTTACTTTCACTCGCCAAAGCTCTAATGCTTCTGAAGTCGGTAAACTTAAAGTCATTTCAATTCGGACATCATCTTTTTCAATTGTCCAAATGATATTATGTTTTCCAACAGCAAATTTATATTGATCAGGTAGCACTCGCACTGGTTCATACGGCGCTGAGAAAATCTCTCCGTTTTCCTCATCCTTGATGTACACAAAACGACCAGGATGATGCGCATAATACGGTTGCTCCGGTTGCATAAACGTTTTCGCTTCCATATTTGGTGCATACGAATATTTAGCAGGTTCTGGTTGCATAAATTGAGCTACCGCATAGCCCCGACAGTTCACATGAATCATCATTTTGTCATTCCATAAAAAACCTGAAGCCTTTGGCATACTGGTTGGACTTGTCAGTTCATAGTATTCATTGTTTTCAGTTGGTTGTAACATCGCATAGCCTCTTTTCTTCTTGACTTAGTTTACCTTATTAGTAGTATAGCAAATTAGGGTCTGATTGATGGAACATAGATTAAGAACAGTCAAAAAGGACTATATTTATTATGGAGTCAATAAAACAAAATCGAACCCACTATCAACTGGGATTATTTGGTACATTATTTTCTCTCCCGATGCGTGTTGAATCCTTAGAAACGTTGCAGCATATGTAATAACCTCTGCATCACTGATTTTCAAACGTTCAACTATCAATTCTTGTACCTCATATGTATTCATCAAAGATACGATCTCTTCGTTTTCCCAATCAAACATAACATAAAGCTCATCGTTAATTAGATAAACTCCTTTTGTAAGGACTGTATTCTGATGATTAATATTTGTATTACCTTCTTTAATGGATGTTACTTTAGTATTTTTTGATGATAGAGCATTTATAATAGAGAAAAAATTACCTCTTTGTTGTTTATATTCCGTTACACTTAGCAGGTTACTATAATTATATTTCTGATAGTAGTGTTCAAGTATATAGCCATATCGAGTATCTATGGTAACCGATATCAAAATGAAAACCAGAACGTTAATAAAGGCCATTCCAATAGAATAAGGAATCTTAGTCTTTACTATATATGTAGTAATCAATAGGCTTACAACAACTGTTAGAATAATGAACAAAGGAACAGTGAGAGAAGGGAAAAACTCTGGTCTACCATTGTATTTAGAAGATGAGAAAAAAACGAAGTATAAAAAATTTGCAGTTATAGTTATAAAGAAACCTATTATAGTTATATAAATGAATGTTTTCATTATTATTCCCCTTTAAAAAAAGGAGGGGAATCCCCCCTCCAACTATCAAAAATTTAGTATCAATTAGCATAAACTAAGAGTTTGCCCTGAAATGTTTTCATCACCTTGGTATTTTATAATAGCCTATCCAAAATGTTACTCATGCTTTCTTTTTGGATTTTTCCATCGTGCACATAAAATGTATATTGCAAGCGAAGAGTCTCACCCTTTTTTAAAACATACGGCTTATCAAATAGAAACGCTGCTGATAAAAATTGCATATCTTTATAATCATAAGTTAACTTAGGTGATGGATGGCGTTCATTCGCTGGGTGGTCGATTAGACAAATTCCAGCCCACTGCTCTTCTGTATATCCATCAAGCTTGCCAGCATAGTCGCACCATTTAAACGACTTCGCATGAGCGTCATCAGCTGTAAACTCACCTAAATCCGTTGTGATTGTTGGTCCAAGGTAATTACGGTGTAATCGGCATGATAACCCGGCATAACCTCCCCAAGGAGCCTCTTTTGTTTGCTCTGTACGGTCAAATGTAATTTCATTCTCCGGGGTTGTGAACGAAGCATCCCAGTGAATAAGATAGCCCTCGCCATCTTCTTCTAGTCGTATAATTCTTGTTTCATTTACTACAGTTTGCTCTTCTTGAGTGATGTACGTTAATGTTTGCTCAAAGCCTTGTCCATCCGCAAGAGGAGAAAAGGAATCCGTCTTTACTTTATTATCTTCACCATGATACTTCGCTTCCCAAAAATTGAACCCATTTATATATTTCCATGAGAAAAATAAACCAGGGTGCCATGGGTGGTCCCACGGTCGATAAATCGTAATAGTATGATCACCTGTTGTTTTAACTAAGCGAAATGAAGGATTAATGTCTCCTTCCGCACCGTAGACATATTCAAGAATTTTAGTACCATTTAAAGTAACTTCCCATAGTGCATCTTGCTCACTATATTTCGACTTAAATGCCATGTTGTACTTCCCCACCTTCTTACATGCACACTATTTTTTATAAGGTTTTCCTTCTCTTCCTGAAGCGTACATTGATTCGACTAACTCTATTGTCTTAATGATTTTACGACCATCTGATTCAGGATGAGTTCCATTAGTAACGCTATCGATAAAATGCTTTAGTTGGTTCGTCTGCGGGTGTCCCACTAATCCAGGAGCGAATTTCTCAATGTCTACACGTTCATATCCTGCAGAAGGGTCCGTTGAACGTTGCTCAGAGCGAATCCATAACCCCGATTCTCCGTTGTATGGACCAGAGAACATCGTACCTTTTTCACCATATACATACAACATGCCGTTGTCAGGTGGAAAGAATGGGGTATACCCTGTAAACAAGTGACCGATTGCTCCATTTTCAAACTTCATTTGCACCATTGCCCAGTTTTCCGCTTCATTTGTAGACCAGTCATCTGTATATAATTCGTTTGTGTACACTTCAGAAATATCACCAATAATGAATCGAAGTGCATCGACATTATGAATCGCTAAGCTTGTGATTGCTCCTCCTCCGGCAAGCTCTCCGTTGTAAATCCAGCTTCCTTTCGGGAAGGCATCACGGAAATTTAACAACCACTCGGTACGAACGGCTTGGATTTGACCAAGCTCTCCGCTTTCAACAATAGCTTTTGCTGCGACACACCACGGCTCGTATCTCCAGTTTTGAGCGACCATCAGTGTTTTATTATTTCTCTGGGCCGCCTCAATCATTTGTCGGCATTCTTCACTTGTCCGCGCCATTGGTTTTTCAATCATGACATGTTTTCCCGCATCTAATGCTTGAACTGTTAAGCTAGCATGTAGCTGGTGAGGAACAGCCAATATAACCGCATCCATATCAGCTTCGTTAAAAAATTGGTCAATATCTGAAAACGTGTCACATTTCCCTACAAATTCACTTAGCTTTGCCGGATCCATGTCACACACCGCTGACAATGAAGCTTCCTTTTTGTGTACTTCTATTGCCTGTATGTGTTGTTGACCAGGCCACCCTAGCCCTACCACTCCGAATTTCATTTCTTTTCCTCCTCATCCTGTCGACAAACCCACTATCTGATAATCGTCCTTGCCTTTTTTATGCCATGCTTGTTACAGTAATCGCTCCCTTTACCAAGTCCTTGTTCGCACTACTATTTCCAATGTAGATTTCATAATCCATTTCTTCTAGTTCCCACTCATTTGTGCTTGGGTTAAACCACTTTATTTTTTCAAGTGGTGTGGTCACTTTCACGACTTGCTTTTCCCCTGGTTTTAGGTTTACTCTCTCAAAACCGCGTAGTACCTTAACAGGTCTATCAATTTTTGAGTTGCCATAGCCTACATATAACTGAATGACCTCTGCCCCTTCTTGCTTTCCAGTATTCTCAACTTCACAAGTAGCAACGATTTGATTATTTTCGACTGAAAAAGAAGCATTAGAAATCTCAAATGTTGTATATGATAAACCAAAGCCATATGGTAAAGAAGGTTCGATCCCCTCTTTTTCAAGTTTTGTATACCCGTGGTAGTAATCATATGTAATTTCCGTAGCATCCCAATCAATTTGTGGCAAATGACTTTCCTCTGTTGGCAATACAAAAGGGAGCTTTCCACTTGGATTTACATCGCCGAATAAATTTTTTGCTAGAGCTGTTCCACCTTCCATTCCTGGGTAAAACGCCATCAGTATGGCGGACACATCATCCTTCCACTCTTCAATCATAATCATATTTCCACCAATTAAAGCAGCTACTGAGTTTTGATTTTCAGGTCCCACTGCTTTAAGTAAATCAATTTCTTCTTGATGAAGACCAAGAGATGTTTTACGGTCTCCACCTGCACCAAAGCCAGAATCTCCATCTCCTAATGCATCAACATCTTCATCAGGATTATTGATGAACTCGCCTTCATCATCATGGTCATAGCCAACGACGAAAACAACGGCATCCACTGATTTTGCAAGTTCTTTTGCCTTTTCTAGGTCAGAACCATCATTAAAGATTACCTCTGAATCTGGTACTAGAGCTGTAATTCCTTCAAGTGGTGTGACAATATAATCTGGAAAAACTCGACTTGAGCCATGGTCTCCGATGTTTCCTTTGTTGCCAAGTTTTCCGATAACCGCTATTGTTTTAGTATCGGTTTTGGAAAATGGAAGTACTTGATTATCATTTTTCATAAGCGTAATTGATTTTTCAGCTGCTTCTAAGGCAAGAGTCACATGTTCTTTACTGCCGATTAGGTCTTTGCTATACGTGTTGTTATCCGCTTCAGTAAAGGCGAGCAAAGTTCGCACGATCCGCAATGCAGCTTCATCGATTTTTTCTTCACTTACTTTTCCTTCTTTAACAGCCTCCACTAGGTTGTCACCAAAATATTTCGTATGGCACATTTCAATATCCATCCCGCCATTAGCGCCTTCAACCGTGTCCTTTACGCCCCAAATGAAGTCACTGATGACAAAGCCATCAAAATCCCATTCTTCTTTTAGCACTTCGTTTAACAAATAATCACTATGGCCACAAAACGTTCCTTGATAGAGGTTATATGCACTCATAATACTCGCTGCCCCAGCATCTACACAATCTTTAAAATGGGCAAGGTATACCTCACGTTCCGTACGTTTGTCTGCTTGGACACTAACAGTAAATCGAGCGTTTTCCATACTATTAAAGGCATAATGTTTCACACAAGCAATCACATTTTCTTCTTGAACGCCTTTTACAAGAGCAGATCCCATTGCCCCTAAATGAAATGAATCCTCTCCATACACTTCCTGACTTCTTCCCCAACCTGGATTTCGAGGGAGATTAATGCAGACTCCACCAAAAAGGTTTCCACCATGTGCACGAATTTCTTTACCAATCGCTCGTCCAATTCTTTCTTCAAGGTCTTTATCAAAGGATGCCCCTCTAGACATTGATACAGGAAAACACGTACTATTTCCTGAAACCACTCCCCGAGGGCCATCTACAAATTTCATTTCTGGTACGTTAAGACGCTCATTTCCGCCTGCAGGATAAGGGAACCAATTGTATGGCTTTCCTTCTGCAATATCGGACATGATTTTTTCAAAAGGAATCTTACCACTCATTAAGTATACTTTTTCTTCTAATGACATTTGTTCTACGAGTTCCTTAGCCTTAGATGTATAAGCTAAACGTTCTTGTTTGGTAACAGTCATGTCATTCCTCCATCATCATTTATTTAAGCGCTTTCAAACTTAGTTTTTCCAATGAACTAAGATTGTACTCTTATTATAATTGGTTGTTCGCTTTTATAAAAGTGAAAAGGATTACATCTGAAAAAATGGTAACCAAGGATGTAGATACGTCGTAGAAAATGTAAAGAAGAAATATAGTAAGGAGGTGTGGTTAATGGGTGTAGGTTCTTGGATTGCGCTCGGTGTAGCAATGGCTTTTGCTATAGGGTTGTTAGGTGGTAATAAACGAAAAAAATAGCAGGCAAGTTTTTTAACGGACACAGAAGACCTTATATTAGCAAAAAAGCAGATTTTTTTAGACGTAACGGACACACGTTCCGCTATTTTAACAAAAACAGCAAATTCACCTATGATTTTATTGAAATAAGTGCATCTGAGTTCGATAGAATAGAAAAACAATAGATTTAGAGAAAATAAGGGATCGTGTGTCCTTTACGTTACGAACAAAGGGTCACACCAAAGAAAAAACCTTTGGTGTGACCCCTCTCTTCATTTACTCTTCGTCCCCGAACAAATTCATGCTAAGGTAACGTTCACCTGTATCTGGTGCAATACAAACGACTGTTTTATCTGGTCCTAGCTTTTTTGCGACTTCAATTGCGGCAAAAACGGATGCACCTGCAGATGGGCCGACTAGGATTCCTTCGAGTCTTGCAAGGTCTCTTATTGTTGTTATCGCATCTTCGTCAGCGATTTGAATAATTACATCGTACACATCAGTGTTTAAAATTTCTGGGACAAATCCTGGGCTTGTTCCCACTAGCTTATGCGGGCCTGGCTCGCCTCCTGAAAGCACAGGCGACCCTTTTGGTTCGACTACTGCAATATGAATGTTCGGGAGATGCTCACGCAATGTTTCCCCTGTTCCTGTAATCGTACCTCCTGTTCCGGAAGTTGCTACAAAGGCATCTAGCTGATTGTTCATCTGTTCTAGAATTTCTATAGCCGTAGTTGTTCTATGAATATCAGGATTCGCCGGATTTTCAAATTGCTGTGGAATAAAACCACCAGGTGTTTTTTCCTTTAGCTCTATTGCTTTAGCAATCGCACCAGGCATTCTCTCATTTGCTGGAGTTAAGTATACTTCTGCTCCATATGCTTTTAGCAAGTTGATTCGTTCTTTAGAGGAATTGTCTGGCATAATAAAAATCGAGTTATAGCCTTTTGCGGCACACATCATCGCTAAACCAATTCCTGTATTTCCACTAGTCGGTTCAATAATCGTATCGCCAGGTTTTATTAATCCCTTTTCCTCAGCGGCAGCAATTAAATTATAAGCTGCTCTATCTTTCACACTTCCTGATGGATTAAAATATTCAAGTTTCACATATACTTTCGCTGCTCCTTCAGGTACCACTCTTTGCAAAAGTACTAAAGGTGTTCTTCCAACCAATTCACTCATATTATGATAAACATTTGCCATGTAATCCTCTCCCTACACTCTTCTCCGTTCATTTTATCATGTATTAAAGTATCACTAGTATGTTTCTTTCGTCAACAGTATCTATTTTATTAGTCTACATTATAAGCTGCTTGGTAATTTATGTTAGTATAAGAGATAAAAGAATATCTTATACAGTCTTAAGGAGTGTAAATACATGATCAAATTTCTTATTTATTTACTTGTTTTATTTGTACTAAGTTATTTTTATGCGTTAGTAACAAAAGGCACAGTATTTACAAATTTTTATGTCATGCTATTTAGTTTCCTTGCCCTTGTTTTCTTTTTTGAATGGGTCGTTCATCGCTATAAGAAAACAAGAACGCATGACGCTAACAAGGAAGAATTGTAAACCTTATAAAAAATGCACCGCACTTAATACCTGCGATGCATAACTGGCTTTGGCCAACTCCAACTTAATGATAATAATAGTGATTTTCACCGTGAATGTCTGCAGGCGGTGATGCTGTCGTTAGCATTCCCGCAATGACCAATACAATAATGACCAATACGAGTTCCAGCCTTAATCCGAAAAACAGTTTCTTTACTTGCCCTTCCTTCTCTTCAGCAGTATCTAGTATTCCAAGCTTCGGTAACCAAAGGAACCGATGGGCAACTGCAATTGGAATGACGAGAGCAAATATGCCAACCTTCCAAAGAAGAATTTGCCCGTATTGGGTGCCAATCAAATCGCCCCATGATTCAAGATATACATTGCTAAGAAATAAACCTGTCAATGTTATGATGACTACTGATACTAAGGCAATTGTTGAAAATATCTTTAATCTTTTATGAATAAATAGAAGGGATTCTTCGTTTTTCTTGACTAAGAACGACGAAACCACAAACCCAAGTAACCCACCAAACCAAATGACAATGGCGAGCATATGAATCGTGTGTGTACCAATTTTTTCAGAGTGATAAGCATGCCCTGTATATCCAAATGTAACGAGTAGGCCGATAAGGAGAAGCACTTGAAGCCATCGTATTGGATTTTTCCGTAAGGACAACATATACACTACACCTGCAAGGATTGGCTTAAGTAGGCAAACCTTTCCAATGATTGTCGTCGTCAAAAGCAACCATAATGTTTCCCATAAAAACGGGTCTGATATCGTGGTCTGTGTTAAATGGAATGACCGCGAAGCAAGGTGTCCGACACTCGTCATTAAAATTAAAAGGAATCCGAGTAAGAACAATCGTTTCTCAAAGAGAGGATAACGGTGTTGGTCCTCAAGCAATGACACTCCTTCTTTTCTCCATAAAAATCCTTGAAAAAATATCCAACCTCCAAGGAACATCACTGTTACAATTTCAATAATTCGTAAACCCATATTGATCCGGCTGAACAGAGGCCAGCTTTGTTCTTGTTCTTCTTCAAGAATTTCTTGGTCTTGCTGCTCTTCATCAACCAAGGGTTCTTCTTGTACATCCTCTTCCACTTCTGGTTCTTCTACTATATCTACAACCGGTTCTTCAACTTCTGGTTCTACTAGCTCTTCAACCTCTACAAAAAATCGGAATGAACCATCTGTTACGTGAGTATCAAGCGCAAGAATTTGCCAATAAACCGTATACTCCCCGTTTTCTAAATGTGGCAAACGCAATGTCATGGAAGTGTTGTCTACACTATATTGTTCTGCCTCGATGACTTCACCGTCTTCATTCTCAATCCGCAGTTGACTAAGGTCTGTCTCTATTGGTTCTGTAAATTGTACCCACACCCCAGATGGTGATTCATCTACCGTTGAATCTTCTTGTGGCGAAGATAGCTCCATGTATGAATGAGCCCCTACAAACGATGGGAACAGTAGCATACCTACTGCCAGCGCTAGGAACACTATTCTCCATTGTAGTTTCACAAGGCATCCTCCTTTCTTAAAAACAAAGAACCCCACAGAAAGCAATGTCTCTGCAGGGATTCATTTTTTCATTAATTTCCTACGATAGCATCTAAACGACTTGTATTAACGAAGCCATCTAAGTTAGGGTCTTGGTCCATGAATTGAAGCTCATATGAAGCATCTGCCCAATCTTGTAGTGCATCTGCATGAGTTTCTGTAGTAACGACCATTCGTTTCCACGCATTTTCTAATACTCGGTCAGGAAGCGAACTTTGTGTTAAATCATAAATTAATCCATTTACTGCTTCTAACGTTTCAGCAGTATTCTCATTAGCAAAATCAACAGAAGCTTTATGAGCTCGTAAGAAACTATCTACGATTTCAGGATTCTCTTCTAAAAATTTGTTTGTTGTCACGACAACTACACTTGGTAATGTTTCTCCAACGAAAACTTCATCCCACTCTGCAATAACTTTTGCTCCAAGTTCTTCAACAAGATACGTACCCCATGGCTCTGGAGCTGCTGCTGCATCAATTTGCCCTTGCTCAAACATACCAATCATGCTTGAAGGAGCTACACGTGATTGATGCTCAACCGTACCACCTACACGATTTGATAATAATCCAAGGTCTTTCAACATAATTTCAAGCTGTACGTTATGAGTACAACCATTACCTGGTGTACAGAAAGACTTCCCATCAAAATCTTCTAAACTCTCAATTCCAGATCCTTCACGAGCAACGATTAATGTAGCTCCATTCGCTGCTGCACCCAATACAACAACATCTCCACCAGTTAAAAAGTAGTTAATTGCTGGACCTGGTCCTACATACCCAATATCAATCGTTCCCGTATCTAACGCATCCATAAAATCATTTCCATTAGGGAAGTGTCTAAATTCAGTACCGATGTCACCTAACTCATCTTCAAAAAATCCTAACTCCTTACCAACAATAGCTGCGGCATGGTCTAAGTTTGGAAAATAACCAATTGAAACTTCCTCTACAGAACCACTTGTAGAGTCTGATCCACAAGCTGCTAAGACCGTAGCGACAACTCCAATCGTTAATGCACTTAGTAATTTCTTCATTCTTTCTTCCTCCTCATTTTCCTGGTTACTTTGCATAACCCCAACGAGCTAATACTCGTTTTTCAATTTTATTAAAAACTAAATATTCAATAATAAGTCCAGTTACAGCGATGATAATAATAATCGAAATAACCAAATCCATATTGTAAAAATCTTTTGCATCCATTAAAGTACGTCCTAAACCACCAGTACCTAATAACTCCCCTGCCATTAAAGCGCGCCAGCCAAAGGCCCATGCAAGTCTAGCACCTGTTAACGCTGAAGGTATCGAAGCAGGAATCATGACCTTCCAAACGAGTTCTGAACCACTATATCCCATCGTCCTTGCTGCCCGGATAAGAATTGGTTGAACATTTTTTAAGCCCATTCTCATACTCATTGTCATTGACCATGTACCACCAAGAACGATAATAAAAATAATCGCTGTTCCACTTCCTGCAAAAATAATTAATGCGATTGGAAGCCAAACGATACTCGGTACCGCTTGAAGGGCAATGACAAGGGACCCTAACGTTTCATCTGCTATTTTCGAACGAGCTAAAATTATCCCTAATGCCGTTCCAATGACTATCGCTAACGCAAATCCAATACCAATCCGCTGTAAACTCGTAAATAGCGCGGTTGCTAGTATACCTGTTTCAAACAAACCTTTATATAGCTGTGCGAATGCTCCAAATGGAGATGGAAAAAGGGTTGTGGAACGGAACTCAAGGGATAAGTTAAGTCTATATATGCTCTCCCATATTACGATTAGTGCCGTAAAGAAGAGAAGCCTTCTGACTGTTGTAATCATCTCCCATTTCCTCCCTCATTACTTTCTCAATTTCACCAGCTAACTGAGACATTATTTTTTCTTCTAATGCTACGAATTCTTGACTTGATTGCTTTCTGGGTCTTGGTAAATCAACTTTAAATTCACCAATAATTCCCCCAGGTCTTGTACCCATTAAAATAATGCGATCTGATAATAAAATCGACTCACGGATATTATGGGTAACGAATAAAATCGTTTTTCGAGTAGTCTCCCAAATGAATTGCACCTCTTTATGAAGCGTTGAACGGGTTTGTTCATCTAATGCTCCAAACGGCTCATCCATTAGTAGAATACTAGGATCCATCGCTAGCGCTCGCGCGATCGAGACACGTTGCTTCATCCCACCTGATAACTCATGTGGATATGAATTAATAAACTTACTTAAATGAACGAGCTTTAAGTACTCAATCGCTCTCTTTTTTGCGTCTTCTTTATTCATTTTCTTTTTCAAGGCAAACATCACGTTCTCTAGCACCGTCATCCAAGGCATAAGTGCCGCTTCCTGAAAGACCACTCCACGGTCAGAACCAGGTGCCGTTACCAATTGGTCACCAGCTTTTACTTCTCCAGATGAAGCGTGGTCAAGCCCTGCTACGATATTAAGTAAAGTCGATTTTCCACACCCCGAAGGGCCTAATAGTGAGATGAATTCTCCTGACTTCACATCTAGATTAATATTTTCAAAGACTGTGTAGCTTGACTTTTCTTCTTTATTTTCAAATGTCTTACTTACATTTTTAATTTGAACTCCAGCCACGTCATAGCCCCCTTTTATGGTAAGAAAAACTATCCTTACCTTTTTACTCGGCTTTTTACATGTGTTTAAGTATATAATTGAAAACCTTGAGTGTCAATGGAATTTAAACATTCGTCTAACTTCGTACAAGCCTATTTTTAACGCTATTCGGGTATGAAACTAGCTATTTTTGTTAAAAAAATAGGACTTGCCTATGGTGTAGACATGTCCTTTTTAATAGGTACCTTTTAGCGTAATATGACTCTTATTTGTTCTACCTTACCATCTCTTATTGATAAAGCATGTGTCCCCTCAACGCTTGAGCCTTGAATAACTTTCGTTTCACCAGTTTGATATGTGAGTTCGTATTCAACTGGGTTGACCCCATTCGTCCCAAATGTATTTTTACGACTTTCATTTACATATGTGACGTTACAAGAACCTAGGAATGTAAAAGATGCTTCCCCGCTTTCATCAAATAGCCAATATGGAAGGATCGGCTTTAATTGGCAAATTAAACTTTGGGCATCATCTATAGTAAATGGCTTTTTTCCTGCGAACATCTCAAACCACATATTTAGAAATTCTACTGTTGATCCACTTAATCTCGACACGAATCCTCTACCATGTAGACTTGTGTCTGGGTTAGCACTGCTTGCAATAAATGATGAATTCTCCAATATACTTCTGCCATACATGTCAGGGTCTATAAATGGAATAAGAGCATGCTTCATATCTTCAAAAAATGGTTCATATAGTTCAGATTTCAACACAGCTAGCAAATATTTATATTCCATGTGTAAAAAAACTGATTCATTTTCAAGCCACCCTGGTGTAAACGCATGGGCTCTTCCTAATTCATTTGGTTCGTCCTTAATGGACATAGATGTCTTGTACATCTGAAGTTTTTTATCATATATGTCTGATTTTCGAACGGCCTGATACAATTTCATCGCTTGCTCTTTATCGTCTTTCACTTTTAAAGATTTAACGATACCTTCTAAAAAAGGTGTGACAGGATAAGGTTGCCATGTCATTTCGTCCTTATCGTTGATTGTAGGTGTAAAGTAAAAATAAGTAGGTGGCAATTCACCGTAATCTGAAAGTCTTTCGATTCCGCTTTCCACTCGCTGTAACAAAAGAGTAAGCATTGGCTTAAGATTCGTTAAAGAATAACTCACATCTTTCCCTTTAATTCCACGATATACTTCGTTTCGATAAGCTTCCCGGATTTCAGTGATGTTGTTCCAATATTTATTTTCATCAATCTCTAACGTTTGAAGCTTCTTCATTTCTGCAACAACCTCTTGGAAGAGCCTGTCTCCCTCCACTGGAATGCCTACTTTCTTTT
Source organism: Bacillus alkalicellulosilyticus (assembly GCF_002019795.1). GTDB lineage: Bacteria > Bacillota > Bacilli > Bacillales > Bacillaceae_F > Bacillus_AO > Bacillus_AO alkalicellulosilyticum. The sequence continues at coordinate 591,860 of NZ_KV917381.1, read as the reverse complement.
CATTCTCTATTTCAAGCAAAAGAGTAAGGAGACGTTTAAGTTCAAATAGCTCCGATGTGCTGGCACCAAACATTCCGGGCAAGCCATTTAGTGAATCATTCCAACCTGGTTTATCAGCTTCCATTTCAATTCCTAATCCATACGGTGCCATCGTTGCTGTTTTCACAAGTGCTAACAATACCAACTTCGAGTAAAGCGTTGTTGTATAAATGTCACCTTCGCCATATTTTTCTCTTACCCATAAAACGCCATTGTTAGCATTGGCTTGGGAGAGCTTTTCCTTATCCTTTTCAATAGCATGATATTGCCTCATCTTACCGTTGCTAGTCACATATTTTTCATTACGTTTTTTCACTTTAACAGGGCTGTCAAAAAAGCAATAGCCATCCCCAAACACCATTTCATTTTTCTTATCAGGATAAATTGTTAAGTAACTATCAAGTAAGTCTAGGTTATAGGTCCAATGGTCAATCCAAAACCCCTCTCCATACTCCGCTTCTGGAATTTCATCAGCAGAAAGTAATGTTTCAGAAAGAAATTGTTCAAAAGGGAGGGTAAGCTCAATCATTTCATTTTCGATAAAATGCTTCAACTCCCCTGGTGTGAAGGAGGACGAAAAAAAGGAGTTAACTTTTGCCTCATCTTTTATTGAAACAAACTGGGCGACATTACTTACATCCTCTAGATAAAAGCGGACTCCTTTTACAACTAAAGGATTATAGCCGTCTAATTGAATAAGGTTCATGAAAAGTTTAATGTTATAATCTTCTACCTTTGGTTCAATAAAGACATCGCAACGCCGGTTTTGATTGATGTCGCGGTAATTGCCATTCCCTTGCGAATAATAAGTTGGGCTTATCGAAAAGAAATTATAATCTCGCTCTAAGTCTCCATGTTTCCTAGAATATAAGTAAAAGACTTTCTTTCTGTCTTGGTCTTGAAATACCATTGGAAATCCACCACGAAGACCATTATCTAAAAAGCTTTGACGTGTATAGGCATCAAAGATAGGATTTGCGGTTTTAGTCGCTACATTTGAGGTTACGTCGTCCGTTATACTTTCAGCTATTTCTTTAGCATAAAGTAAATAAGACAACGATAAATGCGTAGTCGCAAATTCATTTACTCTCTCTTTGTTTTCAGCGTGTCCTAGTATCGTCATTAATTGAAGCTCTTCATTACCTTGTAAGTCTGCGACAACTCCACTAAATCCACACGATACCTTATTTGTAGAATGAGCCTCACCAGAAAGAATAGCTTCTACTGATGTATCAATAAAATGTTCTGGTACTTGTAACGAGGTATCTGTACCAAACACTAAATCTCGGTCAATGATCGGCTTTAGCTTTTGTTCAGTGTTTCGATAGGACAACAGACTTGCGTAGAAATTTCCTTTTTCAACTTCCTTCACTTCTGCACTATCTTCCATACTTCCCCGAAGCTTATAAAACGGAATATTGTGTTCCAGGTTATATACATCAAACCAGCTTTTTATTGTATGTCCTAACTCTTTGTATGCCCCATTGAAAACTCCACTTGGGAGAATTGATGGTAGACCGTCTAGCATTTCAATTTGTTTTTCTGTTGAAGATATATTTTTCAAAGTGACATGGCGAACGAGCCCAGCGATTGGGGATTGCGGAAGAATAAAGTATTCAACCATCATCGAAATCCCATGTTTTTCGTTCGTATAGTCAAGTTTAATTTTATTTTCAGAAATCGTCATGGTATGGCTCGAGTTCTTTTTATCTTGAGGTGAAAACGGCTCAATAAAAACCGTTTCAGTGCGGTCGGTTATTTTAAGAAATGTACGAAAGCCATTTAGATGTACGAATTGATAGGACTTATCCGCAGGGAAAAATTCCATAATCGCATGATCCTTATCTTGCACACCAAAGCTAGCAATTGCTTGCCCACGGTTTACATAAAAGACCCACATTGGGATCCCGTTAACTCCAGCTATTCCAGGTAAAAAGCTTGAAAATGTTGGACATTGTTGAAACTGTTTGATTTCAAAGTGTTGGTTATCAGTCAAACGGTACATGGGTTCTCCTACCTTTGCTTAAAAGTTTTACGTAGTTATTGAGCGTTTTTTTCAATTTGAGATGAATCGGATCAATGATTTGTTCGAACTTGTGTAACCTATTCGTTACAATCCACGATTTTTAATAATTTGTTGATATTGCCTTGCACTATCTTTCCAATACCTTCGTTGGGTTGCAAAGTCAACGTAAAAAATCCCAAACCTCTTCTCATAGCCAAAAGCCCATTCAAAGTTATCAAATAGTGACCATAAAAAGTATCCTGCCACGTTTAGTCCCTCTTCATTTACTTGTTGAATCGCAGTGATGTGCTGATTTATATAATCGACTCTCTCTTGATCATGCACCGACCCATCATCTTCCAAAATGTCATCATACGCTGCACCATTCTCAGTAATATAAATTGGTAAGTCCGTGTAGTCACGTCTCAACCTGTATATAAGTTGTTTAAATTCCTCAGGAGACACATCCCAGCCCATAACCGTCTTCGGATAATCGGAATAAGCATTAGTAAAAAGCAAACTTTGGTTTCCCGCAAATTCTACTAACGCGCGTGAATAATAGTTAATACCAAAAAAGTCACAAGGAACTGATATCGTTTCAAGGTCTTGCACTTGAATAAAGCTAAAATCATGAACATACTTCGAAAACAGGTTAACCATATCGATTGGATAGCTTCCTTTGAAAATCGGGTCTAAAAACCAGCGATTGGTGTAGCCATCGGCATTGTTACTAGCGACCATATCATTATAAGTATCTTTAACTCCATAAGCTGGTGCTAGATTCAGAGTAATTCCAATTGGAGTGCTTGATTGCAATTCTTGTTTAAGAAGTTTAACAGCTTCACCGTGAGATAATAAAATATGATGTGCTGCCTTCAGTCCTTCTTCTATATTCATATGACCAGGAGCATGGTAGCCTTGGTGATAGCTTAAAAAGCTCGCACACCAAGGCTCATTGTGGGTAATCCATGAAAACACATGCTCATCGAGTTGTTCAAAACATGTTTTGGCAAATTCGAGAAACCAAGAAACGGATTCTCGGTTGACCCATCCTCCTTCTTCATACGCCCACATTGGCAAGTCCCAATGATACAACGTTGGGAATGGTTTTATTCCAGCTTCGTTTAACTCGTGAATGAGTTGTTTATAAAACAGCATACCTTCTTCGTTATAAATCCCTTTTTCAGGAAAAATCCGGGGCCAGGCAATCGAAAAACGATATGAATCAACCCCAAGTTCTTTAATTAGTTGCACGTCCTCTTGATAGCGATGATAATGATCACAAGCCACGTTCCCGTTATCTTGATTTAAAACCTTTCCTGGGATGGCACAAAAAGTATCCCAAACGGATAAGCTTCGACCACCTTCATTAAAAGCCCCTTCAATTTGATAGGAAGACGTTGATGTTCCAAATATAAATTCGTTAGCGAACTGTTTCATTTTAGACTCCTCTCCATTTATTCTTTTACTGCACCTGCAGAAATACTACTAATGATATATTTTGATAAAAATAAGAACGCAATCATAATAGGAACAACGGAAATAGCAATCCCCAAATACATCGCTCCTAAATTTTGAGCGACTTGCGACCCACGTAAAGCACCCATCATAACTGGTAAAGTGTATTTTTCAGGACTGAATAACACAACGAGTGGCATAATGTAGTTATTCCATGAGCCAATGAACGTAAAAATCGCCATTGTGGCTACAGCTGGCATTAAAATCGGAAACGCAATTTTGTGAAAGATTAATAGCTCTCCTGCACCATCGATTCTAGCAGCTTCAAGCAATGAACGATGCATCGTTGTCACTAGAAATTGACGTAGGAAAAAGACAATAAACGGGGATGAGATTGCTGGAATAATTAAAGGCACATACGTATCAAGAAATCCCATTGTTTTAATCAAATCATAGAAACCGATAAGCCCTAATTGTCCTGGAACCATCATTAACACGAGCACCGTGACAAATAAGAAATTACTTCCTTTAAATTTATATATCGCAAAACCATAGGCGGTTAAAGCAGAAAAGTATGAGCTTAATATCGTGACGCATACAGCAATGAACAAGCTATTGGCAAAACCACGCCATAGATTCATATAGCTAAGAAGAACTTCATAGTTTTCTAGTAACGATGAACCTGGAACTAACGTGAAACCATGGCGCAACATTTCTTGCGTCGAGCGAGTTGCATTGATAATCATCATATAAAATGGGATAAAACTGATAACCACAAGCAAGATTAAAATAATATAAATAATCCCTTTAACAATCTTTCTCTTCTCCATTTATCTTCACCCCTCTTTCGCACTTTTTCGGTACATCGCTTTAAATGTGACATATGAGAAAAGAACGGTTATTACAAATAATCCATAAGCCACTGTTGCGGCGTATCCATAATTATTAAAACGGAACGCTTGGTTATATAAATAGAGAACCATTGTATTTAAAGACCCTTGAGGAGCACCTAGTCCATCTGTTATTAGCATCGGTAAATCAAATATTTGCAGTCCACCGATAAGTGATGTAATTAAGACATAAAGTAAAATTGGTTTTAACAAAGGTAGCGTTACTTTTATAAACATTTGAAAACGATTCGCGCCATCAATTAATGCGGCCTCAAAATAATCTTTTGAAATCCCAGAAATCCCAGCCATTAAAATGATAAACGTATGCCCAAACCACATCCACGCCCCAATTAATGCCACTGACCACCTTGCTGTCGTAGGATTATTAAGCCAGTTAATAGGTTGTGAGATAATCCCTAAGTCTAATAGTAGATGGTTAATTGTTCCGTGATGCCAATCTAGTAAAATACCAAATAATAAAGCAACGGAAGCAATCGTTATCAAGTTAGGTAAGTAAAATACGGCCCGAAAAAAGCCAAGCCCCTTCATCTTTAGTCGAATGTCAGAAAATAAAATGGCTAATAACAAGGCAATCCCAATTTGGATGATAAAATTAATTCCCCAAATATAAAGCGTATTGAAGAAAGCCTGTAGAAAAAATGTATCGGTCACAAGCCTTGCATAGTTAGCTAACCCAATAAAATCTGGGCTTCCCATCCCTGAGTAACTTGTAAAACTATAATAAAAAGTTAAGAGAATAGGATAAATCGTAAACGTAACAAAAACGAGAAAAAAGGGCAAAATAAAGGCATACCCATAGTAGTCTATTCTTTTCATTCTCAACTCCCCCTCTCATCAGAAAAACGCTTAAATAACTGAAGTCATAAAGGGGAGACTTAGCTCCCCCTTGCACACTATTTTAATTAGGTAATTCAATGTGAGGATATGCATTTTTGACAGCATTATAAAAATCTTGAATGGCTTCTTCTTTTGTTTTTGCACCTTCCACATAATCGCCCACTGCATTTCCAAACATGGCATCAATTTGCTGATCATATCTCGTTACAATACCTGGATTAATCGACTGAGCTTCTTCAAGGAAGAACGTGTAGTTATTTTGTCCACCTAAAAACTCATCACTGAAGTCATCTTTAATTTTGCTCGTAACTGGTAAGTAAGAAAGGACATCCCCAGTTTCTGTAGCCCAATCTGTTAAGAACTCTTCATCATGAGTCATCATTTTTACAAACTCCCAAGCTAGTTCCTTTTTATCGGAATTACTGTAAATACCGACCCATGTTCCACCCCAGAAGTACGGGTTCGGTCCGTTCGTTACTGCCCAGTCTCCATATGTTTCTTCTGTATTAAGCTTTAACACACTATGAAGTCCCCATGTCGGTAACGCATAAGCAAACACCTCTACCTCATTTGAAGCATTCTCATCAACCTCATCCCAACCGGCATTATAATTTATTGGTCCATCCATTGCCGCGAACCAAGCTGGTGACCATTCTGGAGCAAATGCAGTTAAGTCTAACTCACGAAGTTGTTTTGCATAATCAAAATGGTTCATACGTCCTTCTGACATGATAAGTTCATCTTTTTCATTAACCCATGGCTGAGGGTTTTGTCCTTGGGCAAACCAACGAACCGCTCCTTCATCAGGAAATAGGCGATAACCGGCAGCTTTCATTTTTTCCCCGACTTCATATAAACCATCCATTGAGGTAAACATATTGCCGATTTCACTTGGGTCATCTGTACCAAGAACTTCTTTAGCAATACTTCTTCTAAAATAAATACCACCTGGTGTTGTTTGCCATGATAACGCTTTCACTTCACCGTTTGAATTTTTACCTAAATCAAAAACATACTCAACAAAATCTCCTCTAAGTGAATCAACATTGTACGGGTCTGCTGAAAGGTTTTCCCAATAATCCTGCTCTACCCAATCTTTGATAAATGCCATTTCTCCTGTAAAAATATCTGGTGCGCCACTTCCACTTTCAAGAACTGGTCGTAAACGGGTTGGATAATCTTCAATTGGTATAATCGTTAACTCCACATCCACATCATGACGAGACTCGAATACCTCAATCGCATCTTCTAGTTCGTCAGTAAAAGACCAAATTGTTAATTTTTCCTTTGAACCGCTATTGCTTCCTCCTTCAGAACTGCTACTTTCCCCACTACAAGCTGCGAGTAGACCCACACTAAGAATTGATGCTGCTACCAAACTCCATACTTTTTTCACCTTACATTTCCCCCTTTTCTTAAAAAAGAATATATATTTCCAAAGCGCTTTCGGCATAATGTTTGAAAATAATCTAGTACTATTAAGCGCTATTGAAACAATTTTAAGTTGAGACAGTGAAGATAAGCTTTATCCAAAGCGCTTTCGATTTACTTTAAAACGAAAGCGCTTTGGGTATGTTTTAAAAAAATATATGTATCGAAGCCTGTTAGTAGAACAATTGATAGACAACTATTCTATGAAGGCTTCGAATTAATCATTTTATATTAGATTGCTTTTGTCGAATCCCTTATGACTAGTTCAACAGGAATCGTAACGGCGGTGTATACTTTATTTTTTTTGTCTATTTGATTTAATAGTGCATCTGCAGCACTTTCCCCGATTAAATCTGTATTTTGCTTAATTGTTGTTAGGGCTGGTGTGATATATTTGGCTAATTCAATATCATCAAAACCAATAATGGATATGTCGTCTGGAACCTGTAAACCAAAAGTTCGTATCGCTGATATCGCTCCAATGGCCATTAAGTCTCCAGCAACAAATACTGCAGTTGGCCTGTCTTCAAGCGATAATAGTGTTTCCATCGCAGAATAGCCCTTTTCATAGGAAAAGTAATGTCCGTCTACGATATATGAATCTGGTATTGTGAGCCCAAGTTTTTTAACTGCGCTATAAAATCCCTTTAGTCTTTCTAAACCAGCAAATGAAGCTTGATGTCCGTAAATATGAGCGATTTTTCGATGACCTAAATCATAGAGATGCTGCACGGCTAATTCACTCCCGTGAACATTATCGCTATATACAACGCTAGATTTCTTACTATATAAATCAATTACGACTGTTGGCAAAGATGAGTCTATTAATTTTTGTACTTCTATGTCATCCTTTTCTGAGCTGAAGATGACTACGCCGTCGACCCCGCGATGAAGTGCATGTTGGATATAACTCTTTTCTTCTCCACCCAAATGCTTACTTAAGAAGATAACATCATAGCCAACCTTCTCTACCTGTTGTTTGAAACTCTCAATAACTCCTCCAAAAAAGGGATGTTTCATTCCTATCCCTAAGTCTTCAACAAAGATTACCCCAATCGTAAATGTTTTTTTCATTGTCAAAGAACGGGCAACATTGTTTGGATAGTACCCCATCTCTTCTACTGCTTCAAGTATTTTCTTTTTCGTTTTTTCGCTTACATCTGTATAGTTGTTTAACGCTCTTGATACGGTTGTAATCGAAAAACCTGTCTTTTTTGCTATATCATAGATTGTAGTCATAGTAATGCCCCTTTGCTAAAATCGGAAGCGCTTTCGGTTTGATTATATACATCATTCACCAACGCCGTCAACCCCTTTTTTTCGACATTTTTCGGGTGGTGCCTGTCACCACCCGAACAGGCACCACCCTACTTAATTACATCAACATCATATGGAAGGTATTTATCACAATACACCCATGTCCATTCGTTATTCTCATATACTAAAAATTTTGTACCGCCCTCTTCTTTTTCTATCGCGTAAACCGTATATGATTTACCATCCACTTTGTTCTTTACTTTGAATAAACTTTGATTTGGCTTGTTTATTTCATGCAATTTATTATTTATTTTAATAAAACCGATTAATACAATAAAGATAAGAAGTAAGGATAGTTCCACTAGATTTCCCCCTTTGTACATATATTTTGACACGATACGAATCAAACCATATGATTATTTTATCACGAGTACGTACTTTGAAAGGTGGAAAAGCATGAAAATTTCTAGCATCTTGAGCAATGGGATGGTATTACAGCGTAATCAACCCATTTCTATTACAGGTCAAACGACTATTTCATCAAATGTCTCAATTACATTTAACGAAAATACATACCAAACGATTGCAGATTCTAATGGCGATTGGACAATTTCAATAGATTCTCAACAAGCCGGTGGTCCCTATCAAATGGTGATTGAAGGAGATGAAAGAGTCATCATAGATGATATTTTAATTGGGGATGTTTGGATCCTTGGAGGCCAGTCCAATATGGAAATTCCAATAAATAGAACACTCGATTTATTTTCTGAAGAAATGAAAGCGGTTAACCAACCTTTCATTCGGCAATTCGCTGTTCCTCAACAGTATAATTTTCATGAACCAAAACAAATGGTAGAAGGCGGAAATTGGATAAGTGCTACACCCTCTGATGTCATGCATTTTAGTGCCGTTGGATATTTCTTTGCAAACGAATTATATGAAAAATATGGTGTACCCATTGGACTAATTTTAACTGCAGTTGGTGGAACCCCGATCGAAGCTTGGATGAAGGAAAGTACATTAAGGAAGCTTGGCGGATATGAAGTTGAAATGGAGAAAAATAAGGATGATGAGTATGTCGCCGCTACCCAAAAAAGCGATCAAGAACGCCATGACAAGTGGTATGAACACTTAAATGCTCAGGACATCGGCCTACAAGGTGTTGAGTGGTTTAAAGAATCTACGGTTGTTTCGGATTGGAATGATTTTATTGTTCCGAACTCATGGAAACACAGTGAACTTGAAGCGATAAGAGGATCTGTTTGGTTCGTCAAAGAGTTTGACCTCCCAGCTTCAATGACTGAAGGTGAGGCGATGCTCAAACTAGGAACAATCGTTGATGCGGATGATACATATATTAACGGAGTTCTCGTCGGCACTACTGGGTACAAATACCCTCCAAGAAGGTACCCGATTCCAAAAAGCCTTTTAAGACCTGGTAAAAACACGATTACGGTCCGAGTAATCAGTACACAAACGACAGGTGAATTTATAAAGGATATGCCTTATAAAATCATTTCCAATGGAGAAGAGTGTCCGTTAGATGGCACTTGGAAATTTAAAATCGGAGCTATCACCGATACACTAGCTCCACCGACGTTCTTTCAATATAAGCCATCTGGAGTGTACAACCATATGATTGCTCCGCTTGCGGGTGTTGCAGTCAGCGGCGTTCTTTGGTATCAAGGAGAATCTAATACCGCTCAACCTAAAGGCTACCATAAGCTTTTTCAACATCTTGTCACTGATTGGAGAGATACGTTTAAGTTGGGAGACATTCCTTTTCTTTTTACACAGCTCGCAAATTTCAGATCCGATGATCCGGACCATAAACCGACGAACTGGGCAGAACTTCGAGAAGAACAGCGAAAATCACTTGCTGTCCCACATACTGCGATGGCGGTCACAATTGACATTGGTGAATACAATGACTTACATCCACAAGATAAAAAAACGCTCGGTCAACGTCTCGCCTTATGTGCTCAAAATCTTGTGTATGGCGAAGAGATTGTATACAGTGGTCCTATTTATAAACAAATGGAACGTGAAGGCAACGCGATTCGTTTATCGTTTGATCATGTAGGGAATGGACTTGTCGCAAAGGATGGCGAGTTACAGCAGTTTTCGATTTGCGGAGCAGACAAAAACTATGTTGATGCTTCAGCTACAATCGAGGGGGATACGGTCCTCGTTCGTAACGAGGAAATTAGTGAACCACAGCATGTTCGTTATGCCTGGACAGACAACCCAGAAGGCGCAAATCTCTATAACCAAGAAGGACTTCCAGCATCCCCGTTTAGTACGGAGGTGTAAAGATTTTTCGGGTGGTGCCAGGCACCACCCGAACTCACTTCATACTCTTCAAGATTTGTTCTTCCAGCTCTTCATTTTCTACTCCCGGCAGCAAATGATACGCTCCCATCTGATGCTTTTTAAGAAAGGTATCTTGAAAGTACCTCATAGTTTCTGCGTCCTCGGATTTTGTTGGCGTCAAAATATATACAGCTCTAACCGCCCTTTCCCCTGATTCACGATGAAGGATGCCATCACGGTATTTATGCATTTCTCCCAACGCGGTTCCGAGATTGTGAGAAACTCGATATTTCGGGTCAAATACGATAATGCCCTTTTCACCTTCAAGGACTATATCTGGAATCATTCTCTGTGTAAATGTGTAATATGGGTTGGAGTTGTATTGATACGTTCGCTGAAAATAAAGCGAATTACCTCCCTTTAGCTTCACTCGACTTTGGTAATTTTCAGCTAAATTCAGAAATAAACCGTCTTTCGTTTGGCGATATAAGTCGCTTGTATCTTCAAGCATATTCGCTTCTCTTAGTACCTTCACAACTTTCATATAACACCACATTTCATACAACTGAAATGTATCTTTAAGTGGGATAGGATATGAAAGTCCAATTCCCTCTTTGCTGTGTTGATAGAGTTTAGTAAACCACTGATACCACAACCGATAGACGGGGTGCTTTCGAAATTTCTGGGTAATTGTATAAGGACCTTCGTGTTCAGAAACACCTTGAAAAAAAGAACTGTTTAGCCAACGCAAAGTAATCGTCTTATATATCTTCGCTTTATCAGCAACTTCTTTTATATCTATCGTTTCATATCTTGTTAACAATCGATACAAACCATAAAGCTGTTGCTTCACCACTTGATTTTCAAATACATTCACAGTTTCAAATGTCTTATCCGTTTGAATCATTTTAGGGATATCTATCCCGTATCCTGCTTTATCTAGCCAGTGCATCGTCACCTTTTCTACTCGTTGCACTTTTTCTCGTTGCATGACAACGACTTGTTTTTCAAGTCGTCGAATCGGTTGCTTCATTACTTTTGTGACGATTTGTTTTAGTTGGTGAAACGCTCTTTCTATATAGCTCCACTGTGTCCACGACATCTCACGCATTTTTCCAGAGGCATCGACGTTTACAGTTAAACCACTTCGTTGAAAACAACTATTTGACTCCTCTAGTATTTCTGTAAGCATCAGGTCGTATTGTTGTTCAGTCATTTTTCGGTCATCTGGATAAATGTACGATGTAATCGTCTGATTGCCGAATCTAATCTCAAAAACACCGCTTTGAAATGGAGTAGTAAATTGAGCCATATGCTTGTTTTCTTTTTTATAAAATGGCCATGGAAGTCCTAAGATTAGGACCTCTTTTTGCTCTCCGTGATACCTTAGTTTATAATCCGTACTTTCTATGAAGTGCCCTTCTTGAAATGGAATCCACCCTCTGCTGACATCATGTACTTCAAGAACATCATCTCCAAAATTGAGTGGCTCCATAATAACTCAACTCCTCTTTCATTCGCTTCACATGCGTAAGAGAAATCGAATTCCCTTCTAACTCTTGAACTAACCACCGTTCAAGCTGTTCTAACAAGTCACTAATGCGTTCATCACCACGCACCTTGGGTAACACTTTTTCAGAAATAACACGGTCTAATGCATCAATGGAATCTAACTGGTGTTCTTCAGGCAATTGCCTATTCGCATATAATTTATTAAGCATTTCCCCCATGGTCCGATAGCCAAAGTGAAGCTCGAATTGCAGTAGCATACTGTGTAAATCTTTAAGGAGGAGAAATTCTTTTTCAAGTGCCCCCTTAATGTGAGGACTAACCCGATTCCAGTACGTCTCAAAATCAACATCAGATAACGTCATTACAAAAGCACGGTCTAGTACTTTATCAGATATGGAGTGCGTCGTTTCATCCACATTAATTGTCCCTAACAAATACACATTTGGTGGAATGATTATTTTTTGTGGGATATCTGTTGTCTCCTCATCTTGATGCAACGGGACCTCTTTTCTCGATTCAACAGCACTTAAATAGTCGCTCAAATAATACTCAACACGAGCAAGATTCATTTCATCAAGTAAAATAAAATGAGGCTTGTCCCTTTCTTTTAACGCATGCAAAAGAACGGAAAGGAATTCTGTTTTCACATAGCGCTTTTCAAACGAACTATAATATCCAAAAAGAGCGCTGGCATCCGTCCAATCTGGGCGAACTGGGATTATCGTTAAATACGGATTGTTTTGCTCATATTCAAGACCGTAAACAGCATTGGCGTATAATCGAGAAAGCTGCGTTTTTCCGGTTCCTGATATGCCACTTAGTAACACAAAATGTTTATCATCAAGAGCTGTCAGGTTCAAATGTAGATCTCGGATAATCTCTTTTGAGAACGTGAACTGGCTCGTTGAAATCGTCTCATATATCGCTTGGAAATTAAAATTCGGTTCAACAGCGCTTGAATCCGGACCTTCCGTCTCCCCAGGGACCCCTATACCATTCTCATCTGTTGGCAGTTCAAGACGCTCACTTGCATGGGCAAAAAGAAGTGCTGAATCAATAAAATTCTTTTTAACGGCTTTTGTTCCTTCGACAAAGGTATCGGTCTCATTATCAAAACTACCGACATAATAATGATTGCCCTCTACTTTAAACTGATGGTCCCGCAATAACTCCATCGCATACTGCATCACTTTTTGATTATCTAAATTTTGCGTAGCAAACAGCTTAGGTATCCACCATTCGATGACTCCTTTCCCCAAGACAGCCCTTGATCCTGTGAAAATATGATTGTGCCCTTCTAGCTGAAATGCAATGACTTGGTTTGGGGATATTTTATTTTGATAAAAGAAGTAGTTAATATAACCCTTTGTAATTAACTGTTCGCCATCGAATATTTGAATCGATTGACGTTTAACATGGTCTTTCGCATCATCAATTTCTGAAATTTCAACTGCATATTTCCTACCAAGTAATTCTGTTTCCTTAATATCTCTAACTTCTGCAATTGATAATAAAATGTCATAGGCGTGCTTAGCGATATCACTTTCTTCATTTACATACGCACGAAAACCCTCAAGTTCTTTCCATGTTTGTGACAGCTTATTTACTACATCCTCTTCTGCCATTTCCCCTTGTAGTGGTAGAATTGTCCCAACTTGAAACCAAGGACGCTTCCGTGGCTTCACACAGCTTTTCACAAAAGAAACTAGTTCTTCTCTTAGAACGAGTGGTAAATCCTTGCTGCTTGATGTAATCGAGAAACCCTCCGGAATCGACGATAACACATCTTCAATTTTATTGTTTTTGACCCACGACCACATTGGGATAAACGTTAATTCTGTATAAAAACTAACAACTTGATTCATGCCATTGAACTCAAGCGTAAGCATATTATATTCTCGGTCATCCACTCTCCGATAAAGGCCAATAAAGTATTTTCGCCCTATATCCGAGTTCTTTTTCTTCTCAGCATAGGTAGGATTTCTCGCATCATTGTATGTTGTTGATAACGTTGTATCATAACTTCTTATAAAATACTCACTACCTAGCGAAAGACCCGTAGATGAAATAAATCTTTCAAATATCAGCTTCACTGCTGGGGATATTTCATCAAGAACCTGACGACAACGCATTTCCGTATTATCATTATTAAAAACCGTTTGAAAATATGTAAGATTTAGCATTCAATTCACCTTCTGTATAGTATGGCTTCCCTGAGGGTATTGTACCATATGTGTGTTCGACACTGTTCGAGCCGTTTCGGGTGGTGCCTGGCACGACCCGAGTTATCCCTTGACATCAGACGACAATGGAATTAGAATTATTATCGAATAATAGTTATTGTAGATAATTTTTTTGTCTATAATAATGATACACCACATATTAGGAGGAAAATATACTATGTCTTTAATCGGAACTGAAGTAAAACCATTTAGTGCAAAAGCTTTTAAGAACGGTGAATTCATTGATGTAACAAACGAAAGCCTAAAAGGCCAATGGAGCGTATTCTGCTTTTACCCAGCTGATTTCACATTCGTTTGTCCTACTGAGTTAGAGGATCTTCAAAATGAATATGCTGCATTACAAGAGCTTGGAGTTGAGGTTTATTCTGTATCTACAGACACTCACTTCACTCATAAAGGATGGCATGACAGCTCAGAAACAATCGGAAAAATTACATATGCAATGATCGGTGACCCTTCTCAAACTGTATCTCGTAACTTTGAAGTTCTTGACGAGGAGTCTGGTCTTGCTGACCGTGGTACATTCGTTATCGATCCAGACGGTATCATCCAAACAGTTGAAATCAACGCTGGTGGAATTGGCCGTGACGCAAGTATCCTAGTAAACAAAATCAAGGCTGCTCAATATGTACGTAACAACCCAGGTGAAGTTTGCCCAGCTAAATGGCAAGAAGGCGGAGAAACACTTAAACCAAGTCTTGACCTAGTCGGAAAAATCTAAGGAGTGCTATAAATGGTACTTGAAGCAGATATAAAAGCTCAATTGGAACAGTATTTGCAACTAATGGAAGGCGATGTCCTTCTTAGAGTAAGTGCTGGTTCTGATAAAACATCTACTGATACGCTAGCTCTTGTCAATGAGCTAGCTTCCATGTCCAATAAAATAACAGTTCGCGAAGCTGAATTAAAGCGTACTCCGAGTTTTAGTGTAAATCGTGTTGGCGAAGATACGGGTGTCACGTTTGCCGGTATCCCGTTAGGACATGAATTCACTTCATTAGTATTAGCTCTTCTTCAAGTTAGTGGAAGACCTCCAAAGGTTGACCAAAGCGTAATTGACCAAGTGAAGAGCATTCAAGGGGAGTATCATTTTGAAACGTATGTCAGCTTAAGCTGCCATAACTGCCCTGATGTGGTACAAGCTCTTAACATGATGAGTGTGCTTAACCCCGGCATTACTCACACAATGATTGACGGTGCAGCGTTTAAAGACGAAGTAGAAAGCAATAACGTCATGTCGGTCCCTGCTGTTTACTTAAATGGTGAGTTTTTCGGTGGTGGTCGTATGACTACGGAAGAAATCCTTGCTAAATTAGGTAGTGGCCCGGATGCATCTGAGCTTTCGAATAAAGAACCTTTTGATGTTCTTGTTGTTGGTGGTGGTCCTGCTGGAGCTAGTGCAGCGATTTATGCTGCTCGTAAAGGGATTCGCACGGGTATTGTTGCAGAACGTTTTGGTGGTCAAGTTCTTGACACGATGAGCATTGAAAACTTTATTAGTGTCAAGCAAACTGAAGGCCCTAAGCTTGCTGCAAGTCTTGAAGAGCATGTGAAAGAATACAACATAGATATCATGAACTTACAACGCGCAAAAGGCATTAAAAAGAACGACCTATTTGAGCTTGAGCTTGAAAATGGTGCTATTCTTAAAAGTAAAACAGTAATTGTTTCTACTGGTGCTCGTTGGCGTAATGTAAACGTTCCTGGAGAACAAGAATTTAAAAACAAAGGTGTAGCTTATTGCCCACACTGTGACGGTCCGTTGTTTGAAGGAAAACACGTTGCTGTTATCGGTGGAGGTAACTCTGGTATTGAAGCAGCCATTGATCTTGCTGGTATTGTAAAACACGTTACCGTTCTAGAATTCATGCCGGAATTAAAAGCTGACCAAGTTCTTCAAGACCGTTTACACAGCTTACCAAACGTAACTGTTGTAAAGAATGTACAAACCAAAGAAATTACCGGTACAGACAGCGTAAACGGAATTACGTATATTGACCGTGATACACAAGAAGAAACACATGTTGAATTACAAGGTGTGTTTGTCCAAATCGGTCTAGTACCTAACACAGATTGGCTAGAAGGCGTTGTTGAGCGCAATCGCATCGGTGAAATCATTGTTGACAAACATGGTTCTACAACCGTTCCAGGATTATTTGCTGCTGGAGATTGTACAGATAGCGCATATAACCAAATCATTATCT
Source organism: Bacillus alkalicellulosilyticus (assembly GCF_002019795.1). Classification (GTDB taxonomy): domain Bacteria; phylum Bacillota; class Bacilli; order Bacillales; family Bacillaceae_F; genus Bacillus_AO; species Bacillus_AO alkalicellulosilyticum. The sequence goes on along the minus strand of NZ_KV917381.1, from coordinate 575,650 downwards.
CAATGGGATCAGGAGCAACTGCATCATTAGGTGCCTTTGACTACCTTATTCGTAATTAGATAGACGAAAAGTCGCTTTACTGTATTCGTACAGCAAAGCGACTTTTTTGTTCGATTTCGGTGGTGCCAGTGGTCGACCCTATTTCATAAGCTCTACTTTAAAAATAGTTGTTCCTGGTGAACTATTTACTTCGATGTGGCCGCCATGTAAGTCTATAATACTTTTTGCAATCGCTAAACCTAAACCGGAGCCACCTGTATCGTGGGAACGTGATTTTTCAACTCGGTAAAAACGTTCAAATATATGAGGGATGTCGATGCTAGGAATCGGATCACCGTAATTCACAACTTCAATTGTAACCTTGTCTTCTGTATCACTTAATCTTACATCGAGATATTTTCCTTCACTGCCATATCGAATTGCATTTTGGATAAGATTCTCGAATACTCTTGCTAGTTTCCCTCCATCCCCAAGCACCACAGGGTCTGTTGCAGTGGAGTACAATCGCCATTCCATACCTGCTTCTTCTAGCTGAAGTCTTGATTGAACAGCGAGTTGATTTATTATTTCTTCAATGTGAATGGATTGTTTCTGAATGATGACTTGCTGGTTTTGCACATACGTATATTCAAATATATCGTTAATTAATGAATGTAAACTTGCTGCTTTGTCATGAATAATTTGTACATAATATCGAAGCTCGACCTCATCACGGCAGTGGTCATTGTTAATTAAATCGACGTAGCCAAGTATGGACGTAAGTGGTGACCTAAGGTCATGCGCGACATTAGTAATCAGTTCATTTTTTAACTGCTCAACTTTCTTCACCTCATGAATAGCTTCTTCAGATTTTATAACAAGCCTATTCACTCCGTCTGCAAGCTCTTGAAATTCATTATGTCCCGTGATGTTTGCAGAGGTCATTTCTCTACTCGCAAGAAGTTGAATTTCCTTCGTTATCTTGTTTAGATGAGAAATAAGATATTTTTTTCTTTCATAATGATAAAAAAGGAACATAAAAAACAGCATCATTACACCATAAAAACCAAGTAATACGAAATAACGAAAATACGAAAGTAAAAATAACAAACTCTCAAAAAATCTAGAGTTATCTTCTAGATACCATAGAGCTGGTAGTATAACAACAGCCGTTATCATGCCTAACCCTAAGGAAAGAAGGACATACATTCCAATTTTCCATGTTGGCAACCATCTCAACAGTTGAATGATATTATTTTTCAATTTTATACCCCACTCCCCAAACGGTTTTTATGATGGTTTCCCCAGGTGCCGCCGCTTCAAGCTTTTCACGGAGGTTACTAATATGAACCATCACCGTTTGATTAGACCCATCTCCAGGCTCATTCCAGACTTTCTCGAAAATCTCTTCCGATGCAAAAACTCGCCCACGATGCCTTGCAAGAAGAACTAAAATCTCAAATTCTCGCGCCGTTAATTTTATAACGTGTCCCTCTACAGATACTGAGTGACTCTGCCTATCAATTTGCAGAGAACCAACTTGAAGCACATCATCGTCCTGACTCATTTGGTTCATTGAAGTTCTCCTCAGCAATGCCTTAACCCTAGCAGTGAGTTCTAGCGGATTAAATGGTTTGCTCAAATAATCATCGGCCCCAGTCATTAAACCAACAATTTTATCCATGTCCTCTACCTTGGCACTTACCATTAAAATCGGAACATGATTGTTTTTACGTACCTCTTTGCAAAACTGAAGTCCATCCATGTTTGGCATCATGATATCTAATATAATTAGGTCATAAGACGACTGCTCTAATTTCCGTAACGCCTCTATTCCATCTTCAGCTTTTGCGACTGAGTACCCTTCATTCTTGATATAGAGTTCAATCAACTCTGCAATCTGTTGGTCATCCTCTACGATTAAAACGCTCTTCACTATTTTCCCTCCTCAATTGTCTAAAGCTGAAATTGTATAAACATTCGTTTAAGTGGTCTATAAGATAACATTGCCTTGATAATTAGAAATCCAATCACGGCACCTGCAGTATTTGCCAGTAGGTCATTAATATCTGAACTTCGCCCGCTTCCTAGAGTGATTCGAATAACCATTTGTAAAACTTCAAAGGAAAGACTTAGCATAAAACCATACTTTGCTACTGTTTTAACAGAAGTTACAGATGATTTTAGAAAAGGAATATACATCCCAAAAGGCACAAGCATAAGGATGTTTAATAAAAACGTAAAAACATCAATCGTTAAAACTGGTATGAAGTTAATCGTCTTATACCATGGAGTTTGATTGGCATAATCACCTATGTTCACATCAATCGGAAAAAACACTAGATGAATAACGCTAAGTAAGTATATCCCAAACGAGATAACTACGACATACTGTTGGAAAGATATTGGACTCTCTTTCTCCTTTCTCCATTTCATTAGCAAGATTACTCCTCCAATGAACATAGGGACTAACACATACCACGATTCAATCGAAAACATAATTGACATTGACTCTTCCATAATAAGTTCCTCCTTACGAATATAACTTCCTTCTTACAAAACTCAGTATAGAGTTGAGTTCTAAAGAATTTCTAAAGAGGTCCTTAAGGATGTCTAAACTTTTCGGGTGGTTCGGGTCGTTCGGGGCGTGCCAGGCACCACCCGAAACCCGATAAAAAACAAAAAGCCATCTCCTGTGATTAGGAAATGGCTATTCGATCAAAATAAGGGGTTGTCCCAAATGCACCCAATGGCAGTATTTTTGAATATAACTCATCATTAATAGTTAACGGTTTCTCGCCAAACGAAATCCTTGATCCGGACCGTAACCACTTGCTTCAAATTTACCACGAAAAGAGATTTCGTTATTGCTTACATCGCCGATCCAACCGCCACCCTTCACTACACGAAACGAACCACTAGGGATTTCTGCATCTTCGTACCAGTCCCAGCACCATTCTCTTACATTGCCAGACATATCAAAAAGTCCTAACTCATTGGCTTCTTTGGACCCAACTTCCTTTGTTTTATTATTATTGTCTTCTAAAATAGGCCAGTGCCAATCTCCAGTTAAATATTCATCTCCAGCGTTTCTCCAATACCAGGATACGTCATCTGCCGTATCGCTTCCGCTGTATGTAAAGTTCTCGCTCAACTGACCTCCACTTGCAGCATACTCCCATTCCGCTTCAGTTGGCAATCTGTATCCGTTGGCATCCTCATTGATAGTCACTATCCATTTAATAGGATCGTATTCACTAATGTTATCTGGATCAACTTTATCGCTTTCAATATTGTAATATGGTTCTAACCCTTCACTTATACTTCTCTTATTGCTGTACTCAATAGCGTCATACCAGCTTACCATTTCAACAGGCAAGTTGTCTCCAATGAAATAAGATGGGTTATCGCCCATAACCTCTACCCATTCTTTTTGAGTCACCTCATATTTGCCAATATAAAAATCAGAAATTGTTTCTTCTCCATAATAGTTGGAGGTGGTGTTCACAATTGGTCCACCAGTAACTAGTATAAAATTATCATTCTCTTTACTATTATCATTGTTTGTAGAATTCGTTTGCGAGCAAGCGCTGATTACAACAGTCATGACCATTAACAAAAAAACAACTAACTTTCTCATATCATATCTCCTTTAAACTGATAAGGTGAGGATAGGCCATGATGGCCTATCACTCACCTCCGGTATCGTCGCAGATTGCTGTAATTGTTACGAGAAGCTTCTCGCAACGCAATTTAACTGACGGTTCAAACTCGAAGTAGTGACTCCGTTTTGTCTCCATTATTTAAAGGGTATATCACACAATTGTCCCTTTGCTTGAAGACAGTCCCGGGTAAGTCCTTCCCTCGACAGATAGGTTCATTCAAGTAGTAAGTAGGTATGTATCTTTTCTGGATAAAGCCGCTAGTTTTATAAAACCACAGGCCATGCAATATCAATTATTTTATTTTATCAAGTACCGATCTGAATGTCAGTTACTTACGTCTTAGTGACGGATTACCAAACTGTTACGTTTGAGCTTCCACTACTTTGGTATCCCTCTGTAGCTAATACCTGGTAAGACCAGCTACTTCCTAAATGCATTCCTGCATTTCTCCAAGCGTTAACATGGTTTCCAAAGTTAATACTTACATTGCTTCCTGTTGGTCTTTTAGATTGTCGTACACTCCAGTATTGTTGGAACGTTTGTGTGCCGTCAATAGAAGGTTGATTATATCTCATCGTCGTATAAATGTCATATCTTCCGCCATCACTATTTAGTGATCCTCTATATGTTCCTGTAGGTCTATAAGTACCCCAGCTATCCACAACATAATACTCAATCAGAGAGTTTCTCGTCCATCCATAAAGAGTCAAATAAGCATTTCCTTGCGGGTTCCAAAGTCCAGCATTGTAATTAATTACTCTGTTTGGAGTTCCTGTTCCCCAACCTTTACCAACAACAAAGTTCCCAGTATCTCTCCATGTAACACTGTAATTACCGCCAGATCCATTGGTAGCATTTACTGTCCCACCACCATCGGTCCAATTTTGCCAATACGTGTTCGCGCTTGCTGAAGTTGCAATTGTACTTACCCCCATTAAAGCTACAAATAATACCGTCACCAATTTTTTTCTAAATTTTTTCATACTGTACTCTACCTCCATCGATTTTTTTATGGCACTACTTACCTACACACTACTTGGGAATTAAAACCAATTCTAGTCAATACTAACCTGTGTCAAATTTATGAAACATCTTGTAATCACCTCCTATATTTGAAGATTATAGAATGTAAGCGTGTTCAAAACAATTAAAAAAATATAGTTCTACCCCTAAAGACTAAACAACTCTATCTAAAAATTTAGAACATTGTAAAATTTTTAAAGATACAAACGACTATATGACTATTTTAATACAAAACTAAAGTCTCAAATAGAAAATTCGGGCGGTGCCAGGCACCGCCCGAATAGAATCGAACTATGTCGAAAGATAAAATCCAACTTCATATATTCAATTTATAGTTTCGTCATAAATTCAAAAAATGTATAAGTATTCATAACAAACTATGTCTAGGCTAGTTCATTTCGTAAACCATCCTACTGTCATTCGGGTGGTGCCAGGCACCACCCGAAAACCACCCGAATCTCATTTCAGTTTATTGCGGTTGTAGATGTCAAATCCGACAGCTGCTAGAAGGACTAATCCTTTAATAGATTGTTGCCAATCGATACTAATTCCGATTAAAGACATTCCGTTGTTCATAACACCCATGACAAGTCCACCCACAACCGCGCCAATAATGGTACCTACTCCACCAGCCATAGAGGCTCCACCGATAAATGCAGCAGCTATCGCATCAAGTTCAAACATCGTCCCAGCCCTTGGTGTAGCGGCGTTTAAACGTGCTGTATAGATAAGTCCAGCCATTGCGGACAATAAGCCCATGTTTACAAATACCCAAAATGTTACCCGTTTTGTTTTAACACCAGACAATTCAGCGGCTTTCTGATTGCCTCCTGTTGCGTAAATATGTCTGCCTATTACCGTTTTGTTCATAATAAACGTGAATACTACGATTAAAACAAATAAGATAACTAGAATGTTAGGAATTCCTCTATATGATGCTAATACAAACGTAAAAATATTAATTACAGCTACCATGGCAACTAGTTTTGCAATAAATAACCCTTTAGGTAACACACTAAAACTATGTTTCAGCTGTGAACGTCGCTCTTTTAGTTCACTAAAAATAATTAGTAGGGAAAGGAGCACACCAATGATTAACGTAAGTACATGTAAAGAGGTAATCCCTAAATAGGGTATGTCAGGAATAAAACCCGAACTAATTAAAAGGAATTCTCTAGGAAATGGAGCTTTAGATTGACCTCCTAGCACTACCATTGTTAACCCTCTGAATAAGAGCATACCAGCTAATGTCACGATAAATGATGGCATTTTCATATACGCTATGAAAAATCCATGCCACCCGCCAATTAATGCTCCTAAAAGCAAACAGAGGAACACTGCTAATGCAGTAGGAACTTGCATATCAACCATTAAAATCGCTGCGATCGCTCCAACGAAGGCGCAAACCGAACCCACTGACAAATCAATATGTCCCGCTATAATTACCATGACCATGCCTATAGCTAATACTAAAATATAACTATTTTGAAGAATGAGGTTTGTTACGTTTAATGGTCTTAATAAAATTCCTTCTGTTAAGATACTAAATAATAATACGATAAAAATTAAAGCCACTACCATTCCATATGACCGCATATTATTTTTAAGAATGTTGGTTAGATTCATGGCCATTTCCTCCTTTTTTTGTCATATACTTCATTAATGTTTCTTGATTTGCGTTATCTCTAGTAACCTCTCCCGTTATTTCTCCTTCACATAATGCATAAATGCGGTCACACAAACCAAGTACTTCTGGGAGCTCTGAGGAAATGACTAACACGGCCTTTCCTTGTGCAGCTAATTCATTGATTACACCGTAAATCTCATATTTTGCGCCTACATCAATTCCTCGAGTAGGCTCATCTAGAATTAAAATATCTGGCTCAGACATAATCCATTTACTTAACACTACTTTTTGCTGATTCCCACCACTCAAATTTCCCACTACTTGATTTATACTTGGTGTTCGAATATTCATCTTTTGGCGGTAGCCTTCCGCTTCGACCGTTTCACGATGATGGTCAACTATATTTAGTTTTGATAGTTTCTCTAAGCTTGTAAGAGATATATTTCTTTTGATATCGTCAATGAGAATTAACCCATATGTTTTCCTATCTTCCGTAACATAGGCCATCCCATGGTCAATTGCACTCTTAATGTTGTTCATCTCGATTTCAATGCCTTCTTTGATAATTTGTCCGCGAATGTTTTTTCCGTAAGACTTCCCGAAAATACTCATTGCTAATTCCGTTCTCCCTGCCCCCATCAGTCCAGCAATTCCTACAATTTCTCCTTTTCGAAGATAAAAATTCACATCGTTTAAAAGTTTTCGCTCCGCATGTAATGGGTGATCCACATTCCAATTTTTCACTTCAAAAATCTTTTCACCTATGTTCGGTTCTCTTGGAGGAAAGCGGTTTTCTAAATCTCGCCCAACCATCCCTTTTATAATACGGTCTTCGGTTACTTCTCCATTATATAAAGATAGAGTTTCAATTGATTGTCCATCTCTAATAACTGTGAGGTTATCAGCTACATACGAAATTTCATTTAATTTATGAGATATCATAATAGATGTGATTCCTTGCTTCTTAAACTCTAGTAGTAAGTGTAAAAGGTTCTTACTATCTTCTTCATTTAAAGCTGCTGTTGGCTCATCCAAGATGAGTAACTTCACTTTTTTTGATAAAGCTTTCGCGATTTCTACCAATTGCTGCTTCCCTACCCCAATATCCATCGCTAGAGTTCTAGGGTCATCCGCTAACCCAACCTTACGAAGGAGCTTTGATGCTTCGGTTATCGTCTTTTTCCAATTGATAATTCCTTTTGTCGCTTGTTCATTTCCTAAAAAAATATTTTCAGCAATTGATAGTTCAGGAATTAACGCCAACTCTTGATGAATAATGACAATTCCATTTTCTTCACTTTCGTTAATATCTTTAAATTGGCAGACTTGCCCTTCAAACAAAATATCTCCCTCATAGGTTCCAAAAGGATATACCCCACTTAACACCTTCATGAGAGTCGATTTTCCAGCTCCGTTTTCCCCTACTAATGCATGAATTTCCCCTTGCTCCACTTTGAAATTTACTTTATCTAACGCTTTTACTCCTGGAAAGGTTTTGGTTATATTTTTCATTTCTAAAATAATGTCTGACATGGCACTCACCTACTTCCTGGATTTAAATAACGATTTAGCGATAGTCGTTACCTACCACTAAATCGTTAACAAGATATAAATCAAAGGTAAACCTAGCTACTACTCATCTACTTATCATCAAATTCATCTTCATCATAGTAGCCACTATTTATTAGGACTTCTTTATAGTTGTTGATATCAACTGTGGTTGGTTTTAATAAGTAGGAAGGAACAATTTTCACTCCGTTATCATAGGTTTCTGTATCATTCACTTCTGCTTCCTCACCTTTTAATACGGCATCTACCATTTCAACCGCTTTCCCAGCCAGTTCTCTCGTATCTTTAAAAATTGTTTGTGTTTGTTCACCAGCGATAATAGATGCAATAGAAGGTCGCTCTGCATCTTGTCCCGTTACAACTGGCATTGGAAGTTCCGCACTACCGTAACCTACCCCTTTTAAAGAAGAGATAACTCCAATACTTATTCCATCGTATGGTGACAATACAGCATCAAGAGTTTTGTCCGTATAGAAACCACTTAATAAGTTATCCATTCTTTCTTGCGCCGCAGACCCATCCCATCTTAACGTGGCAACTTGTTGGAAGTCTGTTTGACCACTTTGTACAATTAATTGACCATTATCAATGTAAGGTTGTAGAACAGACATCGCACCATCAAAGAAGAAGTATGCGTTATTATCATCTGGAGACCCTGCAAACAATTCAATGTTAAAAGGTCCATTGTTCTCAGCTAGTCCTAAATATTGTTCAATATATTCACCTTTTAAAACACCTACTTGAAAATTGTCAAAAGTAGCATAGTAGCTTACATGCTCTGAGTTTCTAATTAGTCGGTCGTATGAAATAACAGGGATGTCCATTGAGGCTGCTAATTCAAGTACCTCTGTTAATGAATCCCCATCAATAGAAGCAATAACAAGTGCGTCTACACCTCTAGTAATCATGTTTTCGATTTGGTCAATTTGGTTTTCAATAATGTCTTCTGCATATTGTAAGTTTGTATCGTATCCAAGCTCTTCAAATTGCTCGACCATGTTGTTTCCATCTGCAATCCATCTTTCAGATGATTGAGTTGGCATTGAGATTCCTACGGTTCCCGACTCACCTGAGCTTCCACCCGTTTGACTACCACATGCCGCAAGAACCATCATAAAAGCTAACGTTAAAAAGACAAATCCAATTTTCTTCACTTTTTATCCCCCTTACTATTTTTTTGCTTTGTTTCTAGTTCAAGTGTAAATGGAACCGCTTACAAAATCTTTTTAATTTCTTGCTATTTTTTATAATTTTTTAATAAAAAAAAAAAAGCGACAAAGTCGCCATTTTTTTATAAGCAAGGAGCATAGCCACTGCCATTTTTTAAGTGTTTTACAAGCGCCTTCCTTGTAAAAACACGCGCAGTGCGCGAAGCCCTTGCTCTTCCCTGAGTCATCTTGGGCATTTTTATACTTTCTGATATGTTAAGAAAAACGGCAAAGCCGTCTTTGATTAATTGCGATGCTCGAAGTCACTACCCTCTTTGGAAAAGTGTTTCAATAAGCGTTCTTCTTATTGAAGCACGAGCAGTGAGCGAAGCCATCGCCCTTCCTGAACTAGCTTACAAACATCTACGAGCTAGCAATATTTTTTACGTACTAAAAAAAGACAAATGAAACGAGGTACGTTCGTTCCATTTGTCATGCAAGCATTCATTCTATTATTCAATTTTATTAGCAAAAGCTTCTCCCTTACGATACTGAATTGGAGAAACTCCCATTACTTTTTTAAATGCGGTGCTGAAGTAATGTTGAGTATCATAGCCAACTTTTTCTGATATTTCATTTATCGTTAAATTCGTTGTGTTTAATAACTGGATGGCTTTTTTCATCCTTATTTTAGTTAACAGAGTAACAAAGGAAATTTCTAAATCCTGTTTAATCATTCTACTTAAATAAACGGATGATACTTGTAACGTTTCTGCAATCATATCTAAGCTCAAATCTTTATCATGGTAGTGTTCATTCATGTACTGTTCTGCTCTTCGGACTAAATTCGAAACTTCTGCCTTTGTATACACTTTAGACTTACAGCTTTTATATACGTGAGATATATCGGTTATCAGACTAGTAACTTTTTCAAAATACTGAATCGTAATGATTTGTAAATAGTCTTGAATTGTTTTTTCCATTTTAGTAAATAATTCATCCTCTGCATCTTCCCATAATGCAATAACGATTAATCCCGTATGGTCTCTAAATACCACTTTTTTCAATTGTAGAAGCGAATCATTTACGATCTTTTCGATAGAAGACAGAATGTGCTGACGTTCACGTTCTGTCATTAAAGGCTGAGTTGTTTGCATTTCAGGCCATCGAATAATGCCAACTATTTTTGGAGAAGACGGCGGCAACTGTAAAAACTCCAGATGCTCTATCACATCCCCTTCTTCCATATGACCTTCCATCCAATCTATAAAAAAACGTTCACGTAAGATCGGAATATTCTTATTGATTTGGTTCGACGTCATTGTAAAATGTAACTTTTCCTTTTCTTTCATTTCTAATTCATTTCGAACATTTCCTAACACTTTATACAATTCAGTATGGTTCACAGGCTTCAAAATATAATCTACGACGCCTAAACGAATGGCTTCTTGAGCATAGGAAAATTCGTCATGACCAGTAATAATTATTATTTTGCACTCAGGTAATTGCTCATTAATATTTTTAATTAAGGTCATCCCATTCATAATAGGCATGTTTAAGTCAGCAAGAATGATGTGTACATTATTTTTTATGGCTAACTCTAACGCTTCTTCTCCATCCTCAGCTTCTGCAACAATTTCAAGTTGTAACGATTCCCATTCAACGGCATCTCTTATCCCTTCTCTAATTATCATTTCATCGTCTGCAATTAACACTCTCCAACGTTGCATATCCTGACCCCCATTTCCTTTTCCTCTTATCCTTCAATAATTGGATGATAAATCGTAACGATAGTACCTTTATCTAATTCACTATCAATGGTTACCCCATATTCTTCACCAAAGGTTAACTTTAATCGAGCATGTACATTCACAACACCATACCCTGTTGTCAACTTGTCATGATTCTCATCATCTATTAGGAAAGTGGATAGATTCTTCCTTAATTGTTCTAGTTTTTCTTCCGACATTCCTTTTCCATTATCACCTATTGTAATCACTAGCCTATCGTTTTGTTTCTTTGCTTCGATCGTAATCAAACCTGGACCCCGGCGTTCTTTTATTCCATGATATATCGCATTTTCTACGATTGGTTGTAATACAATTTTTAAAATAGAAACGTTTTGAATAGTAGGCGATATATCGAGGGAATAGTTTAATTTATTTTGATATCGCACAGATTGAATTTGCAGGTAGCTTTTAATATGTTCGATTTCATCAATTAATGAAATAATCGTACCACCTTTACTCAATCCTATTCGAAATAATTTCGATAATGAATTGACTACATCTGCGATATCTGTCGCATTCTTTTTATGCGCCATCCACTGAATTGTATCTAATGTATTATATAAAAAATGTGGTTTAATATTTGCTTGAAGACTGTGGAACTCAGCTTCACGTTTTTTCTTTTCTTGCTGTTCTGTCAGGGTAATTAGCTTATTAATTTGCGTAAGCATTTTATTAAAACCACGACCCAATCTACTAACCTCATCATTCCCTTCCCCTTTGTATCTGCTCGATAAATCACCTGATTCAGCTTTTTGCATGGCTTTCATAAGTTGATTAATAGGTCTTGAAATCGTATGAGATAAAAAATAGGAAGCTGTAATTCCAACGAAACAAACAAAAAACACAAAACTTATCACATAAAATTGAATTAGTTTCACTTCGGCTACTGAATCCTCTGTGGAAAAAACGCCTACTGTCGTCCAATCTGTGAAAGGAGACTTTCGATAGATAAATTGGAAGTCACTTTCATTTACAGTATCGGCAAACGTTCCATAATTCGCATCTAATTTCGAAGCAAATGATACATCTTCTAAAACAGAGTGTGAAGGTGAATATATTTCGTCTCCTTTATCATCAATGACCATTAAATAGCCTGTTTTTCCTAATCTAACATCCTTTAAGATCTCCACAATGACTCTCAGCTTTAAATCAATTAACACAACACCTTTTTCTTCTTTCGTTACTGGATCAATGATTGCTCTAACAATTGATATCACTTCATCCTCCGTATAGTTTACATGGGAAGCTATTTTCCTTCCTTGAGGATTTCCGATAATGTTAGCTATTCCTTGATGAGCAACTGCCTGGCGATACCATGTTTCATTCGTAAGAGAAACAGAGGACCTCGTATACATTTCATTACTTAGATATTCCCCCTCTTTATTTACGATAAGTATTCCAGCAATTTCTGGGTAGAGCGTGGTGAAATTTTGCAAAAACCTTGTTATTTCATATTGTTCGTCTGGTTCAATATTTTCAAGAGTAAGGTGCCCATTAAAAAAATCTTGTATTTTAGCATTAACTGAAATAATATAAGTCATATTTTGAACATTTTGTATATGTGATTCAACCGAACTATTCACCTTGTCAATAAGCTGTAATGTATTATCATTCATCTGCTGTTCTAGTGTTTTATCTACAGCCCATCCTATTAATATACCTAGCAAAATGGAGGGAAGAATACTAATTAAAAGAAAATGAATGACCAACTTATACCGAATCGGGAAATCATTAATTTCTAAAAATTTCTTTAACATGATGTCTCCACCCTAATCTGCAAAGTAAAAATCTACGTTTTCTTTTGTAACGAGAGTAACCCCAGTATCAACATATACAGGCAATGGTGCACTATCTCTTGTTGGTAGGATTTGAGGTTCTGTTAGGTCATTTTGTAAGTGAAACAAAAAGAGTAACGACCAGTATCCCATATTCCAAGTTCCTTGAGCTAGCGTAGCTGAAATGATTCCTTCATCTACCATATCTAGTGTTCCTTTATCTGTATCAAACCCTATGATCTGTACTTCGCCTACTTTTTTATCTAAACGTACCGCTTCTCCTACTCCCACCCCACCATTTGCTTCTGTCGCAAATATACCTGCTAGATTTGGATATTCTTCTACTAATTCATGTGTTACATCTTTAGAATTGAGTCTGTCCCCTTTTCCATCCTCAATCGCAACAATGGTCATTTTGGGATACGTATTATGAATAGTTTCTTTAAAGCCTTGGGTTCTCTCTTGATGGTTTAATTGGTTGGGAAGAGTAATTACCGCAACCTCACCCTCTTCATTTACTAGATTGGCCATTTCATGAGCGGCAGTAACTCCTGCATTATAATTATTTGTTCCTAAAAAAGAGTATGCTTTACTTTCAGATGCCCCAGAATCAAATAAGACGACAGGTACTCCTGCATGAATAGCTTTGTTAATCGTATCTGTTAATTCATACGGGTCAATGGCTGAAAGAGCAATGCCTGCAGGTTTTTTTGCAATAACTTGCTCAAGTACAATGATTTGCTCTTGAATATCATAATTAGCTGCCCCTCGGTATTCTACTGACACATTTAGAGCCGATGCTGCATCCTCAAAACCTTTAAGACTACTTTTCCAATAATCCATCCCTGATTGAAAAGTGACCATCACATATTTATCAGTTATTTCTCCTTGCAGCCCTTGAGTCTCCCAATGATTTGAAGTAGATTCAATAATGTTGGAATTATATAAATAAAGGATAAACAAGCCAATCAACACACTGTAAACAATTAGTAACTTTTTCACTTTGAAACCCCTTTCATAAAAATGTTTCGTAATAAAAACGGCAAAGCCGTCTTTGACTAATTGCGATGTGCGAAGCCAATGCCCTCTCTTGAAAAGTATATTAATAAGTGTACTTCTTATTAATATCGTGCAGTGAGCGAAGCCATCGCCCTACCTGATTTAGCTTAAAAGACATCTATGAGCATCTAAATTTTTTTACTTTCTCTTTTAATAAAAACCGCGGGCGGTCCTTTCTTATAGTTAAATCATACCATTTCGGGTGGTGCCTGGCACCCCCCGAATAAAAAAGTAGAATCATTGAACATTTATGTTAAAATATAGTAGAAAAGTATTGATGGAATGAGGATGAGAAAAATTGCTTGATATTATACTAATCAAAAAATCGCTTTATCTTAGTTTTATTGCAGTAACACTGTTCCTTTTTGGTTGTGGTACTGGAACCAACACGACTGGAGATGCCCCTTCTACTAAGGAACGCTACGCAGAAATTTTAGCGGCAATGGGAGAAGATTACTCTGAAGAAGATATTGAAAAGCTGTTCGAAGATTATGATGAAAATTTCCTCGAGGAATTCATTAGTTTACTAGAAAAAGAATTATTAACAGAAAAGGGTGAAGAAGATCCTATCACAGACTTTACTCCAGAAGAATCGGATATTGTTCTAAAAGACGATACGCTTACGAATATTGATTTACTCGAGAACTTTATCGCAGTAGCGGGAGAAAAAGGAAATGACAATGAAAGTCAAATCCGAATAGTAAAGTATGTCCCTCAGGGAATTCAAATTTATGATTTAAAATCAAGCTATGATGAAGAACAAGACCAGAGATGGATTAGTGTGACTCCGGATATGAGCTACTACACCCCATCTGAAGATGATGTTCAGGATGTTTTCAATAATGCCTCGCAACAATGCAACTACATGGAGAAAGACACAGAATCAGAAGAATGGTTTTACAAACTGTACGAGTGCAGAACGAATTGGGAGTATCGAATTCTCCCTGTCATTCATGATATTTAATAAATAGAGTAACAAAAAACAAGGACTGGTGATTCAGTCCTTGTTTTTTATTTCCATTATGTATGAAAACCTTCTGCTCCTTCGTTTCTCGATTCAATGATATGTTTATATCCACAATTTAAAGATATTCGCTGCCCTTCTCGGCAACCAGTCTTCATAAGCTGCAACCTTACTGATTTGTTCTTCAAGTACTGAGGCATCATCGAGTTTGTCTTCGTACCTTCCTAAGAAGTGAAGAAATACGTCTAATCTCCGTAGTTGAATTAACAAAGGTAGTGCTTCCAATTCTGCCTTCGTGAGCTTCATTGTATTTTTAAATCCTGAAACAAAATGACTCACCCTTTCTAGATATTCATCTTCATTTGTTTCTTCAGAAATGATGTCAGCTATACAAACCGCAACTTCCATGACTCGAAGGTCCCTGGTCGTAAATTCAAAGTCTAAAATGGCATTTATCTTTTGATTAGAATCCACCAATACATTCGATCCGTTTAAATCCCCATGAATGATTTGATGAGGAAGATGTTTTATATTGGGCAAATCCTGCTTGAACTGAACCAACTGTGAAGAAATCCATGCAAGCTCCTTTTTATATTGAGTAAAAATGTCTGGAGGATTGTTGCACCACGCTTCTACTTTTTCTATCGGACAATTCGGATGTGTATGTTCTATTTCATAGTACGGTCGATAGATAAGAGGCTGTGTCAGCTTTATCTTTTCAAGGGCTTGTAAAAGAATCGCTGTACTTTGTCCAAAAGAAAACAGAACATCAGCTGTATGTAAAACTGGGTTATCCCCTTCAATATAATGATACACACAACCAATTTTGTTAGATGGTAATCGAGTAAAGGACATGTTATCCCGACAAACTGGCGCAGGAACAGCAAACGGCAAATCAGGGATTTCATTTAATTTCAAAAGAACTTCATGTTCAAGCGCTACCTTTGTCTCGTCCTGATGAGTTTCATATATACGAAGGATATATGTTTCGCCATCTCTTTCAAGGTAGCGAGTCAGATTGTTATAGCCACTTTTTCCTTCATAGACATTCACCGGTATCTTTTCCTGAAAAAAGTAATCAATAAGGTACGTAAATTCATCTATTCTAGTCATTATTAAACTTCTCCCTACATACAGTATCTTGTTAACCATACCATAATTCAGGCAAATATTTTAAACTAACTACTTAATACAACCGCCATGGAAGACACATTCATATACCTTTTCGTTTTTATAGAAAATCTCTTCATAGCCGTTAAACCACTTGAATTCTCCATGAACCACGCAATGATACTTATATTCCCCGTTTTCGTACACCAATGGTCCTCGGTACGGAAATTGTTTAGGAACTAAGAATAACGCTTCTTTCAAAAAATCACCGGAAAATGACTCTCCTAGTATTCTACCCATATAGTTCATTGACCACATTGGTGTAGATCCAACCCAGAGCGCTTCTTCTCCAGCAAATTTTTCTCCGCCTAAATACGTATCAATATACAAAAAATCCTCTTCGGCATAGTGGAGGTCATGAGAGCTTGGTCTGGATGATGTAGCTTCTGCTCCTTCCCCAGCATATGTAGTCTTTTTTGCTCTGCATAGAAAATCAATAACTTCTTCAGTAAAGATATACTCAGTTGATTCTCTATCATTCTTGCTGCAAGCTTCGTCCTCTTTGACCATGCTATCAATACTTATGTTAAACAAAGAACTGAGTTCAATTAATTTTTCAACAGTAGGATAGGAGTGCCCCGTTTCCCATTTTGCAACGGCTTGTCTTGAAACCCCTATTTTCTCTGCTAACTGCTCTTGCGATAGACCCTTTTCTTTTCGTAAAACATGTAATTTTTCTTGGAATTTCATCTCTATCACCTCAGCTCAACTATACTAAGCAAGGATACTTATGACTACCAATTAAAGCTAACATTTTTGACAACTTATAGTTGCTCTTTTACACCATTAATTTTTAAATGGTTAAGAAATATGTCTTTCATGGAAGGCAGTTCACTTTTTGGCAGCCAGGTCGATGAATCCCACACCTTTGCTTCTTTTAAAGCCCGAGGGCAATGGATAAAGCACTCCTCAACATCTACTCCAATCCCAAGTAGTGGTGGTTTTCCTCTTAAACTCATTTCCTTTAAAATATCACCATTTTTTATGATCGTTGCTCGTCCGTTCACACGTAGAACTTCATCTAATCCTGGGATAAGAAAGATAAGACCAACGTGAGGATTAGAAACGATATTCATAATAGAATCAAGACGTCGGTTTCCCGGACGGTCAGGAATAACCAATTGATGCTCATTTAGTATTTTAATAGAGCTTGGATTATCACCTCGGGGTGACACATCACACGTCCCTTCTGTACTTGATGTCGCTAGAAAAATAAGTGGGGACATCGATATAAATCTTTTACAATTGTCATCTATAATCGAAACACTCTTTTTGACAACATGCTCATGAGGGAATCCAATGAGTTCTCTAAGCTCCTCCTCGGAAGTAATTGCATCTTCTGAAAAATTTATAACACTCATAACATCAACTCTTTTCTATTATTATTTGACTATCATTTTACCGATCCTTCTTGAAATGAATCAACTTATTTTTATACTTTCTTATCTTCAAATATGCCACAAAACTAATTAGAGCACTGAAAAAGTACAAACCAACTTTTCCAATGCCTTTGATTATGGTTTCAATGGCTCCACCAGTTGCCCGCCTGCTACGAGAAACCCACTCGTAGCAGGCTTTTAAAAAATGCAACGGTTACGCACATTGCATAAAGGGCACTGTAAAAGTTTAAAACCGAACTTTTCCAATGCCCTTATCCTGTTAACTTTTCCAGTGCTCTAAGTACATTTTATCATACAGTAGATACAAGGCTACGCTCTGAATACATTGTCATATTGTTATGATGTCGTCCAATCGGTACGACAGAAGGAGAGCCCGACACAGGGTCTTTTACAACCGTACAATGGAGACCAAAAATATCTTCAATCAATTGATTTGTAATGACCTTTTCTGGCTCACCTTCTGTCACAAGCTTTCCTTTATGAAGGGCAAAAATATGATCAGCATAACGAGCGGATAAATTGATATCATGAAGAACCATCACAATCGTTGTCCCTCGTTTTCGATTCAGATCTGTAAGCAAATCAAGAATCTCAATTTGATAAGTAATATCTAAGTAGGTTGTTGGTTCATCAAGAAACAAGATGTCGGTTTGTTGTGCAAGTGCCATCGCAATCCAAACTCGCTGTCTTTGCCCACCTGAAAGCTCATCGATGTTCCGGTCAGCAAATTCAGTAATGTTCATAATATCCATCGCCTCAGCAACCGCTTCATAATCTTGTTTCGTCCACCCTTTTAAAAACGTTTGGTGTGGATATCTGCCGCGACCAACTAAATCTGCAACGGTAATCCCCTCAGGCACAATAGGCGATTGAGGTAATAGTCCAATCAGACGAGCCAGTTGCTTTGATGGTACTTTACTAATTGGTTTTCCGTCTAATATCACTTGTCCAGAGGTTGGCTTAATCAACCGAGCCATCGTTTTTAGTAGAGTTGATTTCCCGCAACCATTCGCTCCAATAATAATACTAATTTGATGACTTGGAATGGAAATACTGACATCATGCAATATTGTTTTATTATCGTAGCCAGCAGTGATTTTTTCCGCTTGAAAAAAATGCGTTGGTTTCATTATAAATCACCCTTTCGATTGAGTCGGATTAGCAAGTAAAGCAAATAAGGTGCTCCAAGAATACCTGTAATCACTCCTACAGGATATCTAGCTGTAAAAGCAAATTGTCCAATAAGATCCGCGCCTAACACTAAAATGATTCCAACAAGACCGGCTGGAACGATACTAGAAAAACCAACACCAACAAGTCTTTTGGCAATAGGTCCTGAAAGAAATGCGACAAACGCAATTGGACCAGTAGCTGCGGTAGCTAACGCAATGATGAGAACTGAACTAACAATTAAAGCAAGTCTAGTCTTATCGGTATTGATCCCAAGTGACGTAGCAGCTTGCTCACCTAGTTCTAGCATATCTAATCGTTTCCCAAGGGCAATAAGGATAGGTGCGAAGATAAGAACAGTTACAATAAGAGGATATAAATTCTCCATTTTAGCGCCATTTAAGCTACCACTTAACCATCTCATCGCAGACGGAATATCATGTTGCTGGCCAATTAGTAATAGATAGGTAATCACAGCGTCTAGCATTGCTTGAATTCCAATTCCGATTAAAATAAGTCTGCCAATTGAGAAAGATGTTCCTCTTGATAATAGAAAAATAATGATTACTGTAACAAGTCCACCAAAAACAGAGGCAATCGAAACCACCGTATTACTAGCTTGGAGAACAATAATACAAAACACTGCTGCTGCACTTGACCCAGCTGTGATTCCGATAACATTTGGATTAGCTAAAGGATTTCTTAGCATCGTCTGAAAGATATAACCGCCAACTCCGAAAGCAAATCCGGCAAATACACCAGCAACCATTCTTGGAAAACGTATCGCACCAACGGCAAAAGAGGCTCCATCCACATCCTCACCCATAAGTACACGGACAACATCGAGAACGGGGTATATCGTGTTTCCTAGCATTAACATCGTACAACAAAGGGCAAAGGCAATGATCGCCAGTATCGATGTTACAACGACAAAACGACGACGTCTCTTTATTCTACCTCGTTTAATTTGAGTAATCGTATCATTCATCATAACGCACGCATTTTCGCTTTCATCGTTAGTAAAATTAAAATCGGTGCCCCAATAAAGGCCGTCACAATACCAACCTCTAGTTCCCCGGGACTTCCTAAAAGTCTACCGATGATATCAGATAACATTAAAATAATCGCACCCGATAAGGCAGACATCGGAATAACATACCGTAAATCAGGACCTATCATCAATCGGATGATATGGGTAGCCAACAATCCGATAAATCCAATCGGACCAGCTAATGCTGTTGTCGCACCACATAAGACAACACCAGCAAAAGCAGCAATAAGACGAAGCGTACCAGTCTGTACGCCTAAACCTGTAGCTACTTCATCACCCAATGCTATTGCATTAAGGGCTGGTGCTGTAAATAATGCGACCAAGATTCCCGCAATAAGAAAAGGAACAAACGTAGAAATTGAGCTCCAGTTCCCTGCTCCTACACTACCAACCTGCCAATATCGAAACTGGTCCATCACATTCGTACGCGGAATCATAACCGCAATAACTAAAGATGATAAGGCTGCACTTGTCGCTGCACCCGCTAAAACGAGTTTGAGGGGCGTGGCACCGCCACTCCCCATAGACCCAATTCCGAATACAAAAATGGCAGTTATCATTGCTCCCACAAGTGCAAGCCAGATATATTGATTAGCACTGCTAATATTTAAGAAGGAAATGCCACACACTACAAAGAGGGCTGCTCCCGTGTTAACTCCTAGAATACTAGGATCTGCAATTGGATTTCGAGTTACAGATTGCATAAGAGCACCAGAAATTCCTAATGCAGCACCACACATTAAACAAAATACAGTTCTTGCTATTCGTTGGCGAACAACATTTGCTTCATGAGATTGTACATCAGGATGGAACAAACCATTCATCAGTTCAGTCCAACCTATTGTACGAGACCCAAAGATAAGAGACGCGACGATACAAATACCGAGTAAAAGGACCAGAAGGATCAGTACCTTTATAAAATGCTTCGGTAGTAGTAACTGCTTATTTTCTGAAACGGAAATTTGACTCATTTTAGTTAAGCTTGCTCGCAGCTTCTGAAATCAGTTGTAAATATTCGTCAATTGAATACTTAATAGAAAGTGGGTTTGGATTCCCAGCTGCTGCAAGTGGTGTGTTATTTCCAATCACTACAACAGATCCTCTTTCAATCGCTGGTACTTTTCCAAGAATCGGATCCGCTTGTAATGCTGTTAACGTTTCTTCATCTCCATACGTGATTAACACTTCTACATCTTGAAGAGCATCCGCATTTTCAGCACTTAGCTCGATATAAAAATCTGTTGGGTTCGCAATGTGGCTCAATACACTTTCAGGGTATTCCATACCGATTTCACCAAGAAACTCTCCACGAGGGTCTGCAGGTGTGTACACATAAAACTTAGATAAATCCGTAGCAGTAATCATCGCAAATGTAGCTTTTTTACCTTTGATTTCAGCATGTTCATTAGCTTTATCTTGGATTAACTTTTCTGTTTCAGCAATAAGTTGTAATCCTTCTTCTTCCATGCCCATACCCTTAGAGTTGAACTTAATTTGGTCGCGCCATGACGTAACCCAAGGGCCTTTTTCATAAGCAACAACTGGTGCAATTTGACTTAACGTATCATAATCTTCTTGAGTAATTCCTGAATATGCAGCTAAGATGACATCTGGATTTGCATCAGCAATCGCTTCAAAATCTAAACCATCAGTGTCTTGAAAGATGTTTGGATTTTCTTCACCAAGTTCTTTTACCTTTTCAGCTGTCCAAGGTAACATACCACTGTCATCTTGAACACCAAAGTTAGCAGCTGAAAAACCAACAGGGACAACATCAAGAGCAAGAACAACGTCATGGTTCGCCCATGAAATCGTAACCACGCGCTCAGGCTTTTTTTCAATGACTGTTTCCCCAAAGGCATGTTCAATCACAATTGGATATTGAGCTGGAGTTGCCTCTGTATCAGCAACTTCTGTTGTTGCAGGTTCTTCCGTCGAAGCTGGCTCAGAACTTGATTGCTGACCTGAGCAACCAACTAATGCCAACATCAGTAGTGAGATTACTAGTGTAGTAAGTAATGAGAATTTTCGTTTTGTATTCATTTTTGTGTAACCGTCCTTATGTGTTTTTATTGATAATGATTATCGATGTCATTAATATACGCCCGTGTGGATAGATTGTCAATAATTTTTCTATAAAAATAATAATCAGTTATAATCAAAGGAGATAGTGCATTTTAGGGGTGATGATTTTGGTTGAGAGGAAAAAAGTGTTACTAGTTGAAGATGATCCAGAAATTAATAAACTACTAAGCTTGATTTTAACGAAATCAGGCTTGGACACAATTGTCGCTTATTCTGGTACAGAAGGTTTGTTACAGCTGCAAAATCATACGTTTGATTTAATGTTATTGGACTTGATGTTACCAGGTAAAAGCGGAGAAGAAGTAATTAAACAAGTCAGAGAAGAGAGCTCCATCCCCATTATTGTGATTTCAGCCAAGGTGGACATCGATAGCAAAGTACACGTCTTGAAAATGGGAGCAGATGATTATATCACCAAACCCTTTGACCAAAAAGAAGTCATGGCAAGAGTTGAAGTTCAATTACGGAAATCAAGTACTCCTTCCTCACGAACGCCAGTGCAAGTTTGGCGTGGCCTTACAATCCATCCAGAAAAACGATCTGTCTCTTTAAACGATAAAATACTGCAACTAACAAATGCAGAGTTTGACATTCTATCCTTATTTGTAAGTCATCCAGAGCGTGCATTTTCAAAAAGGGAAATTTATGAACGAATCTGGAAAGGCACCTACGTTGGCGATGACAACACCATTAGCGTTCATGTCTCCAATATCCGTAAAAAAATCGCTGAGGTCACTTCAGATGAATACATCAAAACCGTTTGGGGAGTCGGATTTATGCTGGTTTAATTTCTTTATGATTTCTTTATGTTTTCCTTAAAGGAAATTAAAACCTCCTTCGCTACACTATAATTATAAAGAATAAACAAAGGAGTTACCCAAATGGATACGATAATTCAAACCTTTCAGTTAACGAAAACCTTTAAGAATGAAGAAGTCATCAAGCCACTGAATTTCTCATTAAAAAAAGGCGAAATTTGTGCACTAATTGGGAAAAATGGAGCTGGAAAGTCAACGTTTTTTAAAATGCTGTCTGGACAATTACATCCAACTTCAGGAGAGCTTTTTCTATTTAGGAGATCAGGAAAAGAATTGGTTAATGCCAAAAAGAGAATGGGGTTTATGATAGAGACCCCAGAATTCTTCCCAGATTTTACGGCCACTCAAAATCTAGAGTATTTCCGAATTCAAAGAGGGATTGTTGAAAAAGAACGCATCTATGAGGTTTTGCAAATTGTTGGCTTATCTAATCAAAAGAAGAAACGATTTAAAGAGTACTCGATGGGAATGAAGCAACGATTAGGGATTGCACTTTGTCTTTTAAGTAGCCCTGATTGTTTGGTGCTAGATGAACCGATTAATGGCTTAGATGCTGAGGGAATTCGAGAAATTCGTCAGCTATTATTGAAGCTTAATCAAGAAAAACAAATCACCATTTTAGTGTCCAGCCATATCTTAACTGAATTACAATTGCTTGCTTCGCGTTTTGTATTTATCAAAAATGGTGTCCTTGTTGATGATGTAAGCAAAGAAGATTTAGATGAAAAAAGTAAAAAACAAATCCTACTGAAAGTGGATGACCCTGCAAAAACAGCGAGAATACTAGAACAAGCTTATTCTGATATTCAGTTTAAAGTTCTTCCTAATCGGCAAATTGCCATTCAAAACCATGTAGAAGAAAGCGGCATGATTAATCGACTATTAAACGACAATGGTGTAGTCGTGATGGAGTTTCAAATTGAAGTCCTCAAATTAGAAGAGTATTTCCTAGACTTAGTGGAGGAAGCAAAATGATGATGAATTATATGAAAAGCGAAAATTATCGTCTCCTTCGCAAAAAAAGTCTCTATGTCACAAGTGTGATTGGTCTATTATGTATCACAGTAGCAGCGACTGTTTTACATTTTGCTCAACAGAACGACCCAAATTTCCCGTATGGAACGAGTCAATTTTTTTATTCAAACGTAGTTAGTGCTGGGTTCCTCATTATGATCGTAGGTTTACTCTTTAACGTCGCTCTCACTGGTAAAGATACGGCTTTACTCAAACAATCTGTATCATTTGGCATATCTAGGAACACCATTTTTTGGTCAAAACTTCTACTAACCTTACTTTACTTTATGCTGTTATGTGTGATTGGTCTAGCCTTAACAATTGCATTAGGAGAAAGTCTATTCGCAAATGAGGAACAATCCGCCTTATACTTCTTGATAGCTTGTGTAAATATGGTACCGATTGTCATTAGCGGCTTTTTTATCATTCATGCTCTCCGAATGGGAAAAGTCGGTGAAATCTATATCATTATGACACTACTCTTTTTATTCTTCTTATCAGGTGATTTGTTAAGGATTCTATTCCGCTCTGTGACGGGGTTACATGAACTATATCTTTATGCACCAAGCACACTCTTAAATGAAAACCTTATGAGCTATATCGGACAAGGAGCTCAGCTTGATTATCGCTATTGGATTACTGGAATCGTCATTTCAGTGCTTTCTTTACTCATAGGGGCAAGGAAATTTACTACACAAACTATTGATTGATGGAGATGGAATGAATGGAATTGATTAGCTGGTTGATAATCGTTATATTAAGTGTTCTCCTCATCGGTTGTATCGCGACCATCCTGCTTTTGCACTGGGATATGAGGAGGATGACGAACCAATTAGATGACATCATTCGCAATTTTGGTACCAATGAAATCGTGCGTACGCATTCTCATAGTAAAATCGTGATTGGTTTCATCAAGAAAATCAACCAGCTCATTTATTTATTTAAACAAGACCAACAAACAATGGTAAAAAGAGAAAAAGAATTAAAGCAAGAAATTACAAATATCTCTCATGATTTAAGGACACCTTTAACCTCAATTAAAGGCTTTTCTGAACTGTTAACAGATCCGGATTTATCTGAAGCTGAAAAAAATGAATACCAATCTATTATTCAAAAGAAAATAGACAATCTCACGATGATGGCCGATTTATTCTATGAGCTTTCACAAATTGATTCTTCGGACAAACCATTACAAATGGAGCCACAGTTTTTGGATAAAATCATCCTCGAATCTATGGTTTTGTTCTATGATGATTTTGAAAGAAGCCAGTTAAACATACATGTAGATGACGTGAGCGTATCTCCTATTTTAGCTGATAAAAAGGCAACAACTCGAATTGTGACAAACCTTATTCAAAATGCATTACGGTATGCCAAAAGCTATTTTACAATTAGCTTAATTGAAGACGAAAATCATGTCCGTTTACGAGCAGTTAATGATGTTGACCAAGTTGACCGACATGACCTTCATCGAATCTTTGACCGAAGTTTCCGGTTGGATACGAGTCGGACTGGCGGACAGCATGGACTAGGACTTCATATAGTGCAACAGCTTATTACAAAACAGGAAGGCACGGTCGTTGCCGATGTCCAGGACAATGAATTTTCGATAGAAGTCACGTTTAAGAAATGGGTAAAGTTGAATAAAGAGTGCTAACTAAAATCGATTGGTTTGAGAGCCACTGCAAACAGTGGCTCTGTCAAATGAGAGATTACATGCTATCTTTACTACTCATTCTTAATCGTTTACTTCACCAATTCAATTATGATTTCGTCTAAAATACTTTCTTCATAATTTACAGCATCTGCTTCAGTAACCGTCGTTTCTGATTGAGCAAATTCTACTCCGTCTTTTTCATAACGAGTAACTTCATTTTCATCGCTAAAAGTGTGATGACCATAGCTAACATGAGGCGTAATAATAAGTTTTGTCGCTGCAGGGTCTATTCTCCCAAATGTTTCGCTCATACTCATATTAAAATGGTCTATCCCCATCCCTCCGTTTGGATTTCCTTGATAAACATTTCCGAGGTCATCCCTCATTTCAATCATGACATGAACATAATCCCATAAGTCCTGAACTTTATCATCGGCTTCATAGTTGAAGAAAACAATCGTAGACATCGGAGTATTTGTCAGCCTTTCCACTTGAACTTTTACGCCTTCTTTTATCGTTTGTTGGTACACATTTTGAATCGTATGATTTGTTTCCTCTAGCGAAAAGGAGAATGACCATTGTCCGTCAATTGCTTCCATCGTATCTCCATTCTTAATTTTGTTTATATTCCACGTCACTTTTGGATTTTTTAGCTCTATTTCATCGATTATCGTTGTTTTAACTATTCCGACATATTGATTTTCGCCTATCTTCTTAATCTCTTCATAACCTGTTAAACTCGAGACCTTCTTAATGAGCATCATATCTATACCATATATGGTTTCTCCTAGGTCTGTTTCTGACTCAATGAAAAAAGTAGCAGTGACCGACTTGCCATCGTACACAGCGTCTTTTAACGTTATTGTGATACCATTGCTTTCTTGTACTAGGTTAAGCTCACTTGCGTTTTCTTTATAATTAGTATAAAACTCATCATCATTTGAGTTAAACATTGCAAAAATATCACTTAGGAAGGGGAGATTCGATGCGTATGTTGGAAATGTCAAACCGAGTGTTATCATGGATAGTCCACCTAGTATGGATGCTGCTACGATTGTTTTTTTCCATTGCGGTGTGCGTTTTTTTTGTAATGCTCGTTTGAGTGCTTTTTTCACCTTTCTTTTTTCAAGAGGACTCACTTCTATCTCTTCAATTTCACTTTCGTCGATATTGATATCATTTAATGATTCATATATATCTTTCATCCCAGCTTCTCTCCTAACGTTAGTTGTTTCCCTAATTCATGAAGCTCCTTTTTGCCACGATGTAGCCGATTTGCGATTGCTGATGTTGTCATACTAAGCTTTTCAGCAATATCGTCTGTCTTCATGCCTAACAAATATTTCATAATAAAAATATTTCGGTCGACTGGAGATAAGTGATTCAGTAAGTTCACAAGCTCCGTTCGACTCTCCATAAGTAAGAGCTCATCTTCTGCCGACTTGTTTCCCTCTCCTGCTATAACATCAGAGCTTATTTCTTTTTGGTTTTTTGCCATTCTGTAGTAATCAATCGCTTTAAACTTAGCGATGGCAAACACCCATTTTTTAAATTCGATTTCATTGTTACCTTTAAACTTTAGAGCATGATTCCATATCGACAAGAAAATATCATTCGTGCATTCCTCTATTAAACCTTTGTTCGATAACGGTGCTAGAATTTTATTGGTCATTCCCTTCACTAAGGGCAAATAACGATCAACAATGTAAGATAATGCATCTTCATTTTGATTTTGTAATTGTTCTATGAAATTACGTTCATTTATTTGCATATACATGCTCCTTACCAGTTTTGTAAAAGCTTTTACATTTAATATAACGGAGAAAAAGAAAAAATCTCTCATATAAGGGACGGTTCTGTTGATTTTTTTTAGGAGAGTAGAGAAGTGATTTTTCACTACTAATATTTATTAAAAAGAAGGGAGAGTTCCCTTCTGGAAACTCTCCCTTGATGTTGGTGATATGTATAGAAATTCACCAAACCCCTCTTTACTCACCTTATCCTCGTTCCATACCAATCATCATCCAGCTTTATCAGGTCATATTCAACATCTTTATCGCGATAGTGACGCTCGACTACCTTTCCACTTTTACAATACACGATATGGTAGGTATCTCCGTTGACTCCTTCCCAGTCAAAAACGAAGGTTAAAAGCTTCTCCCCATCACTCTCATTATATGAAAGTTTACTTAGTGCACCTTTCGATGAGACCTTAATTTGCCCAATATTATCCTGTAAAGTCTGGGTTACCTCAACATGATACTGATATGAAGCATTATAAAGGAAAACACCCCAATTTTCATACGTGTATTCTAGTTTACTATCATCAATACTTTCCACTCCATCCTTTACAGTCTCAAACAACTCACGATGGTCTCTAAACAGTTGATAATATTTAACATTGTATTTCAAGTAATTCAAGAACAACCAACTGGTTACTAAGATTAATAGAAATATAATAAGAAACCGGATAATTCTCCTGCGTTGCATAGTGGCACCTACCTTCTTTATGCAATAGTAGTTATTTAAATTTACTACTAGAGTCATTTGACAATGATGTTTCTAACGGTACAAAATATTACTTGTTTTGTTTAACAATTATCTTATCCTCGTTCCATACCAATCATCATCCAGCTTTATCAGGTCATATTCAAGATTTTTACCACGAAATTAACTCTCGACTACCTTTCCACTTTTACAATACACAATATGATAAGTATCCCCATCGACTCGTTCCCAGTCAAAAGTGAAGGTTAGAAGGTTCTCCCCATCCCTCTCATCATATGTCAGTCTACTTAGTGCACCCTTAGATAAGACCTTCATTAGCCTAATAGTATCCTGTAAACTTGGGTCCACTTCATCATGGTACTGATAGGAAGGAATATAAAGGAAGGCACCCCAATTTTCATTTGTGTACTCTAGTTTAGTATCATCAATACTTTCCACTCCATCCTTTATTTCTTCAAACAACTCACGCTGTTCTTTAAAAAGTTGGTAATATCGAACATTGTATTTCAAGTAATTCAAGAACAACCAACTGGTTACTAAGATTAATAGAAATATAATAAGAAACCGGATAATTCTCCTGCGTTGCATAGTGGCACCTACCTTCTTTATGCAATAGCTTTACATAAAATTACCGCTAGAGTCATTTGACAATGAATGATTCTAACGGTACATAAATATTACTTGTTTTGTTTAACATGCCTCTCGACTTATCTTATCCTCGTTCCATACCAATCATCATCCAGCTTTATCAAGTCATATTCAACATCTTTATCGCTATAATAACTCTCAACTACCTCTCCATTTTTGCAATACACGATATGATAGGTATCTCCGTTGACTCGTTCCCAGTCAAAAGTGAAGATGAGGAGGTTCTTCTCATCACTCTCAACATAACTCAGTTTACTTAGTTCCTCTTCTGATAATTTCTTGAGTTGCCTAATCTTGTCCTGTAAACTCCATGGCACTTCATCATGAAATTTATTAGAAGCATAATAAAGGAGTATAGTCTCGCCATTACTGGTGAAATCTAGTTTACTATCATCGATACTTTCCACTTCATCCTTTACTGCTTCAAACAACTCACGCTGGTCTCTAAAAAGTTGGTAATATTCTACATTGTATTTCAAGTAATTTAAGAACAACCAAATGGGTACCGCGAGGAATAGAAATATAATAAGAAATCGGATGATTCTCCTGCGTTGCATAGCGTCACCTACCTACTCTATCGCAATAACTTTTACTAAATTGTACCGCTGAAGTTACTTTAAAACAATAGTTCAAATAAAAGGTTATGTTCTTGCTATTTGTTAAAGCTCTCATAGTTTGTACTGTAATGTGTAGCAGTTGAAAAACTTATCAAGTTCCTTATATTCTTTAAGCTTATTGATTCCATAATCACTTTCGCTTAGATGCCCATAAAAAAACACCACCTTTCCCCCACTTTTGGTACACCTCTACGTGTGTATAATTTTGTTAATTTTATAGAACTTCCGAATGAATTTTACTATTATTCTGATAATAGTGTTGATGTTTTTACCACCCTGTTATAGAATCAATCTGAGCATTTACGAAAGCGCTTCCGGTTTTCTTGCGATATTTCCGAAAGCGCTTTGGATAATTGAGGAGGTGAACTTCCAAGTAGTATTGATTAATTAAAAGGAGGAATTCGATGAGAAGAAAAAGAGTTAGGTTTTTTATGTTGTTGTTGTGTTTTACTCTACTACTACCACCAATTGGAGGAACAATGGCGAATTCAAACGAAGTTTCTGTTGGGAAAGGAAGCTACTCTTCTGTATTCCCTACGATTGATTACGGAGGAATTACTGACCCTGGGTTTCAAGCACAACAGGGAGAACCGCCAGAAAGAATCTATCGCTCGAGTAATGTGACAGGACCTATGCAAACGAATACATGGTGGGGTTCTTTAGCTGTTGAACGATTCTCCATGAACCATTATCCACACCCTTTTAGTGTGAGGCACCGTCAAGAAGGACTGCATGTGTTTTACGACGCTCCCCACAACATGGTCGTTCATGAAAATAAAGCAGCAGGTACATGGCACATTAATGGAGCAATAGGAACTGACTTTTTAATTGGTCACTCAAGAACGAATCGCTTCGAGCATTCTCTCGTAGATGACTATAATGATTGGTATGTTAGAGGATTATTAGAAGATGGTTCAAATAAGATGCGTGTCACATATGGTGTTGGCTCGCCTTTTATCTTTGCAGAATATGAAGGTGGAACAGCACAGCTGTCTTTTGATATAGAGCCAAGAATTTGGGAGAATCGCGGAAATGTCATTGGATTTTCAACACATGACAATAAACATTATGCTGCCTTTGCCCCACCTGGTACCAATTGGACGGGTTTAAATTCAAAGACATTAGCTGCGAATAGCGATTATATCTCTGTAGCCAAACTACCCGACCAAAGTGTCCAGATGTTAAATACTTATGAAGAATATGCATATTCTATCGTTAGAGAGGCCATAGCGGATTGGAGCTATGATGAAGCAACTGGAAAGGTGACAACGACGTATAAAGTAGAAACAGAGGCAAAAGTACATGGTGCACCAAATGGAACGTTATTTGCTCTTTACCCTCACCAGTATCGACATTTAGCCGACCGTTCTCAATCCCAGTTGTTATCGGATTACAGCATCCGAACCATTCGTGGAAATATGTTGATGTTACCTGGACAACAATTCACTACGGATCTAACATTTACCGGTGTTTTACCGACATTACCGGACTTAGGAAAGTATGACCGAAATCGTTTAATAGGGTACCTTGAAGATGCACAGTCTCACTACCCTACTGGTTCAGATACGTATGAATTAGGAAAATACTTAGGGAAACTAGCAACACTTGCTCCTATCGCAGATCAAATGGGAGAAACGGAGATTGCCGACCAATTCCGCAATGAATTACGTCAGATTTTAGAAGACTGGTTCCAAGCGACCGATAGCAACGGAAATTTAAAAGGTAAAAATCTATTTTACTATAACGAGAATTGGGGAACGTTGCTAGGCTACCATGCAGCACATAGTTCCGCAACTCGTATCAATGACCACCACTTCCACTACGGGTATTTTGTAAAAGCTGCCGCTGAAATTGCTAGAACGGATGCAGACTGGGCTTCTTCCGAAAACTGGGGTGGTATGGTAGATTTATTAATTCGAGATTTTGCAGCAGACCGCAATGACGAATTATTCCCATACATTCGCATGTTTGACCCGTACTCCGGTAATTCATGGGCAGATGGGTTAGCAACATTTGATTCTGGAAATAACCAAGAGTCTTCATCTGAAGCGATGCATGCGTGGACAAATGTTATCCTATGGGCTGAAGCAACAGGGAATACCGAGTTACGCGACCGAGCCATTTATTTATACACCACTGAGATGAGCGCAATAAATGAATATTTCTTCGATGTGCACCAAGAAATTTTACCAGAGGAATATGGTCCTGAAATTGTCACCATTAATTGGGGTGGAAAAATGGACCATGCGACTTGGTGGCAGTCTGGAATGGTAGAAAAGTATGCGATTAGTTGGTTGCCTTTTCACGGTGGTTCCCTTTACTTAGGACATCATCCGGATTATGTGGAACGAGCCTATGAAGCCTTACGAAGTCAAAATGGCTCAACTGATTGGAATTTATGGTCCAATATGGTTTGGATGTACCGTGCTTTAACAAACCCTGCTGATGCACTTCAGCAAATGGAAGCATCCATTGACCAATACGGTTCCTTTAATCCAGGCGATGAGAAAATCATCGAAAGAGGCAGTACAAAAGCACAAACATACCACTGGATTCACAATTTACATGAGTTGGGCCAAGTGGATCCAACAGTTACAGCAGACCATCCAACCTATGCTGTGTTTACCAAAGATGGAGAACGTACCTATATCGCCTATAACTATTCAAATGAACCAATCACTGTACGCTTTTCTGATGGACACACAGTACAGGTAGAACCTCACCGTTTTAACATTGGAAATGGGGATGGAGAAATTGACCCAGGAAACCCTCAAGACCCTGAACCTGAAGATCCAACAGACCCTACTGCACCACGAGACGCCTTTACTAGAATCCAAGCTCAAAGCTATGATGACATGAACGGGATTCAAACCGAAGCCACACAAGACGTTGATGGCGAGGAAAACATCGGCTGGATCGCTAACGGCGATTGGGTTAAATTTAATTCAGTTGACTTCGGTACGGGGGCGTCTTCTATCGATGTTCGTGTAGCATCTGATACGAATGGAGGAACAATTGAAGTTAGGTTAGGTAGTATCACTGGAAACGTTATTGGTATCGTGGATGTGGCAAATACAGGTGGCTGGCAACAGTGGCAAACCGTGTCTTCCGATGTTGATGTTTCAGGAATCCATGATGTGTATCTCTTGTTTACCGGCAACAATACTAATGATTTGATGAATGTGAATTGGTTTGAATTTTCGAAGAGTGAAGGAAATACAGACGAGACCATTACACATGATGACTATCAAGCAGGAATAGCGAATAAAAATACAAATGAGACAACGATTTACTTTCACCCTACAACACCTGCCCTTTATGTAGACATCCATCTCAGAATTAATAATGGGACACAGCTCAATTACCGCATGAATGAAAACAGTGGGCAATGGAACCGAGTTGTTGGAAACATACAGCCTGGAGACACGATTGAATTTAGTTTTACTTATGAGAAATCAGGACCTCAATATTCAACAGACTGGTATAAGTATACACATTAAAAAGAACAGAGCATGGGGTAAGCCTATGCTCTGTTTATAATACAGGGTTGAGTAAATACGTCCATTCCGTATCCAATTAGTGCATTTCTTAGTTAAAACTTACTAAGTTGTTTAACTGTTCTACATCGTTCTATTAATAAACCTTCTCTTAAGTTTATGCCGTTGCCTATCCATCCGTCATATATATTGATGACGATTCGTATTAGTTAATCAATTAACCAAACCCCCTTATCTTTAATCGTACATACCTAGTATTGCAAGAAAGTGTCTTTATGTTTAGCTTTTTACACTAGTAATCTCAACCTAACTTCCGTTTAAATTCTTTACTGGCAAAGAAGTAAGCGAGGACCATAATACCAATGCACCAGGCTAGCGAGGACCAAATATCGTTGCCGACAGATCCATCATACAAAAGGGAACGAATCGCATTTACGATGGATGTCACAGGCTGATTCTCAGCAAATGCGCGGACAATTTTTGGCATGGTTTCGGTGGGGACAAAGGCCGAACTGATAAACGGTAGAAAAATCAGTGGGTATGCATAGGCAGTTGCCCCTTCCATAGACTTTGCTTTCAATCCAGGAATCACCGCTAGCCATGTTAGTGCCAGTGTAAATAGTCCGAGTATTCCAGCAACAATGATCCAATTCAGGATATCAGCACTGGAACGAAAGCCCATTAAGAGAGCAACAAGGATAACTAACACAACCGTAAGCGTATTTGACACAAGTGAGGTCAACACGTGAGCCCACAGAATCGATGAGCGCTTTATAGGCATAGTAATGAAACGTGCCATGAGACCGCTCTTCACATCATTAAACAACCGTAAGGAAGTATAAGCGACGCCCGATGCGATAGCCATCAGTAATATTCCTGGTAATAAATAATTAACGTAGTTCTCGGAACCTGTCTCTATAGCACCACCAAAAACATAAACAAATAGTAGCATCATCATAATTGGCGTAATCGCAACCGTAATAATGGTATCCGGGCTACGCATGATGTTACGCATTAATCTCTCTAGTAATACCCCTGTTTTATTTTTCATTTACATGTTCCTCCTTTTTTCCGATAATTGATAGGAATATTTCCTCTAAAGTAGGCTGCTTCTCAATGTATTCCACTTTCGCTGGTGGGAACATTTCTTTAAGTTCGGTAAGTGTACCAGTTGTGATGATTTTCCCACCATGCAAGATGGCAATACGGTCCGCAAGTTGTTCAGCTTCCTCCAAGTATTGCGTCGTCAGCAAGATGGTCGTGCCACCATCGGCAAGCTCTTTGACAGCTTCCCAGACTTCAATCCGGCCTTCAGGATCAAGCCCTGTCGTTGGTTCGTCGAGAAATATGACTGCTGGCTTCCCAATGAGACTCATGGCGATATCGATACGACGCTTCATCCCTCCAGAATATTTGTCAGTGCGGAGGTTAGCTGCATCGACCAGGCTGAATCTTGTTAGAAGATAATCGACGACTTGAGTGGGGTTGGAAACTCCTCTCAACTTGGCGATCATCTCCAAGTTTTCCCGCCCAGTGAGGATCTCGTCTAAAGCTGCGAACTGTCCTGTAAGGCTGATGCTCTGACGAACATGATCAGGCTGACGCTGGACGTCGAAGCCACAAATACTGACTTCACCTCCATCTTGCTTCAACAGTGTCGAGAGGATGTTTACCATCGTCGTTTTTCCAGCCCCATTTGAGCCTAGCAATGCGAATATTTCACCACGCTGCACCTCAAAATTGACTCCCTTTAGTACTTGCTTGTTTTTAAAACTTTTCTTTAACCCTTTTACAGTTATAGCTAATTTGCTCATGGTTTTTCCTCCCTATAAAAAGTTCATAGCGCTAGATTACTTAAAATTAAACTAGTAAGTAATACGGATATTCTGTATTACTTACTACCGAGGTAAAATATAACTGAATAGCGGTGACGAACTTTCACATTCACTCATCTATTCAGTCCAAAACCTCTATTCATTTTCTCTTTTCCTAATCGTCTCGTTTAGCTTCGCACGATACTTATCCATCCAAGTATTCGTATCCTTCACTAGTTCGTCGCAGAATGCTGCCACATCTTCACCCGTAAGGTCAGTGACTTTCTTTTTTTCCGCTACCCCCTCCTCAAAAAGTTCAAGAATACCACCAAAGATACGCCCCATGTCCTTCCAGTCTGTGATGCCACCAGCAGTCCACATATATTTTTGAATAGCTTTGTAAGCGTTATGGTAATCCTTTGGCAATGCCTTAGCACGCGCCTCCATCGCCTTCCACTCCCGTTTTTCTTCAAGACTTCCAATAATTTTTTCAAATAAACTCATTTTACCTTCTCCTTTTGATTTCTTTAGTCTTAAGTTCATTTAGTTTACCTGAGATGAAATTCCATTTCCCCCAAAAAAGTTCAAGCTGCTTTTGGCCTGCTTCGTTGAGAGTATAAAATTTTCTCGGTGGTCCCACAGTGGATCGCTTTTTTTCGATATTCACAAGGTTGTTTTTCTCAAGCCGCATGGTAATCGTATAAACTGTGCCTTCAACCACATCTGCGAAACCAAGTTCTCGCAAATGCTGTGTAATTTCATAGCCATAAGTTTCACCGCGACTGATAATTTCAAGTACACAACCTTCGAGTACCCCTTTGAGCATTTCTGTGATATTTTCCAAATTTATCACCCATTTAGTTTTGATATAATCATTAGTACTCTGTATCACGTGTATTCAGTAACACATAGTACTATTATATAGTAATACAGAATAGTCTATCACGTCAAGCAAATTCTTTCACATAAAATAAGCATGTTATATCAGACGTTTTTTCACGGAATTTTATAAAGTAAGACCCTCCTAATCAGGAGGGTTTTGATCTCATAAGTGTGTCATAAAAAAATAGAGGTCCAATCCTCACTACAGGAATATCGCTCCTCAAGGCTAGTCGTTAATCAAATCTAATATGAATATCACTTAAATAATAATTAAATTGCTCTAAAAATCTTAATATCTACCCCAGTATCGCTAGGTATACCTTCTCCAACGAGGATATCATTATTCAAAAATGACAGCTGTTTACTATTTGTAATTATCTTGGGATACGTTCTGAAAAGTGCTCCTTTTAAATTCTTATTAAATGTACCGTTGTTTTCAATATAGATTTCACAGTCTTGTCCGTTACTATCTCTTCCTTGAAGCATATATCTAGCGGAAAGGGTATGCTGTCCCTCACACTTCCCTATGATTTGAGTATCTATTCCTCCTTCAAGTACGGTACCCTCGAAATATTTCCCTTTCACATTCCCTGAAAATGAAATCATGACAACCGAATCACCATCGTTATTACTTAGTTCAATTGTCTTTTCAATCTTCACATGAACTGTGAACACCTCTTCCAATTGCATCTAAATTCACCTCGTTTTTGAATGTCCTTATTCACACTATCTTTTTAATAGTAACCGACTATTATAATCGAGGCACTAAAAAAGTCCGTTACACCTCCTAATAACCATTTTTACTCATTTACATATTCATAATCTCACTTTATTAGTTGCGCTTCTTCTGCACAATAACCTATCCGAAAAGCATATAATACTTTGATCGGTAACACGTAAGGAGGAGAATTATGTATTATAATTCATATTTTTATCATTACGTTCCACAGGATCGTAATAACTATTATCAAATGGCAAATGAGCTAAATGAAAGTCCAATTGTAAATGATATTCAAAAAGCAATTAACGCGGAGTATAGTGCTGTAATTTGTTATGATAAGTTAGCAAAACTTGCTCAGTCAAAGGATGAAAGCGAGAGAATTTATGAAATACTAAAAGATGAACAACGTCATCTTGAGCAATTTAGCAGAATTTTCACAACTTTAACAGGAAAAAAACCATCTTACCAAATTATCGAGGAATGTCCAGACAATTATAGAGATGGCATCGAGTTTGCATTTAAAGATGAACAAGATGCAGTTGATTTTTATTTAGATATAGCTGATAAGGCAAAAGAACCTACTATTAAAGAAAGATTTCATCGGGCAGCGGCAGATGAACAAAATCACGCTGTATGGTTTTTGTTTTTTCTTTCAAAAAGTCCAAATGTAACACACTCAAATAGGCAAACTCAAAATTATGGTGCTGAAGGAGCTTTAAGTGCTCTCACTTTATCTTTACCTCAAATGTTAACTTATGCGCTTCAAGACGAATACTTAGCACAAGCTAGATATGATAATATTCTAAAAAACTTTGGGTATATTCGTACATTCGCACAAATAAAAGAAGCTGAATTAAAGCATATAAATGCTTTATTACCACTTTTTGAACGTTATCAGATACCTATACCTGACGATGAATCACAATTAGTAGTTTCAACCCCAGAAAGTATTAAAGCAGCATATGCTTCTGGGGTTCAGGGGGAAATAGAGAATATTTCTATGTATGAAAAATTTCTGACACTTACAATTCCTGATGATGTTCGGACCGTTTTTACACAACTTCGCAATGCTTCTTTTAATCATCTTGCAGCATTTGAAAGAGGTCTTGCAAGAGTCTAGCTGAATGTTATACTGACAAAGCATTTAACCCGGAAAGTAAGAAGGGGTTCCGCCTCTTCTATTACATAGCACTACTTCTTTTTCTTATATGTACATCTTTCTCTATGAATTGTTGCTTGTTATCCAGTTTCCGTCTTAACGCTAAATAAAAAAGCCCCCCAATCAGGAAGGCTTAAAAATAATTGTTATTTCATTATTGTCGTCCTTACGTTCAATTTCTCAATGCCGGAATGAACGTCTCCCACGGTTCTCCATTTACCGTTCCTATGAATTTGTAAACAGGTTGATAATATCCTTTTGAATCGTACGTGTAGGCCAATTCATATTGCTTAACATTGAGTTGGTCTCCCTTACTCATTTTATTAAAAGTATAAAAATTCCCCTTAACGATTTCATCATAAGCTTGAACTGGACTAATAATGTCAACCTTGCGTACGAATTTGTTCTCATTCATAAAATAGTATAAATCTTGTGGTATCTGATGTTCCAAAGATGGTTTGAGCATAATAACGCCCTCCGCAAAATCAAGATCCTCACGAGCAATGTCTGTAACGGACCGTGTAATTTCCCATCGAAGTGTGTCCTCACTTTGTAATTCAAATCTAGTATTTTGTGGCAATAGACCGTTTGTAAGCATCCAGCTTTCATAGAAATCTCTCTGCTTACTAAGTTCTTCCCCTTCTAGTGGCATAATGTCAACGCCTTCAGCTAATAACCACCATCCTCCATCATGTAAAGAGTAATTAAAATAATAATCATTTTGTTCATTGTCACGAAAGGACCATATTCGATTATGTCCCTCAATACCCATGCCACCTTTTTGTAGCAAATCAAAAGAACGACCCATTAATCTCGCCATTTCTTTTCCATATATCCGGTTATGGATTTGACTGTTGAAATACAGGGACACTGGCTCGGCATCCTCTGGTAAATCTGTATTTAGTACGACTTCAACTTGATTCATATTTTGCGTAATCGCTGGTCGAATAGAAAGATTACCAAATTCTTTCGAGTG
This sequence comes from Bacillus alkalicellulosilyticus, assembly GCF_002019795.1. Lineage (GTDB taxonomy): Bacteria > Bacillota > Bacilli > Bacillales > Bacillaceae_F > Bacillus_AO > Bacillus_AO alkalicellulosilyticum. Next base: position 537,864 of record NZ_KV917381.1, on the reverse strand, counting down.
ATAAACTACCATTCCCCCGGTAAATAAAAGTACAAAAGCAAGCGGGATAGCTAACGCCTTCACTAAAGACTTTACCGATACTTTTCTCCGTTCAACACTGTCGAGGATTAAACTCATTAAAAGAAAACCCGAAATGCTGCCTAACGTGTTGTGTAGAATATCGTCTAACTCAAAGATACCTCTACGCGAGACCATTTGAAAAGATTCAACCCCTAATGTAACTAGTAGTGACAGGATAAAAACAGGCAAAAACCGTCGAGTTTTTTGACTGAGAAGCGGTAACAAAAATCCGAGTGGAGCGAACATTAGCATGTTAAAGATAATAAGTTGCCATTCACTCAACGACCATTGGTTCCATGCATTGACATATCCGCTGAAAAGCTGAAAATTAACCCACCCTTCAAAATTTTCTCCCCTGCTGAAGAATGTTAACACCATAACGACGACAAACCAACCTAACAATAAAAATATCGTAACAAACTGAATTTTGGTTACGGCTTTACTTCCGCCTCTTTTTCTATATATTTTGTAAGAAACATACGTTACTCCTATTAGCACCAACGCCAATACTAGTGCAATCAGCGCTATAGGCAATAATTTGCTCAAAATTATTTGTATATCCATTTATAAAATCCTCCATTACTTTCTTTTATTTCAATTCTCCACACGTTGTGAAGTATTACAGCTTAACACTAATCTCTCAGAATACTTTTTACCTCCTCCAATTCTTTCGTATGACTATACTTTACTTTTGAAAGGTGACTATTAAATGACTTAATTATTACAATTTAGTCACTTACTGTTTTCTAAATAAAAAAAGGTCAGGACAAAAGGTTGCTTACCTTTTATCCTGACCTTGAAGCGAAATCGACAACTACATCTTTTACTCTTTATCTATGATTTTTTGGCCAAAAATAAATGTCATCACAGCAAATGCAGCAAAACTTAACATCAGAACCGAACCACCTGTAATGAAAAAGAGTAAAGAAAACGTCTCAGTTACCCATTCAGGTTTGAAGTAATACGTATACATACCAGCAGTAAGACCAAAAGTCCCTATAATAGCACTCCAAACATGGAATACGGCTAGCTTTGACTGTTTAGGGATGGCGTATATAGCATAGAAAGCTGCAAAGGCAAATAAAGATAACCATCCAACGACTAATATGTGTGTATGAATAGGGCGAAACAAATATGAACCTTGCCCTGCCATATGTGAGCCAATATAAACACCAATTACTGAATAAATCGCAGAAAAGCGTAGTAATAGTTTTGTTCTATTCATTATGAGACCTCACTTGATTGTGATTTTGTTTTTTAGACGGCCACCAATTCCAATCTTTTAACAATGTAACGATGGATGGAACAAGCATCCCTCGAATTAAAAAAGCATCCATTAAAATACCAATCGAAACGATAAACCCGAACATAAATAACTCTAAAATCGGTTGTGTCATCAATACTCCAAATGTAGCAGCTAAAATTAAACCTGCTGACGAAATCACGCCGCCTGTTAATGCCACCCCTCGTTGTGTCGCTTCTTTTATCGTAAAATGGCGGTTTTCTTCACGAATACGAGAAATTAACATGATATTATAATCAACACCAAGCGCGACTAAGAAAACAAAGGAATATAACGGGATTCGGTAACTCATCCCTTCAAACCCAAACACATACTCAAAGAAAAACCAGCTAAAGCCCAGTGCCGATACGAAGGAGAGTAAAATGGTAGCCATCATATATAACGGTGCTATAACTGAACGCGTATGAAAAATTAACATCACTAAAATAACAAAGGTTACCACGAAAGCAACAACCCACGTATCCCTGTCGCTAATTGCTCGAATATCTGCTGATGTTGCTGTTTCGCCAGCAAAATATAATGAATAATGGTCAATATCTAACCCACTCTTTACTAGCAAATCATCTTTTTTACTATTTAAATAGTCAATGAGATCAAGTGATTCTTGATGATAGGGGTTCATAGATAGAATGAGAGAAAACGTTAAAGCTTGTCCTGTTTCATTTACCAAACGTTGTCCCTGACTAGACTCTAGTACAATTTGCTCTCGCTCCGGAAATGTTGTCGAGCTTACCCCATTGATTTGTAAAAACTCTTCATTCAGATTTTCAAGTGCGACTATCTCTTCTTCTGTTAAAGTAAAACCACTCTTGTTCTCCAGTAACACGGTAGTTGGTGCAAGTTCCCCTGCAGGAAAACTTTCTTCAATTTGTTCAAACCCAACACGGGAATTCATATCCTCTGGGAAAGATTGAATAATATTAAAAGAGTATTGGATATTTCCAAGGTTAGATGCATTAATGAGAAGAAAAATAAGCACTAACCCTCCTGCAAACAAAGGTTTTTTTGTTACAAATGACCCAATGGCTCCCCAAAAGCGATTTTTTTCTAACGTTTTCTCGCCTACTTTTGGTATAAATGGCCAGAATGAACGACGTCCCACAATTGTAAATAAAGCAGGAATTAATGTAATCCCAGCAAGTAACACAATTGCTATCGTGATTGCAAAAACGGGTGCAAAGTTTTGGTATGGTCCATATTGAGCAAGAAGTAAGACAAGCATCGCTGCAAATACGGTTCCTCCACTGAAAATAATCGGTTCAGCGACTCCTTGTACAGCCTCTTTCATAGCCTCGTGTTTATCTTCTCTTAATCTTAATTGTTCTCTGAAGCGTGAAAAGACGAATAAGCTATAATCAACCGTTGCCCCAAATAACAGAATCATCACAATTGATAATGATTGTGATTCAATGACAAACACTTCGTTTGCTGCGAATAGTCCCAACACTCGGTCTACGATTTGATAAGTAAATGCCACCGCAACGAGAGGAATAATTGCTAGCAAAGGTGAACGATAGATGATAATGAGCAAAATAAGAACTAGTAGTATTGTAGAAAATAATAAAACGAGATCCGCATTTGAAAAGATTGCGATTGTATCAGATGCAATTCCAGCAGGACCTGTAACCATTAATGTACCGCTTTCTAGCACTGACTGACTGTATTCTTGTATTTCAACTACTGTGTTATTGATATCTGCCATCTCAAGATTTTCATACAACATGACTGGTAAAACGATTGTAGAACCATCTTCTGAGACAAACATTTCTTTTACATGATAAGGAAATTGATGAAACGGAACCACAGAGTCAATCGTCGTTAATTCAGTTTCTTCCTCTAGCCAAAGGCTGACTTGGTCAACTTCAGAAACATTTGATTCATTCCACTCTGTTTGATTCTTAAAAACAAGTAACGCTAGAAGACCACCGTCATCAGAAAAATATTCACTTACTTTTTCTCGAGCAAGGACTGACTGCGCTTCCTTTGGTAAATCATTTTCCCCTGTATTTACGGTATAGTCATTTGCGGAAGGTCCGATGCTCAATAATCCAGCAATCACTACCCACACAATTAAAATCAACCAAACGCCTTTACGATCTGACGCGAACTTAGCTAACTTTCCCATAACAAAGCCTCTTTTCCTATTTTTTTAACACTATACGAATAGCATTGATTGTCTTTTCATATGTGCAAAATAAATAGTAATATTTGAATATGAACATAACGTTAACAAAATAATATTTTTCAAGGTTGAACAAACTGTTAACGCTCTATTCATATTTCTGTGTAAAACTAAAAAGATATTCTTTTCCATAGATAAAGTGTTTTAAATATAGGACTACGGTTTAGAAAGGGAATGCGCTGTTATGAGAAGTTCAATAAAAGTATTAACCATAGAGGATGATCCAAATATTGTAGAATTAATTGATTTGTATATGGTGAAAATCGGATTTCAGTCCATTTCCGCATATGATGGGGAATCTGGACTCGAGATGTTTTTTAATGAACAACCAGACTGTATTATATTAGATTTAATGTTGCCCAAGATGGATGGGTGGGAAGTTTGTAAAACGATTCGCTTAGAAGATAAAACAATTCCGATTCTTATGCTCACCGGAAAAGGAGAAAGCTATGATATCGTAAAAGGACTTGAAATTGGTTCAGATGACTATATTGTAAAGCCTTTTGACCCTAATGAATTATGCGCTAGGGTGAAAGCAGCTCTACGAAGGACCATCTTATCAGAAGAGTATAAAGCAGAACTGACGTTTTCTAATATTACAGTTAACATGCAGGAATTTAAAATATTTGTAGAAGGACAAGAGGTAAAGATGCCACCAAAAGAAATCGAACTGCTTCATTGTTTTGCTTCTAACCCAAACCAAGTTCTTTCAAGACAGCAATTATTAGACCGCGTTTGGGGATATGAATTCGATGGAGATCCACGAACCATTGATGTTCATATTAAACGAGTGAGAGATAAATTAGCATCCTATTCCTCCTTGTGGTCCATAATAACCATACGTGGTATAGGCTATCGATTTGAGGAAAAAGAGAATGCTTAAAACAAAAAAGATTTTTACAAGATTATTTCTTAGTTATGCTTTAATCATCTTTATTTCATTTACTTTATTCGGACTTCTCTTTCTTGGGTTGTTTCATATTAATCTTTTTAACGAGTATGAAGAAACGTACTTGCATCATTACGACCAAATCACTACCACCTTTGAAGCAAGTGATCAATTTCATTGGAGTGAAGCCGAAACGTCAGCCTCCCTTCAACCGGCGTTAAGCCAAAAGGATATTAGCATTTTTATCTTTGATTCATTTGGAGAAATTGTGTTTGCTCCAAATCGTACCGTAATTCAACAAAATCACATTCAGCAAGAGTGGATACAATCAGCCACTCGAGGAGAAATGATTACTGAGGGTGGTTGGACGGATGGCCTCCTGAGTTATTTCATTGCTTCCCCCCTACCATTACAAGACAACCCTAACAGTAGTCCGCTCGTGATGGTGATGATTTTTCATGATTTAGACCACGAATACAGACAAATGGTATTCATGATTTTGATTACATTTGCAATTATTATTGCCGTAGCAGGCATTTTCCTTTGGTTCATCTCAAAAAAAATTACGGCCCCATTACAAGAGATGAATAACACCGCTTTGCAATTTGCCAAAGGCGATTTTACTAAAACTGTCGATATAAAGACGCGTGATGAAATGGGTCAACTTGGAGAATCGTTTAACTATATGGCTAGAGAACTTAACAGTTTGGAAGAAACTCGTAAAACGTTTATTGCCAACGTTTCGCATGACTTACGGTCTCCGTTAACATCGATAAAAGGGTTCTTGATCGCTTTACTTGATGGGACCATTCCCGAAAAACGAAGAGAACATTATTACCTACTGATGAAAGATGAAACCGAACGCATGATTAAGTTAGTGAATGATACTCTCGACATGACACAGCTAGAAGCTGGACAGATAAAAATAGCACCTACAAAATACAACCTAACAAAACAATTGCAAATGCTTGTTGTCAAACTAGAACCACATTTAGACACTAAAGATATTAATCTTCAAATTATTCCCGATCATCAAGAGTTCTTTGTCGTTGCTGACCCAGACCGAATTGAGCAAGCTCTGATTAACCTGTTACAAAATGCAATCCAAATATCACCTGACAAATCAGAAATCAAAGTATATCTAGAAAAAGATGTAAGTCATGTGCATATTAAAATCCAAGACCAAGGGGAAGGCATACCTAAAGAACAGATAGAACACATATGGAAGAGGTTTTATAAAACAGATAAAGCAAGAACAAACAAGACGGGCATTGGTATCGGTTTGGCTATCGTCAAATCAATCATGAATTTACATGATACCGAAATTACAGTGAGCAGTATCCCTGGTGAAGGAACAACCTTTGCATTTTCACTCCCACTGTCTGAATAAACTACAAAAGGGGCTGGGACAGAACTAGCTAAAACATCTGCACTGGCTTCACTCGCCACAAAGCCCGTTGTGAGAAACCCACTCACAACGGGCTTTAAAAGAAGGTGGCGGTTTCGCTCATTGCTTTGAGGGTGGAGCAAAAGGTTCAGTACAACCTTTTGTCCCTCCCTCTTTTTGCGCTAGTAGGTAACCTCATACTAACTTCTCATTAAGACAACGGAGAACTAGAGTTTTACTCTGTTAATTATTAGATTTACATTATCGGATGCGCTCTAGCATCCACACAAAAGCGCGATTTGAATGAGAGTATAAAAGATGTGGGTCACTATCAAAACAGGCTTCTGGTAAAAATGAAGCCATCTTATTGATTTTAATTTCCGCTTCTGCATGTTGGAATTCCCACGCTACATGATGAATGTCTCCTCTATAAACATGCTTGCCTTTCGTCGTCCACAAGCAGTATCTCTCGGTTAACCACTCTTCAAGACTTCCTTTTGTAGCAGTAAAAACAGGGGATGTTGGGCGGTAGGCAACATGAAAACTTGCTGCTGGATAGCCTCGATGTGTTCGTTCACTTTTAAAATCAACCGTGCCATTCACATCTATCAACTCCATGTCAGCGTTGACGTATGGAAGTGAAAAGAATCTTCTTGCTGCAGCGACAAATAGCTTATGGTTTGCATCTAATGTGAAGAAATAAACACCTGGTTTCCCCTTATATTTCACATACGTTCGCACATTTAATTCTAAAAAGGATTTAGCATAAGGAAATTGTGGCAAGCCGTGCATCCTTATATTATTCATCGCAAATGGAACAACACCAACCCAGCTCGTACCATCAAATGTATCTAACTCAAGTGTAGACGGTAGATGCTGTTTCAATTCTTTAACTGGAATCGGCCAATGCATAAAAAGCAATTGGTCCCACATTTGCGTCATAAGCCATGGGCTCTTCGGAAGCGGAAAAGGGCGGTGGTCAATTTCATTTAGTTCTTGATACATATCATTCACTCCATTTTGTGAATTCTTGTTATTCCAAAATCCACACTCTTATCCTATATCTTCTCATCTATTATATTCATCTACAACAATAAGCCCTTGCAAAAGATGAAGGGCTATTGGGTGTGGAAGTTATGATGGCTTTATTGGTTGTCATGCACCTTATTATCTCTTGGTATGATCACATAACTTGTTGAGTGCCTATCTATATCTTCTACTAACGTTTCTGCATCTTTTATATCTTCCGGATAACCAAATAACCCTATCTGATTAAGGGCTGGATCGGAAAGAATGAATCGAATATTATCGCCTACCTTCCAGTATCCTTTTACTATAGCTGCATGCCCAAAATCAGAATCTATTTCTCGGAACATTACAAATAAGATGTTGCCTTGATTGAGCTCATTAATCATATCATCAATATTCAGTCCAGATGAAACCGAAAACTGTAATCCATATTGGTTCATAACATCTTGGGCAATCACAGAGTGCCACCCTAATCCGTTTAACGGGTTTTCCTTGCGTAAGTTTTCAGTAGTCGGTATATTGGGAAGACCTTGGTATCGCATAGCCATCTCAACAGAGGCGGGCATGCAATTGACATCGCTGTATTCTCCTGTCTCGAATTGATAAACATACCAATCATAAGGACGTTCGTTCAATACAATAATTTCTTCTATCCGACTTTGTTCAATATCCTTATAAGAAGCCATGAGATACGAGAGAGCTGAGATGACTGCACCATAAGGGGCGTTTTCCACATGTAAATCCATGTTTATGCGCAGTTGGCTGTCGAAAATACGAATTACTGAAACATCAATCTCCTCTAATGTAAATGTTTTAGCAGGTTCAAAATTATCTGTCCAGAAGAAAAAACCATTAGCTTTCCAAGCGTTGATATTATCGGTATCTTCAGGTTTAACTTCATCGTTCGTTTGAATTTCGCCCTTAATATCTTCATACGCAGTAACCATCATCTCAGCTGCAAGGAACCGAGTTAATTGCTCATTTAAAGCTATCTCCTCTTCTAGCAAATCTTGTACCTCATACTCTTTTCGATTGGTAGCATCCTGTGACCATGTATACAAAATTGTACTTAGATTCATGCGCCTTAGTAAATCCTCTACCGTTGCATTCATATTACCCTTGCCATAGAGCCTTTTTTGAAGGGACTCATGAAAACGCAATAACCAGTATGCTGTATGGGTATATTCCAAATCAGCAGCTTCATCATAATCATAAAAAAATAGTGGATCATATGCATCAATTACTGTTAACTTCTTTACTGAATCGCTTGCCTCCATTTTAGGATTGAGCATGGATATATCGAACTCACCACCAAGAGCTTCATAAATTTCAACGAGTACAGAAGCCAGGGTATCTATGTCTATGTGGCTATCCGGTTCTAAGTCTGGGAGTTTTACGCCTTCTCCTCTTAGATATTCGATATCTTTTTGAAATGCTGTAAGTTTAATCACTTCTGTTGTATCGCCACTTTCGGCGTTGTTGCTGTCCTGATGATTCGGGACTTCCGTTTGCACATTTGTCATTGCCTGGCACGAACTAGTGATTAAAACCAATACCACTACACACATAGTCCTTAATAATTGCAAAACCCCTTTATTCTCTACTTTCAGTAATTGATTCATCCTGATTGTCCTCTCTAGTTTATCTTTGTTGTTCTATAAAGTAAGACGACAGCATACGAAAAAGGTTACTTAAACATTTACACTTATTGTTAAATACTTTTAGATAGTACTAGTTGTGACATTAGAAAAAAAGGTGCAGACCAGTTTCCTTGTCTACACCTTTTGTACGATTGCTTATACCGCTTTGTTATCTGATTGTTTTTCTACAGCCGTTAAATTAGATTTCTTTTCTTCTTTGTCTTCATCTCCACCCGAAACAAGCTCTCTCGTTGCGCTTTTGAACTCAGTTAAGGTACGGCCAAAGGCTCGGCCGATTTCTGGGAGCTTCGATGGGCCAAAGATGATTAGAGCTATGATAAGCACTAAAATTAAACCGGGGATTCCAATATTAGATAGCATTGATGGTCACTTCCTACTTATTTATTTTTACCTTTACCCTTATTGCCTTTATCAAGGTTATTTCCTTTAAATCCTGTAATAGCAACTACTGACGGAAGCGGATCCACATCACCTTTACGACGCGGCCAATTTGCGGATGGATGTTGAACAGCTAAAAATAACGTTTTTTCATCAGCAGTAAACCAAGGGCCCGTTAATTCTGAACCTATAGGACCGGACGCGAATTGGAATGCTTCTCCTTGATTTTGACCAGTAGTTGGTAGAACAAACAACCCGTTATTTCCATGCCATGAGTAAACGCCTTTTCCAATGTTGCTTTCAGACATATCTGTTACAACCCACAGGTTTGCGTTACTATCAAATGTTAAATTATCAGGAGCAGAGAACCCGCTTTGACGTCCACCTGCAGCGAAGATTTCAAACATAAACTCCATAGATTCAAAATCATCTTCTTTTTCAAAAATGCGAGTAATATGTCCATGGATGTTTCCGTGTGTTGAGTTGTTCGTATGAGCAATAAAAATTGAATTGTCAAAAGGATTAATCTCTAAGTCTTCTGGACGGTCAGTTGGTGTACCTCCAAGGATAATCGCCGCTTCATGTGTGTTTACCATTACATGAGCTTGTGTAGAGTTAGTAGGAAACATGTCTCTTAAGTCCTGAACCGTTACGTTTCTCATTCGCAACACACTTGGCACAGAGAAATTAGAAGCATGTACTCTACTTGCTACTTCTTTTGCATCTAATTTCACCCATGTACCTTGTCCAAGATTAGCTACATATAAGGTGCCGTCTTCTAGTAGTTTAGAATTCGCTTTCCCTTTTGCAGGATCAAATTTGCCATCACTAATGTATTTATAAACACAAGCGTTTTGTTTATCGTCACCCATGTATACGGCAATACGTCCACTCTTTGTAATTGCCATACATGTATTCTCATGATTAAAGCGTCCAAGCGAAGTATGTTTGCGCGGCTTGAAGTTTTTATCTTCTTCATCAAACGGATCCACTTCGATAACCCAGCCATAATGTTCAGATGGTAGGTTTGACTTTCTTGCTTGGGTTTCAAAGTTTTCTTCACAAGACAATAATGTATTCCATAACGTCATCCCACCAGAACAGTTGGCCCACGTACCGATTGCTGTTGATGCACCGCCAACCGAAGAACTACCTGCCGCAGGTCCAGTGAGTTCAAATGGCGTAAATCCAGTAATTCGTCTTGCATATTTAGAAGACGTATCCATCTTCCACGTTCCTTTTTTATCCTTGTAAACTTCGATAATGGCTCCACCTTGATGGTAACGTTGCTTTGTATCGAGATTCGTATTTTTCATAAAAGATGGCATATATTGTTCTTTCATATAATTGTCATTGATGTATTCCAAGTTCACCCAAAGTAAACCTCTTTCATTTGAGCCGTCAATCGGGAAAAAGATCGTAAAATCACAGTTAAATCCAAACGTATCCCCTTTTTCATTAATAACATCCCCATATGCTGCTAACACATCATAAGAGAAGCCATCTGCAAGAACTAAATCATCCTCCATCGTTGGCATGATTGGTTTAAAGAAAGCGTGTGGCTTTGCTTGAGGACTCGCTTTAAGATTATCAAACTCTCTTAGGTGATCTGCGGTATGAGCAGCACTTGCGACAGGCGCTAACGTACCTAACCCCGCAGATGCAGCAGCCAAGGCAGCTGTCCCTGTTCCTAAATATCCTAAAAATTTACGACGATTCATGTTCATGTTTGAAGTTTCCACTATTTCATTCTCTCTCCTTTTTACTATGATTACTTGTACATACCAAATAGTAATAGTGGATTATTAAGTTCACTCGAAGCATTTTTTAATTATGCATGAACATTCTTTTAATAATGTAAAAAATTAGGACGAATTGTAAATCAGCTAACCGAAAGTTCTTGAATTAATAAAAGCGAAAAAAAGTTTAACAAAAGTAGCTGTTCCTACCTTCAAATTACCCGCTTCTCCTTAATTTCTTTTACCTATAACCCTTCTATTGTTAGTACGAATCGTACAAGATCTTTGTTTACAGATTAAACTTAAATCTAGTAATATTTACATTTTCATAACAATCTATCCATAAATCATTAATGATTGTCTGTTAGTTTTTATAGGTATTGGTAGTTTTAAGAAATAATTATAGATCCAAAGCTGTCGTTCAAAAAATGGACCAATATGTAAATGAAAGAAGGATTTGATATGGAGAAAGAAGAATTGCACCTCATTGACCATTTAACAGAGTTACGAAGTCGAATCATTGTAACGTCAGTCGTTTTCCTTTTGGCACTGATCTGTTCATTTATTTTTGTAAAAGATATTTATCAATATCTAGTAAAAGATTTAGATGGAAAGCTAGCTTTATTAGGCCCGGGTGATATTTTATGGATTTATATGATGTTAGCGGCTGTCGTTGCTCTTGCCGTTACTATTCCAGTAGCTGCCTTTCAAATCTGGAAGTTTGTAAAACCCGCTTTAAAAAAGGAAGAACAACGAGCAACTGTATTGTTTATTCCAGGTCTTTTCTTCCTGTTTATTGGTGGGATTTCGTTTGGGTATTTTGTTCTTTTCCCTCTCGTCCTATCCTTCTTAATGAATATTGCTGGTGATCAATTTCAAACTTTTTTTACGGCAGAACGATACTTTCAATTCATGCTTCACTTGACGCTGCCATTTGGCTTTTTATTTGAAATGCCTGCTGTAGTCATGTTTCTTACTAAACTAGGAATTCTTAACCCACAAAAGCTTGTAAAAGGAAGAAAACTTGCTTATTTCTTGCTCATTGTCGTTTCTGTTTTAATCACCCCTCCTGATTTCATATCAGACGTTCTAGTGATTATTCCTTTATTAGTTTTATATGAAATTAGTGTTACGTTAAGTAAGTTTGTTTACCGAAAAAGAATTAGTGTCACGGCAGAAGCGTCTTCAGCTTCAAGTTAAAAAAGGGTGGGGTAAAAGGTTCAGTACAACCTTTTACCCCACCCTTTTTTATTACCCTTTTATTAGATCCATTCTATTTGTTGTTTGTGGTGGTTGTTCCATCCATTGTTTACTTACTACTATTTCCAACCCTTCATGTCCATATTTTAAGACCTCTAGAATTAGTTTACTGAAATGCGCCGTGAGGTCACTTCGCATAGATAGTGATAGCGAATGTCCAAGTAGGGTGATGTCCATTTGATTTAATGAATGAAAGAGCATTATCATCAATTTATCTGAGAAAGGGGAAGTCGTCGAGTCGGTTACATCCATTGCAGATGGAGAAGAACCAAGAAGCTCCTCCTCTAACAGAATTTGATTAAAGATTTTATTCTGTTTGTCACATATTTCTTTCCCTTTCATGATATATTTTTTTACTTCCTTGTCTTTTACAACTTGAAGCAATCCTAAACAAAGCATTGAACCAAAATTATTTCTAACGGTATTATAGAAAATTTCATTGAGTTCAGTTGCATTTAATGGTCTTTTTTTATTAATATATCCAGTAAAAAAAGAAGAATGTTGGATGTATTCAACACCCGTTGGATAATTAATCATTGGGGGACGGTCATAAATCCCTTTTTCTAACATTAGTGTCGCAGAGTCATTGAATATATTGGTCCGCTCGTTTAAACAATTCGTAAAAAACTCACGAACATCCATTCTCGCAACACTCGATGTTATAAAAGCGAAATTGATCATGGCTAACCGACTCATCGTATATACAAAACTCAATGAAAATAGGTCGTGAAACAGAGGAGGGGCTAACAAATCGACATCGCTATCAGTAAATCCATGTGGAATCGGAAAATTCTCCTTTTCAAAAATCTCTTTAATTTGTTGAATACATAAAATAGAGGTGTCTAGTGATTTATGTAAAATAGGAACTATTTCCTCATCTTTTAAATGCTGCCTTAAGTGTTTCATGAAGCAAATAGCCATACTTTCCTGCATATAAGTCGTCCACAACCCTGATATTTCCGTACTCGATAGTCGAATATTCTTAGCTGTCATTTTCCTTCACCCCTGACAATTCTGTAGATGCATCCATTTACTTATTTGTAATCTAATGGATATTTTAAATAAGATTATATTTAACTAATACAGCCAATTCTATTCCCTCATTCAAGTATTCACAGGCATTGTTTAACCAAAATTGCTATTAAACACTTATCTTTTATATACTATTTATAAGAGTCTGTACTGGCTAGACGCCATATGAACCAACTGTATACAGATTACTTCAACATTAAAATTTATACATAGCCTATCTTCAGACTGTAAGAATTCTTACAGCTTTTATAAGGTGGGAGAAGGAGAGATTTTATGGATTATCATGTGTCAATGCAAGGGAATGATCAGGCAAAAGGAACATCTGAACAACCTTTTCGTACTATATCGCGCGCTGCGGCTCTTGCCATGGCTGGAGATACGGTTACGGTTCATGCAGGTGTTTATAGGGAATGGGTTAATCCAGCTAACGGAGGAACACAAGAACATCGAATCATATATAAATCTGCAGGAGACGGGGAAGTCGTCATTACAGGGGCTGAACGCATTTCCTACTGGATGGCTGAAGGAGACAATGTTTGGAGCACAGAAATACCTAATTCTATATTTTCTGTTCGTAATCCCTTTGAAGTAGAATTAAGTGGTGACTGGCTATTTGACGGACCTTTAACAGTTCATCTTGGTGATGTCTATTTGGATCACAAATCCTTGTATGAATGTGATAGTGTTGAAAAGGTACGGAAGCCTGAAGTGTGGTCCGAAGCCAAATATCCCAAGGATTCTCTCTTAGCATGGTATGCTGAAGTTGGTCCTTCAACAACAAAAGTTTGGGCCAATTTTGGTGGAAAAGATCCTCGTGAAGAAAATGTAGAAATTAATGTCCGTCCTTATTGCTTCTGGCCTGAGAAACCAGGACGTAACTATATAACCATAAGCGGATTCACACTTCGCCAAGCATCACCTCAATGGGCACCGCCAACTGACTACCAAGAAGGGTTAATCGGACCTCATTGGAGCAAGGGCTGGATTATTGAAAACAATATCATCAGTGAATCCAAAAGCGTTGGTATCTGCCTAGGGACTGAAATCGGCACAGGTCACGCTAAGGACTCGGACAAGCACATGAAAGGTGGCACACAACGTGAGCAAGAAGTTATCTTGCGAGCATTGCGCTCTGGATGGCATAAGGATAGCATCGGCAGTCACATCGTTCGAGGGAATGTAATTCACGATTGTGAACAGGCAGGCATTGTCGGACATATGGGTGCAGCCTTCAGCCACATTTACCAAAATCAAATTTTTAATATTCATCACAAGCGTCTAAGACATGGTGCCGAAGTAGCAGGAATCAAGCTTCATGCTGCACTGGATACTCAAATTAATGAAAATAAAATCTATAGCTGTTACCGAGGAGTGTGGCTTGACTGGCAGGCACAGGGCACCCGCATCAGCCGTAATGTATTCTTTGACAATCTTTCTGAGGACTTCTTCGTTGAGGTTTGTCATGGTCCGTATATGGTTGACCATAATCTGTTCCTCTCTCCGATGAATTTCAGAAATATGGCACAGGGTGGAGCATTTGCCCATAATTTATTTGCAGGTCAATTTGTGGTTCAGTCCGAGATTACTCGTACTACGCCGTATCACTTCCCTCACGAAACAGCGATGGCAGGCTACTCCAATATTACTGGAGGCGATGACAGGTACTATAACAATATCTTCTTGGGGGATAACGATACGAATCAAGAACCGGTCCCAATTACCTTTTTTGAGCATCTTCCGCTTAAACCAAGGGATGAAGTTGGCGATGACGGAAAAACTGTCATGGACGGTGTTCCAGACAATTCGATTTGCTATCTGCACCCTGTCGGACTAGGAGGCTACGACCAGCATCCTGATGCAAAAGATAAGAAATGGTGGGAATACACGAAAGATGAGCTTGCTGAGCTTGGAGATGCCGCAAAGGATTTCTTTATAGGAAATGCCGTCCTTCCTGTGGCTATGGGCGGAAATGTATACCTTAACAATGCGGTTCCAGGGAATCATGAACCCAATGCGAAAGTCTTTGAGCAGAACGGCATTAAAGTGGAGATTCATCCTGCGCAAGGCAATGTGCAAATTCAAATCAGTGAGCCAACACTGCTTCGTGGGTCCTCTCCACTGTTGGTTAGCACCGACCTGCTTGGCAAGACTTATCACGCCGATATGAAGTATGAGCAACCGGACAGCACTCCATATCGTTTTGACTCCGACTTTTTCGAAAAAAAGAGACCTGATGCAGATGTCACACCCGGTCCGTTTGAATTAACCGAAAATGGTAGAAGTGATTTTGAATTTTAAAGTAATATTAAAGATCCAATCGTTTTAAGTGATTGGATCTTTATTTGTAATAGCTTTCTCTTATATCTAACGTTATAGCTTAAAAGTTAGACCATCTAAAAATTCCCTAAATGAAAAACCGTCCAACGAAAGGACGGTTGAATAGGTTATCATAACCCTTTAGCTTAGTATTAAATCAAAGTTGTATTCCGTTTGTGTAGCTTCATAAACTTCTCTGAAGCTTTACACTACATTCTGTCGTTGTTGAAGTCATGTACTCCATATAATTAACAGAACCGGAATAATTCAAATAAGCTTCATATCGTATACGGATTGCGGGTAGTGTAATAAAATCCAGAACATTTTCCTTTGGAACCCACCTACACTCGCTCGTTTCTTCAGAAGTAGATAACTCTCCACCCACAGCTTTGCATACGAAATCAAACATTACCTTTGTGGGGACATCCGTTACACCGTCATACCATTTATGAATGGCTGTATTGGAAATAACACTAATCAAATGGCTAACAGTGGCGTCTATTCCACTTTCCTCTTTGATTTCACGAATCACACCATCAATAAGGTTTTCCCCAACTTCAGTTATCCCTCCAGGATATACCCATCCATCGTCATGTGCTTTTACTAATAGAATATTTGCATTCCCATCTTCAACAATTCCTCCGGCCGATACAATATGCGTTGGAAACGCCATTTGAATCCCTCCAATATGATAATTTTTGTATACTTATTCCACAAAGTTATCAAATTACCTTCCCACTTTGGAGTGGATTCAGATGATGAATTCGTATGACCAGGTTTTATTGATTGGTTAACAGATCATAAACTGGAAATCTAATTTCACTGAACTGATTACCGCCCGACAGGAATAGCTAACCTTAGATAATAGACTCGACTGGCAATTTGGTGGACAAACACAAATTATCTATAATACCTTCCGATCAGAACGCGCGTAAAAGACGTCACAATGCATATGCTGAATGTTGCCCCAGTTTACAGGATTAGTCGTATCTGGAGAGCTTTGCTCCAAAATAGCTTGATATAATGCTATTTTTTCTTCCAAATGGGCAACGTGCTGTTTGGCTTCTTCTAGCTTAATAAGTGCCACTTCTTTATGCTCCATCATCAGTGAGCAGCGTTGTTGAATAGACGAATCACCTTCGAGACAGAGATCGACGTACAATTTGATGACTTCAATTGGCATGCCAGATTGCTTGAGGCACTTCACGCCATGTAGCCAGTTTATCGATTCTTCGTCGAACATCCGAATGTTATTTTGATCGCGTTGCACACTTGGTACTAGACCTTTATCGGTATAAAAACGCACAGCGTGCTCGGTAAGCCCCGTTATATGGGCAGCTCCCTTGACTGTATGCATACATATTCCTCCTTAGAAAAAAAAGTGAAAAGTCTGCTTGACTTCGTGTTACACGAAGGTACTAAGCTTATTATATTGCAAAACGGCCGCAAATGGAAATACCCCTTCGCTGCTGAATTTCTAGGTTTTGTGGTCGTTTGCTATCTTTTACTTTGAGGAGGAATCACAATGCAAACTGTTACATTGAACAACGGCATAAAAATGCCAATTTTAGGGTTCGGAGTTTATCAAATTTCCGATGCAGATGAATGCGAGAATGCAGTGTACGAAGCGTTAATAGCCGGATATCGCCTAATCGACACCGCCGCTGGTTACCTGAATGAAGAAGCGGTTGGACGTGCGCTCAAGCGCAGCAGAGTTCCTCGCGAGGAACTGTTCATCACGACCAAGCTTTGGATTCAAGATGCTGGCTATGAAAGTACTAAGCTGGCCTTTGCTAAATCTCTCCAGAAGCTTCAGCTTGATTATCTTGATTTGTACCTCATTCACCAGCCGTTTGGCGATTATTATGGTGCTTGGCGTGCAATGGAAGAACTTTACCTCGAAGGTAAAATCAGGGCCATCGGTGTTAGCAACTTTCTACCCGACCGGCTGATGGATCTCATCGTGCATAACAAAATCGTGCCTGCTGTCAACCAGATCGAAACGCACCCATTCTACCAACAGAATGAGAGCGCCAATTTTATGAAAGAAGAGGGCGTGCAGCACCAGTCTTGGGCGCCGTTTGCCGAAGGACTCAATAATATGTTCGGCAACGAGGTGCTAGCCTCAATCGCCAAAAAACACAATAAATCTGTTGCCCAAGTTATACTCCGCTGGCTTGTTCAACGTGAAGTCGTCACGATTCCAAAATCAGTGAGAAAAGAGCGAATCGTTGAGAACTTTGATATTTTCGATTTTGAGTTGAGCACAGACGATATTGAACAAATTACTTCCCTTGATACGCGAGAAAGTCTATTTTTATCTTACCACGATCCTAAATTTGCTAAGATGTTGGGCACCTTGAGAGTCGAACTGTAACACTGTTTAAACTGTAAACTTTTCAGCATAAGCAAGGACAGCCATTGTCCTTGCTTATGCTGATATTTTTTTCAAAAAACGGTTGCTCTGACCTGCAATAAGAAAACACCCACACTCATGTGCAGATGCTCAATCTTGCATTACATTAGTTTTCTAATTCAATAACTCTTGATACCCCAAGACCACAAGTTTCACATTTCCCTTCCAATGAAATGCCCAAAGGGTGGTCATATATAATGTAATTCGTTATTTTGACAACATCAGAACACTTAGTACACCATACATTTTTGATAAGCTTACCCCTTAAGTCAGAAGGTAGTGCCAACCACTTTTCATTTGCGTTATTCATTATAAATCACCTATTTTCTCCCTCAAAATATATCCTTGCCACGCACTCCACGTGTTAGGACTGTATCTGGCAACACACGGGATGTTGGTGGGTTTCTTCTCCTGTAAGTACACCTTTATTGATCTGAGAATAGCAAAAGGTGGCTTGTCCTATCCTTCCTTTATTTACTCTCTAGGGTCATTCATTGAAGAGTTCAAAAGAAACAATTGTCAGTTTTAAGAAAAGATTGTAACATTAACTAGTTGACAAATATTTCATATGTAGGAGGAAATATAAAAATAATAACTACTTTTATCTCATCTCTGAAAATTTAGGTACAACGTAATGGATTACGAAAGAAAAGTACAAGCATTTCTTGTTAGCAATATGGACAAATGGGAGGATTTTTTTTGGAACGTTTACTTTTTTTATTGGCTTTAGCACTAATATTTATAACGGGTTGTGAGAATAGTCAAGAAAACTATGAAAACCTTTATTTAGAGTACCAACTTGACCAACTTGGGGAAGAATCTTTTACCAATGAAGGACTAAACAATGATACTCATATTGCAGAAAAAGATGGTTTCACGTATATTATAACCCCTATTTCAGAATTAGGGGACTCGTTAAGACTAATTGTTTCAATACTTGAAAACAATAATTTTAAAATAAAAGAAAAAGAAATAGATGTTAGTTTATTAATGGATTCTAGGTGGAATACAGATGATAGAAGTTATTCATACGATTTTTCTGAAAATAATATCTTGTTATATACTGAATACGGCTTATCTGAACGTTACTTCCACTCTATTAATATTGACCAGAGTGGAAACGCTAGCCTCAGATTTTTAAATAAAACTGAATCTAGGGGTGAGATGGATAGTTATACATTCTTTATAGAAGGACTAAGAGGAACTTATTTTGAAGAGTGCTTTGATAATAATTGTAATTTATTTAATTTTGAAGGAAACTCAATATATACTTATGAGGATAAGTGGAAAAGCCTTTTCCCAACTTCTATTTCATTATTTTTCGATGAAGCGAATGGATTCTACTATTTAAGTAATCTAGGTAATTACCATAACGCTTTTGCATTTGATACTACATCAAATGCAGTGGTATGGGATTTAAACGGAGCTCAAAAAGAATTTAATTTCCCTTCAAATATAAATCATCAATATGTTGGTGGAAGTAATGGATTTTACATTGCTAGTAGGACTAGTAATAAAGTAAATAATTTATATTTCTATAATACTACTAATAATGAAGTAACTTTAAGTTCAGAGTCATTATTACAATCTAATCTAGATATAATGCAAACAAGAGTAACACTTGATAACTATTACTTTAATGTATACAACATAGTTCAATATCAGGGCAAACCTACTATTCAGAAATATTCATATAAGCGAGTGGATTTTGTCGATTCTAGAAAAGATGAATTACTACAAACCCCTGAAGAAGAACCCGCTAGTAATATAAAGGAAGATGTATCGGAAGTTAACCAAAGCAACCTTACTAGCTATGACGGTGTTTGGGTACATTATTTTACTGAAGGTGACGAAAACAGTGGCGGCTACTTTATTACATTAACACAAAGAGCTGATTCTAAAGAAACTTTTGATGTAGATATTAAAGAAATGACTCCAGGGGCAACATTTATAAATGGTAGTGAAAGTACAATTGGCCTTGGTACAGGACTCGGCGTTTACGAATTTATGTGGGACGCTAATGATAATTCCGGTATGGTTGAAATTGAACTTGCAGGAGATGAAATTATCTATCGGAAAACAATGTATACAACTAACCCCGGTAGATTTAACGAGGATTTAGAAATAAGTTTAACAAAAAAACAATAGTTTTAACAGTTCTAAATGAGATGCAAATGATCGATCGCATCTCATTTTTTCATATAGTGTAAAATCAGGTTTTTCTTTAATACTACACTACCATATTTATTACATAAAAGTGGAAAAAATAAATTTATCAGTTCTAAAAAAATTTTAATAACAAATAAGCCTTTCAATTGCTTAGAAAGGCTCTTAACTCACTGTTACATCTTTTATTTCCCTTCATAAGTTAATAGTGAACAGCACTCCACATGGCTCGTATGCGGAAACATATCAACCGGCTGAAGTGACTCTATCTTAAACCCAGCCTTCATCAATCGATCACAGTCCTTCGCCAGTGTTGACGGGTTACAGGACACATATACAAAGCGCTTCGGCTTCACTTTAATGATTGTCTGCAATAATTGCTCATCGCACCCTGTTCGTGGTGGGTCGACGACGATAACATCTGGCTTCCATCCTTCTTTTACCCAGCGTGGGAGCCATTCTTCTGCTTTTCCGACGACATAGGTAGCATTGTTATAGCCATGGCGTTTGGCATTGGTATTGGCGTCATCGATTGATTCTGGGATAACGTCCATGCCTCTGATTTCTGCCGCATCTTTAGCGAGCCACAACCCTATCGTTCCGACTCCACAGTAGGCGTCGACGACTTTTTCTTTTCCTGTAAGTTGGGCTGCTTTTTTTACTTCATCATACAGCTTTACCGTTTGAATCGGGTTCAGCTGGAAGAATGCTCGAGCTGATAGTTCAAATTGTAAGTCTCCTAATGTTTCTTGGATCACTTCTTCGCCGTGGAGGTGAATCGTTTCGTCTCCAAAGATGAGTGATGTTTTTCGCCCGTTGATGTTTTGCAGAATTGATGTTACTTGTGGCACTCGGTTATTAATTTCTTTAATGAGGACATCTCGCTTCGGAATCTCTTCTTTCGTTGTGATGAGAACAAGCTGGACTTGTCCTGTTTCAAAGCCGACTCTTGTGACAATTGTTCGGATTAGGCCTCTACCTCGTCGTTCGTTGTAAATCGGAATGTTTAATTCCTCTAGTATGCCTTTAACGGCTTGTGTCACTTTGTTTGTTTCAGGGTGCTGGATCATGCAATCTGACATATCAATAATGTTATGAGAGTTCATCCCGTAAAGACCCGCTAATACTTTTTCCTGTTGCTTGCCGACTTGTAGCTGGCTTTTGTTGCGGTAATTCCATGGGTCTTCCATGCCGATAGTGTCCTTCAATGGAAGCTTGTCACCTACTAGTTTCGTATGACGTTCAAACGCTTGTTTAACAATATCTTTTTTCTCTCGTAATTGAGCATTGTAATCAAGATGCTGCAACTGACAGCCACCACAATCGCTATAAATTGGACATGGCGGGGCCACTCTTTCTTTTGATGCTTTTCGGATTTTGTTGATTTTTGCTTCTGAAAAATTTGGTTGTACGTTCGTGACCTCTGCTACTATTTCTTCTCCTGGAAGAGCCCCTGGTACGAAAACAACCTTTCGTTTAAAATAACCGACTCCTTCTCCATTGATTCCAAGTCGTTTTATCGTTAACGGGAATTTTTGACCTTTTTCAATCGTTACATTCGTCTCTTTGTTTTTCATCTTTTTTCAGCTCCGCGTCCTTTAATGTCATTCTCTAGTATACCATCTTTCATCTATCGTCCATACTTCCAACGTTTCCTTAACTTACTAGTCCTTTTTTGAATAGTTTTTGTTAAAATAGAAACAGTAAACTAGCAGTGAAGGAGAGATCCCATGTCTATACCAACGGATGTCGCATCCCTACAAATCATGGCCCATGTATATAAAAAGGAGAGCCTGCAATCAATTTTTGAAAAAACGGTTGAAAGCCTCGTTGAACAAGTCCCTTACATAGATTGGGCAGGGATTTATATGATGGAAAATGAGGAGAAAAAATTAGTGGCTGCGTCCGATTTTGACGATCACCTCGAATGGGAAGCTAATGGTCGACTCAAGTTCCCAATAAAAAATTCAGCAGGAATGCAAATTGGACTACTTCTTGTAAAAAGCAAGCAGCCTATTGCATTTGATATGACTGATATTAGTACACTTGAAACGATTGCTGAAGCAATTGGTCAAGAAAGTATGGCTAACTAATACGCTGAACATGCATGCGTGATTTGCTATTATTTATTTTATTTCATACATGAGTTTTCACACATGCATGAGGGCTACTCAAAGGATTTCCTTGAGTAGCCCTCTTTTCGTTTTATTGGTCAATCATCTTGGACATCATTAAGTCATCTAAGCTTTTGAACTCATATCCTTGCTTCCTGCAATCATCAATTACACGACCTAATGCCTCCGCATTATCACTCGACACAGAATGAAGCAGCATAATTGCTCCCGGGTGTATACGTTTCATGATTTGGTTATAGGCGTAGTCGCCACCTTTTTGCTTATCGACTTCCCAATCTTTATAGGCCATCGACCAAAACACATTGGTATAACCTAATTCATTGGAAAGAGCTAATGATTTTTCACTAAACGTTCCTCGAGGAGGACGTAAATAATGCATTTCTTTAATCCCTGTTTGCTTTGTGAACTCTTCCTTTACCTTGTTCAGCTCTCTCTTTAATCGTTCATTATCGACCTTTGGCAAACTTGGGTGGTGCCAAGAATGATTTCCGACGATATGACCTTCTTTCACCATGCGCTGGATTAAGTCCTGCTCTGTTTGTAAGTAATGCCCTGTTACAAAGAAGGTTGCAGGTACTTTCTTTTCTTTTAACACATCAAGCACCATGGCGGTATAGCCGTTTTCATAGCCATTATCAAAGGTTAAATACAACTCTTTTTTAGAAGTATCCCCAATGAACATTCCACCATGTTTTTCAAGTAATTCTAAATACTTGGCCTCAGTTGTGACAGGCTTATTGTCCTTTTCAGGTTTAAAGCTCCAGTTGTACTCGGTTGTTTCATACGCGTGAGCCACTTGAAAAGGCGCCAAACCGCTTAAAAGGATGGCACATAAAAAAAGAAAGAAAACATTTTTCTTCATCCCCACTTCTCCCCTTATCGTTTGTGATACTGTTAGTTTTTCTAGATTGGGGCAATTTATCCAACAAACGATAAAAGGAAAAATCTACATACGTTGACTGCGGAACATCATACTTAACAACAAAGGTAGCGTATAGAGACTATCGCTAACGAGTTCATAACAGTCGACAATATCACCATCAACATCACCAAACAACGCCATTGCCTCCGTTGGTATCCCACCAATTCGGATCCGAAATAGCTGTTTTTTATCAAGGTCAGTAATATGAACTTGCATGCTGCCAAGTGAATCTTGAAGAACAGCAAGGACATCGCCGTTTCGATTGGTCACAACTCCATGCTTATAATCTTTTGTTTTTCGAAAAGTGTAGCATAGCCTTCCCTCTTCGTTATATACACTGAACTTCGTTTTAAATCCGCCGTGTTTATCGACAATATATCTATCCGTTCCAAGCGTTACATTGGTGCGTACTGGTAATATAAACGAAAGTGACGCAAGCGAAAATAAAAAGCGTGTGGCGTCCTGAGATTTCGTTAATGGTTTGACAAAAGAATGAGCTAGCTTATCTCCCTGCAGTGTATAGTACGTATACTCCATTGATGCGTCATAAGTCGGGACAATCATAAATCGCGAAACTTCTTTATATAAACTAGGGTCAAAGTTCATCTGTGGCGTCTCAAACCTTTTCCCCTCTTTCGTTCGAAACCACAATAAAATAACAACTCCAACTACAATAAGTAACAAACTAAGACCCATGCCCTCATAGTTCCCTGCACGAAACAGCATAAAAAAATAATTAAAGAACACGATGCCTACAAGTGCTCCAATAAGATATCCTCGGTTTTGCTTTATTTTCTTTTCTGTCATCAAATCCCCTCCAACGATCCTATCCTTACTTCCTACGTATCAGTATGACAAAAGTTTCAGGATTTTGGGAGTGAAAAGCACCACTTCCTTCTTTGGATATATATGTTAATATAAGTTTAAGTCAATGTTGAAGGGAAGTGAGTACATTTTGATAAAAAATAAAAAGTACTTCTTACTTTCGATTTTTTTGTTTTTTGTTGCTACCATCCCTTATGTTCCGTTTCCTCATGGTCGTCCATGGGCTGAATCATTCACTTTTTCAGTTGGAGGAGCTTACATCCATTACTTTGGGTTCATTGGTTTGATTTGTTTTATAATGGGCACTATTTTTCTAGGTCGGGCTCTAAAGAAATACCATGTTCGAATGTTCATTATTATAATCCTACTTTGCAGTTTTTTACCTTCTTTTTTGGTAGAACTATATCAAAAGACGTTTGCATCAGGGATTTACGCGGTTGCCTACGACAGTGAAAATGCTCGCTGCGAGTTTACCAACATTCAAGGGCCTTCTTTACATGGAGTGTGCGAGTTGTATTTTATCAATCACAGCAAAGATGATGTGGAGTTTGATTTAGAATTTTATGAACCATTTAGTGATTTCTGGGACTTTGACCCGTTGGAAAAGATGAACATTGATGGACCGTTTAAAGTAACATTACAAGGAAAAGAAAAAAAGAGAGTTGTGATTGAAAATGAAATGAAGATGACTGGTACGGATTATTTTAGTGGAACAATCTCTTATGTGAATGTTTCGATATCCGCAAATTATCGCACAAGGAATTTCTAAAAGAAATGTTTGGAACGATTTAACGGCGTCAGAAACCAATACATCGACAACTACTTATTTTGGCTCCGTTTCTTAGAGTTACATAAACAAATGAACAAGAACTGTCAATAACATATGGCAGATATTCTATATAAGGAGGAGTGGTCGGATGAAACTTAGAGTTGGAGCTGTGTTTATACCAGTCTTGAATCTTGAAGAAAGTATTGGTTGGTACAAAGAAATCTTAGACCTGCAATTGGTTGATCAGTGGGGAGCTGGAGCAAGTCTCAACTTTAAAACAGGTGAGGCATTAGTAGCGCTTATCCAAGTTCAACAAAAGGCTCCATTGCATTTTCATGTTGGTATTGACCAAACAAATGTCTACTTTCATTTTGAAACGGATGACCTCGATTCACTAAGAAGACATTTTGAATACAAAGGCGTAGAAATCACTAATTCGTATGATCACGAACTTATGAATGAAATATTTATTAGGGATCCAAGTGGAAATCAAATATCATTTTTTTGTGAAAAAGAAGAGTCGCCATTTTATAAACATGCAAGTGGAAAAGTTAGTTGGTAAAGTTCAACTACGAAGACGATACATGGACAATAACAAAACCCGCCATTGGTGGGTTTTGTTATTTAAAAACGCATATCCTAGGCAACAATATTTTAGAAAAGGTCTTTCACTAAAATTACTCGACATCTCTTGAGAAGATTATTTCTATGTAGGACGCACTTCCGTAAGAAGCTGTACCAGGTGCGAAAACTTGGACGAGTTCCCACCCTTCTTTGGCATGTTCATGAATGACTTCATGATAATCAACAGAAGGTTTACTTACAATTCCTTTAATACCCGTTAAAGTAATCTTTTCGAATTTATACTCTTTCATTTTTCATCACCTCCTTTTTATAATCGTTTCTATGCTTGAGTGGGTTCTTTTTTACGAACAGGAATGCGAAGCAGTAGATTGGTTTGTTCAGGAAAACCAATGTTAACATGGCTTAGGTGAATTTCTTTTGCTTGTTCTTCAATTATCTGATAACCATACTCGTTTGCGAATTTCCCCAAGTGTTGAACTGTTTCGTGAATCAGTGAATAGGGACCTGTATGAAGAACTTGCACACATTGATAGGCAGGGATCTTCTCAATTTGCAACGGATAGGAATCATCACCAAGTCGAGTCAACATTGCACGTTGTAAAAGGTCGTCTGTCACATAATCAGGAACCCACATTCCAACATGAACAACGCGCCCATCGTTTATCTCTTCACCCCAAACTAGCTCAAATGGACTCATCGTGAAATTCTTGTGTAACTCCTTTTTCACAAATGTACGTATACGGTTAAAGCATAAGTACATCCAATCATTAGCTTGAATTGTGCGCAACCCATAAAAGTCACCATTAAGCACGTCACTCGAAGTAATCATAGACATTTCTGGGACTAATAAAATCTGACACTGTTTTGACTTATTTGTAACGTGATAAAGGTCTCTGTGAATGTTCCGTACATTGTCCTTCATCACTTGTTGATTCTCTGTTACCAAACCAACTCCCCCTTTGGTTGTGAAATTTTTTTAAATACTTTAATAGGAGAAGATATTCAACAATTTACAAATATATCCTTCTTTTTCTTCCAAAAATAACTAAATACTTCTTGTCATCAACTAGGCGTCATATAATAAAAAACGTTTGGATATGGTACCCAAACGTTTTTAAAACTTCTACTTCACAGGAATAACGATGCGTTTATCGTATGGTTTCATGTAATGCATACCCTGAATAAGAAATGCCTCTGGTTGCTCTGTTGTATCAAAGAGCAATGTTCTTTGTTTTAGATACTGACCATCTTCTCCTACTATTTCTGATTGTCTTTCTATCGTTCGTAATGGTGTTATTTCGTTACCTGATTGAATAGAAACACCATCAAGCATGACGTCATAATCAGTTGCAATCGTAATCTCAACACGTTCTGATGTTACTTCTATGTGTTGAATCCATAGCTCTTTTCCACCTATCACATGAGGCTCATCTGTAACGTCAATCAGCGAAATCCTTTCATCTAATTCTTCGTACCCGACAAACTCACTCATGACAAGTTCAAGTGAATCTAGTTTTTCTGGCAAGGCATCAAAGTGAATTTCAAAATTGAGTCCTCTTATAGACGAAGAACTACTTCCTCCTCTCCATTCAACCGGCGTTCCATTTGCAAGCAATTTCACCCCTTCTAAGGCATATGGAACCCTATCATAATTATCAACATTGATTCTTCCATCAATGACCGTTAATGAAGGTGTCGCTGTAATTGAATGAAACGTAATCGTCCCTTTGTCAACTTCAAGCTTTTCTCGAATAGTTTGTTTAATTTGTGTTTGCATCGCTTGATTTGGGTTATACGGAAACGTCATTTCTCCTTGTATTCTCTCTTGATTTGCTCCTAGTTGGTCAAAATGAATCGTTAACTTTTTCGCAAAAGGACTGACTGGGTCAAAAGACATTGTCCCTTTCAACTCATTATTCTCTTCATCCACTTGGTACTGTCCGCCTCTAATAGGGGAATTCGTCAAAAAACCACTAACCCTATCTAGCGTAAACGTGTCCATGGCACTATATGTGATCCCATCTGGATTTGATAATGTAAAATACAAAATCAATTGGTTGGCATCGGTCATAATCCCATCAACAACAAATTCAGTTCCATCTTCTAATATCGTTCTTTTATCAACGGTTTGGCCCATACCTTGTTCATTTAACTGCTGTAACGTATTGGTCATAATTTCATCAAAACCAAACAACTTTTTTCCATAAAAAGCAAAAGCATTATAGTGATAACTCCCAATGAATAAAAAGATTAACGCCACTGTTGCGAGTTTCCAAATGGTAGATTTTCGCTTAGACCGAGTTGGCGTCTCGTCCAATGCATCTCGTAATCTCATTTCTAACTCGTCGGGTGCCGTAACTGTGTCCAAGCGTATCTTTTCCTCAGCTAATCTCTTCTCAATGTTATTCATGACCGTCACCTCCGTAGTATTCTCTTAGTTTTTTTAACCCTTGAAAGATTCTAGATTTAACCGTGCCTAGTGATACATTCGTCATTTCAGCTATTGTCTGATAATCAAGGTCATGAAAATACTTTAATTGAATCGCTTCTCGTTGGTGCTCATTGATTTGCATGAGTAACTGATTCAGTTCCATTTGGTTTTCGCTATTTCGATAAGGGTCACTGGCTAAGGCATGACCAAGGTCCGTTTCTGCGGTTGTCGTGCTCCAATCGTCTAATAGAAGGATTTTGTTATTTTTACGAAGTGATGACTTGCAGCTATTCACAAGTATGGTCTTACTCCAGCTGTAGAACGATTCTTCTTTTTTTAACTGCGGTATACTCTCATATAGTTTTACAATCATATCTTCCATCGCGTCCATTGCATCGTGAGAATTGCCCATATAGGAAAGAGCCAGCTTATAAAATGTGTCTTTTTCAGCCATGATTAATTGAAGCAGTGCTTCTTTGTTCCCCTTCTTCGCCTTCTTTACCAACCTTATGACATTCATGACTTCACCTCTCTCACCTATAAGAGTCGTTACCCCATTGAAAAGTTCATTCTTACAAAAAAATTTTCATGCTACATGATTGAGATTATGAACATTTAATGGTTTTATAGCAGTGGACGTTATGCTTTTATTTCCATTTAAAGAATTCACAGTGTAAAAAACCAAATAATAGAAGAAAAATCTAGACGAACAAAAAAAAATCTCCTATTGTAAAGGTGAGGCCACGTAAAACCGTGACTTATACAAAAAGGAGAATAATATGAGTAACGATATTATACCAATTCAATCTGTACTTAGTAAATGGTTCTATTATTATCATTAGAGAAGCTCAGTTTTTACTTTCATAGTTGGGACATCAAGATATTTGACGTCTAATCTACTTCAAGGTGAAATTAGGGAAGTGGAAATCTTACACCATAATTGAAGAACGATTCTCTGAGAAAAGATAATGCTAATAATGTTATTTAGATTTGCGTAGGATTATTATATGTTTGCAGGGGGAATTTAAAAATGAGTGAACGGACATTAGTAATAAGTGATATCCATGGTTGTATAGATGAATTTAATTTACTCTTAAAAAAAGTAAAATATGAACCACGAGTAGATAAACTGGTACTTCTCGGTGATTATCTAGATTATGGGATATACTCAAAAGAAGTCGTTGAAAAGGTTATGAATTTAGTAGAAGAATTTGGAGTTGTAGCTATTAAAGGAAATCATGACCAACGTTTTTATGATTTCATACATTCGAAAAACAAAGAGGTTGAATCCAAATTTTTTAAACACGGTGGACATAACACTCTTTTAAATTATGCAGAAGAACATCAGGAAAATGGGGTTCTAGAATTAGAACGTTTTAAATCACATGTGAAGAAGGAGTATTCTCATCATCTGCAATTTCTAGAAAAACTTCCATTCTATCATGAGGATGATAATTATATTTATGTACACGCCGGTCTTAATCCATATAATAAGGATTGGAAAAAGCAATCGGAGCATGACTTCATGTACATACGTGAAGCTTTTATTAACTATCCAACTGTAACAAATAAAAAAGTGATATTTGGTCACACAAAATTGATAGATATACACGGTAATGCGGATATATGGTTTGGGAATGACAAGATTGGAATTGATGGTGGTTGTGCGTATGGGTTTCAACTAAACTGTTTAGAAATTGGACCGAACAATAAGCATAACGTGTATTGTATAAATTCTCATAGTGATGCAGTATTATAAAATATTTTATATTTTTTCTATAGGGGGAGCTAAATGATAATAATGATAAATGGTGCATTTGGTGTTGGGAAAACTACCATTGCAAATGAGCTCCAAAAAAAGTTGAAAAACAGTATGGTTTATGACCCTGAAGAGATAGGTTATATGTTAAGAAATATTGTTCCAGAGGAAATACAAAGTCGTGAAGCAGAAACAGGAGATTTTCAAGATTTTCATTTGTGGAAAGAATTAACTGTTGAGGTAGCAAAACGTATAGTAACTAAATATACTGTTGACCTAATAGTACCCATGACTATTCATAAAATAGAATACCTTCAATATATTAGAAATGGCTTTAAAGATATAGATGAAGAGACTTATCATTTTTGTTTGACAGCAAATAAAGAAACAATTCACAAAAGGTTAAGTGAACGTGGAGAGAAAGAGGGAAATTGGTGTTTCCAACAAACTGAAAAATGCTTAGTCGCCTATAGAGAAATTAATTTTGGAGAGTACATTGACACTGAAAGGGTTAGCGTTAATATCATTATTGATAAAATAAAAGAAAAGCTCAGTCTTTCTTAGTTTACAATATAACGAAAGGGAGAGACGTGAAACAACAGTATAAAAAGAAGGGTTTGACTAAAGGTAAATAACCTTTTGTCAAACCGTTCTTTTTCCTAACCTCCATAGGTCAGATTATGTTGTTGACACCATTCATGTTCTTTTCAACATTAAGGGTGCTTCACGTTGCTATTAAGATTCGTTTGCTGTAACAAAATTCCCACTTAACTCTTCTTCCCATGCTTCTCCTTGATAATTAAAACTTCCTAGCTTCCATTTGTCTTCTTTTATTGGGGCAAACCATAATCGAACATCATCCTTAATTACTTTTTCACCATTTTCAATCATGATTAAATCGACGGTTCCTGTAGGATAGGTATCATCTAACCTAACACGGAGCTGTTTATAATCAACAATATAGGTTCCTTGGTCTCTCAATGTTGTAACTCGTTCAACCCATTTTTCTTTTGCATCATCATAAGACATCAATGGTTCTATGTCAGAGGCTATATCGAAATAATAAACACTTTCAAACGCTTCCTCATATTCCTGTTTAATCACATGGTCTAATACTTCTGTAGCGGCCATTCGTGATTGGTGGATATCCAAGAATCCGGGGATAAACGCAAATCCCAACAATCCTACCACTGTAATTAATAATAAGGCTAAAAGTTTCTTTTTCATTTTTTCTCCTCATCTCAATTTTCAATCTAATTTAACGTTTATTGAGTTACATCAAGGTTACACTCTAGAAAATGTTCAACAGTTGGGAACGGGTCATAGAAATGATGTAACTGTTTTTTCCATTGTTGATACTCTGCAGAATGTCTAAACCCAACTGTATGGTCTTCGAGGGTTTCCCATCTTACGAGTAGAAGGTACTTACCTTGAACCTCTATGCAGCGGTGTAATTCGTGAGAAATGTATCCCTTCATTGAGGAGATAATCGTTGAAGCTTTTTGAAAAGCTTCTTCATATTCCTTTTCTTGTCCTGCTTTCACTTTAAGCATCACAGCTTCTAAAATCAAAAGCGGTTCCCCCTTATTTAACTTGCATATTGTTAAATTACAAGTACCCACCATGTGCTTCAGGAAGTTTTATATATTCCTTTTTCTGACTGATGATTCCATCATGTAAAAATTGATGAACAAATTTACCCAACATGCTTCTTATTTCTTCATCATAAATATCACTCATCCAATAAGCTTTAAACAATTCACCGTCAAGTTGCATCTCTAAATAATAGCCAGATGAGGGTTGTATCGTAACAACTTCTCCTTTATCACTTACATAATAAATACTTTGTATTGTTGATAGCAGTTCAATGTTTTTCATTTCCTGATAGATGGTTTGCATTTCTTTATTTGTTAGCTTTAGATTTGTTTTAATCGTACCTTCTTCAATGAGGTCTTTTGTGTATGTATCGGTGAACGTGTTAATCTCGTTCAGGGCACCTACACCATATTTTATCAAAAAGTTAAAATCACTAGGCATTTCTTCTGGCATACTGATAGACTCTTCAACATCTGCAATGTCGATACTGACAGTAGGCGTTGTATTACAGCCTAGCAAAAGTGAAGTGAAAGGTATTATAAAAAAAGGCAGCAATAAATGATAGAGTGGTTTCATATTTTCCTCCAGTAACTGTTTAGGTACGCATGTTAATTCCGTACTTCATTAATTATCAATTCGCTGGTACTCATGTATCTTATTATTGTAATTTGCATAAAGAAATTCCTCATTTTGGTCGTCAACAAAAATTTCTGTACCAACAGGAAGAGTATTAGATAGAATCTGCGTTTGGGCTTTCTTCATCGGTTCTGTTTGAGCAATTTGAATTTCTACTTCACCTACACGAGTGAAATTAGTAGACAGACTTTCGATAACATTTCCTGTGTCACCGTAGAGTTGGTTTTCAACCGAAATCATTGGTCTATACTCACCCAATTGTTGATCCTCGTTGACCCTATCTCCTAGTTGGGTACACCCTAAAGAAACAAATACGATAATAAGTAAATATAGGATAACTGAAGTCTTCTTTGTCACACGGATCCCTCCAGATATTTTTTGCATTTTAGGTTAGCTTTTCGTCTCATATGCTTTTATTGCGCGGACTAGCCAGTACAATACGACCCACGGTAAAATATATTTAGTCATCCATTCAATAAAGTGAAAGATGCTGTAAAATGTGTAGTTGAACACGGACATGATAAGGTAAAGTCCTATGACAATAGCAATAGAAATAATTATGTATTTTAGAGTGTGTGTAATATCGAGTTTTCTAACATATAAAATAACCACTATGACTGCTAACACAACAAGGATTACTATTAAAAATTCTGATAATATCCAGTACAACTGATTAAGCATTAACATCACTCCTACTATGCTTATTGAAAATAAAGGTAGGTTAATAGTAACATACTTCAGCTGTTAATAGTGTTTTTTCTTTCCTTTTATATACATTTATGAGTTTTGTTAGTGTAATTAGTCAAAAAATGTCGAATTGTGATGGATTGTATTTGATTTACTACGACCATCTTAAGTTTATCTTTTCGTATCACAAAAAAGACATTCTACCACATATCGGTAGAATGCCTTTTCTAATTATCTTACTCTCACTGTTCTTGTCGCCGAGCTTGATGTAAACACTGATGTTGATGGTGTCTTTACTTCAATCTTATAGTTTCCTTTAAGCGCATTTCTAGGGAGTTTATGTTTTACAACTAGCGTTCCTTTTGAGTTGGTTTCACCTCGAAGGGTTGTCTTTTTTCCATTTGGACTTGTGACCACCACAGTTACCTTATGTTTTTTTACATCTTTTTTATTGTGATCAGTTACCTTAGTGGTAATCGTCATCGTTTCTCCACTTTTATAATTGCTTTTATTACTAGTTACTGTACTCGCTGTTTTTTTCTTATTCACTTTAACAGTTCTAGTTGCTGTGCTTCCATTGTATGAATCTGTGGCTAGGGCTCTAACGGTAATACGATAATCACCCACGGGACTATTAGTAGGAATTTTATAGTTTATGACGACATTCCCTTGTGCATCGGTCGTTCCAGTGCGTGTTGTGTTTTTACCATTTGCATTTCTTATTACCACTTCTACGTTGTGATTCGGAATTGCTACTTTATTTTGGTCTACTACTCTGTGAGTAATTCTCATCGTTTGGTCTAACCGATAGGATGTTGTGTTTGTTGTCACGGAACTCGACGTTCTTTGTTTGCTAGCCGTAACACTTACACTAGCATTACTGCTATTATAACTATTTGTCGCTAACGCTCTGGCTGTTATTTTATACGTTCCCGACATATCTTTTGGTATTTGATAATCGACTGTGACCTGTCCAGAAGAATTTGTTTTATCCCTAACTGTTGTTTTAACTCCTTTTGGATTCGTAATAACAACTTCTACATTTTGATCACGAATTGCTACCCCTTCTCCATTTCTAATAACCGTTTGAACTTTGATGGAATCTCCTAGTGTATATTGAGTTTTATTTGTCGATAACGTTATAAACGTATCTTCTTTAGCGACCGTAAAAACGGTAGAAGCCATATTGCTATAATATTCATCCGTTTCAACATAATTCACCAGAACTTCATAGGTTCCCATTGGACTATTAGCTGGCAGTGGAAATGGTAAATTCCACAGTCCGTTTGAATTTGTTCTTCCTTGAAGCATATACATTGTTCCTTGTGGATTTATAATTACTAGTTCTATAGGGTGGTCAGCTAGCAACCTACGATTACTGTCTCGAGCTGTTGTATTAATCTGAATCGGTTCACTTGGTTTGTAGTGACTTTTGCTAGTCTCTACCCTTACTTCAATAAACGGCTTTTCAAATATAGGTGCGGGTTCATATTCAGGCTCATCAGCAGGTGATGGAATGGTTGAGACTTCCGTGATAGGTGCTTTAATTAACCCATATCCAAAAAAATGATCTCTTCCTACTGGACCTAAATCAACGGTACTATTAATTAGAAGCGCACGTAACTCCTTATTTGATAATGTGGGGTACCTTTCTTTTAGTAAGGCAAGATTTCCTGCAACATAAGGAGCTGCCATGGAAGTCCCATCCATGTATACATATCTATTATTTAAATACGTACTTAACACCATAACTCCTGGAGCTGCCACTTCAACTGCAGATCCTGTTGAAGAGAATGACCCTCTTTCATCCATTGAATCTGTAGCCGCCACTGCAATAGCCGAACTATATTTAGCAGGATAGGCTACCGTATCAACTCCTTCACCATCGTTCCCTGCTGATGCTACAACCAGGATTCCGTGTTGATAAGCTTTGTCAACCGCTGCTTTCAGCGAGGGCGAATCCGTCGTTGTTCCAAGACTCAAATTAATAATATCCATACCATTTGATATCGACCAATCAATCCCAGCAACCATATCAGAAACCCAGCCACTTCCTTCGTCATCCATAACCTTCACAGCATAGATTTCAGAATCAGGTGCCACTCCAACTACACCCAATCCATTGTTTTTGGCACCAATAATGCCTGCAACATGTGTGCCATGCCCATTATCATCATCAAAGGATTCTGTATAAGAAACAGTTGATACTCCTCCAGAAATCTGGAGATCATCATGATTAATCGCTACACCTGTATCTATTACAGCGATTTTAATTCCCTTTCCAGTAAAGCCGTGATCCCACGCTAGAGGAGCTTCAATCTTTGAGATACCCCAGTCCATTACTTGGTTACTTATGGTTACAACCGTATCTGGTTCAATCGATTGAACATTAGGGTGTTGACTTAACTCTTTTATATCAGAAGTAGAAGCCGTCATTGAAACTGCAGACACATTTTCATACGTGTGTGTAATCTCACCATCAGCATCCTCAAGCAAGTCTTCATCTATTTCTTCCACAAATGTCACAATGATTTGTTTATTTGGTATTTCTTCTGCATAACTAAATAATGGAAAAATGACATGAAATAATAGAATCATAATTAAAAGAATAGAAATTTTACTTTTCATCGCAGTTACACTCACCTATCTGTTTATATTCTATTCTTTTATTCTACCATATTAATTTGCAATTCCAACTATTTTATGAGTAGTATTTCCTAGTACGAAAATATCACCTTGGGTACTTTTAGTTTTCTTCGTAATCCTGTAAATCCTCTAGGCTTTTATCAGTTGAATACGCAATTTGATAGATTTCATTACTATTTTCTATCCAATAGTGATACGTGACATTTGGCTCACTATCAAAGATAACCCCAATATAATAGGGATTACGATGTTTATGACCACTCGTACGATGTGGTACCGTTGTAATCGTCCAGTTCTCATGGGGATACTGTTGTTCTAGATATGGCTCTAGCAACTCTACTTTTTTAGCAATGGTAAAGTCAATCATATATGGGCGTGCTACAAAAAATACGCTATATGACACTAAAATGAGTACAGCAATGGTCCAGCAAATTTTCTTCTTTCTCCCTTTTAATAAGATAGATATAAGGACTACTACTAAAATACTGACTCCGACTGTCACTAACTCTATCCATTCTGTAGGATGCATAACAGTCCCCCCAAGTTATTTTTGTGCTGAAATGAGTAAAAACATCGGTCTTCGATTTTCATCTTCCATCTCAGGAACACTTTCGACCATTTCAACAGAAGGCTTAGGTTCTCTTACAGCCGTTATCGTAAAGCCAGCTCTTATTAAATCATTCATATACGTAGATACGGTTCTATGATATTTCACGACATTGTCTGTTAAAAAATTAGTATGCCGTGTCCCCTCTTCCTGATAGTGATCAACTGCCCAGTGAAGACGCTTGCCCTGTTCGTCATAGTACCAATCTTGATTGTTTTGACAAGTGAAAATCGGGTGCTCAACAGAAAATACAAATCTTCCTCCAGGCTTAAGAAAGGTATAGACCTTTTGGACAATATCTTGAAATGATTGAATGTAGTGAAACGCCAATGAACTGATTACAACATCAAACTGTGCTTCCTCAAAGGATATCTCTTCAATCGGAATATTTACATACGTGATGAAAGGGTCAGATGTTTGTTGGCGTGCGCGTTCTATCATTTTCATCGAGATATCCACACCGATAACTAAACTAGCTTGTTGTTCCCTTGCATAGCGGCAATGCCAGCCAAACCCACAGCCTAAGTCAAGTACATTCTTATTTTGCAAGTTTGGGATAAGTTCCTTAAAGACATACCACTCTCCTGCTCCTTCGAGTCCTTTCGTTGATCGTGGCATTTTTTCGTAAGCTGCAAAGAACTGGGAGTCATCATATTTATTTTGTTTCATTTTGTTTTCACCTCATTCTCAAGTTATATGTGTTATCGCTCCCAAACTAGTTTACTTTGACTGGGATGTATTCCTTCCAGGTAGACCTGGTTTACCTTTGAAAAATCATCGGTAATATTAATAGTAAAGTCTCCCCTAGGAGCTTTTTTCCCTACTATTCTATTATATTTCAAATAAAGGTAAACAGTATCGTCTTCAATTTGATATTGATAGTGTCTATAACCATTTGCAGAAGTTACACTACTTCCTCTCGAAATCAGTAATATCCAGTTACATCTTCAAACTTACCCACAATGTAAAACTACTTTGGAGACGATGGAGCGGAAAGTTCTATTGGATAAAGAAAAAGACAAGATTACTAGATTAGAAGCAAGGAAGCCATTTCAAAAAATAAGAAATATTGGCGAGGAGTAAGGACGATGACTATAAAATTGCAGCTACGTGACATCTGCTGGTTCCTTTCCTCTTCTTTCCCCAACAATGAAGGCTAAGCTCAAGATGTTACGTACCTTTTACTATGCTATGCTCCATTCTGGTTTTATAGTTAGCAGATATCTTAAGTATAGAACATCAATAATCAACAACAACCAACATATTTCACTAGGGGTGCAATGTGCCTCTGTCATGATTCAGATATATCAGAAGAACTTACACAAGAAACGTTCTACAAGTTGTGAAATCGATTCACCGCTATAACGGTAAATGCATAATTTCAGTGTGGTTATGTCAAATAGCAAAACACTCCTACTATAAATATATAGATAAGCGTCGAAAAGAAAATCAATCAAATCTAAGGGCAGTAACTGAAAAAGAGCACCCAAGTACACTAGAGTCTACTTTCATTTTCATGTATAACGAAGATAAAATGACGATGTATCGGTTGGTTCACAAATTATAGGATCGCTATAAAGAAGTGTTGCTGCTACGAACTCTAGTAGATCTTAGTTTTAAGGAAATCGGTGACATTCAAGGAAAAACGAAAAACTGGGCAAGAGTAACTTATTACCGAGCAGAAACAAAACTATTGGAAAAGTAATGGACTAACTAATCACCTTTCAACTATCAAAAAACCTTATTTACATTCTAACCTACAGCTGTAGGTAGTTATAATTAAGGTTTCTTTTTATTTTGGTTCTTGATCTATATCCTCATGGGTAGTTCAACGTCATTATCGTCATCCCATGACTTAGTAAAGCATGGAAAGACGTTTTTCCAGAACCTGATTGTCCTAAAATTGTATAGAAATTTCCCTTTTAAAATGTTGCATTTATATCTTTTAAAATATATCGACGACTCTCACCACCTTGGTAATAATAGTATACGTTTTTTGCCTCTAAAATCATCTTATTCACCTCTCTATTACATTAAGATTTTCTTTGGATTTAGTCTTACGATATAAATTAGTGGGACAATGGTAGATAATAACACGGTTGCTAGCCCTACTCCTAAAAACAATAAAATATACGTAAAGCTCAAGCTAACTTGGTACGTATCCAACACATCCGTATTTGATAGATCTGTGTGAAAAATTTCATTATAATAGTAGAATTCATCATTCGATTGACTGCCTGTGTTATTTTTCATTAATGTATCTGAAACACCACTAGCTAACAAATGTCCGGTAAACAATGACATTGCAATTCCAATAAGAGCAATAATCATAACCTCAATTAGAATCTGCCCCACCACTCGACCTCGACTTTCACCAAGTGATAAGTAAATTCCAAGTTCACGCTTTCTATCTCGTAAGAATAAGAGAACCACTAATCCAATAATTAAGATAGAGGAGATGATAGAAACTATAAGAACATAGCCTGAAAACTTAGTCATCGACTTAATAGGTCCAGAAATATTGTCATACTGGTCAGTTGCAGTTTTTACCGAGTAAAATTTTGGCAAAAGGGGCATTACTTCTTCTTTAAATGCTTCTACGTCGTCTGTTGAATTCAGAATGAACATAGGCTCGAAATAATCTTCGTATTCCCTGTCTCCCATCATTTCTGCGTAGTCCTTGTCCAACTCCATCATTTTTTCTATACCGTATCTAGTCTCACTTGATACGATTCCATTTGATACATAAATTGTATTTTGAAGCTCAGTATCCAGAAAATACCACATCCTGTCACTTCTTGCGTTCTCTGGGCTTATATTCATTGGTTCAAATATTCCAATCACTTCTAATACAATGTCACGAGAAGAATATATTTCTTGTTCTCCTGTAAAGAAGTCCGTTACTCGAGTTACTAGAGTTGTCAGAACCAATGAGTCCCCGACATGTAGATTATTGGTTTCTGCTAATTTCTTGGAAATGACTGCAACTGTAGAATCATTTTCAAGTTCTTCTTGTGTAAATACCCGACCGTCGACTAACTGACTTTTTCCCTCTTCAAAGTCTAAGATGGGTGCATAATTTGTTCCTTTTAAACGAAAATCCATATCGTAGCCTTCAACGGAATAGTTGGAATCATTCATTTCATCTTTTACACTTTCCAGTTGATTAGATGCTATAGAAGTTCGTGTAGTATAGTCGTAATACTTAACATATTTTAGTTCACCAACTTGTTTAATTAAGTCCACTCCTATATTTTCGGGATCATAATCAAAATTCATCATCTCTTCATCACTTAAGCTATTAAAATACTCGTCATACTTTAAACTATCCCATACTATTATAGCAGCCGTTCCTAGTCTTTCTTTAACGGTTCCTTCAACAATATTGGTAGCCTGTTGAATTGATATGGCTCCAGCGATTAGATTCCCTAAAATAAAGATTATAGCAAACAGAATAATAGACTTCCCTTTTTTCCTTATAATACTCAATAACCCACGCATAAAAAAATTCATTACTGTCCTCCTCATATTCAAATATAGATTTTTCAGGTGTTATTTTTTACAAAATATTCTATAATTCTACTAATTTTAGTATATTACTACATAATAAATATTATCAACCAAATTTTTTTAGGTTTACAAAATATAGAAATTACTAAGTGCGCCAATCAAAATAAAGGCGATTGTGACAAAACCCCTCCTCAAACATGAAAAAGCCGGTGAAATATACGACACGTAACATTTCACCGGCTACGAAATGAGGGCTGACCTTCCTATCATCCGCGCATGATGCTAAAAATCATTTCGAATCCAACAGATTCACTTACGTTAATTCCATTTTTAGATGAGATTGAGCAACGCTATTTTGAGTTACCTAAACACATTGTCGCAGATGCCGGTTACGGTAGTGAACAAAGTTTTAATGGCACCCTTTTGAATCGAAAGCGAGAAGCACTGAATACGTATAACATGTATCTGAAAGAACAAAAGAAGAAGTACAAACAAAACACATTTAATACTGACAACTGGCTGTATGAAGAAGAAACAGATACCTTTATATGTCCTAATCAGAAACGACTTGAGTTTCAGAATCATTCTACCCGTAATCACCGTTCAGGCTACCAACGGAAGTTTAAAATCTACGAGTGTGAAGACTGCTCGGATTGCCCATTCCGTTCATCATGTACCAAAGCAAAAGAAGGCAATCATAGATAACAAATGGTAAACACTCAGGTATGATAACCCTCCCACCAAAACCAATATGATAAAAAACAATAGATAGCATATACTAAAAGAGCAGTAATAGATGATAGTTGAAGAGGGAACAAAATCAACTTAAAAAATACTTTCAATTATCGTCACCGTCCCCTATGCATTCCCTCCTGGAGGAACTTAAATACATCATTTGCATACTTTTGATAGATTTCAGATATATTGTCCAATGCCTTTCCTCCTTCTGTCATATATCCGATTTTTTTTGATTTCGTTACAAGAAATAAAAAAATTTTATAATAAATAGAAAACCACCGTTTTCTGGTGGCTTAGTACATCATCCGATATGTTTTTTTCTCTCAAACCCTAGATACCTAGTTCCTTGAAATGTTAACATGCCTATATCTCCTTCTGATAACATTCCATACTCGTTACCAGTTACATTAAACTCTGAACGGTCGCCACTCTCAAACTCAAAGGTTACAAAGTATCTCGTATGCGTACTTGTTGTCGAGGATGGGAAGTGTTGATTCTCTTGATGGTGATTCATATCTGTGCTAGTACTTCTTCTGAAATCCGTTCGTTTCGTTTTAATGATAGCCGGTACGCTCAGTTTAGGAGACTGCTCGTTTTTTTGATATTGTTTCATTGCGCTAAATACAGAATATAGAATAGTACCAATAACAACGACTGCTACGATGCCGATAAAAACTGGGACAATCTGAAACATCATGTCTCCTTGTGCAAATGGATCTGCCATGTAGAACACTCCCCTCAAATGGTATTACTAAAAATACGAGGCATATTGAAATTCGTTTCACCCTCTTACAGATTCAAATAAATGATAAGAAATAAAATGCCACAACCAACAATTCCTAGTATCGCTCCGTACAGAAGCTCTTTATATTTTTTATCATCCTTCTCTTTCCTTGCTTTTTCACTATCATAAAATAACCCGAAGAAACCACCAGAAAAAATAGCATCTACTATTCTCCACTTTTTCTCAGAGTGGCTGTGGGTTTCTTTTGAAGTTTTTTCCTCTTTTTCATGTTCCTCTTCCACTGATGCGTTCCTCCTCTGTAACCAAGCAATATCTATTGAAGTATTCCATAGAGTGTTGTACTTTTCCTTCTTGCTCACCACGTGGCTGAGAAACTATGCGAAGGAAGCCTAAAAAGGCAACCGGTCTGTCTGAATTCGGCTGCCTTTCTTTTGTTTTCTTTTCTTAAGGACATAGGATACCTTATTTTCTTAAAATCGGCTATTTCTCAACGCTAACGGACTCAGATGCACTTATTTAGCTAAAAAGACGTAAAAATCAGTGGTAATATGCAAAATAAGGGATCGTGTGTTCGAAAGGTCTATAAAAACCAACCAAATGACTAAAATAGCGTCTTCTGTATCCCTTACGCTAGACTCAACCTCAACCCATAGACTCTACTATTTTTTGATAGGCACTTTCGAGTAATACTGGATTTGGGTCTTCACCTTTTCGTTTCGGCACTGAAAAACCTGATAAATCAAAGTAATAAGTTGGCTCCACATCGTGCCTTGCTAAGCAGCTTTTGCTACAAGCGAGTGGACATCCATCAATGGCGATTATCGGACGACCTGATTGAGCTACCTTAACAAGCGGTTTGACATCACCCCCGACTCCTGCGATGCATGACATTTCCGCGACCTTCTCACGGTCCATCTTTATCGCAATTTGATTGGCGGTTTGGGCTGCTGAGGAACACCCTGAGCAAGAATATACAAGTGGAAACTTTGTTTTTGTCATGTTGTAAGCCCCCTTTACCAGAATAGTATGAGAATGATTAGTACCACTTTAATCCAACACTCTTCTTTCGTCAGTGAGCGATATCACTTCTACATAAGAAAAAAGGGGCTGGGACAGAACTAGCTAAAACATCTGCACTGGCTTCACTCGCCACAAATCCCTTTGTGAGAAACCCACTCACAAAGGGATTTTTAAAGATAGTGGCGGTTTCGCACATTGCTTTAAGGGTGAGACAAAAGGTAAAATACAACCTTTTGTCTCACCCTCTTGTTACACTGTAAATTTTTTCACTTCATCGTTTAGTTTTTCTGCCATTTTCACTAATTCTGTAGTACTTGCCGTGATTTCTTCAACTGTAGCTGCTTGTTCTTCAGCTCCAGCTGCTACTTCTTGAGCAGACGCTGCGGTTTCTTCAATGATCGAAGATACCTCTTGAGTGGCTTCAAGTACTTTTATTGTGTTGGCTCGTAATCTTTCAAAAATCTCTGTCGTCGCTTTGGCATCTAGCTCTGTTTCTTCTGCTTGCTTGACGATAGATTTAAGAGATTCTCCACCTTTACCTATTAACGTCACTTGTCGTTCGACGGCAACTAAGTTTTCGTCCATTAATTGTACCGACATCGTTGTTTCTTCTTGAATGTTACTTATTAAGTCTGTAATTTGTTTAGATGAATGACTTGACTGTTCTGCAAGCTTTCGTACCTCATCAGCTACAACCGCAAACCCTTTCCCGTGTTCACCTGCTCGAGCTGCTTCGATTGCAGCATTTAAAGCAAGTAAGTTCGTTTGCTCTGCAATGTTTGTGATAATCGTAATAATACTACCAATTTCTTGTGATTGCTTTCCAAGGGTCGCTACCGATTGAGAGGCCGATTGTACCGTCTTCTTCATTTCTTCTGTTTGTTGAATGGCCTCAATAATGGCTTGTTCCCCTTTTTTAGCTACAAGGGTTGATGTTTCTGCGTTTGTTACCGTTTGTGTTACTTTTTCTTGTCCAGCATTCACATCATCCATCGAATGTTCAACAAGAGCGAGTGTCGCCATCGCTAAGTCATTTTGCTTTTGCGCCCCGTCAGACACTTCTTGGATAGTAGACGCAATTT
The DNA here is from genome assembly GCF_002019795.1 of Bacillus alkalicellulosilyticus. Classification (GTDB taxonomy): domain Bacteria; phylum Bacillota; class Bacilli; order Bacillales; family Bacillaceae_F; genus Bacillus_AO; species Bacillus_AO alkalicellulosilyticum. The sequence continues at coordinate 495,353 of NZ_KV917381.1, read as the reverse complement.
GACTTGATACCATTTCAATTTCTTCAGCACTTACATTAAGTTGCTGGGATGAGGCCGCTGCATATTCAGAATTATCCATAACATTACTGACAATATCTCGAACATTGCCAATGAATTTATTTGTAGCCGCAGCTAAATCACCAATTTCATCCTTGCTAATAATATCTATTGTTTTCGTTAAGTCTCCACCGTTGGAAGCTAAGTCATTCAACTCATCTCTTAAATAATTTAGTTGATTACTCATTTTCACTGCGATTAATATCGCAAGAAGTAGACTGACGATGACAGTAGCAACAGCTGTAATAATGACGAATGTGCGCAATCTTGTTAATGCCGCTAATGCTTCATCTGCATCTACTTCAATCACCAAACCAAGAACTTGGTCTCCAATTAAAACGGTTCCCACCGCGCCTAACACATCATTGTCAATATAATCAGGATATACACCTGCGTACTCAAAGCTTAAATCTCGATTAATAATTGGTTCTCGTAATACATTTATCGCTTTTGTATCAATCGTTACGTTCAGAGCACTGTTTTCCGTATATTCTCCTAATCTCGTGTCTGTATATAATAAGCCATCTTCATTAATTAAATAAGCATCTCCGGTAACCCCAATTCGATGGATCTCATTATGAACTAGAGCTGATATTGCTTTATAATCTAGCAGTATATTAAAAGTACCAATAAATGGACCTGAACTACCGTTTGCAAAGACAGGAGTCGATAACACCTTTACATTCGTGTTATATAAATCAGAGTAAAACATCTCTGACCAATACTGTTCTCCTTGTGAAGCAGCCGCAAAGTAATCACGACTTGAGATGTCAGCCCCTTCCACCCCTTTTTCAATGGTAGCAAAGGTCACTTCACCTTTGTTATCGGTAATGTATATATTCGTAAATTCATAGGCTTCAAGAGCCATATCGCCAATCGCTTGAATTTCGTTATACTGTTCTCTCCACTCCGCACTGTTTTTATCAAGAGTATGGAGATTGTTTATTTTATCATACATTGATGCAGCAAATACCTGTCCATCTCCACCACGTTCTCTGAAATAATTGTTGAGTTTTGCAGTAGTTAATTCAAGAAAAGCAATATTTCCATCTAGAACCTCTTGGGTTAGGTTTTCCTTTGCTCCACTGTATAGTAGAAAACTAATTCCTACTAAGGGAAGAAAAGATACAATAAATACTAACACTAAAATTTTACTTCTGATTTTTAAATTGTTCCACTTCATGATGTTGCTACCTCTTTCTCTCTCACTATGTTTTTTGTAGGAAAACTATTGGAGTTCACCCAATAATCAGTAGTTCTTTAGCAATGTGACTATTGTCCTATCTATATATATCCCAAAACGATTAAGTTCAAACCTCTTTTTATACATTCCATTATTTAGAAGTTTGAAATTTAAGTTACATATGCTGTTCTAAAGCAAAAAAAAGAGAGTGTGACAAAAGGCATTTTCCCCCTTTATCACACCCTCTACGCAGTAGCGAGTGAAGCTATTGCAAGTTCCTCTTTGCTCTCATTCTTACCTACAAAGAGGGTTGGGTACGCTTATATATGCATAATCTGTCACATCATTCGTTAATCTCATCCTAGTTAATGCTTTTGTTTTGACCGTCTCTCCAAGGAGAATACTCATGTCCTTATCGACTTCTTTAGCTATCGTATCATCCTCTTTTAGTTTAGAGAAAATAGCTAGACAAATCGTTTTCACTTTTTCCCATAGCTCTTCTTCTGTTACAGAATAACGTCTAGCTAGATGCATCGTTAATTCGCCGATTTGACTTTGAAAGACGGTGTGGATGACCTTGTTTTGCATTTCCGAATCTTCCGTGCCTATCGTTGCGGAACCAGGATAAAAGCGACCTTTAATGCCTTGCTTTTCTAGTCGCGTTGTATTTACCCGAACTCCACCGAGGTCTCGAACGATAACTTTAACAGGTTCATAGTCTCGAAAAACAACCAACGTATTTTGCAAGTGCGCTTCTAACCCGATGCCATAACGAGTCATAAACGGAAGAACACCTGAAAGAAGAACAGCTATATATTTTGTAAAAAAATCGAGGACCGATTCTTCTTCTGTAAAGGATTGAACTCGTTGATTATAGTGTTCAATCATTTCATATAAAAGCAGTTGCTCAGACAATGGAGCTTCATTGTACAGCGCACAAGCTACCATCGCTACCTCACCTTCTTCTAACAGTGAGGTTGGGTTCTTTCTCAGTAACATTGATAAATTTTTATTTCGATGAAAAGCATTGTTGTCATGTTCGAGCTTCGAAATAAAACGAAGCCCACTGTCTTCTCCAATGACGTGGAAGTGTTGCGACAGCTCACTTTCTTTTACTAAAATGACTTTTGCTATCTGCGACAACTCGGGTCCATTATGAATCGAGTTTGGCGAGATAGTCCGCACAGCACTTGTCATTTGGATATTAATCGGTAGCTTAATATGATACTTCTTTTCTTTTGTTCGTAAGCCAACAGTACGAACAGATAACGTTGGTATGGCTTCAATGGAATAGGGGATAAACAGAATGTCTTTGTTTTCGATTTCATTTGGGTAAAGCTCTTTCAATGTATGTTCGTACTGCCAAGGGTGGACAGGAACAATCATATACTCTTTCGGGTGTTCACAACACTTTAAAAATGCCTGTTCTAGTTCAGGATATTCCGCAAACCAAAATGAATGGAATGTATCTGTATGTAGTATAGGATTGTGATAACAAACGTCCTTGTGGATAGCAACAAAGTTCAAATGAATGACGTTACCAAATTCTCCTGAGTATTGAACCAATTCTTCATAGCTTAATCCTGTTTTCGCCTTTGTTCCTGGATGAAGCTGATGGCCCGTCACACACAACTGTTCAAAGAACAGCGTTGGATCAAACAGTTCATCTTGCTTTGCCAAGTCCTGTACAAGCTCTATTGTTGTTTGCCAATTATATCGACGGCTTTTTTCCTTCCATTCATTCTGCATCATTTTTTGAAATAAAAGAACGAGGCCCATGTTGGCAACGCTGTTAGACAGTTCTTCTAAAAAAGCTGTCGCATTTGGATAAGGCTCTCCTTGTTTTGTAAAGTAGCGCTCTAATTGATTGACTAAATCCCTTGGGTGAGTAATTTCTATAGACGAATTGATAGAATTCTCCCAGGAGACAGTACCTTTTAATTCAAAGCGGTTATAGCTATATGTACGTGCAATCGGGATGTGAATTATTCCATCTTCAACCGAAAGCTCAATGTACCCGTTGTCATTCAGCTGTCTTAAGACATCGTCTCTATCTGTAAAGCCCTCACGTAACAACGCATTGACAAGCCTTTCCATAATCATAAATCGAGCCGTTGGAAGGACTTCGTTATATGTACGATGCAGCTCTGGATACTTATGTTTTATAAAGGCATCCACCTTTTTCTCTTCTTTATCTAACTGAATGTCGGTTATCATGTATTCCCTCCGGTCCCTCACTATCCTTTTCTTCATTATATAATATATGGCCATGACTAGTCTTAGACTAAAAACTGAACATTTAAAAACGGTGTTAGCCCCTAGGTAAGGAACTAACACCGTTTTGTTTTTAGTATTAAAATACTCGTTCTTTAAATTCAGCTAATTTTTCAAGTGAGGATTTATCAACGTCAGCATGCAAGCTGTTTCCGTGTGAATCCATCGTGACGATGGCCGCAAAGCCTTCTACTTCCAAATGCCACATCGCTTCTGGAACACCAAATTCCATCAGGTCGACACCTTGAACTTTTTTAATACATTTCGCGTAATACTGGGCTGCTCCACCAATCGCATTTAAGTACACGCCACCATGCTCTTCAAGTGCTTTCAACGTTTTTGGTCCCATTCCACCTTTTCCGATGACTGCACGGATTCCAAATTTTTTCATAATGTCACCTTGGTATGGTTCCTCACGAATACTTGTTGTTGGTCCCGCTGCTTTTACATGCCATTCGCCCGCTTCATCTTTTAACATAACTGGCCCACAGTGATAAATGACTTGACCGTTTAAGTCGATTGGTGCGTCATGGTCCATTAAATGATGGTGAATCGCATCGCGTCCTGTATGAAGCATGCCGTTTAAGATTACAACGTCTCCGACACGAAGCTCACGAATTTGCTCTTCTGTAATTGGTGCTTGAAGGACAACTTCACGAACATCTTGCTTCTCTTCTGCAGCCGCAGCAACTTCTTCTTCGACTTTAGCAAAATCAATTTTCTCGCCATCTTTATATAACCAGTTTGTAATGTCACCTGTAGATGGATCAATATGAACACCTAAGCGACGGAAAGCCCAGCAGTTATATGCTACGGAGACGAAGAAGCTAGCTGGTAAGCGGTGCATCGCTCCGATTTTACAGCCTAGTAACGTCGCTTCGCCACCAAAGCCCATTGTACCAATTCCAAGCTTATTGGCGTTTTCCATGACATAGTCTTCTAGCTTCGCAAGGTCTGGATTATCGTTTACATCATCCACTGTGCGGAAAAGCTGTTCTTTGGCAAGAAGGTAACTTGCTGAACGGTCTCCGCCGATACCTACACCGATAAAGCCGGCACTACAGCCTTGCCCTTGTGCTTGGTAAACTGAGTGCATAATACATTTACGGATACCATCCAAATCACGACCTGCTCTGCCAAGACCTTCAAGCTCAGCTGGTAAGCTGTACTGAATGTTTTTGTTCTCACAGCCGCCACCTTTTAAAATTAAGCGTGCATCGATATACTCTTCTTCCCATTGTTCAAAGTGAATAACAGGCGTTCCATCTCCAAGATTGTTCCCGCTGTTTGCCCCTGTTAACGAATCAACAGAGTTCGGACGAAGCTTTCCATCTTTTGTCGCTTTTTCAATTGCTTCATATATCGCTTTTTTAAATGTAATTTGATTGACACCAACTGGTACTTTAATTTCAAATGTTGGCATTCCTGTATCTTGGCAAATCGGTGATACTTTTTCATCTGCCATTTGAATATTATCTGTAATCGTTCCTAGAGAAAGAGCTGCACGCGTTCCTGCATTTTCCTTTGCTTTCGCTGCTGCTACTGCTTTTCGAACGTCATATGGTAGATTCGTAGATGTTTCTACAACAAGGTTGTACATGCTTTCAACTAACTTTTCCACTCTCTCCACTCCTTTTTTCTTTTGACTCATAGGTTTTATTATACGCCCATTTAAGCTGATTCGAAAGACCTTTATAAATGCCTAGATTACGAGATTTGTTCCTCAGTACGAATGTGACTCGTATCGTTAATATAGTGGAATACCGGCTTTCTTCCCGCTTTTGCTTCAATTAAGGTGATACCTGTATTGCCAATATGAAACGGACGGTGATGAAGATGCCAATCATTACCTAACATAAGATACATGATAAAAATACTAATAAAACCACCATGGGATACGATGACCACATCATTATCTTGATGTGCCTTTGTCATTTGGTCCCATACATACGCACAACGGCTTGTAATGTCCTCAACGGTTTCCGTTCCCGCTATCCCTGACGTAAGTAACGCACGGTCTTCGAGTTCGGGATATTCAGTAAAAATTTCTTGTTGCGTTTTGCCTTGTAGAGGGCCTAAAAAGATTTCACGAACCTTCTCCCAAGGATGAATGGTTTTCTCCCGGTTGCTTGCTATAGCTTGTGCAGTTTCTTGTGCTCTTGTTAAATCGCTACTGTATATGTAATCAAAAGGAATGGACTGAAAATGCTTGCCGAGCTGTTGGACTTGAATTTGTCCGAGAGGGGAAAGAGGGAAATCAGCCTGACCTTGAATGATTCCCTGAACATTGCCAAGTGATTCGCCGTGACGAACGAGGTATAGACGCATGTTATCACTCCTCCGACCATGAATTACGAAATTGTTTACACTTAAATTCAAGTTCATCTAACATATCTATGATACGGTCGATTTCATCAACGCCTGCTTCTTCAGGGTCAATGGCATCTAAGACATTCAACACCATTGTAATACGGTTATTCAAATAATCCATTTGTTCTTTCTTGCCATGAATTGCTCCACCCATTGTAAAACTCCTTTCATGTTCTTCGTTAATGTAACAAAAATTGAAAAAGAGCTCAAGCGTTAGGCCTTTACCCAGAATGTTTCTCTTTTTCAAAACGGAAAAGTGCGTTATGATAAAGGACGTATAACACCTTGTTAAAAAGGAGTCTTTCACGTTGATTAAGAATAAGTTACAGCCGATTACCCCTTCTCATGATCCATGGGAAGCTTATCTTGATATAAAAGAATATGGAAAGCCTACTCTAACGAATGTGGAATTTACCACAACAACAATTTGCAATATGCGTTGTGAGCACTGTGCCGTTGGCTATACGTTACAGCCGAAGGACCCACATGCACTCCCGCTTGATTTACTGCTAAAACGGTTAGATGAGGTTCCACAACTACGCGCACTTAGCATTACTGGTGGGGAACCGATGCTTTCATTGAAGTCGGTCGACAATTATGTCGTTCCCCTTTTGAAGTATGCCCATGAAAGAGGCGTTCGTACACAAATAAATTCAAATTTAACATTAGATTTAGGGCGCTATGAAAAAATAGTCCCGTACCTTGATGTCCTTCATATTTCTCATAACTATGGTAGCGTTGATGATTTTGTTGATATTGGATTTGCGGTTATGGAGAAAAAACCAACGTATGAGCAACGAGCTGCCTATTTTTATCGTATGGTCGAAAATGCGAAGGCGTTAACAAAGGCTGGTGTCATTGTATCAGCGGAAACCATGATTAATAAAAGGACATTGCCACACTTAGAAAAAATTCATCAACAAATTGTTGAAATGGGATGTCAACGACACGAAGTGCATCCTATGTACCCAAGTGACTTTGCAAGTACATTAGAAGTTGCATCATTAGAGGAAATCAGAGAGGGAATTAATCGCCTACTTGATAATCGTGATCCAAACATATGGATGTTGTTTGGTACACTTCCATTTTATGCTTGTAGCGATCATGAGGACGACCGTAAGCTTCTTACTCGTCTATATCAAGAAAAGAATGTCACGGTCAGAAATGATCCTGATGGCAGAAGTCGATTGAATGTCAATATCTTTGATGGAAGTATCATTGTCACCGACTTTGGTGATGCCCCATCCCTTGGTAACATTCAAGAGAACACACTTCTTTCTGCTTATGAAAAATGGAGTACTTCTACTCTAGCACAAAGCTTAAGCTGTCACTGCCCAGCTGTACAATGCTTAGGACCTAACATCTTAGTGAAGGACGCATATTATCAGGATATCGATTTTATAACAAGAAAATCAAGGATATAAATAAAAGACGCATTGGAAACCATCCAGTGCGTCTTTTATCTTTGGAATGGTGATGTTTTAGTTGGTACATTCTTCTTTTGAGGTTTCATCTCTTCTATGAACGACTTTTTCCTGAGGTTCCTTCTTCCTTTGGGCCTTCATCTCCCCTATGAACGACCTTTCTCCTGGATTTCTTCTACCTTTGGGCCTTCATCTCCCCTATGAACTTCCTTTTCCTCGGGGTCCTTCTTCCTTCGGGCCTTCATCTCCACTATGAACGACCTTTTCCTCGGATTCCTTCTTCCTTTGGGCCTTCATCTCCTCTATGAACGACCTTTCTCTATTGGTCCTTATCCCTTGGGGCCTTCATCTCCATTATGAACGACCTTTTCCATAATCTCATACTCAAAAGCGTTCTTCATCCACACAAAAAAAACGACCATCTTTGTCTGAATAAAGAAGTCGCTTTTTTAATTGTTTTGTCTTGGATGATTTGCTTAGTTATATTTAAAAGGCATCTATTAATAGATAAAATCATCATCAATTTTTATACCAGATATTTCCCTTAATGTTTGTATGTATTACTTAAACTAAATACTTATTCCTTTAACTAGTACAATCCAATTTTTATTATATAATAAAGTATCACTTATCTGACTATTAACGAGGAGAATTATGAAACAGTATATTAACACATACAACGTACTAATATTTATTATAAATAGTATGGTGACTGCTTATTTTAGCGTTGTCATGGCATTACACTCTAGTTTAAGTACAACATTTTTTTCACTTTGGTTTATATTCGTTGTCTTATTTCAATTATTATTTTCATTTTTTCCTTTTACAGTAAAAACGCTCATTAAAAGCATAGTTAAAATTGGACTACATGTAATGACTGTCATTATTTTAATCTTTATATTTCAAGGTATTAGCAATAACTTAACGGGTCTTAAATACGGGATAGTAAACTCTCTACTTCTTTTTACTAGTTAACCCCTGCTTCTTTTATCAAGTTGCCATTTACATCTAGACCTTGAATACTTATTTCACGTATATTCTCATCTATAAATAAAAACCATATCGTATTATTGTCCGTTGTTATCACTTTAGCTTCATCTATCCTCTCATTTCCCTTGTTTACGACTTGTATCGTTGAAATCTCAGGCTGATGAATCTCCCCAAATAGAAGTGGAAAAGGCGAGTTCTTGGATTTACCTGAGCGACCTAAATACTGACTCGTGATTGCACGGTCTACACTTGTGGAATATCCCCCTCTGTCGATAGTTCCTTTCCAACCAAACCATGTTCTTTCAATATAGATGGCGCTTAGGTCTGATACGGTTTCATGGTCATTGTCTGTTTTGATATCCGGTATATAAAACACGACAACCCCATTCTTCGTTTCTTCCTGATGAAGAATTTGTTTGAAACCATTCTCAGCAAGTATCTCGTAAATCCGTTCTTCCTGTTTTGCTATTTGGTCATACTTAACTATAAACACAACTGCTAGTATGGTTAAACTAAAAAATAGAATCTTTTTTCCTGATAGGAATTTCATACGTGCGCTCTCTCCTTTAACATCTTGTGTTAATTCTCCTATTAAGAATTAAAATCCTTCTATCCCACACAAAAAGAGACCCTCTACCTTTTCAGATAGAAAGCCTTCTGTCATTTAATTATCTAGGATGATTTGCTGAATTGAATTTAAAAGCAAGGTAATCTTGAACAGGTACCCATGCTCCTATTCCTTGTTGCGTTACGTTTTTAACTTCTAGCTTAATCTTACCGAACTTAACGGTTAAATATACTTCACCGTAAGTCACTTGTCCTTTTTCATTGGCCGCTGGGACATAGGCATATAAGTAACCTACGTTCTTAGGTTGTACATTATAGACTCTGTCCTTTTTTGTCCCATAGCCAATGTTCGTTTCAAAGGCAAGTGGTAATCCTGTGTTCTCAGCTGCTTTAATCATCATCATTTTTTTGACTTCATCGCTATGTGGTAGCTCAGCGGTTAAGCCACCTGTTACTTTCTTTTGTTGCTCTTGATTAAAGGATAACTGCTTTGGTGCTTTGCCACCTCTGTTATCTAAAAAGTTCGTATTGATTTGCTTATATTCCCAGTTTACATTAGTTTCGTTCGATTTGTAAGAAAGCGGCCACTCCCCTAAATAGATGTTTGCTCTAAACAGTGGCGCTGTCTTTGCTAAGCTTATTGTCGATTCATTCAATATTCGTATAAGCTCTGGGTTTTCAATTTTTTCATTAGCTGAATCCAACAATCCTTGTGTCAACTCACTAGGTTGTAAGTAAGGTAAGTCCTGTGTTGGGTTAGGATACGTATTTTCTTTTGAAATACTTAGGACAAAATCCGGAATCTCGTTTTTCTTTTCTTTCTTTATATCCTCCTCAGCAAAGCCTTGGAGTGGCAGGAAAAACAATAAAAAGATAAAAAAGCTAATGGATACCTTTTTCATTCTGTACCTCCTCAAAATTCATAACATTGTACTCTTATTTTTTTCGAAGTTTGAAAAAAATATCCACTTTTCTCTTTATATTTTTCATTTCCCCACAATTAATTACACTAATTACACCTTTACCTTTTTGTATAGCATAGCTTTTTTCTATTGCTTGTGGTTTTATCTTTTCATCATTTTCCAATCAATTGCAATTTTTTCTATTTTCTGTTATGATATAGAAGAATTATTTTTGTTCGGTGTAAAGGCATACATTGATATCGTCTTTTCGTCTTGATAAACACTTTGGGCAAGGGTAGTAATACAATGTGCGGTAATGCACTAGGAGGAAACAAAAATGGAAAAAGGTACAGTAAAATGGTTTAATGCAGAAAAAGGTTTTGGCTTTATCGAACGTGAAAATGGAGACGATGTTTTCGTACATTTCTCTGCAATCCAAAGTGAAGGTTTCAAATCATTAGACGAAGGTCAACCTGTAACGTTTGACGTTGAGCAAGGTGCTCGTGGAGCTCAAGCTGCTAACGTTCAAAAAGCTTCTTAATCTTAAATCGTTTATACTAACAGGCTCTTTATATAGGGCCTGTTTTTTTTATGTTCTCTAAGACCAATAAAAAACGCAAGTGATTTCATATTTGAAAACCCCTGCGTTTCCTTTGTCATTTGATATTTTGACTTTAGACCTTACCTCAGTGATTCGCTCTTTAAGCTGGGTTATTCTCGACCTGGTGATAGACAATCTTTTCGATTTTGGTATACCAGAATTGAATGAGCGGTCCGATTAGAAACGCGACTAAAATCGTTCCTAACCCAATTGGCCCTGCTACGATAAGTGCTAGAATGACGGCGATGATTTCTGTCACCATTTTGGCCATCATTATACTAAGGCCAAACAACGAACGAAACGCTAGCATCAACCCATCTACAGGAATCGGGGCAAACCGTGCTTGTAAATAAGAGGCAGCACCGATTGAAATAAGGACTAATCCAATTAAGAAAGCAACGATTTGCATAGGTAAATACCCAATTTCAAGATGTCGTAATACAAGAAGCAACCAAAAATCAATAAAGTAACCAATTAAAAAGGAAGTGACCAATGACTCGAATTCTGGTCTTTTCCGTAGCAATAATGCATTAATGATGATTAATGAAATACTTACAATAATTACCCATGTACCAACCGTTAATCCAAACTTATTGGCTAAGCCTACGTTAAACGCATCCCAGCCTCCTACTCCTATATTAGCTTTTATCGTTAACGAGACGCCAGATGCAATAATAAATAGGCCAAGCACAAAACTAATTCCTCTTCGGACATTTGTATTCAATCTCTTCACTCTCTCTTTGTTGTAGTTGTATAATTTTCCTCTCTCCATATCACTCTAAGAAAAGAGACTCTGGGATGGAGGATGACAGTTATGGATTTACATTTTATATGGAAAGCTGTTTTAATTGTGTTTGTTGGAATTGTGATTCTCCGTATTGGTGGAAGAAAATCAATATCTCAATTAACCGTTTCACAAACCGTCATCATGATTTCAATTGGTACGATTATGATTCAGCCTGTCAGTAATCGTAATATTTGGATTACATTCGTTATTGCTCTACTTTTAGTACTCACACTAGTATTTGTTGAACTTCTTCAACTAAAATATGATAAGGTGGAAACCTTTTTTTCTGGAAAGTCCGTTCTTATCATTGAAAATGGGATAGCCCAACACCATAACTTAAAAAAGATAAGACTATCTTATGACCAGCTTGAAATTCGACTTCGCCAAGCCAATATTCAACAGATTGCTGATGTAAAATGGGCTACCATCTAACCTAGTGGCCAATTAGGATTTGTCTTACAGGAAGAAAAACAACCTGCTACTAAGCAAGATATTCAAGTCCTTATTGAGTACATTCATAATACATTTCCAGATGGACCTAAACCACCTCAAATTGTTACAACAAAGAATGATCCATTATTTCGTGAGGTTAAGGACAAAAAACATCTGATTACTCCAAGAGCCGATCAAGCTTAGCTTTTTTCATTAATAACCACTTTTTTTCGCCACTTTCCAAACAGGTAATACCCACTGGCGATGAAACTGCTAATAATGAAACTAACTCCCATACCTAAGGCTATGCCTTGCTCACCGTACCATTTCGCAAATAAATACGTTAGCGGATAGCGTAATAACCAGAATGAAATTATGTTCAGAACTAAGACGGGAACCATAGCTCCAGCAGCTCGAACAATTCCATTTAAGACAAAATTAATCCCAAGGAACGGATAGAAAAACGCAACGGTCCTTAAATAAGAAGCTCCAAACTCTATCGTTTCTGGGTCATCTATAAACAAACTTATAAAAAATCGTGACCATATAAAAGCAATCGTACTGATTAGGAGAGTGACCGAAAGAATTAAATATATTCCATTCTTTGTAATTTCTGAAACCCTACGCCACTGATTCGCTCCTATGTTTTGTCCGGCCATGCTATTGACCGCTGAACCTAATGTCATTGCAGGCAGCATAATTAGGCTATCAATTCGCTGAGCTGCACCAAATCCAGCTACAACTTCTTCACCAAATGTAGCCACAACTCCCATAATCGCCATCACACCACCGGAAATTGCCATCATCGACAATCCAGATGGAAGGCCTAATTTAAACAACTGTATAAATTGAAGTTTACTTGGGAGTTGTGGTTTCGAAAACGGAACGTCTGCCTTACGAATTGAAAACCACAAGCCATATATAAAAGCAATCCCTTGCGAAACGATGGTAGCTAGTGCCGCTCCTTCAATGCCCATATTAAAACCAGCAATAAAAAGCGGATCTAGTACTGTATTTAAAATGACAGCGATAAGAACAAAGCGTACTGGAGTTTTACTATCGCCCATCGCGCGAAGCACTGTTCCAATAAAGTTATACCCAAATAAGAACAAGATGCCGATAAAATTAATCTGTAAATAAGATAACGCCACCGGATATATTGAATCTGGAGTTCCTAAAAAAGATAGGATAGGTCCAGCAAACAGAAAACCAACAAGACTAAGCACCAACGTCATCGTACCCAATACAAAGACAAAGGCATTTAACGCTTTTTTTAATCCCTCTTCATCCTTTGCTCCACGGTATTGAGATAATATGGTCAAACTTGCACCGTTTACACCAATAATAAATGAAAGGATTGTAAATATGACTGTAGCTGATATCGAAATTGCTCCAAGTGCACCGGCACCTAGTAAATTTCCAACCCAAAGACTATCGATAAATTGATAGGAGGTTTGCAGTAAATTTGCGAAGAAAATAGGCCAAGAAAATAACAACATTTTTCTTGAAATGCGACCTGTTGTAAAATCAATCTGCTTCTTTTCGCTCATTTGTCACTCCCTTATGATGACACCAATTAATCTAGTATAGAGGCATCTAACGAAATTGAAAAGAATAAAGAAATGGGATTTTTAGAGGACTATACATGACTCTCCCACTTTCAAACGCTTCTGCTTTTACTACTTAATCTTTTTTCCTATTGTCGATTCCCTCACAACGAGATCATGCTTAACAATTCTACTCGTAACAGGGATACTCTGAATTTTTTCAATTAGCATTGTTGCTGCTTCTACTCCCATTTGATACATCGGTTGAGAAACAGTCGTTAACGCAGGGTTTGTCATTTCTGAAAAAGAAATACCATCAAATCCTACAACCGCTATGTCATCCGGAACACGGAGACCGGAATCTTGAATTTGTTTTAATACCCCAATTGCAAGAGTATCTGAAATAGCAAAAATAGCAGTTGGTTTTTTTTCTAACTGCAATACCTTTTTTACAGCCTTTTTCCCGTCTTCAAAATTATGATTATCCGCAGTAATTAACCAATCTTCATTCACTTCTATTCCATATTCAGATAAAGCCCGTAAATATCCTTGTTTTCTATGCTTAGCATAGATAAACCTATCATCTGTATTAATCAAAGCAATGTCAGTATGACCTAGAGATAAAAGATGAGTAACCGCATTATATGAGGCTATTTCATTATCAATTCTGACATAGGGAATGCTTTCGATTGCAATATATTCACTGCATTGTACAATAGGATAACTTTCTGATAAACTCGTTAATCTCTCCATATTCACTCTTGGGTCCATCAGTATAATCCCATCAGCCAATCTTTGCTTAAGCATGTCAAAATAGAGGCTTTCTCGTTCAGGGCTAGAATTGGCACATAGCATAATGCTATATTTCATATTTCTAGCTACTTCCTCGATCCCGTTTATAATCTTAATATAAAAGGGGTTGTCAATCGAAGGAATTATCACAAGCAGCAATCGACTTTCTGAACATCTTAAATTTCGTCCAAGCAAATTGGGTTCATAATTTAATTCTTTAATCGCAGTTTCCACTTTTTCTCTAGACTTTGGGGATACGGTTGTATTGTTATTTATCACACGTGACACCGTAGCCACTGAAACGCCAGCTAACTTTGCCACTTCTTGAATCGTAGCCATTCTTCATCCTCTTTTCCATACGTAATCGATTACAACGATCGTATGTTGATAAGACTTCTATGTCAACAGATATAGTATGGTTTATGCTTTTTGAAGTAAAGGTCTTTTCTTGTTGGATGAAAAACAAAAGAAGCTACTAATAAATAGCAGCTTCTCTTTAGATTAAAATGCGGGTGAAGGGAGTCGAACCCCCACGTCATAAGACACTAGATCCTAAGTCTAGCGCGTCTGCCAATTCCGCCACACCCGCGTAGTGGTATTTTCTTAAAATACCTTAAAATGGTGAGCCATGAAGGATTCGAACCTTCGACCCTCTGATTAAAAGTCAGATGCTCTACCAACTGAGCTAATGGCTCTCGATGTGTTGATGAAGTAACTCATCCTGTGTCTCTTCCTCTACTTGCCAACCTTCGAAGTTTCTTGCGTCGAGACAACTCGTGGCTCACTCATAGATGACTGGCTCGTCTCTACCAACTGAGCTAATGGCTCTTGATATATTATGGAACTCAAGAGTGCCGGCCAGAGGACTTGAACCCCCAACCTACTGATTACAAGTCAGTTGCTCTACCAATTGAGCTAGGCCGGCATATATGGTGGAGGATGACGGGATCGAACCGCCGACCCCCTGCTTGTAAGGCAGGTGCTCTCCCAGCTGAGCTAATCCTCCGTAGTATTGATGAAGCAAGTTCAATGTTGAACCCTGTTTCTTCCTCTTCACATTTTCCAAGAAGTATATCGAAAATGTAATTTCAGTGATATTGGTGACCCGTACGGGATTCGAACCCGTGTTACCGCCGTGAAAGGGCGGTGTCTTAACCGCTTGACCAACGGGCCATCTTTTGGCTCCACAGGCAGGACTCGAACCTGCGACCGATCGGTTAACAGCCGATTGCTCTACCAACTGAGCTACTGTGGAATATGGTGGGCCTAAATGGACTCGAACCATCGACCTCACGCTTATCAGGCGTGCGCTCTAACCAGCTGAGCTATAGGCCCTCACATATAAAATGGTCGGGAAGACAGGATTTGAACCTGCGACCCCCTGGTCCCAAACCAGGTGCTCTACCAAGCTGAGCCACTTCCCGACATTAATTTGAATTAAAATGGCGCGCCCGAGAGGAGTCGAACCCCTAACCTTTTGATCCGTAGTCAAACGCTCTATCCAATTGAGCTACGGGCGCAAACAAAAAAATAAGACTTTCTATGGTACCTATATATACACAAAGCATACTTGCGTAGAAGCTTAACAACATATGGTGCTCCTGTGTCTTCTAGCTGATGCTTCGCAGTTAGCTTCCTCGTCGCAAAACTGCGATGAAGAAATCCAAGTTATTTGCTCCTGCGTCTACTAGCGAAAGCTTCGAAGTATGCTTTCTCGTCGCATATTAGCAAGTTGTTAATACCGTGTAGTAAATATGGTACCGAGGGCCGGACTTGAACCGGCACGATAGTCACCTACCGCAGGATTTTAAGTCCTGTGTGTCTGCCAATTCCACCACCCCGGCATATTACAAAAAGACTAATAGGTATTAAATTTGAGACCTATCTGGAGCGGAAGACGGGATTCGAACCCGCGACCCCCACCTTGGCAAGGTGGTGTTCTACCACTGAACTACTTCCGCAAAATGGCTGGGCTAGCTGGATTCGAACCAGCGCATGACGGAGTCAAAGTCCGTTGCCTTACCGCTTGGCTATAGCCCAATATAATTATAATTATGGGGCGACTGATGGGAATCGAACCCACGAATGCCGGAGCCACAATCCGGTGCGTTAACCACTTCGCCACAGCCGCCATATTTGTTTGTTGGCAGGGGCAGTAGGAATTGAACCCACACTGACGGTTTTGGAGACCGTAGTTCTACCTTTAAACTATGCCCCTATAGTTAAATGGTGGAGGGGGACGGATTCGAACCGCCGAACCCTAAGGAGCGGATTTACAGTCCGCCGCGTTTAGCCACTTCGCTACCCCTCCGGAATAAATGGTGGCTCGGGACGGAATCGAACCGCCGACACATGGATTTTCAGTCCATTGCTCTACCGACTGAGCTACCGAGCCAAAAAAAATGGCGGTCCCGACCGGGATCGAACCGGCGATCTCCTGCGTGACAGGCAGGCATGTTAACCGCTACACCACGGGACCACTTGCTAAATAAAAAAATGTTTGGTTGCGGGGGCAGGATTTGAACCTACGACCTTCGGGTTATGAGCCCGACGAGCTACCAGACTGCTCCACCCCGCGATGGTATGAAAGTAAATAGACGATGTTATTTCTTCAAAGAGCTTGTGTCTCTTCCTCTTCTTGTAATGCTTAGTTGCTGAAGTATGAATATGGCGGAGGAAGAGGGATTCGAACCCCCGCGCGGTTTAACCCGCCTGTCGGTTTTCAAGACCGATCCCTTCAGCCGGACTTGGGTATTCCTCCGCATAAAAATATGGTGGAGCCTAGCGGGATCGAACCGCTGACCTCCTGCGTGCAAGGCAGGCGCTCTCCCAGCTGAGCTAAGGCCCCCTACAAATATTAATTTCTAAAAAAGCCTAGCAACGTCCTACTCTCACAGGGGGAAGCCCCCAACTACCATCGGCGCTGAAGAGCTTAACTTCCGTGTTCGGCATGGGAACGGGTGTGACCTCTTCGCTATCGCCACTAGACTTATTTAGTTGAAACATCACTTACGTGATCTCTCAAAACTAGATAGTATGCATTGTAGTCAATCTTCGTCTTATTTATAGGATAAGTCCTCGACCGATTAGTATCTCTCAGCTCCACGTGTCACCACGCTTCCACCCGAGACCTATCAACCTCATCATCTCTAAGGGGTCTTACTGGATTAACTCCATGGGAAATCTCATCTTGAGGGGGGCTTCACGCTTAGATGCTTTCAGCGCTTATCCCGTCCACACGTAGCTACCCAGCTATGCTCCTGGCGGAACAACTGGTACACCAGCGGTGTGTCCATCCCGGTCCTCTCGTACTAAGGACAGCTCCTCTCAAATTTCCTGCGCCCGCGACGGATAGGGACCGAACTGTCTCACGACGTTCTGAACCCAGCTCGCGTACCGCTTTAATGGGCGAACAGCCCAACCCTTGGGACCTACTTCAGCCCCAGGATGCGATGAGCCGACATCGAGGTGCCAAACCTCCCCGTCGATGTGGACTCTTGGGGGAGATAAGCCTGTTATCCCCAGGGTAGCTTTTATCCGTTGAGCGATGGCCCTTCCATGCGGAACCACCGGATCACTAAGCCCGACTTTCGTCCCTGCTCGACTTGTAGGTCTCGCAGTCAAGCTCCCTTATGCCTTTGCACTCTTCGAATGATTTCCAACCATTCTGAGGGAACCTTTGGGCGCCTCCGTTACTGTTTAGGAGGCGACCGCCCCAGTCAAACTGCCCACCTGACACTGTCCCTGAACCGGATCACGGCTCGAGGTTAGAATTTCAGTACAGTCAGGGTAGTATCCCACCGACGCCTCCACCGAAGCTAGCGCTCCGGCTTCCAAGGCTCCTACCTATCCTGTACAAACTGTACCAAAATCCAATATCAAGCTACAGTAAAGCTCCATGGGGTCTTTCCGTCCTGTCGCGGGTAACCTGCATCTTCACAGGTAATATAATTTCACCGGGTCTCTCGTTGAGACAGTATCCAAATCGTTACACCATTCGTGCGGGTCGGAACTTACCCGACAAGGAATTTCGCTACCTTAGGACCGTTATAGTTACGGCCGCCGTTTACTGGGGCTTCAATTCAGAGCTTCGCCTTGCGGCTAACCCCTCCTCTTAACCTTCCAGCACCGGGCAGGTGTCAGCCCCTATACTTCGCCTTACGGCTTCGCAGAGACCTGTGTTTTTGCTAAACAGTCGCTTGGATCTTTTCACTGCGGCTCTCTCGGGCTTGCACCCTATCAGAGCACCCCTTCTCCCGAAGTTACGGGGTCATTTTGCCGAGTTCCTTAACGAGAGTTCTCCCGAGCGTCTTAGAATTCTCTTCTCGCCTACCTGTGTCGGTTTACGGTACGGGCACCTCTCACCTCGCTAGAGGCTTTTCTTGGCAGTGTAGGATCAGGAACTTCGGTACTTAATTTCCCTCGCTATCACAGCTCAGCCTTCATGGTGAACGGATTTGCCTATTCACCAGCCTAACTGCTTAGACGCACATATCCATCAGTGCGCTTACCCTACCTTACTGCGTCCCCCCATTACTCAAACGGTGAGGAGGTGGTACAGGAATTTCAACCTGTTGTCCATCGCCTACGCCTTTCGGCCTCGGCTTAGGTCCCGACTTACCCTGAGCGGACGAGCCTTCCTCAGGAAACCTTGGGCTTTCGACGGAGGGGATTCTCACCCCTCTTTTCGCTACTCATACCGGCATTCTCACTTCTACGCGCTCCACCAGTCCTCTCGGTCTGACTTCGCTGCACGCAGAACGCTCCCCTACCACTGTCCGTTAGGACAATCCATAGCTTCGGTGATACGTTTAGCCCCGGTACATTTTCGGCGCAGAGTCACTCGACCAGTGAGCTATTACGCACTCTTTAAATGGTGGCTGCTTCTAAGCCAACATCCTGGTTGTCTGTGCAACTCCACATCCTTTTCCACTTAACGTATACTTTGGGACCTTAGCTGATGGTCTGGGCTGTTTCCCTCTTGACTACGGATCTTAGCACTCGCAGTCTGACTCCCGAGGATAAGTATTTGGCATTCGGAGTTTGACTGAATTCGGTAATCCTGTGGGGACCCCTAGTCCAATCAGTGCTCTACCTCCAATACTCTTCCCTCGAGGCTAGCCCTAAAGCTATTTCGGGGAGAACCAGCTATCTCCGAGTTCGATTGGCATTTCACCCCTACCCACACCTCATCCCCGCGTTTTTCAACACGCGTGGGTTCGGGCCTCCATTCAGTGTTACCTGAACTTCACCCTGGACATGGGTAGATCACACGGTTTCGGGTCTACGACCACGTACTAACTCGCCCTATTCAGACTCGCTTTCGCTACGGCTCCGCCTCATCAGCTTAACCTTGCACGTAATCGTAACTCGCCGGTTCATTCTACAAAAGGCACGCTGTCACCCATTAACGGGCTCCAACTACTTGTAGGCACACGGTTTCAGGATCTATTTCACTCCCCTCCCGGGGTGCTTTTCACCTTTCCCTCACGGTACTGGTTCACTATCGGTCACTAGGGAGTATTTAGCCTTGGGAGATGGTCCTCCCGGATTCCGACGGGGTTTCACGTGTCCCGCCGTACTCAGGATCCACTCTGGAGAGAACGAAGTTTTGACTACAGGGCTGTTACCTTCTTTGGCCAGTCTTTCCAGACCGCTTCATCTACCCCGTTCTTTTCTGACTCCGTATAGAGTGTCCTACAACCCCAAGAAGCAAGCTTCTTGGTTTGGGCTGTTTCCGTTTCGCTCGCCGCTACTCAGGAAATCGCATTTGCTTTCTCTTCCTCTGGGTACTTAGATGTTTCAGTTCCCCAGGTCTGCCTTCACATATCCTATGTATTCAGATATGGATACCATCCCATTACGGATGGTGGGTTCCCCCATTCGGAAATCCCCGGATCAAAGCTTACTTACAGCTCCCCGAGGCATATCGGTGTTCGTCCCGTCCTTCGTCGGCTCCTAGTGCCAAGGCATTCACCGTGCGCCCTTTCTAACTTAACCATTAGAAATGTTAATCAAAGATTAACGTTGTCAATCAATAGATTGACATAAGACGATTGAAGAATTCTTGACTATCTCAGTTCTCTCTTCTCAACATCAATAGATGTCGATCCGGTAAAACTTCAATTTCAATGCATTACTATCTAGTTTTCAAAGATCCCATTGAGAGATAACTCCCTCAAAACTGAACGAACAAAGCGCAAGCTATAGTTCAAACACAAGGTTTGAACTTCGACTAGAGTATTACTCCATAGAAAGGAGGTGATCCAGCCGCACCTTCCGATACGGCTACCTTGTTACGACTTCACCCCAATCATCTGTCCCACCTTAGGCGGCTGGCTCCTAAAAGGTTACCTCACCGACTTCGGGTGTTACAAACTCTCGTGGTGTGACGGGCGGTGTGTACAAGGCCCGGGAACGTATTCACCGCGGCATGCTGATCCGCGATTACTAGCAATTCCGGCTTCATGTAGGCGAGTTGCAGCCTACAATCCGAACTGAGAATGGTTTTATGGGATTCGCTCAACCTCGCGGTTTTGCAGCCCTTTGTACCATCCATTGTAGCACGTGTGTAGCCCAGGTCATAAGGGGCATGATGATTTGACGTCATCCCCACCTTCCTCCGGTTTGTCACCGGCAGTCACCTTAGAGTGCCCAACTGAATGCTGGCAACTAAGATCAAGGGTTGCGCTCGTTGCGGGACTTAACCCAACATCTCACGACACGAGCTGACGACAACCATGCACCACCTGTCACTTTGTCCCCCGAAGGGGAAAGCCCTATCTCTAGGGTGGTCAAAGGATGTCAAGACCTGGTAAGGTTCTTCGCGTTGCTTCGAATTAAACCACATGCTCCACTGCTTGTGCGGGCCCCCGTCAATTCCTTTGAGTTTCAGCCTTGCGGCCGTACTCCCCAGGCGGAGTGCTTACTGTGTTAACTTCGGCACTAAGGGCATCGAAACCCCTAACACCTAGCACTCATCGTTTACGGCGTGGACTACCAGGGTATCTAATCCTGTTTGCTCCCCACGCTTTCGCGCCTCAGCGTCAGTTACAGACCAGAGAGTCGCCTTCGCCACTGGTGTTCCTCCACATATCTACGCATTTCACCGCTACACGTGGAATTCCACTCTCCTCTTCTGCACTCAAGTCTCCCAGTTTCCAATGACCCTCCACGGTTGAGCCGTGGGCTTTCACATCAGACTTAAAAGACCGCCTGCGCGCGCTTTACGCCCAATAATTCCGGACAACGCTTGCCACCTACGTATTACCGCGGCTGCTGGCACGTAGTTAGCCGTGGCTTTCTGGTTAGGTACCGTCAAGGTGCCGACCTATTCGAACGGCACTTGTTCTTCCCTAACAACAGAACTTTACGACCCGAAGGCCTTCATCGTTCACGCGGCGTTGCTCCGTCAGACTTTCGTCCATTGCGGAAGATTCCCTACTGCTGCCTCCCGTAGGAGTCTGGGCCGTGTCTCAGTCCCAGTGTGGCCGATCACCCTCTCAGGTCGGCTACGCATCGTCGCCTTGGTAGGCCGTTACCCTACCAACTAGCTAATGCGCCGCGGGCCCATCCTGTAGTGATAGCCGGAGCCATCTTTTAATTTGAGGTCATGTGACCTCAAAGTTATCCGGTATTAGCACCGATTTCTCGGTGTTATCCCAGTCTACAGGGCAGGTTGCCCACGTGTTACTCACCCGTCCGCCGCTAACTGTTTAAAAGCAAGCTTTTAAACAGTCCGCTCGACTTGCATGTATTAGGCACGCCGCCAGCGTTCGTCCTGAGCCAGGATCAAACTCTCCATAAAAGTGAGTTGATTAAGCTCTTAAAAGTGTTGCTTTCGCAACTTGTTTGCCATTACTGGCAATTGACGAGATATCATGTATCTCTTTCGCTTGGCTTTGTTCTGTTCAGTTTTCAAAGAGCTATTTTCATCACCGTTTGTTAACAGCGACAAAATTTATTATATCAAATCTCAATGTCGAAAGCAAGAACTTTTTTCAAAAACTTTTTTTCTCAATTCGACAACTACTTTATTATAGCCGATGTAGCTAAAAAATAAAAGAGGAAATTTAATATGTTTGTTTCAGTCGTTTTTAGCGACAAAATTTATTATATTTGTTTTGTTCACAAAATGCAATACTTTATTACCAAGAAATTAATCCCAGAAGTTAGCCTTCAACTATTTCAAAGGACTCTGTAATCTTAATACTGTCTTTAACAGATTGCACCATCGAACAATTCTTACGAGTAACCTCTAATGATTTCTCAATTTTCTTCTCATCAAGATTTTGTCCAGTAATCAGAAAGTGCATGTGAATGCTTTGAATCTCTTGAGCTCCAGCTTCATTTCTAGTTACATCCGCTGTCACTTTAATATCAGAAAAAGAAATACGCTTTTTATCTAATACCTTACGTAAAACACCACCACTACAAACAGCAATAGAAGAAACAAGTAATTGGTATGGACGAAACCCAAATTGTTCATTACCTGAAACCGTAAGTTTTCCAAATTCCACTTCAGTTTCAAAACCATTTTCTTTCATTGTAAAAATCATCATAACACTCCCTTTAAAATCCTTTTTATATTTTACTAATATCAGATACATATGTCACGCATTTATATCAGCCAGAAAAAAACAACGGTGTCAGATTTAAGGAACCTGACACACCGTTGTCCAATGTTATATTTAAGATAACACTTCCTTTACGATCTCTTGATTCTTTTTCGGAAATAGATTCTTTGGGATATATTTTTGTACTTTCTTATTTAAATGTTGATTAACGGTTCTTGCTATTTCACCGGTACCTACAATATATATGTTTGTCCACTTTTTCAGTTTGGCTTGTTGCTCTATGATCGGTAGAATCCCCTTAATCCATCTTTTCTGATTTACCAAGCGCCGTTCGTCTACTTTGTCTGTTTGGTTTGTACCGGATGCCATTCTTTCTGTTGCAGCCACACCTTCGTATCGTCTCCACTCATCTTCTTCAATTTCATACGAATAATGCATTTCATCTAATACTTCTCCCAAGTCAACATCTAACGCAAGAACATCATGCTGCTGCACAACTATGATGCCAGTCCGCGGGTAATTTTCATCAATAAGCTTCATCTGGTCTAATACCGGTTTCTCTTCCCAATGAAATTCTGTATCTACCTCAATCGGTATTGTTTTCATATCTAATAATCTTCCATCAGCAGAGGCAAACAAGAGTAATCCCCGTTCCATTTTTGTTTTATGTCCTTTAATTTTAGCAGCTACTTTTTTCTTCACTTTTTTGAAATGCTTTACTTCCTCTTCATTGCCACTAAGTTGAATATACTGTTCTAGCTTTTTCAGACCGTTTTTCAAACGGATTCTCCATTGGTCCTCTTGTACTGTGTTTAAGTAAATCGTAATAACCCCTTGTTCACAAGAAAACTCCGTAAGCCTGTCCATTCGAGTTTCATATCCCATATAACTCCTCCTTATAAAGAGATATGAAACTATTACCTACATACGTTACATTTAAACTTGTTTCTTCGACAAAACCCTTAATTCTTCCGAAGTATACGTAAAATTCCCGTGATGACTTTGTTGTGCAAGAACAAACATAGCTCTAGCTACATCTTTAGCTTCAATCGGGCGATGCTTCGATAAAGGACCACGGAATAAAAATGGCATTTTGACAGAAATCCATGTCGCCAATTCCTCTCCAAATCGAAATTCTTGCCTATCTCCTAATAGTAAAGATGGTCTAACGATAAGAAGAGCATCGTATCCAACTTGCTTCAACTTCTTTTCTACTTCACCTTTAATTCTCGTATAAAAGAAGAATGAATTCTCTTTGGCATTCGATGCACTGACAAGTATATATTGCGTTGCCCCCATCTCCTTACATATGTTCGCAATTTGTAATGGATATTCCACATCTACTTTTCTCATCGCTGCTTTTGTTTTCGCCTTTTTTATAGTTGTACCTAAACAACAAAAAACATCGTCTGCGATAAACTGTTCCTTATAGGTATCAATATGTTCATAATCCCCAACTATCTCCTTAAGCTTTGGATGAGAAATCCCCAAAGTTTTTCTGACAAACACAATCACTTTTTCATATTGCTCTTGTTCAAGTAACAGTCGATGCAGTTCGGTTCCTACTAACCCGCTTGCTCCAAAAATTATCGCTGTTTTATTCACGTTTACTTCTCTCCAATCCCAGGCATGACTTTTTCTTATTTTCCCTATATGATACTTATACAATGTAAATAGGAGACCTTTATATGAAAAATTATTATATCGCTTTACAAGTGTTAATCATGTTCTTCCTATATAATCTTATCGTTTTTTATATAGGCTGGAATGGATGGGCTTGGTTAGCTATAGCATGGCCGTCACTTCCACTCACCTTTTATATCACTGTTGTACTGATTATAGCTTACTCTTATATTTTCGGTCGCATCTTACATCTTCCGTTTTTTAAAATAGTAGGAGCATGTTGGTTTGCAGTCGTTCAGTATGGTCTTCTCATTTTACCGATAGCCAATATCGCTGTTCTATTTCTTAGTTTTGGAGAGATCCCACTAGATCATGTTATTTTTTGGACTGGTGTTGTCGTATTACTTATGCTTATCTTTATTTTTTCTATTGGCTTATATAATGCTTATCAGCCTATCGTTCGTTCTTATCAATTCATTATAAATAAGAAAAGCGAACGAGATAGTATCACCATTGCAGTCGCTTCAGATATGCATTTTGGTGTGTTGTCAGGAAAATCTCATTTACAACGACTCGTAACAAAGATAACCGAGTTACAACCTGATTTAATTTTATTGCCAGGTGATATCATTGATGATGACCCAAAGCCTTTTATGAAAAAGAAGATGGACTCCATTATGGGAAAGCTTAAGGCGCCTTTAGGCGTGTATGGTGTATTAGGCAATCATGAATACTACGGACGAGCGATACCGGCATTTGTACAAATTATGAAAGATATCAACATTTCAATTTTACAAGATGAAATTATTGAACTCGATGATTTGTATATTATCGGAAGAAAAGATAAAACAGATAAAAACAGGAAAGAAATTTCTCAATTAGTTGAGGGACTTGATATTTCAAAGACACTGTTTATGTTGGACCATCAACCATCTGAATTGATGCAAGCTGAACAGCACGGAGTAGATGTTATTTTGTCGGGACATACGCACCGAGGGCAAATGGCTCCTAATCATTTAATTACGAAACGGATTTTTGAATTGGATTGGGGGTATAAGCAAAAAAGCCAGCTTCATGCAGTCGTTTCATCAGGTTACGGCTTCTGGGGCCCACCTATTCGTATCGGAAGCCGTTCTGAAGTGGTTCATATTACCATTCATTTTCAAGGTTAGTTTCGCTCACTTATCAAAAAAGAAGGTGACCTGATTTGGTCACCTTCTTACCCAACTTTCCTCACTTCCAGCTATCTTCTGGGGTCGTAACGATTATTGTTTTTCGGAGACACCTCATTTCAGAGATTCACTTCATTCACAATTGTCTATTGCGACGAAACTGTCCACCGCTATCACCTCATTTGGTTATAGAAACAAAATCGCATGTGAGTCTTGGGCAGGAGCAGCTTTCACTGCGTCCTTGGTTATTATGATGTCCAGAAGAAATGGATTTATTCATTCTTTTTCGTTACTATTTATTTCCTTTTTCGTTTCTTTAAACGTATCTAATGCATCAACCGTCGTATCGCGTAATTCAATAGTGGTTTCTCTTAGATCTTTCACACTGGCAGATATCACTTTAATATCCTCATTAATTTTTTTGACACTAGCGGAGAGCTGATTAGATGTGTTACGAATGTGGTTCAAAAGTTCTTGACGGTTCTCTTTAACAAAAGAGATAAATTCAACCGATGTCTTTTTCGCCTGGCATGCTTCTTTCATTATTTTTTGACGAAGCTTCTTATTGGCAATAATAAAAAGAGCTCCTCCAATTAAGCTACCTGCTACAATCCCCTTCGTAATCGATTGATTGCTTTTGTTTTCCTCAGTCATTACAAACCCTCTCCTTACCGATTGCTTGTCTTTGTTTTATTTTACCAAGTGTAAGTAGAGAAATGCAATGAAACCAAACTGAATGAATAACCATTCATTTTTTGGCGGTATAAAAGAACTGATTTTTTTCTATGACGACGTTTACCTTCTCATACATTTCTAATAAGTCTAAGTGTCCTACCACTTCAGAGATGGTAAGGTCCAATTGTTTTTTATATATAGAAGGAAATAGAATTTCACAAAGTTCAACCGTGTTTTTTCGTCCTTCATTCAATAACGATAAAATGTGATGGGCACGCTTTTCCTGCTCCTCTAATCTTTTTTGAATTACATTTATTCCATTATGTATAGATGGACCATGACCTGATAAAATCAATGTTGGCTGTATGTCACGAAGTTTATGTAAGCTTTCTCGATACTGGAGTAATGTTTTCGGTCTTTCTTCATTCGCTTCGTAAGGTGCTTCAATTAACGCATTTGATGAGACATTAGCAAGAAGATGGTCTCCTGCAATAACAGTCGAACTTTCATTGTGAACTAACATAATATGTGTTTGCGCATGACCTGGTACTTCGATAACTTGCCACCCGTCCAATCCATCAATGGAGTCCCCAGTTTTCACAATTTTATCTAGTTGTTGATAACATGAAAAATCTAAGTATCCTGCTAATACTCTTTGTAACTTCAGAATATTTTGCTGACTAATGCCATGTTGTTGATAAAATTCACTATAAAACTCAACAGTTCTTGCAAGAAATTCCTGATTTTTAGACATCCAAGGAATATTTTTCTCATGACCGATGATGGTAGGCTTTCCATTAAAATAATCAAGCATCCCTATGTGATCGGGATGGTGATGCGTAATCACTATTTGCTCAATGTCTTCCGGTCCATAACCAATTTCATTTAACTGTTGGATAAAACTTTCCCAGGCCTCTTTTGTTTTTGGGCCCGCATCTACTAATGTAAGTGACTCTCCTCTTATTAGATAAACATTTACTGGTCCTACCAAGAAAGGCGTCGGAATTTCAAATTGAATAATCTCCTGTATAATCTTAAATCACTCCTTTTCAATCGAATAAAAAGAGATGTTTAACCTCAGTTGTTAAACATCTCTTTTTCATTAATTGTATACTTCTGTTAAGAAAGGGTCCGTATCTAATGGTTCAAACCCATCCTTCTCCTTTTTCTTAAGTTCTTTAAGCTCCTTAGTCAATAAGTCAATTTTCTTTCTCATATCCTCTAACTCTTTCACTTC
Organism: Bacillus alkalicellulosilyticus; assembly: GCF_002019795.1. Classification (GTDB taxonomy): domain Bacteria; phylum Bacillota; class Bacilli; order Bacillales; family Bacillaceae_F; genus Bacillus_AO; species Bacillus_AO alkalicellulosilyticum. Next base: position 468,144 of record NZ_KV917381.1, on the reverse strand, counting down.
GATTGTTGTTGTCATGCTTATTCCCCTCTCCCTGTTATAAGATTCTGATAATTTCCTTTAAAAAAAAATGTACAACCTCACCGTACGAACGCTCGCTCAATTTGAGCGGTTGTTCAATTTATATTTATAAAAAAATACTTTATTGATTTACTAAAGTTAAGAATATTCTAGCAACTATTTTTCGGTTTGTAAATAGGTTTTTTCTAATGTAACCGTTAACACCAGAAATAATTTATACATAATTTATCCACAAACAGATATCCACAGTTTGTTATTATTGTGGATATCATTTGAGGATAACTCCCTTACCCTCTACAACCTAATCATTCACTTGTGTATAACATTGGGGATAACTTACTCAACCAAAAATTTTAGTCTGCCCAATATTCGTTTTTCTTCGTACATTACATATGACACTCTTTGTTGACCAATTTGAGCTGAAATCGATTGTTGGTGAAGGTTTTCTAGACGTCTGACGCGAATGTTTTGCAACTCAATTTGTTCTTGGATGCCGCTTGTAAAATCATCTGGACGATTAAATGTTTCTTGATCTACCCCAAGAATCTCACCTGTTATTTCATAATATAACTGCTTTAATTGTTCATTTGTTTGTGACCTGACCCTTAAAACATGCTTTAGTACTTTTTGAGCTTGCTCTGTTGGTGCAATGACCATTAAAAAATCAAGAGTAATGATGTCCGTGCTTTCTCTTTTCATAATCGTTTCAATGGTTTGTTTCATTTCTTCTTTCGTTCGCAAAAAATATTTTAATCCTCTAGGCTGATATGGGAGCATTCCACGTCACCTTCTTACCGTCATTTTTCTTCACCATAGATCTTATGCCACAATAAAAGACTTTAGTCTAATCAACTTCTGTTAAATTTTTAGTTTTCAAAAAATTGTAACAATTTATTCTACTTAGTACTATAAACAACGTGTAAAATGACAGTATAGAATAAAATTTATAAAAAAGGTCTGATGCAAATGAGAAAACATTCCCTTTCTTTTAAGGAACTTGTATTAGAAAACAAAAAGCAATTGCTACAAGACGATGAAGCGATGAAACTTATAGAACAACGGATTGAAGAAAGACAAGCTAACAAATTAAAATCTCAAACGAAGAAGGTTAATCATTAACATACATTCACTGTTTTTGCATCTAAGTGCAAAGAGGGTGGGACAAAAGGTTCAGTACAACCTTTTGTCTCACTGTTATTGATACTTGCTCAGTATCGACTGAAGTTTGAGTGCATGTCCTAGCTCTCCTTTTATTTTAAGCTTTCCACTCATAAACGCCATTGTCGGATTTAAGCCTCCATTAATAAGCTTTAAAAAGTTTTCGTCAGATAATGATAATGTACAAACTGGTTCTTCTTTAATTTCATCGAAAAAATCAACAGTACCCTCTTTAAAAGTGATTTGGATGGTACCTTCCTCTTCCCCTGATAAATCAAATTGATAGGTTTTAGAAACTCCTTCAATACCTTTTGGATCATCGTTCATCTTTTGTTTAACTTGTTCAAGTGCTTCCCTCACTGCCATAAACGTTCCTCCTCAAAAAAAGAATGAATGCTCATTCATTATACTACAAATGCTTCTTGTTTTGGGTTATTTCTAACTAAAAATCTAGTTCTTGTTTAATTTGTGTAAGAACATCGCTTCGAATGTCATCTGATTCGTTTACTAGTTGATGTCTGCCTTGCTCGATAAAACGAACTCTGCTATTCGGGAATCTTCTGCTTAAAAATCTACAATTATAACGCCAATCAACGGTTGTATCTCGCTCCCCTTGAATAATGGCAATTTCTTTATCATTTATTTTTGATTTTTGAATCGAATGATTCCAGCGAATCATGGCTTGTAGCCAACTCACAGGAAAAGTTGTGTACTGTAATGGATCTTCCTTTCGACTATATCCGTTATATTCTCTGAGTTTTCTTTTTATGTTTCTTACAAAAAGCGAGCCTGTATAATAACCTATCAATGTTGAGAACCAATGAGCTGAACGAACAAGCGGTGCTAGCAATATTACTTTTTCTACATGTATTCTCCGTTCAAGTAAACTCGTAATGACTGCCGCTCCTCCAGTACTATGAGCAATTACATGAAGAGTTGTCTTCCATTGTGCTTGAATGAATTCTGTTAATTCACTAACCATTTGACTATATGCGTTAAAGTCATGAATATGATATGGGGTTCCTGCTGATAATCCATGACCCTGCAAATCAACGGAAACGACTCGATACTTTTCTTCTATTAAAAAACGAATGAGATGGCGCAAACATCCGGTATGATCGTAATACCCGTGTACGAGTAAAATCGTTGCTTTAATAGAATCCTTTGGTTCAAACGCTTGGACATTGACCTCATCTTTTTTACCATTAAATCGACCAAAATAATACGATACCTCCGTCGGAAGTTGGTAATAATTCAAGTAGGTTGCGATCGCGGAATCCTGTTGATATGGAGTGTGACACTGAAAACTATCTTTGCGATTTTTTAGTTGTAAAATCGCTTCTTCAATTTCTCTCAATATAACCACTCCTCCTTTTTGTTATCCTCCTATTGTATCATGCCTTATCGAATATAAATCTAGTTGAATTTGGAATAGATTTGAAAATAATAACAAATAGTAATGGCAGAGATTTGAAATTAGCTTGAAAGGACGAAAACGATGGATAACGTTTTACTCTCACGTATGCTTTTTGGTTCATCTATGGCATTTCATATTATTTTTGCGACATTAGGGGTTGGAGTGACCTTAATGATTTTCATCGCAGAAGTTGTACGAGCAATTACTAAGGATCAAGATTTTGGTACAATGGCGAAGCGATGGACAAAAGGATTTGCGATCCTTCTTGGTGTTGCTATTCCATCCGGAACAATAGTCGGTGTTATGCTTTCTCTTTTGTGGCCAGGCTATATGGAAATTGTCGGTCAGGTCATTGCCCTTCCCTTTCAAGTTGAGATTTTTGCTTTCTTTTTAGAAGCTGTTTTTATGTCTATTTATGTGTATGCTGCCGATAGACTATCAAGTATCATGCGGATTATAAGTGTCTTCTTTGTTTCACTTGGTGCAACTGCTTCTGCTGTTCTTATTACAGATGCACATGCTTGGATGAACACCCCACGCGGCTTTGATATCATCGGTGGAGAAATTGTCAACGTTCGTCCGTGGGAAGCCGTCTTTAATCCTAGTGTCTATGTCACTGCGCTTCACGTTTTAGGGAGCGCTTATTTAACAGGTGCTTTTGTTATAGCTGCGATTGCCGCCTTCCGTTTATTACAAGGGGGATTATCTGATAGAGAAAAATCCTATCATCGCAAAGGCTTGGTTCTTTCATTACTAGTAGGAGCTGTCTTCTCATTCTACACTTCTGTCAATGGGCATGATACGGCGGTAATGCTTCATGAGCACATTCCTGTCAAATTAGCTGCCGCTGAAGGATTGTTTGAGACACAATCGAATGCACCACTTGCTATTTTTGGGACTCCTGATCCCGAAGCTAATCGTGTCGTCGGTGGCATCGAGATACCCGGGATGTTGAGCTGGCTAGCAACCGGATCAACCGATGGTGTTGTCCTCGGTTTAAATGAGTACCCAAGAGAAGAGTGGCCTCCGTTATTTGTTCATACACTGTTTAACATTATGGTCTTTATCGGTACTGCGCTAATTGGAATTTCGTTTTTAGCTTTAGCCTATTTTTTCGTTTTCGTTCGCCGAAAAGGCAACCCTTGGCCTACATGGTTGCTAGTTCCTATTGTTGCAACTGGCCCATTAGCTATGATTGGGATTGAAACGGGTTGGATCTTTAGCTGTACCGGTCGTCAACCTTGGACGATATACGGCATCCAACTTACCTCAGAAGCCGCTACCCAATCAGGAAATGTCGGGACACTCTTTGTGCTATTTATTATCTTATATATCATTTTACTAGTTCTTACCTTTTTAGTGGTTCGTTTTTATTTTAGAAGAAATCCGGTCGCAAAAGAACTGCACACTACGTCAACATAAAATCGGGGGGGAACTCTATTGTCTGATGTTTATATTGCCATTACTATCATATGGCTGTTTCTTTTTGTCTATTCTATTGCAGGCTCAGTTGACTTCGGCGCGGGATTTTGGTCGATGTTTTACTACGGGAGAACCGATACGAACGCAGCTAGCATTGCCAATCGGTATTTGTCTCCATCGTGGGAAGTAACCAATGTTTTTTTAGTATTGTTAGTCGTTGCGCTTGTCACTTTTTTCCCACGTGCTGCTTTTTCACTTGGTACGATTATGCTTGTCCCTGTAAGCTTTGTACTGATGCTTTTAATTATTCGAAGCGCTTTTATGGTCTATTCCTATACGGTACAAAAGTATACGAGAACGTTAACTATCATTTCAGGAGTGACCGGCTTACTCATTCCCGCTTTATTGGTCAGCATGCTCCCGATCGCCATCGGTGGTTTTGTTGAAACCGTCGGAGATACACAATATATTTTATTTAATGAAGCACTGGCTTCTTCTACATTTTATATGCATTTAGGCTTTGGTTTAAGTACGGAGTTGTTTTTGTCCGCTTTGCTTTTAAGTGATTATGCACGAGAAGCAAAATCTGAGTCGACATATCTTGTCTATCGAAGAAACGCAATTATTTTAGGTCCGATTACTTTGGCATTTGCTGTTGCTGCTACCTTTACACTCATTCCAGAAGCACCATGGATGGTTGAAAATATGGCGAGAGAGTGGGAGTTGTTCGCATTTTCGTTACTCGCTTTTGGCATAGGATACAGCGCTCTTTTTTGGCCATCAAAGAAAGTCAAAATCGGACAGCCTCGTGTTGCCGTCCTTGCCATTGTCATTCAATTTGGTCTTGCAAGCTTTGCATATGGTTCTGCTCATATGCCTTACTTGCTATACCCTGATTTAACGATATATGAAGCTTTTACGAATGAAGCGATGTTTAGGTCGTTATTAATTGGGTACGGAATTGGAATGGCGATCCTTATCCCTGCGTTTTTCTTATTCTGGCGCCTTTTTATGAAGGACAAACGATATTTACAAGCTGAAAAACAAGCACAAAAGTAATGGGTTCGGTCCCTCATTCAGTTTGCAAAAAGGTACGCAAAGTTAACCTATATAGCAAGTACACTCCTAAATAAGCTCCTGTCAACAAGAAAAGCGGATTCAAAAAAAGAGCATGAATATTCGTCATAAAGACCGTATTATCAACAAGAATTTGGTGGATAGCCACCGCTGATATATTACCAAAAACAAGTGTAGCCAAGATGGCTGCACTATCGAAAACAACACCAAATTTGTTCCATTTTATGTATATGATGACCATTAATGCAGGTATAACAACACTGCCCAAAATCAATATTATCTTCATATTACTCACCTCAATACCATTGTTTACAACTTCAATCGGTATTAAACGATGTGGGTAAAGTTACGATACACCATAAAGCATAAACAAGGTGAGACATAAGGTTGGTTTCTAGAGGGCACTGAAAAAGTTCGGTTTTTTTAACTTTTACAGTGCCCTCTAAGCAATGTGCGTAACCGTTGCATCTTTTAAAGCTTGCTACGAGTGGGTTTCTCGTGCAGGCGGGCAACTGGTGGAGTCATTGCAACCAAAATAAAGAGCACTGAAAAAGTTCGGTTTTTTTACTTTTACAGTGCCCACTTATTTTACCTTTTGTCTTACCCTCTAGTTTTTCTAGTTCTTCGCTAACTGCAATGCCGTTTCCGCTGTTTTCATATCGATTTGATTTTGCGCCTTTGTATCATGAGGCATGTAATATCCTTTTTCTATCATGTATTTAGATATTTGTTGGTGGAATTCAATTGCTTCCTCTAGGTGACGGCTTAATGTTTGTCTCACTTCAGGGGTTGCTGATTCCGTAATCGCGAAAGCATAATTTTTAATTCCTGATTTGGCGGCAATTAGCATATCTGTAGCGATGACTTGGTCTGTCATCGGCGCTAGCCCGGTTACCTTTTCCATTAATGTGTTCATTCATTTCACCTCTTATGATAAATGAGTTTTTAACTCTTCTAGTTGTTTCGATGACATCGTGACATCCTGTTGCATGATGTCTTTTAATTTTTGGTCCGTGACTAAACCTTGCATCATTGTTGACTTCGTTAAACATAAGCTCTTAAATGTCATAAGCTCATGAATTTCTAATACTTCATGTACACCAAGCTTGTCCACTATTCATTCACCTCGTTTTTCTTATAGGTTATTTGTACCTAAGGCTTGATTTGCATACTCAACGTCTTTTTGGAGCTGTTGTGGGACGTTATAAGCATCATATCTTCCTCGGTCTTGAAGAAATCCATATACTTTTTCATGCTGAGCAATTGCCCCACGTAATTCTTTCGCTAAAAACGTATGTACTTCTGCTGAAGTAGATTCGGTAATTGCTGTCGCAAGGTCTTTTATCGATGCTTTTGTTTCAAACAACATATCCGTTGCTATGACATGGTCCTCAAAACTTAATTCTTTTGATTCCATTCTGCTAGCCTCCTTATTGTTCCATCTGTGTTGATGCCGTACTTAATATGTCCCTCATTTGACCGATCGCAACTGTACTTGTTGCAATATTATGCTGGACCAAAGCTTTCAACTCGAGATTTTCAACTTTTTCAAGTCGGTCTTTTGCTTCCGTTAAACAAGCAATTTTAAAATTAATCAACTCACGCATGTCCGTGATTTCATGAACCCCATATTGACTACTTTTCACCTTAATTCCCCCTTCTTTTATCAATAGTAGTTTTTGTTTTTGTTGGGAAAGATATTCTTTAAGAAGATATAAAAAAGAGCTTGAATGAAGGAGAGAATAATGAAGACATATGACATTACAAATATGATTGTTGATGAAAACTTTGGAGTAGAGGAATATGTAACAGCTGAACTCATGTATGAAGATGAACAATACAGCCTCACATTTAATAAAAGTGATTTGGAACTTGTAAATATGTGGATTTTCAAGAACGGTACATCCCTTCCAGCCAATCTTTCTGATGAGATAATTGAATCGATTCGCGCAGACCTAGAGGCTAGAGTCTATCCGAATGAAAAGAGTGATATCACCATGGAAGACAATGAAAAAAAGAGACAAAAAACAGTATTTAAGGATAACCAGGACCTCGTTCCCGAAGGTACCCTTCCCCTTGGCAGAGAAGATCGTAGCGATAAGATGGGGTCCTTAAATTCAGAAGAAATTCGCTTTAAAAACGCTGATGACATTTATAACGAATATCAATAGAAAATAATCGCCACTAACCTGTAAAATCCCGTTGTGAGTAGCTTTCACAACGGGATTTATGGTTTTAAACCAGCAATAAACGAACCCGCCACTGACTTGTGTAGGTCCCCATCTTCACCACTGTCCGAAATATAAGCTTCTTTCTAACACAGCAACGAGTAGTGTAGTTACTACATTTACAGCAAACAGTGTGATAATGAGCTTTCTTGGATTGGTGGTTACTTTTTTTAGAATGTAATAAATGATTGGAACTTCTATAACTAACGTTAAAAATAAATACCCGAATAGGACAATATAATATGGTCCTTTATCAAAAGCACATTCCCACGCGTATTCTCCGCAAGGACCCTTCATTTCTATAGCTCGAATAACGTAAGGAGCCAAAAAAGAGATAATATTTGCTACTGCCACAATGACAAAGACCTTAATTGAAATCCATAAGCCCCTGCCTACTTTTGCAAATAAAAGAATAGCTATCGTTTCAAATGCTAATGTTGAGACGATTGCAATCGGAAACATCTCTTTTGGACTTCCAGTAACCCAATGCCAAGATGAATTGGCAAAAACGGTAGATTGAATTAAAATTAAAAAGAAAAATAATATAGTTGCATAGACTATTAGATAATTAGTTTTCACACACATCCCCCTGTTCGGTCTAGTTACTTATTTTTACCATAAATATGGTGTAAAGGGAATTTTTTTCTGTAGCTATCGGACATACAGTCCTCTATTTGACTCAAAAACAACCATTTCACATTCTAACGGACTCTCGTTCCTCTATTTGCTTTGTTTTCATAGTAAATCTAGTATTTTTCCAAAAATAGCGTACCGTGTGTCCGTTACGAGTTGAAAAACGTAATTTTCTGCAAAATAAGGGACCCTCTGTCCGTAAGAAAAACAGCAAAGACCAGCCTCTTCAAAAAGGCTGGTTCTTTAGGGTTTAGTTATACACTCAAGAATCGTCCGACTTCTGATTCAACTAGCTCTTCGCCTTCGTAAACAATTCTTCCTTTGTCTACGATATAGAAGTAATCGGCTACGCTTTTTGCAAAGTCAAAGCTTTGCTCTACTAGAAGGATTGACGTGTTGTCATTCTTTTCTTTGATTTCACGGATTACGTTTTGGATGTCACTTACGATATTCGGTTGAATGCCTTCGGTTGGTTCATCTAATAAGATACAAGCTGGCTTCGCGACAAGTGCTCTAGCAATCGCTAGCTGTTGCTGCTGTCCTCCACTTAAATCTCCGCCGCGACGGTGTGCCATTTCTTTTAGGATGGGAAAGTAACTATAAATCGTTTCATCGATTTCTTTGATTTTTCCACCTGTTGCCTCTAACCCAATTAATATATTTTCATAAACTGAGAGCATTGGAAAAATCTCTCGTCCTTGTGGTACATATCCAATTCCTTTTCGAGAACGATAGGTTGGATTTTTCTTTGTAATGTCTTCACCTTCATAGGAAATCGAACCATTTTTCGGAGATAGTAATCCCATAATGGCTTTTAGCAACGTGGTTTTACCTACGCCATTGCGACCCATGAGACAGACGACTTGCCCTGGTTTCACTTTTAGTGAGATGTCACGAATAACCGTGCTTTCATCATATGCTACTTCAAGCTGTTGTAATTGCAACACGCGCCTCATCACCTTTTCTGCCTAGATACACTTCCATTACTCGTTCATTCGTTTGAACTTCTTCCATTGCGCCGTCACATAAAAGGCTTCCTTCATGCATGACCGTTACTTTTTCTGCATATTTGCGAACAAATTCCATATCGTGCTCAACTACGATGATTGAACATCGTTCTTTTAATTTTAAAAGAAGTTCACCGGTTTTTTCTTCTTCCTCTTCTGTCATGCCAGCAATTGGTTCATCGAGTAATAACAAATCTGGCTTTTGCATCATTACCATACCGATTTCTAACCATTGTTTCTGTCCATGAGATAAAATGCTCGCTTCCGTATGACGATGTTCCTCCAACCCAATTAACTCTAATTGTTCTGTAATTTCTTGCTCTTGTTCAGGACTTGTTTTAGCTCGTAAAATGCCCCATAAACTTTTGTCTTGCTTTCTTGCAAGTTCTAGATTTTCATAGACTGTTAAATGAGGAAAAACAGATGGCGCTTGAAATTTACGACCAATTCCTTTACGAACAATTTCAAATTCTTTAAGTTTTGATAAATCATGTTCGCCTTTAAAAAGGACTGTACCTTTGCTATTTTTGGTCTTCCCACATAACACATCTAAAAAGGTTGTTTTCCCCGCTCCATTCGGTCCAATTAAAAAGTGTAATTCTCCATAACCAATCTCAAATGAGAAATTGGTCATCGCATAAAAGCCACCAAAATTCACTGAAATATTTTCACACTGCAGGATTGTTTGATTCGTTTTCATTTACACTTTCCCCTTTCTTTCCACTAAACTTCATTTTTATTTTCTTGAATAAACTCATTAATCCACCTGGCAAGAACAACACAACTACAACAAACACTGTTCCTACGAAATATAACCACGCATCTGGATACGATTCACTAAAGAACGTTTTTGCTAAGTTCGTTAAGATAGCCCCGATGACTGGTCCAATTAACGTCCCTCTTCCACCAATTGCAACCCATAAGATCATTTCAATCGAAGGTACGATTCCAATCATCGTTGGAGAAATGATTCCAACTTGTAATACAAACAACATTCCTGCTAAACCAGCAATCCCTGCTGAAATAGTAAAGACAAAGACTTTGAACATCGAAGTATCATATCCTGAAAAACGAAGGCGGTTTTCCCCATCACGAATCGCAATTAACGCTTTACCAAATCGACTTGCTACAAGTTTTGTACATAGAATAAAAGTTATCACTAGGCAGGCAATCGAAATGAAATAAATCACTTTTTGAGTCGAAGCTGCTCCTAGTGGAAAACCAAAAATCGTTGAGAATCCAGTTAATCCATTCGTTCCACCTGTGAATTCTTGCTTACTTACTATTAAAGTAACCGTTACGATAACCATCGCTTGCGTTAAGATTGTAAAATACACATCTTTGATTCGGTTTCGGAAGGTTACAACCCCAAGGATTGTCGCAATAAACATCGGTATGATAATAGCCATGATAATCGTCAATATTGGATTCGAGAAAATCGCCCAAAACCAAGGCAATTCAGTAATCCCATTCCACATCATAAAGTCAGGAACACTGCCAGCAGATGCTTCTATTTTTAAGTACATCGCCATAATGTAAGCACCAATTCCAAAGAATATCCCGTGACCTAAGCTAAGAACGCCAGTATATCCCCAAAGTAAATCTAAACCAATGACTAAAATCGCAAATGCGATGAATCGACCTAATAAATTCAAACGAAAATCCGATAAAAATAACGGACAAAGTAGTAATAGGATAATTACTGCTAGAAACAACCATTTCCGGTCTAGCAGATATTTAAATAATATAGATTGCATAGTCATACTCTCCTTTATAAAAAGTTGTTTTAGTCAAGTGAACGAGACTGTAACGAGAACAGCCCAGATGGACGCCATTGTAGGAATAAAATAATGAGAACAAAGACAAGAACTTTACCCATTGAGGCATCTGTCCAGTACTCAAAAACGGTATTAAACATTCCAATTCCTAAGGCTCCCACCACGGTTCCAGCTAACATCCCTACTCCACCAACAACAACGACCATAAAGGCATCGACTATGTAGTACATCCCAATCGTAGGACCAATCGGGCCAATTAGCGTTAATGCGGCACCCGCAACACCAGCAAACCCAGCACCAATTGCAAAAGTTGTGGCATCCACTTTACGAGCAGAAATCCCTACACACGTAGCCATGTTTCGATTTTGCATAACTGCTCTTATTCTTCTACCGTTCGTTGTACGGTATAGGAAGTAATAGAGTAAGAGGAAACAAGCGGCTACTAAAATAATGATAAAAATCCTTGTAATCGGAAGTGTCACTCCAAACACTTCCATTCCACCACGTAAGAACGAAGGAGCTTCCACACCAACATTTGGTGCCCCAAAAATCGTCCGAGCGGTTTGTTGTAAAATCAAGCCTACTCCAAACGTGGCAAGTAAACTATCTAACGGACGACCATATAAATGACGGATGACCGTATATTCCAATAACATCCCGATTAATGCTGCCACTAAGAAAGCAAACGGTATAGCTAACACGAAATACCAATTAAATAAATTTTCTGGTAAAAAATCTTTAAAAACCAATTGCATCACATACGTGGCATAGGCTCCTATCATGATAAGCTCCCCATGAGCCATATTAATTACTTTCATTAATCCAAATGTTATTGCTAACCCCAAAGCAATTAACAGTAAAATGGAACCTAAGCTAACTCCATTGAAAACTTGAACCATTATACCTCCCATACTGTACACATCCTCTTCCACTAAGTAGTGGAGTGGACGTCTCCCCAGACATCCACTCACTTTTTTCTTGTTTTATCTTACTTATTGAACAGAACCACTAATTCCACTAGCCCAGTCATATCCTTCTAAGAATGGGTCTGGTTTAATAGGCTCTCCTGAATTCCATACTTCTTTAAATTGACCATCAGCTTGAACTTCACCGATACGAACCGTTTTCCAAATATGTTGGTTGTCACCATCAAAGATAACTTTTCCACCTGGAGCGTCAAACTCTAAACCAGGAGCTGCAGCTCTTACTGCATCTACATCTGTCGTTCCTGCTTTTTCAACAGCTTGGGCCCACATATAAACCATTAGGTATGCTGCTTCAATCGGGTCACCTGTTACACGGTTGTCACCAAATTTCGCTTTATAGTTTGCTACAAACTCAGCATTTTCAGGTGTATCTGTTGTTTGGTAGTAGTTCCAGCTTGCATAATGTCCTTCTAGAACGTCAGCACCAATTCCACGAATTTCTTCTTCTGCGACACTAACAGATAAAATCGTTACATCATCAGCTGTAATGCCTGCATCTGCTAATTGCTTGAAGAATGCTACGTTACTATCACCATTTAATGTGTTGAAAATAACTTGCGGTCCAGACTCACGAATTCTTGAAATGATAGTGTTATAGTCTGTGTGTCCAAGTGGAGTGTACTGCTCATCTACTAATGTCCCACCGTTTGCATCTAATTGTGCTTTAATGATTTGGTTTGCTAGTCTTGGGAAAACATAGTCAGAACCTAGTAAGAAAAACTCTGTTCCTTTGTTCTCTAATAACCAATCAACTGCAGGTACGATTTGTTGGTTTGGAGCAGCCCCTGCATAAAAAATGTTTGGCGAAGCTTCCATTCCTTCATATTGTACGGGGTAGTAAAGTAATCCATTGTGCTCTTCAAATACTGGTAACATTGCTTTACGACTTGCAGATGTCCATCCTCCAAATACAACCGCTACTTCATCTTGTTGAAGCAGCTTTCCTGCACGCTCGGAGAATGTAGGCCAATCTGATGCTCCGTCCTCGATAATCGGAACAAGCTGCTTTCCTAAAACCCCACCAGCTGCATTTATTTCTTCGATGGCTAATAACTCAGCATCGCGTAAAGACGTTTCACTCATGGCCATCGTTCCACTTAATGAATGTAAAATTCCAACCGCAATTTCGTCTTCGCCTACTTCGACTTCTTCACCAGGTTCAGGTGCTCCCTCAGGTGTGTCAGTTCCCCCTGTCGTTTCCTCACCTGCACCACAAGCTGTTAATAACAGTGCAGTTAATCCAACCGTTAACAATGAAGCTACTTTTTGTTTTGCTCTTCCTATCCTTTTCATTGTGTTGTTCCTCCCCTTATTTGTATGTATCGTTTCTTTTACAATTTTTACTTTAACACCGGATGTAACATTGTTCACCTACCATGTTAGAAAAGTTAACATGGTTATTTTCAGACTACTTAAAACCTTCCTATGTATCTTCCAAACACCTGGAATATCTCCTAAACTTTTTGGACAAGATAGTAAAGTATTGGAAAAATCTCACACTAAATACCTTGTTAGGAAACCTGACAAGGTCATTGCAATGGCTTTCTTCTCTATTTACTATTTGAACTAGTTCTAATAGAGAAAAATATACCAAAAAGCTCACATCGAATGTAAGGTAGGTGAAAAAGAATGAAACTAAGCCCAGTGGAACGCGAAAAACTTTTCATTTATATGGCAGGTGAATTAGCAAAATCTCGAAAGGAACGAGGATTAAAACTAAATTACCCAGAAGCAGCCGCGATTTTAAGTTGTTTTGTTTTAGAAGGTGCCCGCGAAGGAAAAACTGTAGCTACGTTAATGAGTGAAGGACAACATGTATTAACAGCTGATGATGTGATGGAAGGTGTTCCTGATATGTTGCATGACATTCAAGTAGAAGCTACTTTCCCAGACGGCGTAAAGCTCGTTACCATTCATAATCCAATTCAATAATAAGGAGGCGCCTTATGATCCCCGGAGAAATTCGCACCGCAAAAGGTGAAATCGAATTAAATAAAGGAAGACGAACACTGAAAGTCAAGGTAGCTAATACCGGAGACCGACCAATTCAAGTTGGTTCTCATTATCATTTTCCTGAAGTCAATCGCTTTCTCTCCTTCCCACGAGGTGAAGCCGCTGGAATGCGACTGAATATCCCTGCTGGAACGGCTGTCCGATTTGAACCTGGCGAGGAAAAAGAAGTAGAACTTGTTGAAATCGGCGGGAATAAAAGGATATTCGGACTTAATGCGTTAACAGAAGGACCAATAGATAAGAAGAAACTCGTCGACAATATCAATCGCTTAGGCTTTAAAGGAGGCGACAAGTAGATGAAGCTCACTAGAAAACAATACGCAAACTTGTTTGGCCCAACAACAGGAGATCAAGTTCGCTTGGCGGATACTGACCTTTGGTTAGAAGTTGAAAAAGATTATACCGTATACGGTGACGAATGTAAGTTTGGTGGCGGAAAAGTATTACGTGATGGCATGGGACAAAGTGGTGTACATACTCGAGATGAAGGTGTTCTTGACCTTATCATAACCAATGCAACAATCGTCGACTATACCGGCATTTACAAAGCTGATATTGGCATAAAAGAAGGTCGAATTGTCGGTATTGGAAAAGGTGGAAATCCAGATGTGATGGATGGTGTTGATGACAATATGATTGTCGGCGCAAGCACAGAAGCAATCGCTGCGGAAGGTCACATTATTACAGCAGGAGGGATAGATGCTCACATCCATTTCATTGCACCCCAACAAATTGAGGTGGCGATTGCTTCCGGATTAACTACAATGATTGGTGGCGGAACAGGACCAGCCACCGGATCGAAAGCGACAACATGTACGCCTGGGGAATGGAATATTCACCGGATGCTTGAAGCCGCTGAGGAGTTTCCTATGAATATTGGTTTTTTAGGAAAAGGAAACGCAGCTTCGACTGGACCATTAGTAGAACAAGTCAAAGCTGGAGTTATCGGCTTAAAGCTTCATGAGGATTGGGGAACAACTCCTGCTTCGATTGATGCTTGCTTGACTGCAGCCGATGAGCTTGATGTTCAAGTTGCCATTCATACGGACACATTAAATGAAGCTGGATTTGTTGAAGATACGATTGCTGCGATTAAAGACAGAGTCATCCATACATATCATACAGAAGGGGCTGGCGGCGGACACGCTCCAGATATAATGAAGATTGCTGGCTATCCAAACGTCCTCCCTTCATCAACAAATCCGACACGCCCATTTACCGTAAACACAATAGATGAGCATTTAGATATGCTTATGGTTTGTCATCATCTTGATCCAAACGTTCCGGAAGATGTGGCTTTTGCGGACTCTCGGATTCGACCAGAGACGATTGCTGCTGAAGATATTTTACATGATATGGGAGCTATTAGTATTATCTCCTCCGACTCTCAAGCGATGGGGCGTGTAGGAGAAGTACTGATTCGAACATGGCAAACCGCCGACAAAATGAAAAAGCAGTTTGGCTTTTTAAAGGAAGACGAAGCCAATCAAAACGATAATACGAGAATTAAACGCTATATCGCCAAATATACCATTAACCCTGCAATTGCTCATGGAGTCAGTCATGAAATTGGATCTGTTGAAGTAGGAAAGCTTGCTGACCTTGTCTTATGGGACCCTGCCTTTTTCGGAGTAAAACCAGAGCTCATTCTTAAAGGTGGCCTTATCGCATATTCACAAATGGGCGACCCGAACGCATCGATCCCAACGCCACAGCCGGTGTTTCAACGACCGATGTTTGGAAGCTTAGGCAAAGCAAAATATTCAACGTCGATGACATTTTTATCTCAATCTGCTTTTGAAGATAAAGTTCATGAAAAACTAGGATTACAGAAAATGATTGGTGTCGTTAAAAACTGCCGTAACATCGGCAAAAAAGATATGAAATGGAATAGCGAGACACCAACGATAGACATCAATCCAGAAACATATGAAGTAAGAGTAGATGGAAAACGAATTGAGTGCGAGCCGTTTGAAACTGTTTCAATGGCCCAGCGTTACTTTTTATTTTAGGGGGAAACACACATGTTAATTCACAAACTTATAGGAAATGTAAAAGACTCCGCGGTTAACGAGGAAACGATTGAATGGCTTGAGCTGGATTGGGAGGAATTAAACAAGCGCATTTTACGTAAAAACACGGACAAAGGTCGAGAAATTGCTCTTGCTCTTGAAGACAATCAATCTCTTGAAGTCGGTTCTATTCTATATCAAGAAGGCGACGTGACAATTGCGGTTCGCACGATAAAAGAACCTGCTTTCGTTGCTACCCCAAAGTCTATGAGAGAAATGGGAAAAATGGCGTTTGAGCTTGGAAATCGACATACGCCATGCTTAATTACAGATGAAACGATAACGGTGAGGTTCGATGCTACATTAGAACCGCTATTTAAAGAGGTAGGTATCGCTTATGAAAAAACAGAAACCAGATTTGAAACTCCATTTAAATACAAGGGACACCACCACCACTAATTTCAAAAAATTGCATTTGCTACAAATTCACGATTCTGCTTTTCCTATCGGTGCTTATACCCACTCATTTGGAATGGAAACGTATATTCAAAAAGGGATCGTTCGAGATAAAGCAACATTGGCTGAGTATTGCCAAACGTATCTTTTCTCAAGTCTCGTTAGTGGGGACGCTCTTTTTGTTAAACAAGCTTATCTCTATGCTAAAGAAAAAGATTTGAAAGCATTACTTGAACTTAACCAGCTTTGTCATGGGATGAAAATTGCGTATGAATCTCGAGAAGGCAGCTTAAAGATGGGTAGGCAGTTTTTACAAACCGTCCTCCCTCTTGTTGATTCTCCATTCTTCACCGAGTGGAAGGAATCTTGTAAACAAAGTCATTATGCAATTATCTACGGAATGTATTGTGCCGAGATGGAATTAGACGAGGACTTATATATCTCAGCGTTTTTATACTCCTCTACTGCTAGTCTTGTTCACAATGCCGTTCGTGCGATTCCACTTGGGCAAAACCAAGGGGTTCAGACCATTTTTGAGTTACTTCCTTCTATTGAAGAAGCAACAAGTTTAGTAAACTCGAAAACCATTGATGATGTAGCAAACAACTCTATCGGCATAGAACTAGCTTCGATGGAACACGAAGCGCTATACAGTCGATTATTTATTTCATAGGAGATGATAACATGAAACCAGTTCGTATCGGAATCGGAGGTCCTGTCGGTTCAGGAAAGACAGCCTTAACAGAAAGATTAACAAATGCCCTTCATAAGGATTATAGTCTTGGGGTCATTACAAATGATATTTACACAAAAGAAGATGCAGAATTTCTTACAAAGAACGGTGTCCTACCTCCAGAACGAATTATAGGAGTAGAAACAGGAGGTTGCCCCCACACAGCCATTCGAGAAGATGCTTCGATGAATTTTGAAGCGATCGACGAAATGAAGTCTCGGTTTGATGACTTAGATATTATTTTTATCGAAAGTGGCGGAGATAATCTTTCTGCAACGTTTAGCCCAGAGCTTGTTGATGGTTTCATCTATGTTATTGATGTAGCAGAAGGACAGGATATTCCTCGAAAAGGCGGACCAGGCGTAACACGTTCAGATTTACTAGTTATCAATAAAATTGACTTAGCCCCTTACGTGGAAGTTGACTTGGATATCATGAAAGAGGATGCTACTAAGGCCCGCGCTGGTCGTCCTTTCATTTTCACAAACCAGAAAAAAGACATAGGTATTCCAGAAGTCATTGAATGGATAAAAAAACACATGCTTTTAGAGGATATGTATCAAGCGGAGGCTGTAAAAGGTGGCCATTAAAAAAAAGGTCAATGAGTTGCATGGCAACCTATCTTTGACTTTTGCAAAACGGGGTAAGCAAACAAAGCTTACCTCCAATTTTGCTACTCCACCTCTACGGGCAAGTCGTTCCCTTTATTTAGATCACGATGACCGAGCTACCGTTTACTTAATTGAAACATCAGGTGGAATGGTTGCCGGCGATTACAACAAGACGTCGATTGAATTAGAAGCCAACAGCCATGGTCGACTTATTCAACAGTCATCAACCAAGATTTATCCTTCCGAATTTGGTAGAGCTTGCAATCAGGTAACCGATATTAAATTAGCGGAAGATTCTTCCCTTTACTGGGTTCCAGAAACAATTATTCCTTATAAAGATTCGATTTATAATGGACAAACGAAAATTCAGCTAGAACCTTCTTCTACGTTATTGTATGGGGAAATCATATCATCTGGACGCGAAAAGAGTAATGAATCATTTGAATTTACGAGCTTTCAATCATGTACCGATATCCGATTACAGGATGAGTGTATTTCCTATGATAGCCTTCGTTTTTTAAAAGGGCAATTTGAACCAACCAAGTTGGGTATGTTTGAATCCGGAACCTATCTTGGTTCAGTTTGGTACTATTCCCCACTTGTCACCGGAACAGACCGTGATGAAATAAATCACTTACTAAGCGCCTCGTCAAACCACAGAGCAGCCTCAACGCATTTTCACCGTTCTGGCATTTATGTTCGTTGGATTTCTAACGATTTATGTTTAGTAAAAAAAGAAATGACAAACGTTTTCTCCCTTTTATCTCAAAAGCAAGAGTAGTCTACATTTCGACTATTCTTGCTTTTTCCTTTGATTCTCCCTCTTTAACATACATCAATTTCCCGCAATCGACGAATTCAATCATTTTCTGGGAAATAACTGTTGAGTTTTAGAGTATCACGCTTATATTGTTGATTTATTGCCATGAAAACATGTCGATTTAACAAGGTTTACTAGGTATGATTATGGGAATAGGAATAATAACGAAAACAGGAGTGATTACATGTTGAAAATCATGTTTATTCAAACAGGAATGGGTGTCGATTTACATGGTCAAGATGTGACAACAGCAGCAAAACGTGCTGTCGAAAACGCCATTCATTCCAACTCAATGCCGGGACTACGTTCAACTCTGCCTGACAATGATATTAATCAAATGAAGGTACATGTAAAACTTGCGATTCCGTTTGACGAGGAAAAGCTAGATGAAGATGCCATCAAAGAACTTTTACCTTATGGGACCGTAACCATTGAAACAATGAAAGGCGGAATGGCTACAACAAGTGGTGTCATCTTAAAGGATAAAGGTGACAAAAATGACTTAATGTACATCGTCGTCGCATCAATTGAAGTCGGATTTTAAAGGGTGTGACAAAAGGTTCCGTACAACCTTTTGTCACACCCTTAGCTATTCAACTCTGTCAATCTATTTACCTCTCTTGTTTTGCTTTCATATAGTTTTCATACGCTTCTTCTACTTTATCTGGGGTTTTTGTAATAGATGACAGTCGTTTGTGTATATCCACAAGTAAAACATAACACCGGAATAAAACTCCAATGACGATGGCACCGAGAAGATACATTCCAACAGGACCAAGGAAGATTAAACTCCCAACTAGAATTGCTGCTATCATTGCTCCTAATAACTTCACTTTTTTCCTCCTATGCTGAATATTCTTCTGCCTTACTATGTTTCAATTCCTCGATAAGATATTGCTCTATCTTCTTCGTGTCATCTTCATGAAAAACGTGGGAAGATACGGGTAACCACAACAGTCGCTTTCCTTTTAAAGCATCAACTCTATTAAAATAGTCTTCGACAAGAGAACCAAATACATGAACATCCTTTTCACCATGGATAAAAGTAACTGGGAGCTTTAATTGTGGTGCCGTCTGTTGAAAATGGACCGTTGCGAAATCCTCTATCATTGTAAGGTGATACACTAGCGGAAACCCTTTGGCAAAAGTATTATACATATCGATAAAACTGTACTCTTCAGACCGAAGCATATGTAACGCTACTTTTGCAATAGATGGAGCTTTCGTATTTTCGTCTTTGTATACCATAGACTTAAAACTCCCTTGCCATTTTCGCAGAACACCCCATTGCTGAAAGCTTTCTGTAAAAGGAGGTTCACCAACGGCTTCTAGTTCTTTTAAAGCTTGCTTATGGTTCCTTTTACGAGCTTCCTCTTTAGCCCATTCCATACAAAGTTTATCGTTTTCAGCCCAATTTACAATTTGCGAAACACCTATATAAGAATGATATTTTTCAGGAAAGCGGTTAGCTAAATGTAAACCAATCACACTTCCCCAAGAATGTCCTACTAGAAATAGTTTGGATTGCTGAAATCTATCACATAGATATTCTGTCAATTCCTTCGCATCAGAAATAAACTGCTCAAGGTTCATTGAATCTTGTGATATATGTTTATGATATGATTTCCCTGTTCCACGTTGATCCCAGAACACGACAATGAAATGCTTTACCAGTTCTTTTGTGTTCGTTACAATTGTGTAATCTTGCCCTTTTGATGAAACACCAGGCGTCGGCAAAGACGGCCCTCCATGTAAAAATAACAAAACGGGTAAATCGAGCGATTCTCCTTGAAGAAGGATTGTTTGTTCAATACCACCTATCGGTACTCTTTCTACCTTTGAAATTCCTGTTTCAGGAATAGCAAAGTCCTTTTTTTTAGTAAAAAACATCTTCGTATCTCCTTTAATGGTTAGATTAAAAGCTATTAACTGATTGAATTTAAGAACAATATGACTAGTAGGACACCAATGGGTGGCAAAACAAAGTGTATAATTTTTTGTTTCATAAACGATTTCTCTTCATTTGCTTCTCTAAATGATAACAATAATTCTTCTTTTAACACTTCTATATCTGGAAAACTAGAACTCTTTTTAAAGTCTACTGTGTAATGCTGCTTTTTTTCTCCTTCATCGGTACTTGGTGAACTTATTGTGATGGTTGTTTCATAGTCTATCATTTCATAAATGCCATCATTCCATGATACGTCTGTTTTCGTCGCTTCATAACGGTATAAGATGTTGTGATGAGACAGTACTTTTTCTATAATCTCTTTTACTTTTTCTTCCGTTGTATAATAAATCGTTATATTTCCTATTTTTCTTATTCTATAAATTGTAATTATTAACGTAATCGCAAAAAGTCCAAATACCGCCCATTTCAAATATGGATCATAATTAAGTAAAGAACCACATGTAAATAGAACAAAACCAAAAATGTGACCCCATTTCCCCTCCGTTACTACACCTTGATTTTTAATTAACCTTAATCCATCAAACATAAAAGCTAAGACGATTATTACGCCACCTATAATAAATATTAAATTTGCCATATTGTTATCTTCCTTTTTGAACATATTGTGGACGTTCAATGCTTAACCACAGGTAAAGTGCGGCATACGTTCGAAACGGCGTCCATGTTGTTGCAAGTTCAATAATTTCATCTTTGGTTGGCTTTTGTTTTAATTGGTAGAGTGATTTCATCGCATTCTGAATGCCAATATCAGCCGCAGGCAAGTGGTCCATTCTTCCTAAAGCAAACATCAGATAGTTTTCTGCAGTCCATCTCCCAATTCCTCGTATCTTCATAAGTTCTTCTATAATCTCTTCGTCTTCTTTTTCGGGTAACGATTGTAAATCTAGTTTACCCTCGATAATTAGACGCGAGGTATCTATCACATACTGAGCTTTCCTTTCGCTAAACTGTAAATTTCTTAATTCTTCCACAGTAAGGTAACTTACAATTTCCGGTGTTGGGTAAAACCAAACGCCGTCTTTTTGCTCCCCATATGTATGAACAAATCGTAAAGTCAACGTATGTGCAAATTTCAAATTTAATTGTTGATGAATAATTGTTTTCATCAAACAACCGTACTCCTCAAATTCACTGACAAGAGGCGTGCCAAAAAAACAATCAAATAATGTCGACAGTTTTGTCTCGGTAAAGTGGTCAGCGACTCTTTGTAAATCTCTTTCCCACCAAAAGATTTGAGATAGTCTATGTAAAACTGTATCTTTTTCCCCGCTACTTTCGATGAAAGCACTTACCTGGTCATTGCTCTCACTGAAAGATACGGTAGCGATTTTGTTTTGTTGAGGAATTGGAACTTTAACGCTAGCTTGTTCAATCCTAACGCTTACAAGAGGATCCGTAGCAAGTCGTTCTAACATACTCATGTAATTGTAAGGCTTCTTTATCCTTACTTTATGATTCCACATCACACCCCGCCTCCTCTTTCCTGTTAGAACTGGTTGACACTTCAAATTTAGTACTACTATTTCAACAAAAAGAGCGGGTACACCTTTATTTTTTCGAGATTCCTCTTTTCTTGTAGAAATTTCTATTTTGTAAATTCGGTGTAATAATATTTTACGATAAAGCTTATACATGTAAACGAGCCAAAAATAAGGGGGAATTTGATGAGGAAAAAAAGTTATTTTGCATTTTTACTATTTTTAATGCTAGTGCTAGCTGCCTGTGGTACGAGTGAGGATACTACTAGCAATGAAGCAGAACCAGAAAGTCCAGATGTTGAAGAAACTGAAAGTACAGATGAGGGACAAGAAGAGGAAGAAGAAGCTGCAGCCGATTGGGAAAAAGATGTGTACACGGTAGCTACGGATACGAACTATGTACCATTTGAATTTTTAGACCAAGATTCTGGTGAACTAATCGGATTTGACATCGACTTAATTAATGCTCTTGCAGAAGAAGCAGGAATAAACATTGAGATTGAAACATTGGAGTTTTCTGGAATTGTTGCTGGCATGGGGTCCGGCCGCTTTGATATCGGTATCGCAGGAATGACGATCACTGAGGAGAGAAAAGAAAACATCGACTTCTCTCAACCTTACTATGATGCGGGTCTTGTTGTTGCTGTCCACGTTGACAACGAAGATATTCAGTCTGTTGACGACCTAGCCGGTAAAACGGTAACGACACGGGTAGGTTCAACAAGTGAAACGTATATCATAGAAAACACAGAGGCGATTCCAGAAGCCTTTCCACAAATAACAGAGGCATACCAAAACGTCATTGCTGGTCGTGCAGATGCAACGATATATGATGTCCCTAACGTTCAATACTATGCCTCAACTGAAGGTGGCGGTCAGTTAAAAATTGTTGGTGACACATTAACAGGTGAGCAGTACGGAATTGCCTTTCCTAAAGGGTCCCCTTTACGTGATGTCATTGATGATGCATTGACAACGTTAAAAGAGAATGGAACATACGCTGACATATATGAAAAATGGTTTAACGAGCGCCCTGACGGAATGTAAGTTGGGCTAGTTCCTACACGCCTTACGATGAGATGATGGCTCATTGTAAGGCTTTTAAAACAATATCGACTTCTTTTAATTTCTACAAGTGAGGTGAATGCTTTGCCGGATATCAATCATATTACTGGAATTTTCCCCTTTTTACTTAAAGGGTTACAATTCACGTTACTCATAACGATTGTTGGGATCTTCTTTGGGTTTATCATTGGTTCAGTTATGGGACTGGCTCGGTTATCAAAAAATAAAATTGTCTATGGTATCGCGACGGTTTATGTTGAAGTGATTCGAGGAACTCCTATCCTTGCTCAAATCTTCTTTATCTATTTTGGTTTATCCGACCTTTCTGGTATTAACCTTGATAAAGTGACTGCTTCCATCATTGCTATCGCATTGAATGCTGGTGCATACATTGCTGAAATTGTCCGGGGTTCCGTTCATTCGATTAATAAAGGGCAAACGGAAGCTGGTCGTTCACTAGGGCTTTCCTCCTTTCAAACAATGCGATACATTGTTTGGCCTCAGGCAGTGAAACGAATGATTCCTCCACTCGGAAACCAGTTTATTATTAGTTTAAAAGATACATCCTTGTTCTCCGCAATCGCCGTTGGGGAAATTATGTACGTCGGCCAACAATATGCAAGTACAACCTTTGTATATTATGAACCCTATTTGATGATTTGTATCATGTATCTTCTCATTACAATTCCTTCGATGATTATTTTGCGTCGAATTGAACGGAGGCTGGATGTCTAGTGATTACAGTAAAAGAGTTAAAGAAATCATTTGGTGATGCCGAAGTGTTAAAAGGAATATCAACGACAATCCATGAAAAAGAAGTTGTTTGTGTAATTGGTCCTTCAGGGTCTGGAAAAAGCACGTTTTTACGTTGCTTAAATTTACTTGAGGATATCAGTGGTGGAACGATTGAAATTGATGGATCGGAATTAACCGACCCTTCAGTAGACATCAATGATGTTCGTTCAAGGGTAGGCATGGTTTTTCAACACTTTAACTTATTTCCGCATATGACGGTTCTTGAGAACATCACTCTCGCTCCCATGAAGGTAAAAGGAATGACGAAACAAGAAGCAGAAAAATTATGTCTCCCCCTGTTAGATAAAGTGGGACTTTCTGATAAAGCCCAAGTATATCCTTCTAGTTTATCCGGCGGCCAGAAACAACGAGTAGCCATCGCTCGAGCTCTTGCAATGAATCCAAAAGTCATGCTCTTTGATGAACCAACGTCAGCCCTTGATCCTGAACTCGTCGGCGAGGTATTAGCCGTTATGAAAGACCTAGCCGAAGAAGGAATGACCATGGTCGTCGTCACACACGAAATGGGATTCGCCCGTGAAGTAAGCGACCGCGTCTTCTTTATTGACGAAGGAATCTTTATGGAGGAAGGCAAACCAAGTCAAATCTTCACCAACCCAAAACACCCCCGCCTCCAATCCTTCCTAAGCAAGATTTTGTAAAGAAAAGCCGCTTTATGGCTTTTCTTTTAGCACTGAGCGAAGCCGCTACCAGTTTTTAAAGTCAAACAAATGTGGGTTTCTTTTGTTTGACGCGTAGCGAGCGAGCCAGTGCCCTTCTTGAGTTTGCTTCTAACACACCTACGTAACGGACATGAGAGCCTCTATTTTACGTTTTTTTCGATTTTTTTAGCTGTAACGGACACCAGAGACCTTATTTCTTGAAAATCAGGGTAAATCTCATCGTTTTTAAGAGAATAGAGGACTCAGGGTCCTTTAGAAATAAAGCAAAGTGAAAGAAGGTGGGGCAACAACCTTTTGTCCCACCCTTCATACAGTAACTTCCTTCTACTGTTCAGTTAATTCGTTTACAGAAACACTTAGTTTTTGAGTAGGGTCATCTATCGGGTGGATTGTTGCTTGTCCTTGGGTTTCATCGACATGTTCAATGAAAATACGTTGGCCATTGTACGTGACATTGGCCATTTTAGGTGATTCTGAAAGTTCTTGTGCTCTTTGAGCGTCCATGTTGTTCATCTCCTTTGTTTTTTCTCCCTATTTATTATTTGTTGTTTTTATTTGCGTATACGGACACAAAAAAAGAGCATCGATCCGATGTGGTCGACACTCAACAATAGATTGTTCGAGAATAGGTAAAGAATAACCGAAAATGATGTATTACTTAATTAGAATCATTATTGATTATACTGTAAGTGTACCCGAGATCACAGTTTAAAGTCAATACTAATTGATAATTATTATTAAGAAAGTAACTTTTTAACAAGTGCATATGTCCCTTTTTTATGAAGATATCGAAGGGGAATATCAAACTTGGTCGTTTGTCTTAGTATGCTTTTCTCATGGGAAAAGGTTAAAAAGCTACGCTCTCCATGATAAGCCCCATGTCCACTTTCTCCAACTCCTCCAAACGGCATATCTGGAGAAGCAAAATGGTACACCGTATCATTGATACAGCCTCCACCAAAGGAAACTTGCTCAATGATCGTTTCTTGTAATTGTCTATCTTCTGTAAATAGATATAAGGCTAGTGGGTTCGGACGGTCTCTTATAATATCAATAGCCTGTTCAATCGTCTTATACGTTAACACTGGTAGGATAGGTCCAAATATCTCTTCTTTCATCACAGGCGAATCCAATTGGACATCATCGAGAATCGTTGGTGCTACCCAGCGCTTGTCCTTATCAATATGCCCCCCATGAAGAACTGTGCCATTATATAAATAACTTTCTAGCCTGTCGACATGCTTTTCGTTGACAATGGTTGGGTATCTGTCAGCCAACATCGTTTCATCGCCATACATTTCTTCAATATAATGTACGAGCTTCTTTAAAAATGCTGTTTTCACCGTTTCTTGAACTAAAAGATAATCTGGAGCTATGCACGTTTGTCCAGCATTAATGAATTTCCCCCACACTATTCGTTTTGCAGCCAAGTCAATGTTTGCATCATCGTGAATAATCGTAGGACTTTTCCCACCCAGCTCCAATGTAACAGGAGTTAGATACTTTGCTGCTGCTTCCATTACTAACTTACCAACCTCGACACTTCCAGTGAAAAAAATATGGTCAAACCTTTCTTCTAAAAGGGCTTGGCTTGTTTCAACTTCACCTTCTACAACAGCAACATATTTTTCATCGAAGTGTTTGCTTATCAATTGATGGACGAGACGAGATGTATGCGGCGTATGTTCAGATGGTTTAATGACAGCGCAATTCCCAGCAGCTATGGCACCAATTAACGGAGCAATGGCTAATTGAAATGGATAATTCCAAGGGGCAATGATTAAGGTGACCCCATAGGGAACGCGATATATCATACTTTTAGAACCGACGTTTGTTAGAGTTGTTCGGACTTTTACGGGTTTTACCCATTTGCGAATATTCTTCAAAACTTCATTTATCTCACTATATAAATAACTAATCTCCGTAAGAAAAGCTTCATGCTCAGATTTATTTAAATCTTGTTTTAAGGCCGTGAGAATCTCTTGTTCATTTTCTTTAATCATGCTTTTTAGCTTTTTTATTTGTTCAATTCGAAATTCAACGTCTTTCGGTTCGCCATCAAAAAAATAAGCTCTTTGTTTCTGAAGTAATGTCGCAAATGTACCCATTCTTATCTCTCCTTCATTCTTACTTTCTTCCGTAATCCGCTTTAATTTCTCCCCATTTTTCCGTTTTCCATTTCAGAATTTTATTTTCATATGCATTCGTCTGCAACCATTTCTCGGCTCTATCCACAAGCGACCAGATGTATTCAGTGTCTTTATCTCGCTTTAGCGTAGAGTTTGCTTTTTTTGAACGGACCCATTTAATCGCCGTTTCAGAATCAGAATACACAGGAGTCGTCTCCCCTCTTTGCTTCAAATAGGCAAGTGCATGAACGATAGCAAGAAATTCGCCCATGTTGTTTGTACCAATATGGATTTCATCGTGTGCAAAAATAATTTCACCCGTTTTTGTATGAACTCCTTTGTATTCAACGATTCCAGGATTTCCTCTGCACCCTACATCAACAGATACGCTGTCCCAAATGACTTCTTCGTTCTCCAAATCTACTGGTTGTTTCTTTATTCTTCCTTTACTTGAACTTGATTTTGGTGCTGAACCACCTTTGAATGCTAGTTCGGCTTCTGTTTTAGTTGGAAACGACTTGAATTTTGCGCCTTGAAAACCTTTGACTTGTTTTTCACATTCTGCCCATGTATCAAATATTCCAGTATTTCTCCCGTTCCAGACTACATAGTATTTTTTTTTACTCATTGTTTCCTCCTACTTTACGTTGTACCTCTTGTTCTTTTTTTCGTTGGACATGCATCCATCTCCATGAAAGCGCAATGGCACCTGCACCTAGTCCAGCAATTAAGCCAATCCAATAGCCGTAAGGGCCATATGTCGTATAGTTAGCAAGCACGAATCCTGTCGGCAATCCAATCACCCAAAATGAAATAAGTGCCATCACAAAAGGAATATTGACATCCTTATGTCCACGCAATACCCCTTGAATAGGTGTAACAAGGGCATCAGACAACTGGAAAAATATCGCATAGATTAAAAAGCTTTGAATCAGCATCGCTACCTTTACATCGTTGGTATATAACAAAGACACACTTTCTCTCGTGTAAAACAAAATAATGGCAGCAACAACGGAAAACAAAATGGCCGTACTAACTCCCAAATAACTATATTGTTTGGCATCTTTAAGCCTTTTGGCTCCAACTTCATAGCCCACAACAATGGTCAGTGAAAATGCAATGCTCATCGGTACCATATATAATAGCGAAGCAAAGTTAATCGCAGCTTGATGCGCTGCAATTGTTGCTGTATTAAATTGACTCATTAGTAACGTCACTGCTGCAAATATACTTGTCTCAAAAAATATAGTTAGTCCTATTGGAAGTCCAAGCAGTAAAATTTCTTTCCATTTTGACAACGATACTTTATAAAACGTTCGTAATAATTGATAATCTGAAAACGGATGAACCTTTATGACAAAGTATAAAGTAACAGCTAAAATAAACACATACGTAATCGCTGATGCATAACCTGCCCCAATACCACCTAATGCAGGGAAACCAAGTTTGCCAAATATTAATATATAATTAAAAACAACATTTACGGGTAACGCAAGTAATGTAACAATCATCGTAATCCGTGTTTGTCCTAACGAATCAATAAAGCCCCGAAAGACTGCATGAATAAACAAAGGGAGAATCCCAAGTGAGAATCCTACTAAATAATGCTTAGCAATATGATGAACCTCATCCGTTAAACTCATAAGTGATAAAAACGGTTCAAGTAGAAACAGTCCCGCTATGATTATAATAATTGAAATGATCATTGCTAAATAAAGTCCTTGAATCACCGTAAACCCGACTTTATGATTTTCTTCTGCACCAATATAATGGGAGATCATCGGAGTAAGCGCAATTAAAATACCAGATAACCCGGTAAAAATCGGTAGCCATATACTCGAACCAATCGCAACTCCGGCTAAATCGTCAGGTCCTGCTTGCCCTGACATCACAGTATCAATGAAGTTCATTCCAAACATTCCAACTTGCGTCACTAATATCGGAACAAGCACGACAAGAAGAAGCTTAATTTTCTCTTTTATCGAAAAGGTTTGTCTCAAAGTTCATTCCTTCTTCCTTTATGTATCGAAGAGAATTATAACATGAACCGTTACAAAGAAAGAAGGTGTTTCACCTGAGAGATTTCTCTCTTCATGAAACACCTTCCTCTCGGTAGTCTTATTACATTTCAGGGACTAACCGAAGCTCATGTTTTGTATTTTGGTACACTTTGGGATTCATCGAAGATTCATGGTATTCTCCTGTTGTCCAAGCTTCTATTTGATCATCATACCACGGGCTCATCACATGACCAGATTGACCAGGTCCTACTACATGATAGGTTGTTGTTAAGTCTTTTACATCAAATATTCCTCTCCACCCAGCCCCGTGGTCCACTTCTCCTGTTTCAGCATTCCAACCAGCCGCCATAACAGTGACATTACTTCCACCAACTGGAGTCGGTGCAGAGTTGAACAAGAGATGTAACGGCTTAATGGCTGAAAGCGGGTGGTCAAACGGAATTGCATGGAATTCCCCCCAAGCCCACTTGGAGGCATTGTTCCCTTGTTCTTCAGTAATACGGTCGACTGCACGTTGTAAGGAGACCAAAGACACTTCAGAAAATCCACCTTTTTCTGCTACCCAAATGCCCTTTTCGCCACGAGCTTCCCGGCGTATCATCTCATCGACAATTCCTGCTCTACCTTCAAATAATTTCATCATATCTTCTGAGATTCTATCTTCGAATAGTAGGTCTGAAAAAGCTCCTATCCAGAGATGAAACACCAATGGGGCTCCCTCATCCTTATCATCAATATAATTCCAGTTCTCTAGTAAGGCTATTGCTTCTTTATCAATGTCTCGTAAATCAGCTCGATGACGGACTTGTTCTAGTAAATATGGTGTTAACTCTTTCCCTTGAAGATTAAGCTGGTCAAATTGTAACTCTTTCATATCTTCAACTGTTAATGCTTCCGTCTGTTCTAAAACTTCTACTATTCGTTGCATTCTAAACGGTTGTGCCCACGTATGAGTTATATGGTATGGATAATCATCTTCAACTATTTTATTATTCGCCGTCGCTATAAATCCTGACTCTGGATTTACGCTCGTCGGAAGCTCTTCCCAAGGGATATAACCGTCCCATTCATATTCATCAGTCCAACCAGGAACAGGCATAAGCGCGTCACCATTTTTACGAATTGGTATCAATCCGTTGGCGCGATAAGCAATTGTACCGTCTTTTGCAGCAAAAACAAAATTTTGAGCAGGTGTATGAAAATAAGTTAAGGCTTCTTTAAATTCATCCCAATTGGTCGCTCGGTTAAAACGAAGGACCGCCTCTAACTCTGCTGATGGGTCATGAGCTGTCCACCGTAACGATAATGCAGTATCTGGCTGTTCATCGTGTGCATATTCAGAAAAAATTGGCCCATGTCTAGTAATAATCACCTCATGTTTTACAGGATCGCCATCTTTTATTTTTATGACCTCATTGATAACTTTTGCTTGCTCCCACTCTCCCATATATTCAAATTGATATGGATTAACAGGATTTCTTTTTTCTATATATAACTGTTGTACATCTGGTCCAACATTCGTTACTCCCCATGCAATATGCTCGTTATTACCTAAAATCACACCTGGAATCCCAGCAAAAATCACTCCATTTACATGAACGTTTGGTGATTTCAAATGAGTCTGGTACCAAATCGACGGTGTCGCTAAACTTAAGTGAGGGTCATCTGCTAGTAATGGATAGCCTGAAGTCGTCCTCTCACCTGAAATAACCCAGTTGTTACTTCCATTGAAGGGATCCGGAATCACTGCATGACTAAAACTTTTTTCAATATCGAGGTCATGCTCCCTCAGGGCTTGGAGAACTGTCGGAGCATCTTCTGGATAGGAAGGTAACAGTTCTACTACTTCCTCATCAGAAAAGTTCTGCGCTAGATAATATCTAAACGCTTGACCTTGCCAATTGCCACTCAAATCAAACGCCATGAACTTTCCTATTGTGAGAGAATCGACACTTGTCCACGGTTCTGGTTCATAGCCCATAAATCGAAATTCTATTGGTAATGTCCCGTTCGCTTTTGCTTCTCTAATAAACGTGTTCACTCCAGCAGCATATGCTTCTAACGCTTCGATTGCTTCTTCTGAATAAATTGGAATTGAAGCCTCAGCTGCTCGACGAAGTCCAAAAGTACGAAAGAATTTATCACGTTCTAGCGCTGCTTCGCCAACAACTTCACTCAACCGTCCCGACGCTTGACGTCGACTCAAATCCATTTGAAACAAGCGCTCTTGTGCTGTCACATATCCTTGAGCAAGGTATAAGTCCGTGTTATTTGCTGCTTCAATGGTTGGTACACCTTGCTCATCCCTCCACACCGTTACAGGTTGAGATAATCCTCTAATTTCAACTTCTCCACTTGTCATAGGAACTGGTTTCTTCAGCTGAATATACCCCCACAAAGCTGCCGAAGTAATGACTACAAGAAGTACGAGTAAGATACTTATCAAAATCCTTGTTAACGTGCGTGTTTTCCTCTTCCCTGCCTTCGTATCTAGTACTTCTTTCACTAAAACCCCTCCTAATTGTAAGCGTTTACACTTTAACTTATTCTAAATTACGTTTATATAAAACTATTATACGAGAAATTCTTTCGTTTTCCTTCTTTTCTACTGTTCTCTTTCAAGCAGGTCTCTCCAGCTTTGATAATGGTGAACATCAATACCAGTAAAGTGTGATTGTTTTTTATAAAAATAAAGCAACTCTCTTATCGTCTCGTCTAGCTTAGATTGGTGGTGATAATAAAAGCTAACTCGTTCATTGTCAATCTCAATCGTTTCAATGGCGATACGAACCTTTTTATTTTCTTCTTTTGCTAGCTGTAAAAAGGGATCAAATAATTCAATTAAGCCGTTTTCTCCTAAAAGGTCTGTACGGTAGGTCATAACCGACAACTGGTCAGCTGACTGAACAAGCCACCTTCCTAAACTTCCCATTCCATGTCTATTGTCATACGTCATTGTCGAAAACCAAAAAGGGACCGCTAATTCAAATTCCATTTCTGGGGGCATCCCTGTTGACACATGTTGAATGACGGTTTGAAAATCTAGTATCACCTGTTCAGGATTTTCTTCCCAATCTGGCAGTAAATAAGGCTCGATATCTAAATGAATCCCGGTGAACTGTTGATTAGGGTTTGATGTTGCACTGTAATCATAAATCCACGCTAGAAGGTCTTTCCATTCAGGTGTGTGGATCCATTCGGGTGCACCATCAAGAGCAAATACATTTATGTTTTTCTCGTTTGCTAATGCTATAAATGATTGATAGGTTTCAAAAGGGAGAGTTTGGTCAATTTGAACATAAAGAGCACCGATGTTTTGTTGTTCTGAAAATGACAAAATCGCTTCATGTTCATGCACCAATAACTGGCTATCCCATACCCAGGTCGCAAAGGTTTTTTCTTGTTTGTCCAAAACAAAGAACCATATACAAATACAAACGAAACAGGACAAACTAACTATTATTACTGCTTTCTTCTTCATAATACCCTCCTTTGGTAGGAATATTTACTATCAATTTTGTTGTCGAGCGTTTATGATTACAATATCAATTGCTGCACTCGGGAGGAATTACAGTGAAAAAAATTATATGGATTGTTCTTATCGTTTTTATTTTCCTGTTGCCATTTGTGACATGGCAACTAAAAAAGGAGCAACCGCTTGAAGTATTAATTTTGGATAAAACGGTACCGAACGATACATATCGCGAACACAAGGGACTATCTTGGTTACTAAACCATCAAAAATACACGCACACTAACGGTAATATTTATGATTACACACAAGATTATGTCGGTTTCAAGCCTCTTCCAAACCAAGAGTATAAAATTGAAACTATCCTTGACGTTACTCAACCTAAGTATGACCTAATATATATCGCTGATACGTATGGTGTCTATGAAAACGACTTTTTTCAAGATGAGGCACAACAAGAAAAAGCTGAGTTAATATATGGTGGCATCACGGAAGAAGAAATCTCTCATATTCATAATTTAGCCTTTGAATCTGAAGCTACGCTTGTCGTTGAATTTAACAGTTTTGCAAGTCCTACACAACAACCTGCTAGAGAAAAGTTTACTGACTTATTAAATATTACATGGACAGGTTGGACCGGTTGTTTTTTTCCTGAGCTTGGGTCTGATTTACCAAACTGGATAACTAGAGAATACGAAGCCTACAGTGGAGAAGAATGGAATTATGCTGGGCCAGGCTATGTGCTTGTCTCAGAAAAAAATGAATTTATTGTGTTAGAGCAAGGGAAAGACAGTGGCGATAAAGGAATACGTCTTGAGTTTACTGAAGCAGGAACTGAGGAATTTGGTCTAAGCAGTAGCCCGCCTTATTACTATTGGTTTGATATTATTACGCCAGTGGATGAAGAAGAAGTTCTAGCTTACTATCATTGGGATTTAACTGACAGTGGGATAGCAAAACTTGAAGCTCAGCAGTTACCCGTTCAATTTCCGGCAGTGACCAAAACAGAAAAATATGGCTTTCCAAGCTATTACTTTGCTGGTGATTATGTCGATATTGACTCGTTACCGTTTACGTATCAAATGAGCGGACTATCTTGGCTGAAGTCTTTAACTTCAATAGACCGTATTGGGGACCCTCAAGCTTTTTTTTGGACAACCTATGCACCGATGATGCAGAGTATTTTATCCAAAACAAGCGAAACACTCTCCACCGAAGCGGTAGTAAGAGATGTCTTTACCAGTGGCGATTTAAAATATAATAGTAGAACATCTGACCATTCTTTATTAGAAATTTATCGAGATGGAAACTGGGAAGACCTTATTATTAAAGGCGTTAACATCGGAATGGGTCGTCCTGGAAGTTGGCCAGGTGAAGCTGCGATTACAGAAGACGCTTATTATCGTTGGTTCACGCAAATTGGAGAAATGAATGCGAATGCTGTCCGGGTTTATACCCTACACCCTCCTGGCTTTTATCGAGCTCTTGCAAGATATAATCAAACAACAGCTGATCCGATTTACGTGTTTCACGGAATGTGGATTGACGAAGAAGAACTTGTTCAATCACAAAATGCATTTGATGAAGTGAATGATGAATCTTTTAATGTTGAGATTAGAAACGTGATTGATGCGGTTCATGGAAACATTACGATTCCACAACAGCGTGGCCATGCATTCGGTACGTATTCTGCCGATATATCTACCTATGTTCTTGGTTGGATTATTGGAATTGAGTGGGATCCCGAAATGGTGTTGAACACGAATGAAGCGAATGATAATCTATCCGACTTTGCTGGAGATTATTTTATTACTAAGGATGCAGAGCCATTTGAAGTTTGGCTTGCTGAAAAAATGGAATATGTTGTAGCTTATGAAATGGAACAATATCAGTGGCAACGACCGTTATCTTTTACAAATTGGCCGACTACCGATATTCTTTCCCATCCGGCTGAACCGACATATTTTGAAGACTTAGTGTCCGTTAATCCAAATACAATCATACCTACAGAATCATTGGAAGCAGGTTATTTTGCATCTTACCATGTATATCCGTATTACCCTGACTTTCTAAATTTTGAGCCTTCTTATTTAGAGTATGTCGACCAACGTGGTCAAAAAAATACGTATGCTGGTTATTTACATGAATTGCGACAGGTTCATGACATGCCTGTTCTTATCGCTGAATTCGGTTTGCCTTCATCAAGAGGCTTGACTCATACTGACCCGTACGGATTAAATCAAGGTTTCCTGACCGAAACTGAGCAAGGCGAAGGGGTAGCCTATTTGTATGAAACAATTGTCGCTGAAGACATGATGGGTGGCATGTTGTTTGTTTGGCAGGATGAATGGTTTAAACGAACTTGGAATACGATGCATCTAGATATGCCAGACCATCGCCCTTTATGGTCAAATGTTCAAACCAATGAACAGCGATTTGGATTAGTTAGTTTTGATCCTAATGTGATTTCTATAGATGGAGTTGTCGAGGACTGGGAAAACGTTGATCCCCTGTTCGAAAGAGAAGATTCTGAAGATATTTCCGCTCTTTATGTTACTCATGATGAAGCCTATTTATATGTTCGACTTGATTATAATGATACGATTGAC
Source organism: Bacillus alkalicellulosilyticus (assembly GCF_002019795.1). Lineage (GTDB taxonomy): Bacteria > Bacillota > Bacilli > Bacillales > Bacillaceae_F > Bacillus_AO > Bacillus_AO alkalicellulosilyticum. The sequence continues at coordinate 433,551 of NZ_KV917381.1, read as the reverse complement.
ATCGACAATTTAAATACAATGATTTTATTTAATACTGTTGAGAATCAAGGGATTACATCAGTAGTTGGCAATGATATTAACGAAGGAGCTGACTTTGTTCTCCATTTAAATGGACGCAAGACCTCTCGTCTTTTAGTGGATAGCTACTATGATAGTTTTTATCATTTTTATAAAGATGAGAACTTCCTTGAGGAAAAAAGCTATGCAACGGTCAAGGATAATGGAATTTTCCATCCGATACAGATGCTAACTAGTAAACCCATGTTGATTCCTAGTACAGGTCAGGTTATTCCGTACGAGTCTCATGAAACAGGTAAGTTACGATACGGAATTAGCAATCCTGACTCACCTGATTATGAATCGTTAGCTGATTTTTATAGCAACGGTAATACGGTAGAATTAAGAATTCCTTGGCAAATTTTAAATATTACTGACCCTAGCCATAAAAAGCGACTTGGTTCGATTCAAGACGGAAAGTGGGAGACAGAAAAGGACATTACCGAGTTTTCATTGAAAGCCGTCACCTATACTTCTGACCGAAACGTACCGTTTGAGCAACTTGAAGACGTCAAATTCCTTGATTCCACCCCGTGGAGTTTTTACGATTGGGAACCATGGGTCCAACCGCAATACAAAGAAAGATTAAAGGATTCTTACTATATTATCCAAGAAGCATTCTCTAAGAAAAACCGCTAACGTGAACTAGCTTACAAGACATCTATGAGCATTATACTTTCGAACTTCGTAAAAAAAGGCATCCCATTAGTGATTAATGGTGATGCCTTTCTTTTTGTTGTTCTAATTTATTGGTAACGAATTTTTTTACTAAAAACAAACCGCAATACAAGATGATAAGAGATGCTCCGATCATTAACACTAAACTTTCCCACGGGTAGCCTTGACTAAATTGCCCAAAATACATTCCTGAGAAAAAGAACAATGAGCACCAAACAAAGGCACTGCTATAAGCCAATAAAGCAAACTTAAGAAAGGAAAGTTTTCTCATTCCATATAAGAATGGTACGATGTTTCGAACACCTGGTATAAAATAGCTGAAGGATAAGGAATACGTTTGGTACTTATCAATAAGAGATGTAGCAATCGTAATGTATTTTCTTGTCCCTTTACGCTGTAACCATTGTAAAACGGGGTATCCGATAAAACGACCTATAAAAAAACTTGTTGTTAAGCTAGCAACGATTCCAGAGTATGTCATTATAAAAGCAAGCGGTGGATGTAACAACGTTCCTGAAATAAAACCAAATGAGGATACGAGTACTTCATTTGGTACAGGGGCTATGAACATTCCGAGCCAAACCCATAAAAACAATGCGACGTAGCCGTAGTCTTTCACTGCAACGAGCAGGAAATCAACATCCATGCTATCATCTTCTTTCTAATGTATTGGAATACTTTAATTACCATTATCATACTCTCAATCTATTAGTAACTCAACTAACATGCTCATATAACGTTAGAATTGAAACACAAAATATCCAAAACAAGCTGTATTTACAAGAAACGTTATACCTGCTGCAATTAAAGCCCCTTGCATTAGTTTATTCATTTTTCTTAAGTAACATATGACAACTAGTGGAACAACATAAGCTAGTTGAATCAATCCAATCATAAATATAGCTGGAATAAAGACAATGCTCAAAATGAGATGCCCTGCTAGGACCAAGCATAATCCTACCCATATTTTATTCCACTTTGCTACTACCTCCTCAGTCATGGTTTGTCACCACCATTTCATTGCGAATGATTTCAAGTTTTTTCTCTAGATCTCCTCGGTAAAAAAGGTTGTACGTGTCAAAAGGAATTATTCGACCATCCGGATGTGCGATATGGACACATGACTTCTTAACAGAGCGAACATCAAAGTCGTACGCATCTAGAAATTGCATAATAATAACTCTAAAAACGTTATCATAGCCAATATTCATCGGTGTCGACACTTTCGGAAGACAGCAGAGAAGATCTTTTAATTGAATAGCAGATGAGAGTGGCGACTGATTTAAACTAAACAGTGAAAATAACTTCTTCTTCATTTCCTCATTTTGTTCATAGACGATTGTATTTTCTGGTCCTGACAATAACACATCTGGGTCAATCATCCCTGTTAATGGAGTTACTGCATTTCCCATCTTAATGGCGTATCCCATTGCTAAACAATCCGGGTGACACGGTACAGGTATGATGTCATCATCTTTAAAAACTCCACTTTGGTCGATAACCATTTTTCTTACTTCACTTAATGTTAGGCGGTCAGTAGCAGGATTATAGTTTTCTAACCTACCTGCTGCTTGAATCGGTTGAAACGTAACTCCTCGGACAGAGCGTTGCTTTAAACCATACTGAATAATAGAGCCTACTTCATGGTCGTTTAATCCCTTTTTCAGTGTTACGACAAGTGTGGTAGATATATTATATTCATTTAAGTTCTCGATTGCCTTTTTGCGAATGTCACGCAAATCGGCTCCACGTAACTCCTTTAGCACACTTTCTTCAAAGCTATCAAACTGTAAATAAATTTCGAAACCTGGAGAGTAGGATGCTAGTCTTTTCGCAAACTGTTTATCTTGAGCTATTTTAATTCCATTCGTATTCACCATTATATGCTTTATAGGTTTGGACTTTGCCAAATCCAATATATCAAAAAAATGTGGATGAATCGTGGGCTCTCCTCCACTAATTTGGACAATGTCTGGTTCACGTTCATTTTTCACAATCGCATCAAGCATTTCTTCAATGTCCTCTAGCGAACGCCATGTTTCTTTATGAGGAGACGATTCCGCATAGCAAATCGGACATTGTAGGTTACATTTATCAGTGACTTCAAGCAAGGTTAAACAACTGTGCTGTTCATGGTCAGGGCAAATTCCACAATCATAAGGACAACCATATTTTATAGGTGTATTCCAACGATATGGCATTTCAGCTGGCTTTATATATTGGCGACATTTCTTATAGTAATCAATGTCTGTTGAAATCAATACTTTTTCCCTACCATGGTGCCGACAGTGCTTTACCATATATACGTTTTCATTTTCAAAAATGATTTTCGCTTCTACTTTTCGTAAACAGGTGGAGCAAATGCTATTCGTTAACTCATACATGATGTACGGACGATTCGGCATGTTTCATTCTCCCTTTCCACTTTCGAGATAGTAAGTACACATAATAAAGCAATCCGAGTATGGCAGCTATTTGGATATGATTTAATACTCCATATGATGTTGGTATTGGTTTGATAAATTCAATGACAAAGCGAAAAGACAAATACGTTATCATAAAAAGCTGAAACAAAAGACCCTCCCAAAGGATAAGGTTATTCCGTTTTAAAATAGCTACAAATACAATAAATAACAGCAGTAACGCTACTTCATACAGTTGTGTAGGATGTCGTGCGATTCCATCACCAAAATTCACACCAGTAACCCAGGTGGTCGGTGTACCATGAGTTCGGTCGGGTAAACCTGTTAGAAAACAACCGACTCGACCTATTGCCATTCCTATAGCTAAAGGAATTACGATGTCATCACCGGTTGAGTTTTTCCAGCCAATTACTTTCTTGGCTACTTCAACTCCGATTAGACCACCAAGTAATCCCCCAACAATCGTTTTCCCTTCCATTAAATAATGAAGGTTCAAAATATTTTCAATCGTTACCATTGGTTCTTCAAACCAATATAAAATTTTCGAACCTATTGCTGCTCCAAGAATGGCGCCTATAATCACCCAAATCGCTTTATCTTTTGGCATCTGCTCTTTTCTTCTTGTCCATAAATACAGGCGAAATCCAATAAAATACGCAAGCAGTTCAAACAGAAAATGAGGATGAAGTGAGAGAGGCCCTATTTCTATATAAAACGGAAACGTCATGGTCTTACTCCTTACAGTAATGTTTTTTCAATTAAGGAAGTGTTTTCATCGGAAAGCATTAATAATCTTTGAGGTAGTTTCTGTGGAGGAATTTAGAGAGTTTTAATTAATTCCATTTTATCCCACGCAATAGCAGTTAACAACTTATTTTTTTGCTAATTAGATTCGATGAATCTCATTTTCCTTTTAATCTACTATTTTTTTAGGTCATTTTTACTATTTATCGGTTTTTTTTATAATCAAAGTAGTTATCGCTTTACACACATGAACAAATGTTATACATTCATGGTGTATTACTTATACAAAACTTATATCAGGAGGTTTCACAATGAAAAAATCAAAGATTTTTGTAATGTCACTAGTTTTTATGTTGCTTATGTCAATGACAATGGGTGCACTAGCAAATGAAGGAGAGGCAGATATTGTTGATACTGCGATTGCTGCTGATGACTTCAACACGTTAGTTGCTGCAGTTCAAGCTGCGGATTTAGTTGATGCACTTAAAGGTGAGGGACCGTTTACTGTCTTTGCTCCAACTGATGAAGCTTTTGCTACTTTATTAAACGATTTAGGTGTTACTGCTGAGGAGTTACTTCAAAGTGAAGACTTAGCTAACATTCTTTTATATCATGTTGTTGAAGGAAAAGTTATGTCTTCTGACCTTTCTGACGGCATGGAAGCTACTACGTTAAATGGAGAAACAGTTACTATTTCATTAGACCCTGTTCGTGTAAATGAATCTAATGTAGTTGCAGCTGACATTGAAGCTTCTAACGGTGTCATTCATGTAATTGATGCGGTATTATTGCCACAAGGAGAAGAGGAAGCTGAAGAACCAGCTCAAGCTGATATTGTTGATACAGCCGTATCTGCTGGTATGTTCAATACATTAGTTGCTGCCGTTCAAGCTGCAGATTTAGTAGACGCACTTAAAGGTGAAGGTCCTTTCACTGTGTTCGCTCCAACTGATGAGGCGTTTGCTGCTTTATTAGAAGAGTTAGGGCTAACTGCTGAAGAATTGCTTGAAAGTGACGATTTAGCTAGCATTCTTTTATATCATGTTGTTGAAGGAAAAGTTATGTCTTCTGACCTTTCTGATGGCATGGAAGCTACTACGTTAAATGGAGAAACAGTTACTATCTCATTGGATCCTGTTCGTGTGAATGATGCAAACGTTGTTACAGCAGATATTGAAGCTTCTAACGGTGTCATTCACGTAATTGATGCAGTCTTACTGCCTCAAGGTGACGAAGCTGCAGAACCAGTTGAAGAAGAAGCACCAGAAGAAACAACTGAAGGTTCAACTCCTGGGGGAAATGAAGCTGATGAAGAAGAAGCAGCTACTCCAGCCATTCCAAAAACAAGTAACGAATCTATTCTAGTTTATGTACTTCTTTCTATTATTTCCGGTGGTACACTATTCTATCTTCTAGGAAGAAAGAAGTTTAGTAGAGCGTAAACAAGTAAAACACATAGTTTTAGAAAATTACGGTGGAATGTGTCAAAAGGATTAACCCCCTTTTGACACCCTCACCTATCGCGTTCAGTAGTTAGGATGTTTTCCATGAAAATAAAACGAGTATTTGTATATAGCTGTATTGCTATATTTCTATTTTCAACTTATAAAGTGGTTGATTCGTATGTATCAAGCTACCAAAATCAACAAGTATATGCATCTGTACAAGAGGTGTACAACAATGATGTTATTCCAAAGAAAAGCATCCCCCCTAAAGAATCCAATGAACCAATAATCCAAGAACCCTTTGAGTCATTACTAGATATTAATGAAGACACGGTCGGTTGGATATCTATTGAAGATACAAAGATTGATTATCCAATCGTTCAAAGGGACGATAACGAATATTACCTAACTCATGATTTTGAACAGACCCCATCTAAGGCTGGCTCTATCTTTATGGATTTTCGCAATGCCTCTGATTTTACAGACCGCCACTCTATTTTATATGGCCACCATATGAGAGATGGCTCTATGTTTAAAGGGTTAATGGCGTTTAGGGACATTGAGTTCTTCGAAGAGAATCAGGTGTTTTCCGTTCAGTCTCTTTATGAGGAGACAAGGTGGGAGATATTCTCGGCTTATGTTACAGACACTACCTTTTATTACATTGTTACCGATTTTGATACAGATGAGGAGTATCTTGATTTCCTGCATGAATTACAGGTGCGGTCGTTGCATAAGACAGACATCGAGTTATCATCGGACGACCAAATTCTAACTCTATCAACATGCGCTTATGATTTTAACGATGCACGCTTTGTTGTGCACGCCCGTAAAATTCAATAATCCGACCCAATGGACGTTCAGAGTACCTTACTCTGGACGTTTTTTTCCTTTTTGATGAATTAATGTGATTTTTCATGAATTAGCCTTCATTTTTCATGGATTATCCTCCACTTTTCATGAATTATTGACATATTTCATGAAATACGCACAATTTTTCATGAATTCAGCTGCAATGGCTTCACTCGCCACAAAGCCCGTTGTGAGAAAAACCACTCACACTTGCTTTAAAAGAAGGTGGCGGTTTCGCTCATTGCTTAGAGGATGGACAAAAGGTTAAAAACCTTTTGTCCACCCTCGTCTAACATGAATTTATAACGTTTCAACGGTCACTTGACTTCCTCTTCCACTCGGTTCGGCTGGTTTTACGATCAGTTTTCGTGGAAGTCTCGCCTGAAGCTCAGGCACATGACTAATGACTCCAACTGACAGCTTCGATGTGTGTAGTTTTTCAAGCGATGTGATGACAGTATCGAGCAAATCTTGGTCGAGTGTTCCAAAACCTTCATCTAAGAAAAAGAACTCTAACGGATATTGACCACGAAGTTGGATTGAAGCAGATAAGGACAACGCAAGCGCAAGAGAGGTAAGGAATGTTTCTCCCCCAGATAATGAAGAAACAGGTCGCTTGATTCCACCATTGGCATCATCACGGATGATAAAACCTCCTGCTGAATCGACTTCAACGGCATAACGACCTCTTGTTAATGTAAGCAGTCGTTCTGAAGCATCGCGACTCACTTGAACTAACTGTTCCTCTGCAATAAATTCAACAAACGCATTTCCTCTAAACACCGCTTGTAGTTTCCCGAACTTCTCAAGTTCTTCTTCAAGCTCGACTCTTCGTTTGTCTAGCTCACTATAGCGTTCATGCTTTTTGGCTAATTCCTTTAACACTTCAACCGCTGCTCCTCTTGCTTCTCGTGCTTCTTGAAGTGCTTCTTTCATTAAGGCTAATCTTTGTTGCGATTGTTCCCATTGGTCACGTGCTATTGCATTGCCTTGAAGCAATTCCTCTAGCTTCGCAATTATTCCTTTGACTTGTTTGAGCTTGTCATAGTAGTGCTCAATGTTCAACGTTAATCGCTCTAACTCTTCCTTCGTTCGTAACGCTTCTTTTACACTTTCAACGGTAGCAAAGCGTGATTGCTGTTGTAGCTCCTGCCACTTCTTGCTTGCTTTTTCAAAACGAGCAGATGCCGTAACAAGTGATTCCTTAGCAATCGCCCATTCTTTTTCTGTTTGCTGTAATAAGAGACGGTTATTCTCGAATGCTTCTTTTGATGATTGTTCATTTCGTTTAATACGTTCTAGCGTTGACGTTACCGTAGACACAAGTGCTTGTACCTGTTCGCCTGCTATGATTTTCACTAGATTTTCTTTTCGCTCGTTTTGTGCTTTTACTTTTTCACTATATTGTGAACGAAGAGATGCCTCTTGTCGGCTTTCTTCATGTTTTCTCTCTTGCAGTTTACGAATGCTATTTTCTTTTTCTTCAAGAAAAGGTATGCTTTTTTCTAATCGTGAACGTAGGTCTTCTACTTTTTGTTCTGTTTCTTTCATGTTTTCATAGCTTGTAATTACTGTCTCAAGTGGGATGTCAATCTTCCAGTTTGCAAGACGTTGCTCCATGTTCGCTTGAGCTTCTTCTTGTTTCTTTTTTACCCGTTGACACTCATCTTGCTTTTGCTTTAGTAACAGAGTGGTTTCTATTTGAGCTTCTGTATGATTACGGTAATCTATCATTAGCTTTTTACCACGATGATGCAGTTCTTCAATGGCCTCTATTGAATGAGAGACTTCTGTCGCAAGTTTATTTTTTAGCGCTTCTCCTTGGTCGATGGTCATATCAGCCATTGAGTATTGTTCAAGGTCATCTATTTCTTCTATGGTTGCAGCACTTGCCGATACTTCTATCTCCTCATTCATAATATCCTCTATCAAACGCTGAAGCTGCCATTTCCCCTGTTGAATGTTTTGAATGGTGTGTCCCGCTGTTTGTTTCCAACTTTCTAATTGTACAAGAACACTTTCGTCATGGGATTCATGGGCCGACGTCAGCTTATGTGGATGGTCCGTTGACCCACATACTGGGCAGGCTTCTCCATCCTGAAGTTTTTCGGCAAGGTCTATCGCCAATACTCTTACCTTCTGCTCCTCAAGTGTTTGTTTTTCCTTTTCATACATTCGCTCTGCATACACTTGAAGCTGTTCAGCCTTTTGTTCTTGCTTGCATAGCTTATCGTATAAGGTGTCTGTTTGAATGTATAAAAGAGACAATTGCTCTTCGTCGGTACTTAGCATTTCTTTTTGCTTCATTTGTCTATTTGTTAACGTTCGTAAGACATCTTCTTGTTCTTTTACATCTGCTTCGATTTCAGTGAGGAGTTGTTGGGCACGGTCGATATCCTTTTTTTCTTCATAGGCTACATATATTTTCTCTTTTTCTTTTGAAGAAATTTGAATCGATTCAAGTTCTTTCTTTAATTGAGCTTGTCTTTCCTCGCCTTTTTTCTTCAGTTCCATTTCTTTGGCGATTTGCAGGTCAAGCTCCTCAACTTTCACGGTTAACTGCTTTACCTGGGCCCAGATTACTTCAACATCGTTTTCATTTTTGGTAATCGTCGCTTCAAGCTCTTCGGCATGTCTCAGTTGTTCTAGGCGCACAAGTAAAGAAGGTTCTTCGTTTACTCGTTTTTGACTGGCCTCTTCGTATTCAGCCTTACTTTGGATAAATCGTTGTTGTGTATTTTGATAATTTACTTCAGCATGTTTCGTTTTCTCTGTCCACTCGATATGGCTTTTTTCACTTTCTTTTAGTTCCTCTATATATGGAATGAGTTTTTCAGCTTGTTTACTGCCCTCAAGCTGGTCTTCTAGAATTTTGATTTCTTCTGCTCTTTGCTGTAGTTCCTCTACTTGTTGGACAGCCTGTTCCTTTTCTAATTGCCAGTTCCAAATCTTCTTATCTTGTTCAAATTGAGCTTCTGCCTGCAATAGCTTGTCCTGATTTTCACTGACCATTTTCTCTGTAAGAGACACTCGCGCTTCGGCCTCTTTTACCGCTTCCTCGGAAGCATCTCCTAAACCAACTTGTTCGGCTTTCACTTCATTGACTTCGTTTTGTGCTTTTTGCGATCGAATTCTTAGCTTATGATTAAGCTCATCCCCGTACTTTTCCAAATGGAATAGGCGCTGAAGCATTTGTCTACGGTCTGTTCCTTTTAAAGAAAGGAATTCGGCAAATTTTCCTTGGGGAAGAACGACGGCCCTTGTGAAATCATCAATTGATAACCCGAGAAGCTCCTGGACGGCTGCATTCACTTCATTAGCTTTATCGGCAATGACAACTGTTTCATCGGTGAGGTCAAGAAAACGGCAATTGGCTGTTTTTACGGTCACATCTCCGGTTCGCTTAAAACTTCGCTCCACTTGATATTTCTTTGTTTCGTCCCCATTGGCTAACTCAAACGTGAAGGAAACAGCGAGCGTATCTTCTGCATGATTGATAATTCCTTGAGTATTATTTAACGCCCGCTCCACTTTTCCGTAAAGTGCTAACGTCATCGCATCAAGTAAAGAGGATTTCCCACTCCCCGTCGGACCAAAGATCCCAAAAACCCCACCTTCACAAAGCTTTGAAAAATCAACATATTGCTCTTCCCGAAAGCTTTGTAAACCAGCAACTTTTAATGATAATGGTCTCATTGCGATTCCTCCTTTTCCTCGTTAATCAATTCGAGAAACAAGCGCGTGAGCTCAGGCTCTGGTTCAGCTCCGCCAGATTGACGTTTATAAAATCGATTGAATAATTCATCAATTGGTACATTAGCTGCTCGGACCAGCTCTCGCTCTGCCATTTCCGCAAACACAGGTCGAATGTGAATAAAGCCTGTATGAAGCTTTCGCAATCGATGAATTTCCTCTAACGATAAACTATGCTCCAAGTGAATTTCCAGGTCGATCCACGCCTCTTTATCTCGGCCTTCATCCAACCACTGATAAACCTCAGCTAATCCTTGCTTCGCTTTCCAGCGAACGAGCGGTTTGCCACTCGATAAATACACTTCTGACACGTTAGCTTCTTTTCCAGGCACAACATCTATAATAGAGACTGATTTCGCATAGCCTGCTTCTGAAAAACTAAAGGCTAATGGAGAACCGGAATATTTTGCAATCGTTGGTGCATTTTTAATAATTTGTGGGCGATGCAAATGTCCAAGAGCGACGTATTGAGCCGCAGCTGGCATACTTGTCGCTCGGACCGTATAAGCGCCTCCCACTTCAATCGGACGTTCTGATTCCGTTGAACTGCTTCCTGCCACATAAATATGACTCATCGCGATATTGACAGCATCGCTTGAAAATTGCTCAGACATTTTAGTAAAAAGGTGACGTACGCGAACATCATATTCATCACGTAATAACGTTTCATCAACCGTTGGAGCGAGCAACTCATTTAGTCGTGACTCAGAAGGATATGCAAGTGCCGCTACATTCAGTTTCTCATCTGTTCTTTTAATTGGAACAGATACGACTACTTCTGTCGGATAGCCAATAATCGTAATCGCTTGTTCAGAAGCGAGTGGTGAAGCAGCGGAAAGGCGATCAGGATTATCATGATTTCCAGCAATCAGAATGATAGGTCGCTCCCCTTTATTAGCCAGTCGAGACACACTATCATAAAACAATTGCTCTGCCGCGGCTGGTGGATTCACGGTATCAAACACATCACCAGCCATTACTACCGCATCAATTTGCTCTTCCTTCACAATTCGATGGAGTTCATCCATAAATGCCGCATGTTCCTCAAGACGACTTCGACCTTCTAACGTTCTCCCTAAATGCCAATCGGCAGTATGCAGTATCCTCATAACGACTCTCCTTTTTACATTTTCACGAGATGATTCCCATCAAAAAAGAATAAATACTTTTCAGCTATCGGCTCTTTCAAAATGCCTTCAAGAGCTCGACTATACAAATCAATTTGAATCGTATATCGCTCTTTCAAATGTGATTCCGCTTCTTTAAATCCACCCTTGTAACGGTCTGTTATCGCATCTGTCTTATAATCTAGTAACACTGTACCTTTATCATCTGTAAATAAACAGTCGATGACCCCTTGGACAAGGACTACCTCTTGCTCATGCTCGGGCCAGTTGTGATATGCCTCTTTGGCTGGTAACGAAAAACTAAAAGGAATCTCCCTTTGAACAAAAGGAGCACGTATTAGTCTTTGTCCAATTTCTGTTTCAAAAAAGGCGACAATGGCATCGACGTTGATGACATCAGACTGTTCTTCCGTTAACAACTCGTTGTAAATCATCTTTCCTAAAAGCTGTTCGACCGTTTCCTTGGTCACCGCCTCTTGCAATGGAATATGCTGCATAACTAAATGGACCGCTGTCCCAATTTCAGTTGATGTTAACGATTGCTTTTGCATAAAGCGTGGGCGGTCTGCTTTTTCTGCTTTAAATGAGCCGACAAACGTTGTATCGCTCAAGTCTTCCATCGCTGTCTTTTCCCTTTTGATTTCGGTCACCGACTGCTTTGAACGAAACGACGCTGCTCCTGAAAAAGGATACTGGTAATCTAGTTTTTCTGTAATGGTTTTTGCATACGTCTCTTCTAATTGAACAGGTTCCCACTGTTTAACCGCTTCTAGCCAATTTTCGCTAGCTGCTTCTGTTTCTTCATCTAACGCAACCAATTCCTTACTATCTATAAAAGCCATGTTCCATTTTGAGCTATCTTGACATACCGCTTCAGCTTCACTTTCTTGCTGGCGATAGTCGGTTGCACTATGATGGCGAAGAACAGCCGGGCCTACCCAATCAAGATAAGACTTAGCTTGAACTCTTTCATAGTCTGGTAATAACCAGTCCGAAACTCCCGCTTGCATACTCCAGTTTTGGCAAGCTTTTTCAGCATCCTTCACCGTACCAAGTAAATAAAGTTTCTCCTTTGCTCTTGTTAATGCAACATAAAGGACTCGCATTTCTTCCGCTATCATCTCAAGATGCATTCGCTTTTTTATTGCTAACTGTGGAAGAGAAGGATACGTGATTCGTAGTTTTGGATGAATATACTTTGTTCCAAAACCAAGCTCTTTATGAAGAAGCACTTTGCTTCGTAAATCCATCATATTAAATTGCTTCGCTAAACCAGCAACGAAAACAACCGGAAATTCTAACCCTTTACTTTTATGAATCGTCATCATTCGAACAACATCTTCTTGCTCGCCCAGCGCACGGGCTGCACCAAGGTCATCCCCTCTATCCTGCATTCGTTCAATGAATCGTAAAAAACGGAATAATCCACGAAAAGACGTTTGCTCATAGGTTCGCGCTCTATCATAAAGTGCACGAAGGTTAGCTTGTCGCTGCTTTCCAGCAGAAATTCCTCCGACGTAGTCGTAATACCCAGTTTCACGATACAGTTGCCAAATCAACTCTGACAAAGCCCCTTGTCTTGCTTCTGTTCTCCACCGTTTTACATTCTCGATAAAGTTACTAATTTTACGCTTCGTTTCATTGTCTTCAATTGTTTCAGAGGCTTTTTTCACTGCATCATAATAGCTTCCTCGTTTTTGAAGTCTTACATTGGCTAGTTCTTCTTCCTCCAACCCTACAATAGGAGAACGAAGTACTGCAGCTAGCGGGATATCCTGGTATGGATTATCAATGACCTGTAACAAAGACATCATCACTGACACTTCGGTTGCTTCAAAATAACCTGAAGATAACTCTGCGTATACCGGAATGCCGTATTGCTTAAATTCCTCTGTCATCGTTTGTGCCCAAGGCATCGAGCGCATTAAAATGACAATATCCCGATACGTAATGTTTCGAAATTTTCCGGTTTTCCCATCATAGACTTGATGCTTTGAGTCTATTAATTGTTTGATTTTCTTTGCAATGAATCTTGATTCTAATTGAGCTGTTTCAAGCTCTTCTTCTTCATCTATTCCATCCTGCTCATCTTCGCTTGCTTCTAACGGTTCTCCGCGATTGATGAGAAGAAGCTCTGAATTCATATGTTCATAGTCTGGGTAGCTTGCCCCTAACTTAAGTTCCGCATCTTCATCGTACTCAATTTCACCAATGGTTTCGTCCATGACTTGGCGAAAGATAAAGTTTGTCGCATCTACCACTTCAGAACGACTGCGAAAATTTTTCGCTAAGTCAATTCTCCACCCCGGGACATCATCTCCGCCCTTTTGAAACTGTTTATATTTTGTTAAGAATAAGCCTGGTTCTGCTAGTCGAAAGCGATAAATACTTTGCTTTACATCTCCTACCATAAACATGTTATTATCTTTGGAAACGAGCTTAACAATTGTTTCTTGTACAACATTTGTATCCTGATATTCATCAACGAGTACTTCAACGAACTGTTGTTTATATTCATACGCCACTTCTGAAGGTTCATAAATACCAATCTGACGTTTGTCTGTTGTAAGGATTTGCAGCGCAAAATGCTCTAAATCAGCAAAATCCACGAGACCTTTTTCTTTTTTGATAGTCTGATATCCTTCTGCAAAGGAAAGGACGACGTCAACCAATGTGCTAACAACCGGCGCCATTTCTTTTAAATCTTTCACCATTAACTCGGGTGAACGACCAAATAACTCTTGCTGAAGCTTTGTTACTTGTTTTTTCAGACGTTCTCTTATTTTTTTAGCATGGTCCTGTAAGTCTTTTAGTACATCATCGTTTTTTCGAATCGTTTTAAGCTTTGAAAAAGATACGGTTTGGAATTTCTCATATAATTCATTCCAAGTTGTTGCTTGTTGGAGCGACTCGACAAGTTGTAAGTCCTCTTCAAACGTTTCGGCATAAGCATAGGGTCCACCAGGTAAACGGGTAAGTTCAAACCCTTGTTGGATTAAAGCAAGACAGCCTTGCAGCTGAAGTTGGGTATCCTTCATAATGTCTGTTGTCCAGACAAGCTCATCTATCGAATCTGTGACTTGATAAGCGTTACGAAGCTCTGACAACCAAAGAGCTGGTGCGGGATGAGCTCTGGAAAAATCGTATAAGCGTCGAATTAAAATTTGAAGCTCATTGTCACTTCGGTCACTACTATATCGGTCAACAAGCTCATAAAAAGCGTCATTGTCGTCCTTCCCATACTCCGTTTCAAATAATTCCTCCATTACCTCTTCACGAAGAAGTTCTGCTTCTGTATCATCAGCAATCCGAAACGTCGGGTCTATATCAATCTTATAATAATATTTACGAATGACAGCCATACAAAAAGAGTGAAGCGTTGAGATATTCGCTCTTTGTAAAAGCGAAAGCTGTCTGCGCAAATGAAGAGAAGAAGGCTTTTTAATCAGCTCTTTTTCAATGGCTTCACCAATTCGTTTTCTCATTTCACTAGCAGCTGCATTAGTGAATGTCGCAATCAGAAGTCTGTCGACGTCAACTGGATTGCTTTCATTTGTAATTTTCCGGATAAGGCGTTCAACAAGAACCGCCGTCTTCCCGCTTCCCGCTGCTGCCGCGACTAGTATGTTATTGCCATTTGCATCTATCGCTTTCCATTGGTCATCGGTCCACTGACTTCCTATCGGTTTTTCTACAATCTTCATTTACTCACCTCTCTCCTCTCGTATTTTGGCGATGATTTCATCTGGCTTTTCAGGTTGTAACATGCGGTATTCATTTGTCTCTAGCGACGCATCAAACTGGCAAACCGATTTAAAAGAACAAAACGTACACGGGGTTTGCTTTTTAAATTTATACGGATTAATCTCGATTTCACCGTCTGTCAGCTTCTCACCAATCGTGACCATCTTTTTCCGTAAATAGTGTCGGACATGGTCAAAATCCTCAGGTGAAATCACCGAAGAATTGCTATAAAAGCTCCCATCTTTTTTAAGACCAGCTGGCACGATATTCGAGTGGCCACTTTCTAAGGAATGGTCCATTTCTCTTATCGCCGTTTCATCTGATAGTAAGAGACCTCTCATTTTAAAAGATTTAAAAATTTCGTCTTCGATTTTATCGAGTGATAATGCTCCTGCAGCTTGAATAATCGGATTGTGGACATGAAAATACAAGACGCCCGCCGGAAAAGCCTCAGTGCCAATCCACTCTTTGGCGTACGTTAGCACGACATCTAAATAAACCAGCATTTGCAAGGAAAGGCCATAATACACTTCATCTAAGCGAAGCGCCTTGGCACTTGATTTATAGTCAATAATCCGAAGAAGTGTTCCTTTTTCTACATCCGCTCGGTCGACTCGGTCAATCCGTCCGATTAACTCCATCGTACATCCATTGCTCAATAGAAATCGGATCGGCGGAAGAGGCTCTTTTGGCCCAAATCCTACCTCTAATCCAACCGGAGAAAAGCCACTTACCTTCGCATGATCCCTCATAATTAATGAGGCTCGTCCGACAACTTGTTCAAGCTTTCGGGTAATATATTGATACCGGTTTGAACTTAATAGTATTTCTCGTTGGATTTTTGGTGCTAGCTTTCCGACCATCGTCGTTGCTAGCTTTTCACATTGTTCTGTGGTTAATGAACCCCAATGAATTCCTTGCTCTCTTAGATGATCAGCTACTAGCTTAAGCGCTGCATGAAACAACTGCCCGACATCTGGGGCTTCTAGGCGATACGTTTCTCGATCTTTTAACTTTAAGCCATAGGAGGCGAACTGTGAGAAAGAACAACTTTCATATTTCTCCATTCTCGAAATACTCGCTTGAATGTGGTCTCCATATAATGCCTTGCTTGTTTCTTTCTTTAATCGCTTTGCTTTATTTTGGTAGAACAAGCTCGATAGTACGGTCCGTGCTTTGGTTTGTGACTCTTCATTTTTTACATACCAATTGTAGACTTCCCACCATATCGTCGACACCGGATATCCCTTTTTCCAGGCCTGCAGTTGATAAGATAAAAACGACAACGTTTTCGTCGAATTGGTTACGTATAACAGTTGATTCGCTTCACTTACCTCATTCGGTTCATTTATAATAAACTGCTCGGAAACCGTCGGAATTAAATCTTGTATTCGTTTAATTACTCCTGATGGAAGTAATGTTTTTCCTTCTTCATCCGCCAGTGGATATGAAACGTATAACCGGTCAGAAGCACTTGTTAACGCAAGGTAGATTAAAAATGATTCATCTAATAATTGCTGTCGGCTTCCTGGAGCAAGTTCCATGCCGTGTTTAGCTAAAAAGTCGCGCTCTTCCTCAGATAGTACCCCTTCTTCCTTTGGCTTAGCTGGGATGATGCCATCATTGACACCAAGGAGAAACGTACATTTAATATCTGAAAACCTAGAACGGTCCATACTTGCGACAAGCACTTGGTCTATCGCTGGAGGGACAAGCGCAAATTTCATACTTTCCATTCCTGTATCTAGCATTTTTCTGAACAAATCAAAAGAGACAACCTCATCTCCTGTCACTTCCACAATCTGGTCCAACAGTTCAATTATTGCTCCCCAAACTTGGTCGTGCTCTCTTGCCTTATCAAGTTCTCCAAAAGCTATGGCTTCATCTCGTAGTCGTTCCACCTTTTTAGGAACATTCAACTCTTCTAAAAAAAGATACAGAGCCTGACAGAGCTCTTGTACATTCGCTTTTTTTATCAGCTTTTTCTCTAGTTTTCGAATGGGTTTAACAATTTCTGTTCGAAGGCTATTTAGTTTTTCTTGCATTCGCATTTCTTCATCTGTTTGTACAGATTCATTAGCTTCAACTGCTTGGAAACGACGGTACGTCCACTCTTGTTTTCCGTACCACCGATGTCCTTGAATGCCATAAGCCAGTACGTAATTTTCTAACTCATCGACTTCTTCTCTACGTTTATGTTTGTTCACATTTCCTGAAAAAAGCAAGTCCGTTTTCAAACAGCGGAAAACTGCTTCATAACGCCAATTGCTTTGGATAATATCAAGTAAAGAGCGAATAAACTCAATCACAGGATGATTTAACATTGACCGCTTCTGGTCAAGGAAAACCGGAATCTGATAATCTTTGAAAATCGTTTCAATTAAATCGCTATAATCCTGACTATTGCGAATAAGAAGAGCAATGTCACGATAGCGATAACCATGTTCTCTAACAAGATGCAGGATTTCTCGAGCCACTCCCTCTACTTCAGCACGGCGATTCACCGAAGTAAATTGAAAGATAGTATCCATTCCCTCGTATTTAAGAGCAGGCCTTGAATCATAATGCTCTTCAAGATGAGCGATTGCACTATTTTTATAACGTACTGGTTCAGATAGCAGTAGTGGTTCTTCTATGAGACATCCTTGCTCTGTAGCCATACGTGAAAGTTGTTGATACGTTTTTGCGGTCATTGAAAAAAGCTCCAACTCATTTGGAAGCTTATCATTGTATGGCTCATCAATAGTAAGAGCAATCGTAACTTTTTTAGCCTTTTTCATGAGCGCTTCAACTACAAGAAGTTCTTGTGGGGTGAAGCTATGAAAGCCGTCCACGTACACTTCACTTTCCTCAATATAGGAAGAGTATGGAATCTTCTCTGCCAATAACGTTAAATAATCCTCTGAGTCAACATACTTTCCGGAAAGTTGCTCTTCAAATTGTTTTGAGATGATATAAAAGTCATTTAGTTTATCAGCGAGTACCTTTTCATGAGGTTTCAGTAAATCCTGTGTCAACAACTGTGCTCTTTCTGCTTCTAACCGTTCAGGAGTAATGGCATATCGCTTCCACTCGGCAACCATTTCCTCTAATTGTTCAATGAATCCTGTTGTCTCTGCTGCTTTCGCATACACTTTAAATTGCTCTTTTTCATGTTCAACAATTTTTCGAAGGAGCATGTGAACTCCAGCTTGTTCAATATGATATCGTGACAAACCACCCGTTTCCTGTAACACCCTCCAGGCTAAACGAGTAAAGCTAAATACTTGTGCACGTAACATTCCTTTTACAGTTTCTTCTTGAATCAATTTATATTCAGACTGAAACGTCATTTGGTCTGGTACAAGATAAACAATCGGTGAACCTAATGGGCTCTCTTCTAATTTACTTTTCATTTCATCGAGGCATTGTGTTGTTTTCCCTGTACCTGAACGTCCAATAATAAAACGAATAGACATTTCAAGCCCCCTTTTATGTAGTCGTAGTTGTTCTATTTTATCATAGAACCTGAGTAATAAGCTTTCTGAAACCTCGGATTTAAGAGAAGGATGAAGGAACTACAGGATGAATTTAACAGTGGACAAGTTGTATAATAAAAAAGCAATTTATATATACTAACGTCAACAAATCGAAAAGAGGTGAGATAAGATGGCAAGCAACAATAACAACAACTTATTAGTACCTGGAGTACAACAAGCATTAGACCAAATGAAGGTTGAAATCGCTCAAGAATTTGGTGTTCAACTTGGTGCAGACGCAACATCTCGCTCAAACGGTTCTGTAGGCGGTGAAATCACAAAACGCCTTGTGCAAATGGCTCAACAACAACTATCATAGTTGAACGATGAGCATCGTTTACTTCTCAGAAAATCTGAATGACCTTCTTCAATAAATACAAAAAATATCTCTGGCCCACACAGAGAAAGGGAGTGTCAAAAGGGTTTACCCCCATTTGACACTCCTCCTCATTTTTGTAACTCTTCTTTAATTTTTTCTTCTATTTTTAGTGGTGATGTTTGTGGAGCAAACCGCTCGACAATATTTCCATTTTTATCGATTAAGAATTTCGTGAAATTCCATTTTATCGCTGAAGACAGGATTCCTTTTGTTTCACTAGTTAAATATTGATAAAGAGGATGTGCCCCCTTACCATTCACATCTATCTTTTTAAATAAAGGAAAGGTTACACCAAAATTCAACTGACAAGCTTGTGCCACTTCTTCATCTGTACCTGGTTCTTGATTCATAAATTGGTTACTTGGAAACGCTAGAATTTCTAACCCTTGGTCCTTATAGGTTTTGTAGAGTTGTTCTAGCTCATTAAACTGAGGAGCAAGCCCACACTTTGTAGCCGTGTTGACGATAAGTACGACTTTCCCTTCATAATCTTGTAACGATTTTTCTTCTCCGTTAACTAATGGTGCTGAAAATTGGTAAACTGACACGATATTCACCCTCTCCATAAATATGTATTCTCATAAATTATACGAAAGCTTTGCAGTAAATACAAAAAACAAGCATTCAATACACAAAAGTTAATTAAACGTTTGTTTAAATCCATCTCATCCTACAGATACACAGTTTCTTCCGTTTGATTTTGCTTGGTATAGGCATCTGTCTGCGCGTACGATAACAGAATTTAAACTCTCTTTTTTCTTCCGTTCCGTAACCCCAAAACTTGCAGTTAGCTTAATCGATTGAAACCGAGTTGTTGAAATTTTTTGAGCTGCTAATGCCAAGCAAATCTGTTCGGCTGTATTCTTTGCATCTTTTCGATTAGTCTCTGGGAGTACAATAATAAATTCCTCGCCACCAAACCGACCCACCGTATCTTCACTTCGGACATGTTCAGATAAAATCTTCGCTACTTTAACTAATACTTCATCGCCACTATCATGCCCATACTTATCGTTGATATCTTTAAAATGATCAATATCTAAGATTATAATTGAAAATGGTTGATTAAGTTGAACGAGTGACTCAAGTACCTGTGTAATATAGCGTCGATTATACAATGAAGTCAAAAAATCAGTTTTAGCTTGTAAGTCAACTGCTTCATGGACAAGCTTTAATTGAATCATGGCTGCTTCGGCTTTAACTTTTTGCTCCATTAATTTTTTATTAGCTTCCTTAAGACTAATCACTAGGTTCTCTTTGTTTAACATTGAGATAAACTGGTGAACGATCATTAAACTAATTGTAATGAATAATCCTAAAACAAGTACCGTCATTCTTTCATTAGAAAATAAAAACCCTAATAATAAAACGAGAACAAGAAAGTAAGAAAAGAACGTTTGAGAAATGATTATATTTTTATTTTGCTTTTCAATTTCAAAGGATACATTATAGTGAAAACTCATATAACAAGACATAGCTAATAAGAGCATCGAAATTCCCCACAATGGTTCCAAGAAGCTTCCATTCTTATAACTTAAAGTCATCGTTTGAAAAACCAACAAATGATTTGCTAAAGCCCATACGATAGATGCTAACGCAAGATATATGAGATGAATCCGAATACGATTGGTTTTCCGTAACGCAACCACAAAAAAGATAAATCCTAAACTTAAACTTAAAGATACTAAAGGATAAAAAATTGCAAAAAATTTATTCATTACTGGCAAACCCGTTAATTGCAGTACTGGAGAAATTAAAAATGTCCATTGCAATACGAGCATCACTGTAATTGAAATTGCTAAATCAATACCATTCTGAATGGACAATTTAATGTATGATTTTGATAAAAAAGTAGTTACCGCAAAAAGGAAGAGTACAGGTGGAATTAAGTACAAAGCATCCCATAGGGAAAAAGTGGCTGGTGTGTAATCTGTACCTTTTAAACTCCACAAAAATCCTGAAATATTAAAAAAGATTACCGAGATTAGTAGAAAAGTCCAACCTAATTTATCTTTCCCTCTTGGCATTTTATAGATGGTATAACTCATGAGACCGATCATTATGATAAAAGACACTAGCCCAAAAAGGGCAGAAGAATATTGTCTTATCTCTTCAGTTCCTATTAGTAAAAACAAATAAGTAATGGCGACAAAAAGGAGGAATATTAAATTAAACGTTTTCATTTTTCCGATTAGTAAATTCCTCATGTCTACCACCTAATTTATTGTTTATTTTTTGTGATAATAGTCCTAGACTTAAAATTTCGACAAATAGATATACAATTCCTCCTATTCCTACAAAATTATTTTGGTTATTGCGTGTCTAATTTCCCGCTTTGTTTCTTTTTCTCTCCACTGATTTAGATACCCTAGACAACTACAAAGGAATGTTGTTCCGTCTTGGATTACCTTTTTCCTAAAGTGAACATGCCCACATAACATATAGGCTACTTTATATTTTTGCGCTAACACCCCATACTCCTCACTTCCAAGGAAAGCATTATAATAATCCCAGACCCGATGGGGAGTTGGTACAATAAAATGTCTGTTGGGGACTACATGCGTACATAAAACGATATTTTTGGATTGGTTTTCAATTAGTTGCCTTTCTATTTTTTCTAGAAAATAACGGTGGATTGAAGCTGGGTCTTCTGTCCAGCTTGTTAACTCCTTGTCACGCCATGTTCTTCCTTTGAACTTCATTTCACGGAGCTTTTCCTCGCTGTACTTGTCCGAGCGAAAACTGAAGTCGTACCAACCTACATCCCCAATTAAGACCCAATCATCTGTTAAAGCCTGTGGTCCATTGGCTAGGTTATGGCGGTACTTTTGTAACTGTTGATAAATCTGCCACGTGTCTATTTCAGGCGTGGACTCATTCCATAAGTCATGATTCCCTGGAATAAAATAAACCGGAAATTGAAGGTTGTCTTCGAGGAAATATAACGTTTCAAGGGTTAGCTCGTAATGATTCGTTACATCTCCCCCAATACAAAGGGCATCAAGTCTCAACTCCGTACATACGTCAATTAACGACTCAATAATATCAACTTTTCCTCGCAACCGATTGATGTCGATATGTAAATCTGATATATATCCAAGCTTCATCCGAAGCACCTCTTTTTATAGATTATTCATTTCATAAAAACACTTTCTTGAGGGCACTGAAAAAGTTCGATTTTTAACTTTTACAGTACTCTCGAAGCAATGTGCGTAACCGTTGCTTTTTTTTAAGTTTGCTACGAGTGGGTTTCTCGTAGCAGACGGGCAACGAGTGGCGCCATTGCCACCATAATCAAAGGCATTGTTGGTTTGTACTTTTTCAGTGGCCCCCTTTCTTCCTAATTTGTCCAAATGATACAATGGTTCACGATACTTTTTATAGTAAGTTCGAGTCTCTGAAACTTCAATTAAGAAAGGATGAGAGTTGATGCATGTAGGAAGTAAAGGATGGTATGTAGCTAAACTAAAGGAAAGAGGAATTCGGTATATTGACGGCAAAAAAGTCGAACGATTCAAAGCTTATGTCCTGGCTAATGTATACCACGAAAAGGAAAAATAGGATTCAGTGCTTCGCTTTGTAGATAGTAAAAGCAATATATATAAGAACTTGGCACCAAAAACCAAAAGAGGCCAGGACAAAAGGTTTACCTTTTATCCCTTGGCCTCAGTATCTATTAGTAAGGTCCGCGTATTAATGAAGCTACTTCTTCTTGATAAAAGTTATGTAACTTCTGCAGTTCTGCTTCAGAAAATTCAGGTACGTTTGTTGCCTCTAGATTATCATCAACTTGCTTTACTGTTTTGAAGCCTGGAATCGCGCAAGTTACTGACTCCTGGTCTAAAATCCATCGAAGGGCTGCACGAGTCATGTTTCCTCGACCTTCAGCAATCCAATGAAGCTTTTCACTTAGTTCTACCCCTTTATTAAACTCAAGCCCCGCAAACGTTTCTCCTACATTAAAGGCCTGACCATCTCGATTAAAATTACGATGGTCATCGGATTCAAAATGGGTTGCTCTTGTAAATTTACCTGTTAGTAACCCACTAGCTAAAGGCACACGTGCTAAAATGCCGACACCCTGTTCTTTTGCTTTTGGAAAAAGCTCCTCTAGTGGCTTTTGTCTAAAAATATTAAAAATGACTTGCAATGCTTTTACATTTGGGTTTGTTAAGCAGAAAAGGCCTTCTTCTACCGTTTCCACACTTACTCCGTAATGACGGATTTTCCCTTCATTTTGAAGCTTGTCTAACACTTCAAACACACTTCCTTGCTTAAGGATGTCAAATGGAGCACAGTGAACTTGAAAAAGGTCTAATCTCTCACGGCCTAACCGACGTAAGCTAGCTTCACAATAGTTACGAACAGATTGTTCTGAGTATGTAGCAGGGTCATGAATATCTCCAGCGCGACAGAATTTAGTGGCAACATAAATTTCGTCTTCTTTTCCCTTCGTCGCTTTTCGAATTAACTCCTCACTATGGCCATCACCATAAACATCTGCTGTATCAAAGAAGTTAACCCCAGCATCCATCGCGCGATGTAATCCGCGAATTGACTCATCATCATCGGTATTGCCCCAGGCACCACCGATAGCCCACGTTCCAAAGCTTAGTTCACTTACTTTCAATTCGGTATTTCCTAACTGACGATATTTCATTAATTCTCACCCTTTCAGCATGAACTAAGTCGATTATAATAGATTAAATCCGAAAAACAAAATATAGCGCTTTGTTAAAAGAAAGGGATTTAGTTACAAAAAACCATGGTATAGTAGATATCAAGATATGCCGTTGATTTTGTATATAGGGAGATACTTTCATGGAAAAAATAAAAAAATGGGCGAAAAAAATTAAACAACAAATTTTTGTACTTTACTTAGCTTATAAAGATGAAAGAGTTCCCTGGTATGTTAAATTATTTACGGCTTGTGTAGTAGCCTATGCATTTAGTCCAATCGACTTAATACCAGATTTCATACCGATACTTGGTTATGTAGATGATATTATTCTCGTTCCTTTAGGTATTATGTTTGCTTTAAAGATGATACCTAAAGAAGTATTAGCAGAATGTGAAGGTAAAGCAAAAGAAATGATGACAAAAGGTAAGCCAAAAAATTGGATAGTCGGTACACTCATTATTTTGTTATGGCTCATCTTTATGTTGTGGGTTATTCTTAAGGCTAATCAGTTATTAAGCTAGATGCGTTAATTAAGGGAGTACACTCCTTACCGATATTATGATAGGACCTTTTTCTTATTTTATTCATTATGAGTTTACTAGTTTAAAAGTTTGGCAATAATAATTTTAACATCTAAAATAATTATTATTGGGAGGAATTCATGATGAGTTTACAAGAATACATTAAACAAATTAATGAAATGCTTGAGCAAGCCAAAAAGGAAATTGCCTCATCTGAAGAGTAACATTCCAATCCTTAACCATATTACAATCGATCAGAGGGTGGTACAAAACGTTTCGTTTTGTACCACCCTCTCTTACTCCCTATATTGGTTCTGATCAGTGAATATGTTTTAATCAGTTTCTTATTCGCGCAAGAGGTCTGAGGAAAATATTCGTCCCTATTTTATGACAAATCGTTAAATAGTGCATCATCGTCAATAAGACCGCTGCTACATTCATTCCGATTATAATTCCTTCCATCTGGAACATTTCCATAGAACCTAAGACAAACATCAGGGTAAAGGACACAAACGTTGCCCAAACCGAGTGAAGGAATGCGTCCTTCACTAACCCTAACCCGATTAAATACGCTTGCATAGGTATCACAAAGTAATGGAACAAGAAATATGGAATGAGCATTTTCAAGTAAGCTATTGCCCTTGGAGACTCTAAAAATAAATTGGTTAACGGTTCAGCATATACATAAAAAATCGTTACCGCTATTGCTCCATATGCAAACGTAAACGCCATAACCTTTCGTAATAAGCTACGAAGTTTTTCAATATCTTGTTTGGCATAGGCTTCAGATACAGTAGGAATCAGAACAATTAATAAGGAGTGTGCGATAAATGCAGGGAAGAATCCTATCGTAAAAGCAACACCTGCAAGCTTTCCGTATTGCCCCATCGCCATTGCCTCTGTTAGTCCTGCTTGTAGCAACGCCGCTTTAATTAAAAATGGCTTAATGGCAAACGTCACAGCATGGAATATCCGAACGCCAGTGGTCGGGATCGACACTTCTAATAATTTTTCTCTCACCGTTTTCCCGCTAATTTCTTTTGTTGAGTGCGATTTAATCGTTCTAATTTGAAGTGTATAAGTTGCCATTAAATAGACAAGGACAACTAACTCACTGCCAATTAGTGTACATAACGAAATAAAAATCGCTGTCTCTAAATCAAAACTAAAGAACTGAAATACAGCAACAAGCAATATGAGCTGAATCGCCTTCCGTAGAAAGCTCGTAAATGCGATTTTGCCCATATGTTGAATCCCCATGAAGTACCCTTTGGCTACTGAAGAAAAGGATACAATTGGTATGAGTAAAATAACAACCCAACGTAACCACGGGTGAAAATTATTGAACACAGGAATCATTGGGACAATGATAAGCGCAAGGGCCATAAGAACAATTGTAAATAAAAAAGCAAACCGAATCGTATGCTTGAGCAAACTACGGTGGTATACCTGTTCCTTTTCAGCGACATACTTAGAAACGGAGATAGGAAGCTCTAAACTAGCGATGACGACAAGTAAAATAATCGTCGGGAAAATAGACATATAAATTCCTAAACCTTCTTCTCCTAACTCCCTAGCTAGTACCATATTGACTAAAAACTCTAAACACTCACCTAAAAATGTTGCTATGATTAATAGGATGGCTCCCTTTAGAAATATATTCATCTTGTCTCTCCTATCCTTTTGCATCCTTCTTTCTATATGTCTATGAGACAAGTCTTCATAATATATTCCTGAAAATACATTTTCATATTTTTTTAGATGAGTAGTGGGGTGTGAACGTAACCTTCTTTTGTAACGGACATAGGATCCTCTATTTCAAATAATCGCTTTTTTTCAACTGTAACGGACCCACAGTGCTTTATTTTGTGTTATGTAAACCAATTCAACTGAAAAACTAAGAAATAAGGTCTCCTGAGTCCGATAGCTTCGAAAAATCATAGTTTTCGAGTAAATAAGGAATCGTGTGTCCGATAGCAGCATTCTATAAGAAAAACGGCAAAGCCGTCTTTAACTAATTGCGATGTGCGAAGCCATCGCCCAACCTGATCTAGCTTAAAAGACATCTATGAGCACCTAATTTTTTTATTCTTATCTTTTTAAAAAAAAAATCTCAAAAGATCATGTTATGACCTTTTGGGACTCCTTCTAGTATGCTTATTCATCTTTTGGCCTTACGGTTACTGGGCAGATTTTAAATCCTGGTATTCTGCAAGTAGGATCAAGCTGTTCACTGATTAAGTTATTTACGTTTTGGTCATCTGACCAGTGGAATGGCACAAATACAGTGTCTTGCCTTATCGCATCTGACAATTTACTTCGGACTGTTATTTTTCCTCTTGGAGATTCGACTTCAACGAGTGAATGAGCAGAAATTCGGTATTTCTCTGCGGTGGCTGGATGGATTTCAATATACGCTTCTATGTTTCTTGCTGCTAACGCAGAACTCTTTCTCGTTTGCACACCCGTTAAATAATGGGCCATGACTCTTCCTGTTGTTAAATATAGAGGAAACTGTTCAGAAACCACTTCTTTTTTCAGCTCAGGTTCATTTGGTACAGCTATGAATCTTGCTTTTTTATCAGGATGGTGGAACTCTTTTTCAAACAACCGATGTGTCCCTTTATGAGTAAGAGATGGACAAGGCCACAAGAGTCCTTCATGTTCCTTTATTCTCTCATACGTAATGCCATAGTAATCGGCAGCCCCACCTTTACTAGCCACACGAAGCTCTTCAAAAATAGCTTCAGCTGAGGTAAAAGAAAAATACTCTCCTTTCCCTAATACGTTCGCCACTTCACAAAGAATCTCCCAATCATGCTTTACTTCGCCAGGACAGCTTTTCGAACCTGGACGAAGAATCACCCTTCCCTCTAGATTGGTCATCGTCCCTTCATCTTCCATATAGGATGAGGTAGGTAACACTAGATCTGCTAGCTCCGCAGTTTCTGAGATAAACATATCGACAGCAACTAAAAAAGGTAATTTCTCTAATGCTTTCTTGACTAGGCTTGCATTAGGGTTCGAGACGATAGGATTAGAACCCATTAAAAACATCGCCTGAATTTCTCCGTCATTGATTTTTTCCATCATCTCGTACGCTGAAACTCCTTTTCTTGGGAGGTCAGCTTCGTCAATGCCCCACACCTCAGAAATATAATCTCGATGTTCTGGATTCTCGATTAATCGATACCCAGGAAGTTGGTCTGCTTTTTGCCCATGCTCTCTTCCACCCTGACCATTCCCTTGTCCTGTTATCGCACCATAACCACTACCTGGTTTTCCAATTTTCCCTGTGACTAGTAACACGTTTAATAGATTTCGAACAGCCATATATCCATCCGTTTGTTGCTCTAGTCCTCTTGCGGTAAAAATCATTCCTGTTTGTGATTCAGCAAATTTAGAAGCCGCTTTTTCAATTTGCTGCAAGGGGATTCCAGATAAACTACTAATCTCTTCTAAATCAATCGTTTCCATTAAAGACTCTAACTCTTCAAAACCAGTTGTTCGCTCTGAGACAAACTCTCTGTCAACTAATTCCTTATCAAAGATAACTTTTAAAAGACCGTTCGTAAGTACAGCATCTTTCCCTGGCTTTATTTTTAAATGCAAGTCAGCGAGTTCACATGTTGCTGTATCCCTTGGGTCAATGACAATAATATAAGCTCCATTTTCTTTTGCCTGTTCAAAATAAGGCATAATCGTCGGTTGACATTCAGCAATGTTCGTTCCGGCTAAGATGATACACCGAGCTTGCGTAATTTCTGATAACGAATTCGTTAACCCTCTATCTATGCCAAAGACTTGGTTAGCAGCTGTTGCAGCGGCAGCCATACAAAAGCGTCCATTGTAATCAATATATTTAGTCTTAAGAGCCACCCGTGCAAACTTCCCTAATAAATAAGCTTCTTCATTTGTTAAGGACCCACCCCCATACACTGAAATGGCATCGTGACCATATTGTTCTTGGATCTTTTCAAAGTTTTCACGTATGACTTCTAGG
The DNA here is from genome assembly GCF_002019795.1 of Bacillus alkalicellulosilyticus. Taxonomy (GTDB): domain Bacteria; phylum Bacillota; class Bacilli; order Bacillales; family Bacillaceae_F; genus Bacillus_AO; species Bacillus_AO alkalicellulosilyticum. Next base: position 405,626 of record NZ_KV917381.1, on the reverse strand, counting down.
GCTTCATTCCATGTAATTCGTTCAAAATTCCCATTCTTCTTCAACATGGGGTGGGTAATGCGGTCACGATGCAACGCATGTTGATGTGCATTCATTCCTTTTATACAAAACCGTCCTTGCGTTGTAGGGTTATCAATTCCGACTGCCGTATATTTTTTTCTGGATACGATAGATTGTTCAATCAATTGAATTTTACATTGCATGCTACAATACGGACACTGCGTATCGTATGTCTTTTCAGATGAGACTCGTTGCTGCTTCTCCCTAAAATATTTCAGTAATAATTCTGTCATAACATTCACCCTTTAAGAAAAGCGACAAAGTCGCTTTGATTAATTGCTTACAGTGTAAACACGCTCTTGGTATTTGCCTGGTCTTCTTCCATTTGTTGGACCAACTGCTCACGTAAGTCAAAATCAAATAGCACTTCTCTTACATGAATCACACCTACACGGTCTAGCCACTCACTTATATATTCTAAATATTTGGCCGTTTCTCGATAATATTGGAATAAGGCTCGTGTAATCTCAATTGCCTCCGTAACCGTTTCTGCAATACAAAGCAACTCCCCAGCACGTGGTTCACGTCGACTGCTTCCACCAGCATAAATCTCCCAACCTCGGTCCATTCTAATCAAACCGATATCCTTCGTTGTGGAATGTGCACCATTATGAAGACAAGCTGAGACTCCTATTTTCACTTCTTGTGGTGTCTTTAACTGCTCTACACTTTGCTCTAGCTTCATCGCAAGTAAAATCGATTCCGATTTATCACATGTACAACGTTGCCCCGCGCAAGTTTGAATGGAATAGACAAAATGATCGTCAAGACGGTATAATGCCATATTTAAGTCTTGATAAACCTCTTCAAGCTGCTCTGCTTTTATGCCAGAGAGGCTAATTCGTTGCGAAGATGTAATCATTACTTGTGGAATTGAATACTTTTCTACGACTTCAGAAATCACACGAAGCTGTTGGGCGGATGACTGACCCGCATACATTTGTGGTTCAATTGAAAACGTACCATCGTGGTTTTTCTTCGCATGAATCCTTTCATTCACTTTTTCTGGTGTTGGGTGTATCTTAGCTAGATAATAGTCAATCGCAGGGATACAAATAGGACAACCTTGTTCATGTTCTCTTCCAAGAGCTCTCATCACTTCCTGTCTTGACGTCACATTCTTCGTTAGGATTTCTTCGATTAATGTTTCCTCTGTTACATTTACACAAGAACAAAGAGGGATTTCTTCAACGACTTCATCAAAAGTATCACTTTGAATATAGTCTAGTAGATTTGCAACTAAAGGTTTACAACTTCCGCATGACCCAGAAGCTCTCGTGCACTTTTTGATTTCATCCACAGAAGAACAACCTTCGTTTTGTACGGCATCAATGATCCTCCTTTTTGAAACCCCGTTACATTGACAAATGATATCGGTTGATGCCATCGTTTGTACGGGTGCCTCTGTCAATGATGCTGTCTGTAATAGTTGAACATTTTCAAGGTCAGAAATATCTTTTTGTTTGATAATCATATCAAGCATTCGTGGTCCATCACTCGTGTCCCCGAACATCACTGATCCGACAATGACGTCATTTCGACAGACGACTTTTTTATATACTTGTTCTATTTCGTCAAACACCTTTACCGATTTTGTCGTTTCATCTTCAACAATTTGACCAGCTGAAAACACATTAACCCCTGAAATCTTAAGTTGTGTAGAGAGGACCGAACCTTGATAGCCTTCTGTTTTCTTTTTACAAATATGGCTAGCCAATACTTTTCCTTGCTCATATAACGGTTTGACGAGTCCATAAACGGTTTCTCGATGTTCCACGCACTCACCCACCGCATAGACGTCCTCTATACTTGTTTCTAAAAAGTCATTAACGACAATCGCTCGATTCGTTTCAATGCCACTCTCTTTTGCTAATTGAACATTAGGTCTTACCCCAACAGCCATGACAACTAAATCTGCCGATGTTTCCGTTCCATCCTTAAACCGAAGCCCTTCTACTCGTCCATCCCCAACTATTTCAGCGGTCATTTTTTGCAAAAGAAAGTTCATGCCCTGCTTTTCTAGCTCTGCTTGCAGCATTTTTGACGCCGTTTGGTCTAACTGCCTATCCATCAGGTAGCTTTCAATGTGAACAACATCTACCTCCATCTTTAAATTGAGCAACCCCCGAGCAGCCTCTAACCCAAGAAGGCCTCCACCAATGACTACAGCTTTTTTATATGATTTGGAGGTGTCAATCATCTTTTGGCAATCTTCAATTGTCCGAAATGCGATTACGCCTTCTTTGTTAGAACCTGGAATAGGCAGCATAAATGGTGTTGAACCCGTTGCAATGACTAATTTGTCATAAGGTAGGCTTCTTTTTTTATCAGTCTTAATTTGCTTTTTAACTGTATCTATATGAATCACAGTTTCACTCGAATATAATGTAATGCTATTTTTTTGATACCACTCTACTGAGTTTAAAATAATATCTTCAACCTTTGTATTCCCTTGTAATACAGTTGATAGGAGGATTCGATTATAGTTGACGTGAGGCTCACTTCCAAAAATGGTAATATCAAATGCGTTGGCATCTGTTGTTAAGACTTCTTCTACAAAACGAACCCCTGCCATACCGTTCCCAATTACGATTAATTTCTCTCTCCCCATATTGTCACCCCGATATATCATTTTTTCGTACCCCAGATATCATTCAATTATTTCATAGTTGTATAAATAAAAAAGAATCATTGTTATATCTTTTAACAAACAAATTTCTGAAAGATCGATTGACAATGTTCCTTCGAACTAAAGTAAGAATAGAAAAAGTCACCATTAGGAGACAATAGTAGAAAAAATAAGGGGCGAAATCATGGAGACGATTAAAATCCTTCAGTATACATGTTCACTTTTAGCAACTGGGCTTGTTACATTAACATATATCCATATGTTTCGGAAAAACAAAAAATCAGATAAGCTACAGGAGAAGAAAAAAGTGTAAACAGGAAAGGAGTGTATCAAAGGTTTTTTCCCTTTTAATACACTCCCTTATGTTTTTTGAGAAGTTGCTGTCGAATATAACTTTTAGTTACGGAATCCGTTTCATTAACCTTTCGGAATCTGTTCTAAAACCAAATGGTTCATAGAGTCCTTGCGCATCATTTGTCCCTAGGAATCCTTTTAGCATTTTTAGTTCAGGTGAATTGATTATCGTATTTATAAGGTGCTTACCAATTCCGTTTCCACGATACGTTTCATCTATAAACACATCACATAACCAATACATTGTTGCCCCATCCGTAATAACTCTCGCAAAGCCAATTTGGTTATCTTTGTGGTATACACCATAACAGATGGAATGCTCTAATGACTTATTTATCGTTTCTTGCTCCCTCTCATTGGCCCAATAACTTCTTTTTAGAAATCCATAAACTACATCTAACTGTAACAAAGACTTTTCCTTACTGATTACGATGTCGTTAGCACTTACTTTCATTTCTCACCTCAAGATACTATATCCCTTTCCCACCAAGGGGGCTAAGTGTTTGTATTCTTTCCATTCCAGCAATGATTGGTTTGGCTCTTTCGATTAATTGTTGGATTGCCTCAAGTGATAAAGAGGCTTTGTGAGCTTGTTCATCCTTCCATGCTTCAAACACAAAAACAGCATTTGGGTCCTCTTCAGATAAACTGACTATATACGATTCACAATGTTCTACTTCCTTTAATTTCGATGCTGCTTCCAACAATAGGTTAGCTAACATGTCTCGTTGTCCCTCTACCGCTACCAACTTACCGAATAAACCAAACGTACTCATCGTCACCACTCCTTCAAGATAAAATAGAAAGTTTTATTTACAGTTCTACTTTTTCTAATTATTTCCTGTTTCTTATGTAAATGTTTTGTATACTTTTTATGTGTTTTATTGCTACTTTTTCTCTTATTTGTTACTTTTATTTTATTGACTTTACAGTTGGAGAGTTTTCTCTACAAAAAAAGAATAGAGGGGTGGAACTGTGACAGATAAGAAGAATCATAATTTGCTGATGTCATTAGTAGAAATCTTACTTGTTTCTACAAGACTAGGGTTCACGTCATTTGGAGGACCTATTGCTCATTTAGGCTATTTTCATGAAGAATACATACGACGAAGAAAATGGATGGATGAAAAAAGTTATGCGGATTTAGTAGCGTTATGCCAGTTTCTACCTGGTCCGGCGAGTAGCCAAGTTGGAATAGGAATAGGAGTCATGCGAGCAGGTATTTTAGGTGGGATTGTTTCCTTTATCGGGTTTACTCTTCCTTCCGTTGTTGCCTTAATCGTCTTCGCCTTGCTTTTACATACATTCGGGTTTACGGATGCTGGATGGATTCACGGGTTAAAAATTGTTGCCGTTGTCGTTGTCGCCCATGCGATTTTAGGTATGGCGAAAAATTTAACTCCTGATGTTCAGCGAAAAACAATTGCCTTAGCTGCGGTCGTCGTAACGTTGTTATGGCAAACTGCGTTTACTCAAGTTGGCGTGATCATTTTAGCAGGATTTGTAGGATATCTTCTTTATCGACATCATACACTTGAAGGCTCAGGCGAAAATGTTCGCTTTCCAATTTCACATTGTTTTGCTGTTGTTTGTTTGACTTTATTTTTCGGATTATTATTTGTACTACCTATCCTAAGAGAAGCGACAAATGTAACTTGGGTTGCGATGTTTGATAGTTTTTATCGAGCAGGTTCTCTTGTGTTTGGTGGAGGACATGTTGTCTTACCTTTGCTTGAAAGAGAGTTTGTCCCAACTGGATGGCTAACTCAAGAACAGTTTCTTGCAGGATACGGTGCTGCTCAAGCTGTACCTGGTCCATTATTTACATTCGCCGCTTATATCGGGGCAGTCATTAATGGTTGGAAAGGTGGGCTTTTAGCGACTATTGCGATTTTCCTACCTGCCTTTTTGCTTATCTTAGGGACTTTGCCATTTTGGAACTCACTTCGCCGAAACCCGAACATTAAAGGCGCGTTAATGGGTGTGAACGCTGCTGTCGTTGGGATTTTAATTGCGGCCTTATATCATCCAATTTGGACAAGTTCGATTATATCAGCAATCGACTTTGCATTTGCAGCTGTATTGTTTGCGATGTTAGTATTCTGGAAGCTCCCCCCATGGGTGATTGTTCTGACAGGGGCATTGGGTGGGTTTTTATTGTCATTTCTTTAAATGTGAATAGTCGTCGAAAAATGACAGCTTTTTTAGAGCATTGAAATAAGAAGAGACTGAGACAAACCATTTTGCCCAGTCTCGTTACTTATATAATATTAAAAATCATTAAAATAGCTAATAGCAATGAAATACCCGAAAAAATAAAAAACCAATAAGGTAAAAATGCTTCGGAGTCTTTTTTATATTCAGAAACCCCCATAACTAAGAGCATTGCACAAAATGATATAAGAACAAAAGGCTGCAAGGAGTAATTACTCGTAATCAACTGAAATAGAATCAAAGCCAACCAAATAACTCCAATTATATTGATAGCTCCCTTAATATACCATACCTCCCTACATTTTCCACATATCCACTTAATTGTTCTCTTAATTATCTACGAACTAATTCTTCTATAAACTCATAATCAATTATCTGGTCTGTTACATTGTGAAAAAAACCATTGTAACTTATCGTATCATTAGAATTAATCGTCAATTCTTTGACCGATCTTCCTTTAGTGTCATAAATAGTAGTTTTAAAGCTGTATCCCGTATACATAAATGATGGTTTGCCCTTTTGGAAAGTGACATCATTTAAATTAGTAATAATATGATTAATATCATTTTGCTCAGTAATTTCTATATCATTGCCGGTGTTACCATCAAAGACAGTTATTTTAGAAACAGTCGTTGGATTTATACTAACGACTTTTTGAGGTAGAAACGTCGATGCAAAAATGAAAAGAATAGCTATAGGAATACTTAAAATGATCCATTTGATTTTCTTCATTCAAATCCCTCCACTTTTTTCGCTAGATAATACTCTCCGTTCTCTTCATATAAAATCGAGTCCTTTTCCTTAATGTTGGCATATAAGGGTGTTTCAGTATTCAATCCAGTGGAATCAAAATTCATTTCCACTAAATTTTCATCCACATCCATGTTCACGATGTTTCTTTTAACTTCACCAAGCTTTTCTCCCTTGAAATCTTCCTCCACTTTTTCACCTGTCAGTTTATACGTTTGTCCATCGTAGATTACAAATGGATAAGGCCACGATTCTTCATCAGAAGGGGAGCTAATATGGTACGTTGTTCCTGGTTGGTTGCTACATCCAACTAAAAAGATGGACAATATAAGTAGAAATTTCTTCAATTACAATCCCCCCTTTATTATGTAACGAAGAAAAGAATCAAAAGTTTCTTTTGAAATACTCATTTCCTGCCGAATACTATAAATTCTATAAAAATTCCACTTCTCCTCCTTGAACAAGTACACCCCCGAAAACATAACAATAGTATTCTTAAAGACTTACAAATTACTGGACATCATAAAAAGGTGAGACAAAAGGTTGTATTTTCCTTTTGTCCCACCTCTAAGTTTATGAACATCATTTCCATATTTATACTAGGATTGCTCTCATCGCTTGAAAAAGTGATTTCACTTACGATTGAACGGCAATCTTTGATTGATACAGTCCATGATAAAAACCTTTTTGTTCAAGCAACGATTGGTGGCTTCCTTTTTCTATCAGCTTTCCGTCATCAATGACCAAGATTTGATCGGCATGTTGAATCGTATTTAACCGATGCGCAATGACAAAACTTGTTCTTCCTTTCATCAAACGTTTTAGTGCTTCTTGTATTTTTACTTCTGTAATTGTGTCGATGCTGCTTGTTGCTTCGTCAAGGATAAGTAAAGACGGGTTCGATAGTATGGCTCGAGCGATAGATAGGAGTTGTTTTTGCCCTTGGCTTATTCCGCTGCCTTCGTGAGTCAAAATCGTTTCATACTGTTCTGGTAATTTAGAGATAAAGTCGTGAGCGTTCGCTTGTTTGGCTGCTTCAATGACTTCTTCATCCGTGGCTTCAAGTCTTCCATATCGGATATTTTCCATAATGGATGCTTGGAATAAAAAAGAATCTTGTAGCACAAACCCCATGTGTTCTCTGACACTCGTTCGTTTTATCTTTTGGCTGTCTTGCCCATCGATTAAGATAACACCCTCTTGTGGGTCATAAAATCGTGACAGTAAGTTAAGGATCGTTGTTTTCCCTGCCCCTGTTGGACCGACTAGAGCGACAGTTTCACCTGGATACACTTTAAAAGAAACAGACTGTAACGTGTTATCATCGCCATCATAAGAAAAGGAAACGTCCTTAAATTCCACATCTCCTTTCATATTTTTGATGGAAGAGGCTCCATTCTCATCGGCTTCTTCTTTTTCTTCATCCATAATCGTAAAAACTCTTTCTGCCCCTGCAACAGCGGATAAAAGCGTATTAAATTGGTTGGCTAAATCATTAAGAGGTCGTGTGAATTGTCGGGAGTATTCCGCAAAAATGACGATAACACCAATTGAAATCATCCCGTTAAATGCTAACACTCCTCCCACACCAGCAATTAGAGCAAAGTTTACATTATTTAAGAGGTTCATTAGTTTTGGGATAAACCCTGAAAAGGTTTGTGCCCAAAAAGCTGTTTGTTTTAAGGCTTTGTTTTTATCAATAAACTCGGAAATGACCTTTGATTCTTGAGAATACATTTTGACAATCTTTTGCCCTGATAAGGTTTCCTCTACTAACCCATTAAGCTCTCCCACATTTTTTTGCTGTTCTTTAAATAACTTCCCGGTTCTTTTTGTGATCCACTTTAACCCAAAAAACATGACAGGAATGACACTAATTGTAATTAACGTCAGCAAAGGACTTAACCAAAGCATCACCCCAAGCATCCCCACAAGCGTTAATACACTTGAGAAAACTTGAATGACTGAGCTGTTAAGAGTGGAACTGACATTTTCGATATCATTTGTGATTCGACTCATTAGCTCTCCATGCTGTTTTTTATCAAAGAAAGGAATCGGTAAATGATGAAGCGTTTGGAATAAATCGACCCGTAATGAAAAAACCGTTTTCTGTGCAATTCCGACCATCCAATAGTTTTGAAGTATTAATGAAACTGAATGGAAGACAAATGCTAAAAGTAGAACCAATAAAAGAATGAGAATTCCCTGCTGTTCTTGCGTAACAATGTATTGGTCAATCGCCATCCCGATTAGAAAAGGTCCAAGTAGCCCTAGAACAGAACTAATGATTACCATAAGGAAGACTGTTGTAAGTAACCCCTTTTTAACCGCTAGATATCCCCAAATCCGTTTTATCGTAGTAAACCAATTGGTTGGTTTCACTTGTTTTTTCGTATGTTCTTGGTCATCTGATAGTTTTATCTTTTTATATTGGAAAGGTTCTCGTAGTTGTTTAAGCATCGTTTCTAAACTCCTCTCCTGATTGCGACTGAACGATTTTTTGATACAAGGAAGATGAAGTGAGTAACTGATTATGATGACCTTCAGCTAACACTTTTCCGTCTTCTAACAGAATGACTTTATCCGCTTCCATCGCAGTCGTAATTTTTTGAGTAATCAAAAGTGTCGTACATTGATATTCTTTAAGTGAAGCTAGAAGTTTCGCTTCTGTTTTCAAGTCTAGTGCACTCGTACTATCATCTAAAAGCAATATTTTTGGTTCTCGGACAAAGGCTCTTGCAATCGAAATCCGTTGTTTTTGCCCTCCTGATAAGTTTACGCCTTTTTGGCCAATCTTTGTTTCATATTGGAAGGGTAATTTCTTTATTGTTTCATGAATTTGAGCTTTCTTAGCGGCTTCAATTATTTCCTCTGTTGTCGCCTCTTCTTTACCCCAAGCAATGTTTTCTTTTACTGTTCCTGTAAATAAAATCGCTTCTTGAGGAACATAACCAATTTGTTTTCGTAGCGTGTCAAGTTTCATTGTTTCCACATCTATACCATCTACCAAGACTCTTCCTTCATCAACATCATAGAGACGGGGAATAAGCTGCATTACTGATGTTTTTCCAGAGCCCGTCGCCCCCATCAACGCAACGGTCTCTCCTGCCTTTATAGAAATCGATAAATGAGTAAGAACCTTCGTATCTGTATGAGGATAACGGAAGGAAACGTTTTCAAATTTCACATTCCCTGATAATGGCGGAGTTTCCTTAGCATCTTTCTGTTCCAATAGGTCTATGTTTACTTGCATCACTTCTTCTAAACGTGTCGCTGAAGCTCTTGCTCTTGAAAAAATCATGATAATCCACGAAAACATCGTCATTGCCCCTGTAATTCGAGTGGCGTAATTCACGACGGCGACAACTTCTCCTACTTGAACACCATTTGTTGTGTTTAATTCAAAGTTACCAAACCATAAAATGACGAGGATACTTACATTCATTACAAGTAATAAAATAGGCATCGTCACTTCAAGCAGTCGCAAAGCAGATACTGTTTTATCCATTAACTGTTCGTTTGCTACATTAAAGCGCTTTTGTTCATGGGTACGGCGGAGATAAGCTTTGACCAATCTCATGCCTGCCAAATTTTCTTGCATCACACGGTTGACTCCATCTAAACGTTCTTGCACTGCTTGGAAAAGGATACGTCCTTTTGTAAGCGCCCAGTATAAGAATAGAAGTAAAAGCGGGACCGTTACCGCTAAGATTAACGCTAATTTTACATTTACAAAAAGAGCCATAACTAAGCCACCTAATACGAGTAAAGGTGCTCTTAGCATAATCCGTAAACACATAAATACAGTGGTTTGTACTTGAGTTACATCATTTGTAACTCTTGTCAGTAAAGAAGATGTAGGGATTTGATTAAAGTTGGCAAACGAGAAGGCCTGAATCTTCTCAAACAATTTATTTCTTGCATCAAACCCAAATCCTTGACTCACATGAGCCGCAAAAAAAGAATTAATGATTCCTGAGGCAAAGGCAAGTATTGAAATTCCAATTAAAATCAAGCCCCACCTAATGACAACAGACATATCGTCGGCTAATATTCCATCGTCTATAATTTTAGCCATAAGTAGCGGTTGCCATAATTCAACGACGAGCTCTAATAACATTAAAAAAAGGGCCACATAAGCCGCAAATCGATATGGTTTTAAAAAAGAGAATACAGTTCGCATGAAGCCCTTCCTTTCAAGATAGTTGTATGTACATTTTACCTGATTCTTCTAAATAGTTATATTTTTATGCTTACAACTACATAATCAAAAAGGCAAAGCCTTTATGATTAAAGCACTGCGCGAAGCCGCTACCATCTTTTAGAGTCAAACAAAAGTGGGGTTCTATTGTTTGACTCGTAGCGAGCGAAGCCAGTGCTCTTCAGGGGATACTCCCCAAAATTTTTATACTCCTTTTCTCCAACAAAAAAGTGATTGAAAAGGATGATATCCTCTTCAATCACTTTTATCTACTTATTATTATGCAGACTGATCGTCTTTCTTGTACTCATTTTCCCAGAAGTCCGCATTTTCAATGTCACACTTCTTAGGGTCGAATACAGGATCAACACCTTGCTTCATTTGCTGCTCGTAATCTTTTAATACACGAAGTGCAGGTTTAGCTAAAATTAGAATCGCAATTAAGTTTAACCAAACCATGAGTCCTAATCCAACTTCACCAAGTGCCCACGCAAGGTCAGCCTCACGGATTGCACCAAAGAATACAGCCGCTAACAATACTACTTTTAACAAGAACATAGCAATCTTGTTCACGTTACCTTTTCTTAGTAAATAAGCAACGTTTGTTTCAGCCATGTAGTAGTACGCCATAATTGTAGTGAAAGCAAAGAAGAATAATGCTATCGCTACAAATCCAGAACCGAATCCAGGGAACACTGTATCAATCGCACCTTGAGTAAAAGCAGGTCCTCTTTCAAGTTCTGCTGTAAAGTTACCGATAAATGTTGTTCCATCCCCCTTAGGGTCAACAACATGATACATTCCTGTTAATAAAATCATAAATGCTGTAGCTGAACAAACAACTAGAGTATCAATGTATACAGAGAATGACTGAACCAAACCTTGTTTCGCTGGGTGAGATACTTCAGCAGCTGCTGCTGCGTGAGGTCCTGTTCCTTGACCGGCTTCATTAGAGAATACTCCACGCATAACTCCCCATTTAATCGCCATACCAATAATACCACCAAGTGCAGCATGTGTACCAAATGCACTAGAGAAAATTAAAGCAATAATAGCTGGTATTTCAGTGATATTAACTAAGATGATAATGAATGCAAAGATAATGTAGGCAATCGCCATGAATGGTACAACAACTTGCGCTACGTTTGCAATACGTTTAATACCACCAAAGATAATAACACCGACAATTATAATAATAGCTAATCCAGTAACCCATGTTGGAATGCTAAACGCATTGTCCATTGAAGAAGCAATCGCGTTAGATTGGATACCTGGCATTAATAAGCTTAGTGCCAATACTGTAGCTACAGCAAAGATTGCTGCAAACCACTTCCAACCAATTCCTTTTTCGATGTAATATGCAGGTCCCCCGCGATATTGACCATCTTGTTTTTCTTTATACACTTGCCCTAGTGCTGACTCAACAAATGCACTTGCTGAACCGATAAAGGCAATAATCCACATCCAAAGAACAGCACCTGGTCCCCCAAGGGCAATCGCTGTTGCAACTCCGGCAATGTTACCAGTACCAACACGACCAGATAAAGCAACTGATAACGCTTGAAAAGAAGATACACCTGCATCAGATTTCTTACCAGTGAATAACAACTTAATCATGTCTTTAAAATGACGAACTTGCACAAACCTAGTTAAAATTGAAAATAAAAGTCCAACACCAAGACAAGCGTAAATAACAAAGTCATGCCACAATATCCCATTGAGCATATTTGCGAAATCTAACATGTAAATCCCCCTTTTTCATAATTTAGTAACAATTCTATATTCAGTAGAATTATATGTTATATTATTTTGCAATACAATATGCAATTTTGTATATTGACCCATTTTGTTCAATAATCTTACACATTTTCTCTAATTCCGCTCCTGTATGGCTTGATTTACCAATATACGTAGTGATTTTTACCCATTTTTAAAGCGCTTACATAACTAAATATAAATCTACATATTTTTACAAAAAAAGGTAGCTTGGACAAGCTACCTTTTCCTACTATAGTTATAGACTTACTTATCTTAATCATCCCATTCAAATTCTAAAATTTGACCTGTTTCTGCTGAAATTTCAAATTCTGCTTCTCTCCCATCTTTTGTTTTTATTTCTATTTCATATTTGTAATGTCCGTCATCTTTATCAAGCTCTACTTCTTTTACTTTCCCCTCTACTTTTGTTAAAGCTATCGTAACAGCTTCTTCCATAGTAATTTTAATATTCCCATAAGAATTTGAGTTACTATCCGTATCATCGTCATCCTCATACCAATCTTCATCTAGCTCAGCAATTTGGTCCAATTTTTCAGGAATCACGGCAGCAACTACTTCTTTCTCATTTATGCTTTCTGTCATTTGTTCGTTTATCTGAACTTCATCTTTCTGTAATGCACTAACTCCCATACCGATACCACCTAATACTAACACTCCTGTTAACACGATTGTTTTTACACTCACTTTTAACTCATCTCCTTTATGTGATTTCATTTACATTGTAAGCAACACACATTAAGAATTACGGAAAGTAAGATTAAAAAACGATTAGAAAGTGATTAGTTTAGATGCATACTTTTTAAACGGACATCCATGGCCATTATTAATGAAACGAGTAAAAAAAGCTGAAAAAGTTAGAAATCTAACCTTATCAGCCTTGATTGCTTGGATAATATTACTTCTTAACTAAGACTACCAGGTTACAGAGAGAACCTCTCCAGTATAGGCATTTATGATAATATCAACATCTTCATCTTGTTCAGTTTCAATCTCTATTTCATACACTAAAAGTCCGTTCTCCATTTCGAGTTCGATATCATCAACTTTCCCAGCGACTATTGAAAGTGCAATCTCTACTGCTGCTTCTTCACTAATAATACCGCTGTTTATCGTTTCTTCCTGCTCTATCTTTGAAGAACTACCAACTTTTGTTTCCTGGTTAATGGTAACAAGGTAATTTCCGTCGGTCGCTTCAACGACTACTTCATAAAACATCTCATCTTCTCTAGCCTTTTCAGTTACACTTTTGATTACTCCTGGAACCTCTTGTAACGCTAATTGCTTTGCATCGTCTTCCGACAACTGAGTTTCGTTGATTACTATTTCTTCACCTTGACTTAAATGAATAACATTGCCTGAGTAGCTATCGAGCGTAACTTCAAACCTTTTATTTTCTTGTATAAAAGAGACAACATATTTATCATCTGAACCGTTCGAAACAAGATTAATACTTTCTATTTCACCCTCGTATAGACGTGATACTAGGTCTGTTACTTCTCTCTCGCTTACCATTTCTTGTTCTTGACTGACCACAAAATGTTGAATGCTAAGAATCAATCCAATGACAATGAAAGCAACAATGAGGGTCTTCCTTCTTCTTCGAAACATATTTTACATCACCTTAGTTTTTTATTGAGTATATGTCATCGAAACTAAAAACAACTTACAATAACATTAAAATTAGATTAGAATTGTTGGAGAACAGGAAGAGTAATATAAAAAACGGTTCCTTCTCCTTCTTTACTCTCTACGTTAATGGTCCCTTGATGGGCTTCGGTAATTTTTTTCGCAATAGCTAAACCAAGCCCCGTTCCTCCATTGTCTCGGCTCCTTGCTTTATCAACTCGGTAAAATCGGTCAAAGATATGTCCAACCTCTGCTTCAGGAATCCCTACCCCTTCATCTTTCACTGATATAGTAACGAGATTTTTTTCAGAGCTTATGTCAATTTCAATTGACCCATTACTAAACTTCATTGCATTATCGAGTAAAATAAAAAACAACTGCTTAAGCTTTACAATATCACCTTCCACAATGGCCGTTTTGGTGCTATTCACTATAATTTCTCGTTCATAGGCATGGTGTATCGTTTTGCTAATTTCCTCACACATCTTTACTACGTCAACTTTCTCTATTTTTATATCCCATTGATTTTGGTTGTTGGCAAGGGCAAGCATTTGAATAGCCATTTCCTTCATGCGAACAGCTTCTGAATGAATGGCTTCAATTGATTCTTCTAGAACTTCCGGCTTACTCGCCCCCCATCTTTTAAGTAAACTAGCATAGCTTTCTATAACGGTTAAAGGAGTCTTCAACTCATGAGACGCGTCGGACACAAATTGTTGCTGTTTCTCATAGTTTTGTTCAAGAATACTAATCATTTCATTAAACGTATTTCCTAGTTTAAATAATTCATCCTCTGATTTTCTCTTAAATGGTAACCGTTTAAACACTCCTTGTTGCCGAACTTCTTCCATTGTCGTTATTAAACGATTTATTGGTTGTAGAACAATTGTACTAACAACACGTCCCGCTAAAAAAGCTGGAACCACAACGACAAATGAAGCCAAAAGCAATACATATTTTAACAAATCTAGCATGCGATAAGTCGTCGTTACTTCTTCTGTCACTTCTAATGTAACGACCCTACCATCCACCCAAATGATAGGAAAATATACTACCGCATACACACTGCTTTGAATATGATATACCTCTGCTAGTTGTTTTTGGATGTACGTCGGTTCAAACGCATTTCTAAGGTCTGGTTCCTTTGTTATGGTTGTAATCGATCTTTGGTCTTCATTTATCACTCGTATCATTCCGTTACCAGGGAGATAGGCTCGTAATAAGTTTGTATGCTCTATTTCAGTTGAAGATTGTAATACCTCTACAATATTTTCTGTTCTCGATTGAAGTTTGGACAACTCTTCTTCTGTTATAAGATGATTGAAAACCAAATAAATAGTAGTATTAATTACTCCAACCAAAAGAAGTAAAGTGACCGTAGATACAATTTGGATTTTCGTTCTTATATTCATCCGTTACTCCTTAATGACATACCCAACTCCGCGAACTGTGTGAATCAGTGGCACATCAAATGGTTGGTCTACTTTTTTTCGTAAATACCGTATATACACATCAACTACATTTGTATCCCCCAGAAAATCATATCCCCATACATGTTCTACAATTTGCTCACGTTGAAGGACTTGATTTTGATGCTTTAGCAAGAAAACGAGAAGATTAAATTCCTTCGGTGTCAGTTCAATTTCCTTCCCTCTTCTTGTGACAGTATGAGCTATTTCGTCTACAGATAAATCAGCAATCCTCAATTCCTGCTTTTGAAGCGTATCATCTGTTCTTGTTTGTACTCTCAAACATACTCGAATTCTCGCTAATAGCTCTTCAATTTGAAATGGTTTAGTAATGTAATCATTGGCACCTTGGTCAAGTCCACTTACCTTATCTGGTATTGAATCCCGTGCGGTTAACAAAATCACTGGTGTTGCATCTCCTGTTGTTCGAATTCGCCGAAGAACTTCTAAACCATTTAATTCTGGTAGCATTACATCTAATAACACTAAATCCCATTTTTGTTCTTGGAAAGTGGCCAATCCTTGTGTACCCGTTGTCGCAGTACTCACGCTATATCCCTCATGTTCCAACTCTAACTTAAGGACTCTAGCAATTTTTGTTTCATCTTCTATTACCAAGATTTTTTCTCCCGCCATTTTTTTGCTCCTCTATCTTTTCTATTACTTCCTTAATACTGCAAGGAAAAGCCTTTTGTCAAGAAATCCTCCTGAAAGATACAAACCACTTACTATTGAATGAAGATAAAGTAGTATAACAAATAAAAGCAGAGACAAAGGTAATAACAACCTTCTGTCCCTGCCTCGTCACCCTATTTCATTAATTGCTTCCAACTACTATAATGATGAACTGCCACTCCCTTAAAGCTTGCTGAATTGGCATATGCTTGAGTTACTTTCGCCAGTTCCGTATTTAACTTATGCTTTTGTTCAAAAAAGCTAATATGAGAACCCTCATTTGATGCCATTGTTTCAACACCAACAACAATGCTCTTGCCCTTAATTGAGGCATAGGTCATTTCATTTCTTACTAATTCAATAATTCCATTTGGTCCCTCTGCAAAGTTACGATAGGCCATTAAGGTTACAACATCAGATTGGTCAATGACCCAGTTTGATAGAATTCCTTTGCCATACGTTTTATTTGAAAAGGAGACTTCATCAAACCAAAATGGTAAGTCTACACCAAATTCTATTGATAACTGACTTGATAACACTCTAAAATCAATCACTACTTCTTGAAAGAATTCAATTGTTCTTTGTTGACTCCTTGTCCAATCTGCTAATAGATAAGGCTCTACATCAATATGAATACCAGTAAACTTTTCATTTTGATGTGCTTGCTGTTGGTACGTTCTTAACCAATCTAGTAACGGCTGATATTGCCTTTTTCCATTCTTGGAAGCCCAGCTCGGTGCTCCATCAAGCGCATGAACTTTTATATTAACACTATTAGCCCGTTGAATGAAAGCTCTGTAATGATTCATTGGTATGTCTCTATTAATTTGTAAGTATACAGTTGTAGCTCCTTGTTCAATCAGAAATGCTACTACGTCAGCTTGATGATGAACAATTTCATACGTATCCCAGAGCCAAGTAGCTTTCTCCATAGTTTTAGCCTCACCCGGTTTTGCAAAAGAAACTATCACCATTGCCATAACAATAAAATAGATACATAGTACTTTTGCCTTACACTTCTTCATTATATACCTCTCCTCATTTTAGGCCCAAAGCCTCGAAATGAGGTTTGGCAGCTTGGCAACCGTACGATATCGCTTAGGCCCATAGCTTTGCGTCCTTGCTTTTCAACAAGTTTGCCTTTATCAATTTATTACACTTATTATATGATAGCGTTATCTTTTTGTCTCTATTTTTATTAGTACATTTTACGATTGTCGACAATTCTCCTTATTTATTCTCTAAATTTTTGTAATATTTTGTTGAAATAAGACAATAGCTAAAGGTAAAATGAGAAGAAATACAATGTTCCTTTAATCGTGAGGAGATGTAGTTATGGAGCAAATTGATATTTCCTTTGATTTGGTTGGTAGCATGTTAAAAGAGGATATCTATTCTAATGAAGGAATTCTACTTCTTAAACAAGGAATTACATTAAAAGAGATTCATATTGTAACGCTACAAAAGTACCGTTTTGGTAAAAGTGTGGCTGTTGAAAAAGCAAGACCCTCTGCTAAAGCTATTTCTATTGAAAATCAAAAAAACTACCTTTCTACCCTAGAACAGATTAAAGAAGCTTTTCATTTAATCCTCAAAGTAGAAATGACTAATGTGCAATCAATTCTATTAGAATATCACAAGCTCGTAACTTCAGCCTTAGCGGATGTGTCTTTGTTACGACTTCTAAACACCGAATTTAAACCAGATGATCACCTATATCAACATAGTATGAATGTTGGAATTATTGCAGCTTTAATAGGAAGGTGCTTAGCTTTGCCGAAGAGTGATTGGTATTTGTTATCAACGATGGGATTATTTCATGACATTGGAATGCTTCATGTTGACCCATTAATGACTAAAAAGGACGGTCCTCTATCAAGTAGCGAATATGATGATGTAAAAGAACATACGCTGTTCGGATACGGTTTACTTCGAATTCTTGAGCCCCTAGACCCTCTTGTCCACCAAGCTGCCCGTTCGCACCATGAAAGGATTGATGGTAGTGGCTATCCATCACATTTAAAGGAAAGTGAAATTCCTTTTTTTATCCAAATTGTTTCTGTAGCTGATTGCTTTAGTGCCATGAGTATGAAACCTTATGGTGAAAAGAAAACTTCATTTGCTTCCGTATTTGAATTGGTCAACGAGTCGTTAGGTAATAGATTAAACCCTTCCATTGTTGTTCCTTTTATACGATATATTATGAGGCAGCACCTCTATGAATCTGTCACATTAAACAATGGTGAAGTAGCTGAAATTATCTTTATTCACGATGATGAACCTCACAAACCATTGGTGCGCATGAACGAAAAGTATATTGATTTACGAAGAGATTCATCTCTTACTATCGCAACACTTATATAAAACTAATGCAATGGGTATACAAAGGCTAAATCTTTTGTATACTCTTATTTTCTAGGACAATTCTACTTTTTTTAGTTATAATTTAGTGGAGGTGAGGTAAATTTGAAATCAAAGACAATCTCCTTGACTAAAAATATACAAATTAATGATGGGTCCCACATTTTATATTTTTATCAAGACGAAGAAAAATACATAGACAATGTTGTTTCTTTCATAATGTTAGCCAATACAATGAATCAACGTGTTGTCTATATTGATAACCTTACACACTATCAATCTGTACTGAATAAATTAAAAGATTTATTACATGAGGAACAAATTAATAGTATTGTACAGTATGTAAACAACTATGATTTTTATGAAATGTACGGTCATTTTCACTTCGAACGTATATTACATAATTTTAAAAAGACCTTACAACCATAC
The DNA here is from genome assembly GCF_002019795.1 of Bacillus alkalicellulosilyticus. Lineage (GTDB taxonomy): Bacteria > Bacillota > Bacilli > Bacillales > Bacillaceae_F > Bacillus_AO > Bacillus_AO alkalicellulosilyticum. The sequence goes on along the minus strand of NZ_KV917381.1, from coordinate 387,079 downwards.
GTTGACGAAAACCTTTCTGTTCGTATATGGGGGTTTGTTGATTGGGTCGAGAAACCATGTTCCGAAGAACTTAATAATTATGAACAACACGCTGATATTTCCGTTAATGAAATTGGCTATATGACTGTTTGTTGTTATGATGGAAATAAAGTGTCCTCTGTCACTCAAACAGAAATGCTTCGAAGCCATGAATACTTTATGACCGATAAAGAACTAGTGAAATCTCCCCTTTATAATCAGTTAGAAGAAACTGTATTTCCTTCATTAACCACACAGAGAGAAATTGAGTCTGAAATCGATTTCTATCGCCAAAAGCTTGATTTTATTCATGTAGTTGCTCATGAAGTCCGAAATCCTCTTACTGTTATTAAATCATTTGCTACGATTCTAAAATCCGAAACAAACGACCCAAGTATGAGAGAACGTCTTGGATTAATAGAGGACTATTCCGTTGCCATTGACCATGAAATTCATCATATTATTGAAACAGAACAAATGTTAACAAGCGATACGTTTTGGAAGCACAAGCTATTAAAGATAATAACTCCGATTAAAGAAGTACTTGAAATCATGGAGGTCAAGGCTCGCACTCAAAATATATACATTGAGAAAACAATCCACATTCCTGATTCCCTTTTAGTAAAAGGAAACCTTATGGGTTATAAACTAATCATTTCAAACTTACTTAGCAATGCCATCAAATTTAGCTATGAAGGCGGAATCGTTTCATTCCGCTGCTATACTAGTGACGAATTTCTTATCATTGAAGTGATCGACCACGGAATTGGAATTGCCCCTACTCAAATAGATAAATTGTTTCAGAAATATCAAAAAAACGATGCTGCTGTTCCAGGCCAAGGGATTGGACTTTTCATGGTAAATAAACTAGTCTCCCATTTTAATGGAACGATATCTGTTGAATCTCAGCCTGGAAAAGGGACATTTATTCAAGTAGTATTTCCTATCTAGGTTATTAGATTTTTTCACTAGTACCACCAGTTTTTTTCGCTTTAACTAAAGGGTATGGAAATTCAATTTCCGTACCCTCGTTTTTTCCTCATGCACTGAAATAGGAAGTTGGTAATTAAAATACGTTTTTCTTATTATTATTCCAAAGCCTCCCATCTGTTACAGTACAAATATCACCTGTACTATACCAACAGCATATTATAATGCTAGCTGGTATGTTTCACAAAAACTACTCATATCAATATATTGACACCTAATTTTGTATATTTTGTTTCAATACCCAAAGTTCTGTTGTATTTGAATTCAGTACCTGTTACAATAATATTACTGAATTGATTGAAAATTTACAACATTTGAAACCTACTTAAAACACACTATCCCTATCAAGATTGGAGGAATACTTTTGACAAAATTACCAAAAGTAAATGAACTTGGCTTCTTTGAAATTCGTCTAGAATCTATCGGTGGATTAGGAGCCAACTTGGCAGGAAAGATGCTTTCTGAGGATGGCGTTGTCGGAAACGGACTCAATGGAGTTGGTTTTTCATCATACGGATCTGAGAAAAAAGGCTCCCCTGTAAAAGCACATATTCGTTTTTGTGACCCGGAGACAAACATTCGAGACACAACACCTATTGAACGTCCCCACGTTGTTGGCATTTTTCATGATGCTCTTTTCAAAACACAAGACTGTACAAGTGGAATTTTTCCAGACAGTGTCATTCTAGTAAACTCTAAAAAATCACCTGAACAACTTAAAGCAATGATGGACATCCAAGGCGGAACAATTGCTGTTATTGATGCAACAGAAATTGCATTAGAAGAACAAACGAAAGTAAATACAGCTATGATGGGTGCTCTTTATCGTATTCTTGATTTCTTAGACGCTGATTCAATGAGAAATACGATTCGTCGTACCTTCGAGCACAAATATCCACATCTAGTAGAACCAAATATCCGTACGTTTGACCGCGGATTTAAAGAGGTTCAATTTAAAACATTTGAACTTGAAGATGGAGTTGAACCGAAAGCGTTTACAAGACATGAACCAAACCTTGGCTTTGAAACACAACCCATCGGAGGAACGGTAATTAACCCTGGAAATAGTATTTTAAAAGATTTAAGTATCTCACGTGCTGGTATGCTGCCTCATTTTCATGATGATAAATGCATTAACTGTGCAGCCTGTGATACAGTCTGTCCTGACTTCTGCTTTGTATGGGAAGAAAAAGCAGATAAAAAAGGAAGACCGCAAATGTTTTTACAGGGAATTGATTATCAATATTGCAAAGGCTGTTTGAAGTGTGTTCAAGCCTGTCCGGTTGAAGCTTTAACCGATGAGCGTGAGCATGATGATGGCTATGCAGAAACGAACCGTGTACCCCATCTATTTGACTTGGCCATTAAAAACTAAGGGAAAGGCGGAAACCGAATGTCAATTGACTTAAATAGAGAAAATCTAAAAGTACCAAAAGGAACCGTTGAACAAAGCATTGTGTTTGAATCTGGTAATGAAATGGCAGCTTATGCTGCACACCAAATTAATTATCATGTGATGGGTTATTACCCAATTTCACCATCTACTGAGGTCGCTCAATTTTTAGATGCGATGAAAGCAAAAGGTGAACACGATATTGTGTTAATTCCTGCTGATGGGGAACATGGCTCTGCAGGTATTTGTTATGGTGCTTCTACTGGTGGTGGTCGTGTATTTAATGCCACGAGTGCCAATGGATTTTTATATATGCTAGAGCAATTACCTGTTCAATCAGGAACTCGTTTTCCAATGGTATTAAACCTTGTAAATCGCTCAGTATCTGGACCGCTTAACATTCATGGTGACCATTCTGATTTATACTTTGCGTTAAATACAGGTTGGCCAATTTTAATGGCTCGTGATCCTCAAATTGTATACGATATGAATCTTATTGCTATAAAACTAGCAGAAGATCCTGAAGTGCGTTTACCTGTAATTGTTTCTTTTGATGGCTATTTTACATCTCACCAAAAAAGAAGAGTACAAGTCATCAAAACTCGAGAAGACGTTCAGAAATTTATTGGTGAACCACCAACGAATTTCCCTCATGCCCTTGATCGTGACAATCCAGTAACAATTGGACCATACATGAATGAGCCAGACTACATTAACAACTGTTACCAACAATCTCAAGCGATGTACAAGGCTGAAGAAGTATTTGAGAGAATTTCAAAAGAATACGCTCAATTAACAGGACGCGAATATCCTGTCCTTGATTTATATCGAATGGATGATGCTGAGGTGGCTGTGTTTATGCTAAACTCCGCAGCTGAAGTATGTAAGGATGTCGTTGACAAGCTACGTGCTCGCGGTATAAAAGCAGGTGTTATTTCACCTAACATTATTCGACCATTCCCACAAAAACAGCTAGCTGCCGTATTGAAAAATATTAAAGCAGTAACTGTTGGAGACCGTGCAGATTCTTATGGTGCACACGGTGGGAACATGGCGCTTGAAGTTCGTGCTGCCTTACAAACACATGGAAATAGTTCAACTCAAGTCATTAACCGAGTGTATGGCTTAGGTGGGAAAGACTTTTATGCAGATGATGCTGAACACTTCTTCCAATTAGCCGTAGAAGCAGCTGAGAAAATGGCTGTTGATAAACCATTTGACTATTTTGGACACAATCCTGGAAAAGCTGAGTTTGCACCAGAACGTGTTCTTAATCCAATGAAAAAAGAAGATTTAAAAACAGGATTAATTACAGTTACACCAGATGAAAAATCAGGCGAACTAAAGGTGAAAATTCCACCATTACGTAGCTTAACGAAAAAACCAAAACGTATTGCATCTGGTCATGGGGCCTGTCCTGGCTGTGGTATCTTCTCTGGACTTGAGCTTTTCTTTAAAGGAATCGAAGGAGATATCGTTGCTCTCTTCCATACAGGCTGTGCAATGGTTGTTACAACTGGTTATCCTTATAGTGCTCATAAAGCAACATACATTCATAACTTATTCCAAAACGGATCTGCTACGTTGTCTGGTCTTGTTGAAATGTTCCATGAACGTAAACGACGTGGAGAGTTTGATGAATTAGGCTTAAGTGATGACTTTACGTTCGTGATGGTTACAGGCGACGGCGGTATGGATATCGGTATGGGACCTGCAATTGGTACGGCGTTACGTAATCATAAAATGATTATCCTTGAGTATGATAATGAAGGTTACATGAACACAGGAAGTCAGCTTTCTTACTCTACTCCAATGGGACATATGACGAGTACATCTAATGTGGGTAGCTTCCAAAATGGGAAGCCGTTCCATCATAAAGATACAGCTCAAATTATGGCTGCGACTCACATTCCATATGTGTTCACTGGTACGGAAGCATTTGACCGTGACTTGTTGAAAAAAGCGGCAAAAGCCCAGTGGTATGCTCAAAATGAAGGGTTAGTGTACGGTAAGATTTTAATTACATGTCCACTTAACTGGAAGTCAAAAGACGAGCTTGGACAAACGATTGTCGAAGCCGCCGTAAACTCTTGTTTCTTCCCACTTTACGAGGTAGAGCACGGAGTTACAACATTAACGTACGACCCAGAAGCCAAGAAGAAGCGTGTCGATATGGCTGAATGGCTGAAGCTAATGGGTAAAACAAAACACTTATTAAAAGCTGAAAGCGAAGAAATGCTCAACACCTTCAACCAAGAAGTTGAACGACGTTGGCAAATGTTAAAAGCAAAACATGAAAGTCCTTACCTATAAGATCAAATAGTAATATATTGGTTTTGCTATCACTTAGAGGGTGAGACAAAAGGGTAAATAAACCTTTTGTCTCACCCTCCTTCATTCTATACGACAATCGTAAGTATAAATCTCCTTCTCCCTTCATCTTTCGGCATTCCCATTACATCTAATTCCTAACGCTTTATGAATGAAGTTATTTCTTTTTAAGCAAAATAAAGGTAGAATCCTATTAAGAATTATCCTTAATGCGAGGTGAACCATTTGCTTGTTATTTTTCTATGTAGTTTAGTGACTATCTCATATATGTTCCTTTTCTATTCATTAAGTAAGAGAGGCGGAAAGAGTTCCATTTTTTTGTTAGGATGTGTATTCACGATTTCCAGCGTTCTTTTACTTACTTATGTTTATAAAAATGGGGTTGCTTTTTCTTTTCACGCTTCAACCCAAACGAACACGATGATAACAACAAGCGAGGTTCCTCAGCCGTTCTCAATTTATAAGGATGGCTATTTAGTAGATAGCTTCCCACAGTATAAAGATGCTGTTTCCTTTGCCAAATCAATTGATGGTGGAGAAGTTCATTATCAAGATGCCGGAATAGTTTGGAATGATATAGATGAAATGCCTTCAAACATTTTATTAGATATTCCCGTCATCAACCAGCTACCCGAGCTACCTCGTGGCTGTGAAGTGACTAGTTTAGCGATGTTGCTTCACTTTTCTGGTGAAGACGTTAATAAAATCGATTTAGCGAAACAAGTCAAAAAGGATGAAACACCTTATGAAGTAGTTGATGGAGTAATATACTTTGGAAATCCATACACTGGTTTTGTTGGTGATATGTATAACATAAAAAAACCTGGTTACGGAGTATATCATGGACCGATTCGTGAGCTTGCAGAGGTGTATAAGCCAGACAGAGTTGTCGATATGACTGGTGCTGACTTTCAAGACATTTTGTTCCCACTCCTACAAGGAGATCCAGTGTGGGTTATTACAAATACAAGATATAAGAAATTACCTGATAGCTCCTTTCAAACTTGGCAAACTCCAACTGGCCCACTTAACATTACATACCATGAGCATTCGGTAGTTCTCACTGGATATGATAAAGACTATATTTACTTTAACGATCCTCTGGATGGCGTAAAAAATAAGAAATCATCGATTCAACATTTTGAACAAGCCTGGATTCAAATGGGTCAGCAAGCAATAACAATTGTAGAATAGTAAAACCAGCAAAGCCGTTTTTTAAAACGATGCGCGAAGTGGCTACATAAGTGGGATTCTTTTGTGTGACGCGTAGCGAACGACGCCATCGCTCTTCTTCGAATAACCCAAGTATTTTTAAATATAATAAAAACCGCTCAGACCTTTTATCTGAGCGGTTTTTCAATTCCTTTATGAGTTAAAGCACTTTGCTTAAAAAGCTTTTTGTTCTTTCATGCAAAGGATTTGTGAACAATTCGCTAGGTACATTTTCTTCAACGATATAACCACCGTCCATAAAAATTACTCTATCTCCTACTTCACGGGCAAAACCCATTTCATGAGTAACGACTACCATCGTCATTCCTTCTTTAGCCAATTGCTTCATAACCTCTAATACTTCCCCCACCATTTCTGGGTCAAGTGCTGATGTTGGCTCATCAAACAACATGATTTCTGGCTCCATTGCAAGTGCTCTCGCAATGGCAACACGCTGCTTTTGACCACCTGATAACGAATCTGGGTAAGCATATGCTTTTTCCTCTAACCCAACTTTTCGTAAAAGGTCAAGCGCCTTTTCTTCCGCTCGTTTTCTGTCCCACTTACGCACCAACATTGGCGAAATCGTGATATTTTGTAGGACTGTTTTATGAGGAAATAAGTTAAATTGTTGAAACACCATTCCAACATTTGTACGTACTTCATTAATATTTGTATTTGGGCTTGTCAGGTCCGTTCCTTTAATAATGACTTGGCCACCCGTTACCGATTCAAGGAGATTTAAACACCGTAAAAATGTTGATTTACCAGAACCTGAAGGTCCAACCACTACGACTACTTCCTGCGGCTTAATTTCAACATTAATATCCTTTAGGACTTCATTATCACCAAACGATTTTTTAAGATTTTTTACCGATATCATTCTGTTTTATATCTCCTCTCTAGGTAATCGACAAAATAAGTTAAGGATAAGGTTAATACTAAATACACTAGAGCTACCGTTAAGTAAGGCTCCCACACACGGTACGTTGCTCCTTGCATAGCTCGTCCCCAATACATAAGCTCTGGTGCCGCAATAATCGCTAATAAGGAGGATTCTTTTAACAACACAATAAATTCATTTCCTAAAGGTGGAATCATTCGTTTATATGCTTGTGGCAAAATGATTTCCTTCATTGCTTGCCAATGTGTCATCCCAAGTGAGCGTGCAGCTTCCATTTGTCCTTTATCAATCGATTGTATACCTGCTCTAAATATTTCTGCAATGTATGCAGCTGAGTTGAGGGATAACGCTACAATCCCGGTAACAATAACGTTTGGAGAGTTCATAACAATGGGCATCACACCAAAATGTAAAATAAAGATTTGTACTAAGAATGGAGTTCCACGAAATAGATTGATATACCATATAAAAGGTAATCTAAGAAAAATATTTTCAAGTAATTTTCCTAAACCTATAAATAAGCCTAAAACCATCCCTATTAAGATGCCTCCCACTGTCATTACAATGGTCCACATCATCCCACTTAAAAAGTAAGGCATCCAATCTCGGACTAGTTCAAAATTAAAATTCATACCAATAACTCCTATCTTCATTAATTCACTTCAGATATGTATATAAGTCGTAAAAATAGCGTAACGATTCTCGTTACGCTATTGATTCTTATTTTATTATTCCATAAGTTCTAATAACAAATCAACATTTGGTTGTTCACCAAACCACTTTTCGTAAATTTCACTATATGTTCCATTTTCAATGACAGTTTTTAAACCTGCATTAACTTGTGCTTTTAGGTCGTTGTCTTTCTTAAACATGAAACCATAGTATTCTGCATCAAAGTTAGTAGTATCATCTAATGCTATAACTTCTTGTTCAGGATTGTTTTGAACATATTCAAATGCCACTACGTTATCTGTTACAACAACATCAACATCTCCGTTTTGTAACGCCATAAATGCAACAGCTGTATTTTCATACTTTGAGATTGATGAGTCATTTTCTCCAACGATTTTTTCAGCCGCTGTCTGGCCTGTTGTTGCAGTTTGAACACCAATTTTTAAGCCAACAAGATCATTTGCATTTGTGATATTTGTTCCTTCTTTAAATACCATCATATGAGTTGATTCAAAATATGGATTAGAGAAATCAAAACTTTCTAATCGGTCTTCTGTAATTGTCATTGCAGAAACAGCAATATCAATTTCGTTATTGTTTAACATAATAGGAATCGGGTCCCAACCTACATTATTAATTTCAAAATCCAATCCTACTTCTTCTAAGACAGCAGAAATTAAATCAACATCAAATCCTACGATTTCACCTTTGTCCAAAAATTCAAATGGAGCAAAGGCTGCATCTGTACCAATGACGATTTTTTTGCTTTCTTCCGCTTCTGAACTTTCATTTCCTCCAGAGCCTTGAGTATCTGCTGATCCACATGCTGCTAGTGCAAGTAATGACAATGCAACAATCCCACTAAATAACTTTTTCATCGTTATCCTCCTATATATTAAAATAATAATTTATTAACAATCTCTTTATCTACTTTTATTATTATATAGATTTATTAATATTTATCAATATATTTGTATATTATATTACGAACAAATTGTGTATTTATCTTTCCTCTGCAGGTAGAAAAATCCAGGATAAACAAGATATTGAAACAATATCACTCATCGTCCTATATTTATATGTTCAGCGAATCAAAATCAGTCTTTTTTTCTAGTATTCTTCTAAAATATTTCTATGCAAAAAAATGTATAGAATTTAAATATTTCGGCGATCGTAGTAGTAATTACTAGAAAAGGAGTACGATGTGATGGGTGCGTATACGAAACGCCGTTTATTACAGATTGGTAGTTTTGTGTTAGGTTTTGGGTTTTTAGGTGCAATGGATGGCATTTTATTTCACCAAATTTTACAGTGGCATAGTGTCATTATGGATACAGACCGAAGCGGACAAATTGTTAGTGATGGTATTTTTCATTTGGCAACAACGATCACATTAGTGGTTGGTGGCGTTTTATTGTGGGTTGCCGGCAATCCAACAGACGTCCATAGAGGCGTTCGTTTGCTTGTAGGCTGGTTTTTCATTGGTGGTGGAATCTTTAATCTTGTGGAAGGAATTATCAATCATCATCTCCTTCAAATTCACCGCGTACGACCTGATGCTGACAATCCCCTTATGTATGATTTAGCTTTCCTTGCATCCGGAGCAATTCTTTTATTAGCTGGCTTATGGATTAAACGAGTAAAGAAAACGGAAACAGAGCAGTTATCTGTATAGGCAAGGAGGAGATTCTATGTATCGATTAGTTAGTTTTATCGTTATTTTATCGTTTGTTTCAACAGTTCTTTACTTTTATAACGAAAGTAGACACCATCATTCATCCAGTCACGAGCATCACTCCTCCACCCATGAACGAATCATTATTCATGACGATGCCCAGCCCCCTTCGATAACAGGGTGGGTTCAACAAGATGCTTCTCATTCATGGTATATAAAAATTAACACCGAACACTTTCAGTTTACGCCTGAAAAAACAGGCAGTGATGATGTCTCTTTTAACGAAGGACATGCTCACCTGTATATTAATGGTGAAATGATGAACCGCTTATATGGTGAATATTATAATCTTGGATATCTTGAGCCTGGCCATTATGTTGTAGCCGTTACCCTTCATGCAAATAATCACAGCTCCCTTGTTTATGACGACAAAGAAATAGCAACGACATTTGCATTTGAAGTTCACTAAGGTGTGCGATACGGTTACATATTTAAAACGTCCCCGAGCTTGGTTCTCTTAGTAGACAAAGAGGCCCTACGTTCGGACACCCGTTTCTCTATTTGCTAGAAAAAGAGGGACGGGATAAAAGGTAGTTATGAGGACACTGGAAAAAGTTAATAAATCTGAGGGCACTGGAAAAGTTAAAAACCGAGCTTTTCAGTGCCCTCTGTTTTACATTCCTGCTGCTTTAAATAGCTTCTGATATAACTCTGCTGATTTTTTCACAAGGACTTCTGCATATTCTATCGGAGGAGATTGAGTTAGGATTTCTTGAGATACAGGTCCCGTATAGCCGACTTGCTTTAACGCTAATAAAAATCCGACTAAGTCTATGACTCCTTCTCCAGGATAAAGCCGGTCATTATCTAGTAAATCTTCTACAGGTATGTCTTTGGCATCATTAATATGAACGTGAACAATTTGGTGTGCCTTTAATTGAGTAAGGTCGTCATTGGTCATTCCATTTGTATAGCAATGATACGAGTCTACTAATAAACCAACATTTTTTTCACCGATAGCCTCGATAAAAGATAAGGTTTGGTTCATATCCCATATGAATGGGTTTGCCCAACGAGTTCGCAAATGATGAGGTCCAACAAATTCTAATCCTAGTTGAATCCCAAAACATCCTAGTATTTGTGCACATGTTCTAAGGCGTCGTGTCGCCACAGCCATAAATTCAGCAGCATTAAAATCCGTTGACGGTAAAATATACGTAATGCAGGATGTACATCCAAGAGCTGTTGCGGCTTCAGCTTCTGCGACTAATTGCTTCAGCCCACTTTTGAATTCATCTTCTGTTGTTCTCCATTGTACAGAGAGTCCGAACGTGCCAATTTTAATGTGATTTTCTTGCAATAGAGCATTCGCCTGCTCTAGACCATTTTCTTCAATAAGGGTAACTAATGAGGTTCCATCTGTATCAATGGCATCAAAACCATGCAAAGACGCGAGCCGAATGAAGTCTTTTTCATCAATCGTTCCAATTCCTGCTTTAGACAGACCTTTTAGCATGAAGTTTACTCCTCCTCTACATCCCAATTTAACATAACTTCTCTTCCTGTTTGTGAAGATTCATAAATTGCAGCTAATATTAAGTTATTGGTATACCCTGTTAATGCAGAGGAAATGGGTTCTTTTCCTTCTCGGATACATTCAACGAAGTGACGACTTAATCGAACACGTTCTTCGCCTTCCTGCTCTTCAGGCTTTTGCAAATCAATTTCCATCGCTTGGTTAAATCTCTCCGTTAATAATTTCCCTTTGTCACCACGGATAGAAGCTCCACCTTCTGAGCCTAATAAGTGAACGAATGGGTTGTTATCTGTATCCATATGAACGGCCCAGCTCACATCAAGTGTTAATGAACTACCATCTTCCATTTTAATTAGAGCTGTTGCGATGTCTTCCACATCATAAGTTCCATTCCAATTTGGTGTTCCCCAGGTTCCAATTCCTTTCTTTTTGGGCCCAAACTCAGCATATGTAGATCCAAATACTGAGACAGGCTTCGGATTACCCATTAAATGAAGAGATAAGTCAAGCAAGTGTACGCCGATGTCAATTAAAGGGCCACCACCTGATTCTGCTTTTTGTGTAAACCATGTTCCCCAACCAGGAATCCCTTTACGACGGAACCAACCTGCTTTCACATGATAGATATCACCAAGCTCTCCTCTATCAATTTGTTCTTTCACCTGCATCGGAATAGACTCCCATCGCATTTGGTGAGGTATCATAACGATTTTTCCTGTTTGGCGTTGAGTTAGTAGAATTTCCTTGGCATCGCTTTCATTAATCGCCATTGGTTTTTCCAAGAGGACATGCTTTCCAGCTTTTAACGCCTGAATCGTCAGTGGGGCATGATATTTATTAGGAACAGCCACAATGACTGCATCCAGACTTGCATCATTGATAAGCGCCTCTGGTGTTTCATGAACTGTTGGTATTCCATATTCCTCTGCACGTTTTTTCGCTAAGGGTAAAAATACATCTGTAATCGCTTTAATTTCAACATCTTCTTGCAATTGATCAAATATACTTAAGTGTACGTTTCCAATGTTTCCTGCACCGATAACACCGATTTTTATTTTTGACATGAGAGTACCTCCGCTAGTTTGAAATATAATTTTTTGCTACTTGTATGGTAAAATAAATTCAAATTAAAGTCTTGTCATTTTGCCTAAAATCTATCTCATTTTTTCCAAAGGGAGTTTTTTCATGACATCTATACCTAAACATTTAACCGAATTCCCTTCTATCAATTCAACGTTTCCCTTACATATCGACCGTAAAATCCTAACAGCAGGATTCGAAGCTCACCGACACGATTTTTTTGAATTTTCTTTAGTTGTTGCTGGCTCTGGCTATGAATTGATTAACGACACCGTTCATCCGATGAAGCCTGGTACCTTTACGTTTGTGATGCCTTATCAAATACATGAAATCGTTACGGATCCAGGACAAACGTTACAACTTATAAATTGCAATTTTGGAATGGAACTGTTCACATCAACAAGCCGTTACCAGGGAATTAATCATTTACTATTTGAAGCTGACGAAAAACTTCCTGCTTTCATTCAATTCCAAGGTGAAATCTATGAAAAAATAAAAGGAATCGTTGAAGACATTGTAAGCGAATACGAGCAAGATAGGCTATGGAAGCAAGAACTAATCATCGCTAAGCTAGTGGAAGTCATTATTACCTTTGACCGCTTTCGCCGTCCAGCTGTCTCAATTCCTGCAAGAGATGTATCCAATAAAAAGAAAGAAAAAGCAGTCATATGGGATATTATTCAATACATTCATGTGCATTACCGAGAACGCCTATCCTTGCCACTCATCGCACAACACTTCCACTTAAGTGTATCCTCATTGAGTGACTTGTTTAAATCGAAGCTCGGCCAGACTTTTGTTGATTTTCTTCATGACTTACGAATTCGACATGCTTGCAGCTTACTCGTAACGACTGAATTGAATATCTCAGAAATTGCACTTGAATCTGGGTTTGGTTCTTATAAAACCTTCTCCAGGGTATTCCGAGAACGTAAAGGGGTTTCTCCAATAGAGTATCGAAAGGGCTATCATGTGTAATGCGATGTTTAATTACACATGATAATTTCTCGCAAAAATGTTTTTCCTTTTTTTACAACACAGCGGTCTACCACTTTAAATCCTGCTTTTTCAATCACATGATTAAGTTGTTCAATGGTGACAAAGACTGCTGTTTTTGAAAAATTGCGCGCACTTTGAAGCATCTCAAGTTTCTCTGTATCTGATAAAACGGAGCACAAATTATAAGGCATATCGATAATCGCAACATCATACTTTCCCGTGACTTCTCTTATATCTAATTTAGTTACCTCTGTATTAAAGTCAAAATGCGCTATATTCTCTCTCGTTTGTTGAAGAACTAACGGATTGATATCACTACCTACGATATCAATACCCATGGAAAGAGCTTCAATTAGTACTGTCCCAATTCCACAGCATGGGTCAATCGCTTTAATCCCCTGAGGGTTTGGAACGGCGATATTAACTAGAGCTCTCGCTACACGTGTACTTAACGCTGTGGAATAATGGTGAGGCTTATCCTGATGCCTATGCCAAATCGGTTCGGCTTTATGATATATCCCGAATACCCATCCCTCTGGAACTTGCATCACAGCTAATAGCAAATCTGGTTGTTGCAAATGAACCCTTCCCTTAATCAGCAAGCCTGCCCTTTTTTCAATTTCTCTTCTCTCTTTGTAAGGCGTTTTCTTCATAGAGCGATTTTGGATAAAGGTCACTTTGAATGATTCTTCAAACTTGAACACTGGCAATTGTTCAAGCAAGTGATGAAACGACGAAGCAGTCACTAACACACCAAGGCGCTCATTTATAAATGGACTACGACTCGGGTTTATTTTACGAGTGGTTGTGAGGAGATTTGTTGTAGGCTGCATTCCAAATAAAGCCCTCATTTCTAACTCACATAACTCTTGCTCTTCATCGGTAAAAGATAGGGTGTATATATAATAGTGGGGTTCATATTTTTGCATGTTGTTCATCCTTTTTTCATTAACTTGTTCAAGTCTACACTAGTTAAAAAACAGATACCACTCTTTGATAAGAGCGATATCTGTTTTTCTATTGTTCTTTGGGTTTAATCTCTAGGTCAATATCATTTAAATATTGTACATAGTCAAGATGTATTGTGTTAAATTGGTAACTAGACGTATAGTTTTGGGTATCAAAATAATCTATTTCCCCTTTTAGATTACGTGCTAGATGGCCAACGTAAATACTATCTGTGTGATAATCGTAAAAATCAAAAAAGTCTGAACTTGAAAGGTTTTGCCCAATGGTAGCCTCTTTTATCACCGTTTGCCATGTAGTAGGCAATCGTAAGATACCATATGATGTTTCTTCAACCATCACTGTTTCTTCCATTTGTATTCTTGGAGTATACGAATTATACGCATACCCACCTCTAGCATTGCGATCCTGGATAAGATAAAAAGCCATTTCTACCGGATACTCTTTCGGCTGTACATTCCATACAAGAAAAGCAGTGGAATAATCACTTGGGTCAAGCCTCCATAATTTAGGCTCTCCCCTATCTTCTATTTCATTGAGTATCCACTTATCTTTTTCCCATGACCAATAGCTAACTCCACGGATATCATCGGTTACAATAAAAGGAACAAAGACATGTTCATCGTCAAGAAAGAGAATATCCTGAATTTCAATATCTGTACGACTCATCGCGCTATTCATTCTCGAAACTAACTCCTCCTCTGTAGGAAAAGCAGTTGGTGTTACTGGAGTTGAAAGGATATAACTCCCAATTAGTAGGACCATAATTAGGACGCCAATTACTAGTAATAGTTTTCTTTTCACTCTGTCTCAGCCTCCTTGAAAAGCGACTGATTCGAACGCATATATAGCTGGGTTTGTTTCGTCGTAATGAGCAAGCCTTGTCCGTCATGTTCAACATATATAGTCACATCAATTCCACTTCCCCATTTTGCGGAAACACCCGTTAACATATACGGAAACTTTTCAGCTACTTCCATTGTGTCATAGTGTAAAGTCATATCATTGTACCATTGAATACCGTTTATCGGTTTGACAACAAGATTATCAATTGCTTCTTCCAAACGAGCTTCGTCTATTTGGACCCCTTCCATTGCGGATGGATGTATTGAAATGATCTCAACCTCTTCAAAACTTGCTAAGTAAGTAGCAGGGTGTTGTTTTGGATAAAATGCATCTTGAAGCAAAATCGTCAGTAATGATAGTACTAGAAAAATAAAGTTAGAGAAAAAGCCTAGCCAAGCAAATTTACGATATCTCTTCCAAGCCCCTTTTCTTGCTTTTGCATACCACAACACGATCCAAACCCCAAGTGGTAGAATCGGTATACGAAATGATTCTTCCCAATGAATTGAAAACGTAAAAAAGCCAACGAGTGCCACAACAATCGCTTTCCAAATAACCGGCTTACTTTCTTGTTTCATGTATAGTCGATAGAATAGGAGAAAGATAATTCCATAGGCTAGTAGAGAAGTTATGGCCTCTGCTACATTTGTAACCCCTTCAATATTCACATTCATATATAATACCTACCTATTTTGACTTCTGCTTTTCGGTAAGAGGATTACATGAAAAACAAACTAGCGTTTTGTCTTCATTTACCACGCCCTGGAGAAAGCCGTTGTCACAGAATATGTTCTTTTTACATACTTTACAAATCCCGACCTTTTCAAGCATTGAACTTACCCCTACCATCCGTTACTTTTTGGCCAGCTCGATTAATTCCTTTAATTCGGGGTTAAACCCCTTTACCGCTTTTCCTCCCACAACCGTAACTGGAACGCCTAAGAATCCAAATTTTTCAACCTCTTGTTGATATTCCTTATTCGCAAGAACATCACGCACTTCATATTCAATGTGTTCAGCATCAAGCATTTGTTTGACATAATCACATTCAATACAACCTTTTGTTGAATAAACGATTGCTGTTATTCCCATTGTCTTCCCCTTTCTTATCGAACAGCTTCTAGCCACGTTTGTGCCATTAACATATTTCCAACCGATGTCATATGAACTCCATCAGTCGTAAGTTGAATCCCGGTATTGAGTTCTAGATAGCTTTTGAAAACTTGATGGGTTGGAACCACAATGGCATCGAAGTCTTTGGCTAACTGATGCACCGCTTCCACATATGGAACAAGAAGTTGATTTCCCTTTGAATTAATATCTTCTTCAATAATCGTTGGTTCCATCAGGATTAGTTTTGCTTTTGTCTTTTCTTTTACAGCCGTTAACAATTGCGAATAAATTTGTGTAAACTCATCAATAAGAACCTGTTCTCCTGTGTAACCATCGATTTGTCTCCAGACGTCGTTAACCCCAATCGATATCGATACCCAGTTCGGTTGCTCTTGAATAACATCCTCATTCCAACGTGCTGCTAAATCCGTGACACGATTTCCACTAATTCCTTTATTAATAACTGTGTAATTCGCTTCTGGACTGATGACATAATAATAATCACGAATCAGGCGAACGTAGCCATCTCCTACCTGCTCTGGATCCTCACGTCTCCCACAATCTGTAATGCTATCGCCAATAAATAAAATACGGTCTTCATTTGAAAACATGTTTATGTCCCCTTTACTAAAGTGTATTACACCTAATTTACCACAATTTAACTTAAAAGAGTAACCGTTTGATTTTGAGAATAGTAGGTGCTAGCTATCGGACCGTGAGTCCGCTATTTGGGCAAAAAACATCGTTTTTTAATCTATCGGACACAGATGACCTTATTTCGAAAAAAACACTGTAAATCACGCTTAAAACTATAAAATAGAGGCTGCTGTGTCCGTTTGCGGTGAAAATCAAGCATTTTTCTTGAAATAGCGGACTGTGTGCCCGTAAGCACCAAATCCACAAAAAAGGTGTACCAAAAGAGTCACGAATGACTTTTTGGAACACCTTTTTGCGTTATACCATAATCTTGCACATATCGTTTGTAAACTCAACAGGATCTTGAATTGGCAAGCCTTCAATGAGAAGCGCTTGGTTAAACAGTAAGTTCGTATACAAGCTGAGTTTCTCCTTATCATTTGCAAACGCATCTTTTAGTGACTTAAACACTTCATGGTTGCTATTGATTTCTAAGATTTTATCCGCTTGCACATCTTGACTATCCGGCATCGCTTTTAGGATTTTTTCCATCTCAATCGATACTTCACCTTCAGTTGCTATGCAAACTGGGTGGTTACGTAAGCGTTTAGAGATACGAACGTCCTTTACTTTTCCAGAAAGGATTTTCTTCATTTCCTCAAACAACTCTTTGTTTTCTTCTTGCTCTGTCTCTGTAGACTCGTTGTCTTCTTCAATTCCTAAATCGCCACTTGATACAGACTTGAATTCTTTTTCTTGGTATTCACGTAAAATCTTAATGGCAAACTCATCAATATCTTCCGTGAAGTAAAGAATTTCAAAGCCTTTTTCAGCAACCATTTCAGTCTGTGGAAGGCGTTCAATTCGTTGATGTGATTCACCTGTTGCATAGTAGATATATTTTTGGTCTTCTTTCATTCTTGATACATATTCTTCTAGCGTCACTAGTTTTTTCTCAGTTGAGGAGTAGAACATGACTAAATCTTTTAATTCCTCTTTGTTCGCCCCGAAGTCATTATATAAACTGAATTTCAGCTGGCGACCAAATGACTCATAGAACTTTTCATATTTTTCACGTTCTTCTTTAAGTAAACTTTGAAGTTGGCTTTTGATTTTGCTCTTAATGTTCTTAGCAATCATTTTTAGTTGGCGGTCATGCTGCAGCATTTCCCTTGAGATGTTTAGAGATAAATCTTCTGAATCAACCATCCCTTTCACAAAGCTAAAATAATCTGGTAGAAGGTCTGAGCATTTATCCATGATGAGAACGCCATTCGAATAGAGCTCTAGCCCTTTTTCAAATTCCTTAGAATAATAATCAAAAGGAATGTTTTCAGGAATATATAGGATTGCATTATAACGAACCATTCCATCTACACTAATATGAATGTGCTTAAGCGGCTTATCAAAACCATAGTGCTTCTCTTGGTAGAAATTCTCGTAGTCTTCTGTTGTTAGCTCACTTTTGTTCTTTCTCCAAATTGGCACCATGCTATTAATTGTTTGCTCTTCTGTATATTCCTCTAGCTCATTATCTTCGCTTCCTTCTTTCGGGCGTTGGCCGGTCACATCCATTTTTATCGGGTAGCGAATAAAATCAGAATATTTTTTAATGATAGATTGCAGACGATATTGTTCAACGAACTCGTCATAATTTTCGTCTTCTGTATTTTCTTTGATTGTTAACGTGATTTCGGTTCCAACAGAGTCCTTTTCCACTTGCTCAATCGTATAACCTTCTGCACCCGTGGATTCCCACTTGTATGCTTCATCATTTCCATACGCCTTACTAACCACTGTCACAACATCAGCTACCATGAAAGCTGAATAAAATCCAACTCCAAATTGGCCGATGATATCATGACCGTCTTTGATTTCATTTTCATTTTTAAAAGCTAGTGAACCGCTCTTCGCAATGACCCCAAGGTTATTTTCTAAATCCTCTTTAGTCATCCCAATACCTGTATCAGTAATGGTTAACGTTCTTGTTTCTTTGTTTGGTGTTACTTTTATGTAGTAGCTGTCTTGGTCAAACTGAAGGTTCTCATCCGTTAAGGCCTTGTAATAGAGCTTGTCTATTGCATCACTTGCATTTGAGATTAATTCACGTAAGAAAATCTCCTTTTGCGTATAAATAGAGTTAATCATCATTTCCAATAAACGTTTGGATTCTGCTTTAAATTGCTTTTTTCTCGCCATTGTTAGTTCTCCTTTCAAACTTTACTAAAATAAGTAGCTATATTCTATTTTAGCACTCAAGGTCTCCGAGTGCTAATTCCTATTATTATTTTACATACAGTCTTATTTTTGTCAATAATTTACCACTAAAAAACGGAAATCGAATGTCCAAAAAGAAGCCTATTTTCCGAGAGCATTAAAAAAGTTGGTTTGTATTTTTTCAGTGGCCTCCCATTTTCCTATTTTTGCTTATTTTGGTTGCTAATTATATCATTAAACGATATAATACATTTAACGATATATCATTAAACGATATAAGGAGTGAAAAACTTTGCCCCGTAACGACTCATTAGAAATGGGCGAATTAACAGATACAGCCTATTATATTTTACTGTCTTTAGTGGAACCTCAGCATGGCTATGTCATCATGAAATCGATTGAGGAATTAACAAACAACCGGATATCGATTGGGCCTGCTTCGTTATATACAACATTACGAAAGTTATTAGAGGCTGGGTTAATTGACTTGCTTGAAGAAAACATCGATAAAAAGAAAACGTATGTGACCACAGAAAATGGCATCGAGATATTAAAAAAAGAGGTGGACCGCCGGAGAGAAATGGTTGCTCATGCAGAACAAATCTTAAAACAAAAGGGAGTGTAAAGAAGATGAAAACAAAATATATTGCTAGTGGAGGATTAGCTTTTGCTGAGAAAAAAGAAATGAAAAAATTAAGTAAGTGGGCGAAAAAAGGCTGGCTTTTAGAGAAACCTAGCTTTTTAGGCTATACATTACAAAAAGGTGAACCTTGTGATATTGAGTATAGTGTGGATAATCGGTTAAACCCCGACCAAGAGTATTTTGACATGTTTGATGCAGCAGGTTGGACTCATGTTTTTTCGATATCAAACCAACTTCATTTCTTCCAAGCCCCAACGGGAACAAAACCTATTTACACCGATAACCTAAGCTTAGTAGATAAATATAACCGCGAAAAGACCGCAATGGCTAAAGTATTGTTTCCTACTTTGCCAATTGCCATTATTCTATTCTACTTTTCACTCTTAGAATATACCTCGTCTATCCTAGAATGGACGGTGATCATTTTATTCTTATTCTCGGTTGTTGTGCTTGTATTTACTGGTATGCCCTATGTTTCTTATTTATATAAAATATCAAGACTTAGCCGTGTTAATAAATAGAAAGCGAAGCCGCAACAAAAGATTGATTTTCAAGGGCATTGAAAAAAGTCATTTTACAGTTCCCTCTTTGCAATGCAACGAGTGAAGCCATTGCCATATAAATAAAAGGCATTGAAAAGTTGTTTTGTACTTTTCAGTGCCTTCATTATTCTACTTTTGTTCTGGACTGTAAGGTTAGTAGAAACGTTTTTTTTATCCCCCGAAGAAGAAATCAATGACATTGGATGTTGTCGAGGACTCTTTATTATAAAGCTCAGAATACCCACAATTTTTACAATATACAACTAGAAATTTGTTATGTTGAATATCAAACATTTTTGATAACCCGTTGCCAGTAGTAGCAATTTCTTTTGTCGCGGCCTCAGTTCCACCGCATTTAATACAACCTCTTTTTTTCAACTCGGTTACACTCCTTGCTACTATTCTATTTTGTTTTGACTAACCTTTTTATCCAACTGGTCTATTTTCTTTTCGAGTGTTGCGATTTGTTTATTTCGAAGCTTTATTGAGCGAATAAAAAATATGATTCCGAAAATAATTAATCCAATAAATGCAAAAGAAAAAAGCTGGTATAACATCGTTCCAAAGCTTATACTCATCTTCCAAACCTCCCTATATATTACATTATATACTAATCTAGTCGTGTTCCAAACCAGTATACTATCTTTTTTTTGATGGGAAGTACTAAGAATACTCTTATCTTTTTACATTTTCCAAACGAAAAATCTCAAGATAAAACAGGGATATGGGAGATTAACGACCCCCTTATCCCTATTTGTTAAACTAGCATTTCATTTACCGAAACGACTTCATCTGTTTTCTTCGTTGGTTTATTCCAATACATTTCATTGCCTGGTAACTCATCGAACCAGGTAGCTTCCTTCGGACAATCGAGCACCATAAATTTTCCATACTCATTGTCTCTGGATTGGTGATATTTTAAGTAGGCTTTTCCATTTTCAATGGCTAGAATTTCAATTTTACCCGATGTATGGCTCATTGAGAGCCGAACTTGTTTTCCTAATCCGGATGTTCTTGCTTTTGCTTTTTCAAAGATATCATAGGCTTCTTCAAGCGTTAGCACAAACTCTCGATTTCCTGCTACAGGTCGGTTAATAAAGAAATAATATGGTCTTACTCCTGCCCATGACAACTTATCTAATAATAGGCTTAGGACTTCAGGATCATCGTTGACTCCTTTTAATATTGGAGTTTGGTTCATGATTATCGCCCCTGCATCGTGCAGAGCTTGTAACCCTTTAAACGTTTTATCCGTCATTTCCTGTGGATGACTTATATGCGCCATCACATAGATTCGCTTTTCTGATGTAGAATATTCTCGAATCAGATTCAACAAGCCTTCATCTTCATAAATTCTCATAGGGTTAAATACAGGCATCTTGGAGCCAATTCGAATGATTTTGACATGTTCAATCTCTCGTAGGCTTTCAATGATATATCGTAGTTTGTTCGTTGCTAAAATTAGTGGGTCTCCGCCAGTTAATAAAACATTATTAATCTCTGGATGATTCCTAATATACTCTAATCCAGGTGCTACATCTGACATTGCTTCTTTTACATCATTTCGAAATAAGCGTTTCCTAAAGCAATAACGGCAATAAGCTCCGCATACTTCAGATACAATTAAAAGGGCGGTTGTCCCATATTTATGCTGGCACCCAGGTACTGCATAGTTTGTATCCTCATCTGAGGCATCCCAGCGACCGTATTCCTGAAGTTCACCTTCATTTGGTATAATTAGCTTTTTGATAGGGTCATTAGGGTTCTTCCAATCAATTAAACTTAAATAATAGTCATTGATTCGGAACACAAACTTTTCTGTAATCTGTTTTAACTTTTCTCTTTCTTGTTCTGAAATGTGCTCAATCTTATCGATGTTCATAATGTACTTAGGTTGAGCCATGACTTCCACCTCCGAATGTTGTTTTTTTGGAATCGGTGAAGATTCATGATGTTTTTTCTTGTGATGTTTTTGAGTTTCAAATCCTGTTGAAGACATACCCTCTAAAGATGTGTATAGGATATTAGGCGTAGTAGAACAGATTTTTTGGAAAGGCTTCTTACTAAGGGGGGGAATAAAGAAACTAGGAAACTCCTATTCTTTAATTTTACCCATTATGTCAATCCCTGTCAAAAAACATTACTATATGAAAAAATCACTCCCTTTTCTTTTTGAATGTGACAAAAAAAACAAAGCTCCCTACCAAAAGTTAGGAAGCTACGCTCTCATGATAAACGTGATACCTCAAGGTCAGCTAACCACCTTTTTGACTTTTCAGCGTCGTTTATCGTTTTATTTTCCATAATATATAATGGGTCAATTCCTTTAATTTTGGCAAGTTCATTCCATGGTCTCCAAGGAAAACACCCTTCTCCTGCTGGTAAATGTTCATCTTCTAATTCATAGTTATTGCTAACATGAACCACCTTCGTATGCTCTCCAATCAATTGGAATTGTTCAATTGGTGACAGCTTTTGCTTCATGTTCGCATGACCCGTATCAAACACAACACCTAGCTTTTCATGTCGGACAAGCTCTAACACAAAGATTAAATCGGAAACGTCTCCACCAAGTAATCTTTCAACGGGTGGAACATTCTCAATATAAAAATCAGAAGTGTATTTTTCTTTTATTATCGTTTGAATAGATTCCACACAATGTCTTAAACTTTCCTTTCTATCTTCTCCTACGCCTAGATGAGAAAGTACATACTGACTTTCGAATACATCTGCGATTTGAAAGCACTGGCGTAACAGAGCTATACTTTCTTCTCTTACCGCCACATCACTACTCGCTAGATTTATTCTCGTAATAGGAGCATGGATAGACGTTGTCGCCCCGTGATACTGTAAGTAATCACGAATCTCAATTAATTTGGAGGGAGACCATTCTAACAATTCTTCTCCAGGACCTTCACACATAAACTCGAGATGTTTCCAACCTCTTTCAACTATTTCCTTGACTCCTTCTTCTAAAGGCAAATGAAAAACAGCAAAAGTCGATATACCGTACTGAGACATTCTCGTTCCCTCCTATTTAATTCCTGACTGCATAAAGCTACTAATAAATTGACGTTGAAAAATAAAGAAAGCCAAAATTAATGGGAAAATAACCATAAAAGTAGCAGCCGACACTTCAGCCCACTGTGCTCCTGTTTCAAACGATTTTGCAAAGATTGATAACCCAACCGTAAGTGGACGGTTCTCAACTGAATTGGTTACGATTAACGGCCATAGGAAGTTACTCCAATGGTGGCTAACCGATACAAGTCCAAAGGCAACAAAGGTTGGTTTTGCTAATGGCACATACACATGCCATATGATTTGCAAGAGGTTACAACCATCCATTTTTGCTGCTTCTTCCAATTCAAATGGAATGCTTTTGAACGTTTGCCGTAATAGAAATATCCCAAAAGCTGTTGCAAAATATGGAATCATAATCCCAAGCTTTGAATCTAGTAAAGCTAAATCACGCAAAACATTATAGTTTGGAAAAATAAGAACATCGGCTGGAATCATAATTTGAACTAAAAACAAAATAAAAATAAATTCCCTGCCAAAAAAGTGTAACCTAGCAAAAGCATATGCCGCCAATGTACCGGTCACAAGCTGTACGGCTAAAATACCAAACACAATAATAAATGTAGTAAGGTAGTATTGAGCAAATGGGGCTGCATTCCAAGCCTTGCTCATATTTTCCAAGGTAAAGCTAAATGTTGGAGTTAACGAAATTGCTAACTCTCTAGGTTGGAAGGCTGTGAGCACAAGCCATAGCAAAGGAACTACCCAAAAAAAGGCTAATATATATGTAGACAAATCAACTAATCGTTTCAATCGGTACCCCTCTCAGTTCTTAACTATAGTGAATCTTATTATCTACCTTTAAAAATTGCCATGCTGCAATAGCGACCATAATTACAAGCATGACTACCGTTAAAGCAGAAGCTAGTCCTTGATCCCAAAAGGAAAAAGCAGTTTGATAAATATAAAAGAGTAATAAGTTACTTGCATTATCTGGTCCACCTTGCGTCATAATTACAAGGTGGTCTACAAGTTTAAATGAATTGGTTACTGCAATAATAAAAACAAATAGAGTCGTTGGCATAAGAAGTGGAAAAGTAATTTTTGAAAAAACGTTCCACGGTCCTCCCCCATCGATTGCAGCCGCGTCATAAAGCTCTCTTGAAATGTTTTGTAAACCAGCCAGGTAAAAGACCATAAAAAAACCTGCTTCCTTCCAGATAACCATGATTATCATAGCAATCATTACTGTTGAAGGGTTGCCTAACCAATTGATATCAGCAATCCCAAACCAAGAAAGGACCTGATTTATCATTCCGTATTGGGGAGTATACATAAATAACCAAATATTCGCTATTGCTATCATCGGTATGACTGTAGGATAAAAGAAAAAGGTACGAATCCAACCTACACCTTTTAATGCACGGTTCACTAACAGTGCCATCCCTAGCCCGATCGCCATACTTGTTGGAACCGTTCCAATTGCATATATCATATTGTTTTTCATCACCTTCCAAAACACTTCATCACTTGCTAG
Organism: Bacillus alkalicellulosilyticus; assembly: GCF_002019795.1. Taxonomy (GTDB): domain Bacteria; phylum Bacillota; class Bacilli; order Bacillales; family Bacillaceae_F; genus Bacillus_AO; species Bacillus_AO alkalicellulosilyticum. Next base: position 362,747 of record NZ_KV917381.1, on the reverse strand, counting down.
AATCCTAAAGTTATCCAAGCCAATAAAGAACGGTTCAACCGTTGCTAAATCTGATTGGAATAAACTCAAATGGAATGTCTTTGCAATTGGCCAAAACGTAAATAAGACCAAAAAGACGAAGGAAGGAAGGAGAAGAAGCCAGGCGTATACATTCGTTTTCACTTGCTTTCTTCTCCAAAAAGAAATCACATTGATATCTCCTTACTTTTCAATTACTTATTAAAAGGTTCTAAAATTTTGTCTGCTTCTTGTTGTGCTTTTTCAAGGGCTTCTTCCGCAGTCAGTGTGCCTACGATGGCAGCTTGCAAATTATCATTAATTGCTTTATAAACACGTCCATTTTGGTGAGTTGATAATTCTGCTTGAGCATGTTGTAATTGGTCTCTCGCTACAGCTGCTTGTGGAAAATCAGTTACATACTCTTTCATTAATTGTGTTTCATAGGCAGAAACAGACGTCGCGACATATCCTGTATCAATACTCCACTGTGCAGCACGTTCCGGCTGAGTCACCCAGTTTACAAATTTCCAAGCAGCCTGTTGTTTTTCTTCTGGAACGTCTTTAAAAATATAAAAGTTCCCTCCACCAGTTGGGCTTCCATATTGTTTGTTTCCAGGCATAAACGCCACTCCAAAATCAAAATCAGAGTTGGTACGTACATTCGTTAAATTTCCTGTTGTATGGTAAATCATCGCTGTCTTTCCTTCGATAAAGTTTGAAGGCACTGTTGCCCAGTCAATGACATCTTTAGGCATGACCTCGTGTTTGTTTGCTAAATCTAACCATAGTTGAAGGGCTTCCACGTTTTCTGGCGTATTAAAATAAACTTCGGTTCCATCGCCATTCATTAAATTTTTACCATTTTGTAGCGCAAACCCTTGGAACAACCAGTAAGGGAATCCAGATGTCGGGATTTCAACACCCCATTGTGTCACTTGTCCATTTTCATCACGCTTCGTTAACTTTTCAGCATAACTAACAAGCTCATCCCAATTCGTTGGTGGTTGCTCTGGGTCTAATCCCGCTTCTTCAAACATTTCTTTGTTGTAGTAAAGGACAATCGTACTTCGTTGGAAAGGAATACTCCATGTTTCTCCACCTGTTTGAGCATTTTCTAAAAAGGCAGGGAAGAAATCATTAATGTACGATTCACCACCATCTTCAGCTATAAAGTCCTCAAAAGATACAATCGCGTCCATATCTTTTAATGTGTATAATTCAGTAGAAAGAAGAACAGCTAATTCAGGTGCATTGTTTCCTTGTACCGCCGTTTGAACCTTCGTCATCGTCTCATCGTAACTTCCAGTGTACACCGGGTTAATTTTAATCATTGGATGTTCTGCCATAAAGTCATCCGCCATCTTTTGAATCACTTCTGTCAGTGGACCACCAACAGCAATTGGATAATACCAATCAATTTCTACCATTTCTTCTGTCGCTTCAACTTCGACTTCTGTGCTTTTTGTTTGTTGATCTGGCGTATTGGTTTGCGCACTATCCTCAGATGAACATCCAACTGCTAATATCACACCTACTATAAAAAACATTACGAAAACTAAACCCTTTTTCATTTCTCTTTCACTCCTATTTTTTATAAATTGATAAATGATTTACGACTTAATGAAACGGCAACAGCTCCTGCTTGAAGTGCGGCATCCACCTCCCCTAATTGTTGAATTAATCCACCAGCGACGACTGGCTGTTCGATTGAGTCCGCTAACGTTCGTATCACCTTTGGCATTAAGCCGGGCATTGCTTCAACAGCATGAGGATTACTCTTTTTTATACTTTTAATCCCAGTGCCTAAGGCATTAGAATCTATAAAAAACAAACGCTGGATGGTAAGTAAGTCAAACCGTTTTGCACTTGAAATAACTTGACCTCTCGTGCTCAATATTCCATCTGGTTGTAGCACTTCTGCCACATAATGAATGCCTTTTAAATCTGTCGATAGACCTTGTACTGTATCTACATGAAGAAATACTCTCTTCTCGTAATGGCGTATTTTTCTCATCGTTTCAGTTAGGTCAATAATGTTGTCATTTAATAAAAAAATCGTTTTTATCTTTTCCTCTTGTAACACTGCTTCGAGTGATTCTTCATCATGTACACTGACAATGATTTCATTTTTCTTAAACACAGCACTCTCCCTTTCCCTTTTCTTGTGTTAGTAGAATATTTGCAACGGATTGCATGACATAGGTAGACTCATAATTGACTCTATTTTGGTAGGAAGCGACTCCCGTTTCGACTAAGCAGGTATCCATCCCCAAAGCTTTACCTACTTCAATATCTGTTGTGAGTGAATCTCCGATAAATATAGAAGTAGCGATGGTAGATGTAACCCTACTAATTATCGCTTGTTGCATCCATTTAGTTGGTTTGCCGACATGTTCAGGCTCTTTTGTAGTACAGCTTGTAAGAACGGCACTTAATGCCCCACTATCTGGCACACGCCCATCCTCGGTGGGACAATATAAATCTTTGTTAAGCAATAATAGTTCTGACCCGTTGTCCAATTGATACAAAGCATCACAATAGCTTTGGTACGTTATATTTTTGTTCATACCTAGCAAAACATGGGTGCACTCGTCACGAGTACTAGCTACCAATTGATAGCCTCTTTTTTGTAATTCTCCACAAACTTCTACATCAACAATTGGTAATAGCTTTGGTGTAATGTTTTTTTCTTTAAAATAAAACTCTAACGCATCTATTGGAGTCACGATTTCTTCAACTTCCACTGCAAACCCAATGTTCCTCAACTTTTCTACTAATCTAGCCTTTGTAAATAAAGGTGTATTTGTTGCAAACAAAAGTTGCTTTCCTTTGTCTCTCAGTGTTCTTAACGTGTTAATCGACCCTGGTATCTCCGTTTGTTCCCTCACTATCGTCCCGTCGATATCAAATATGTATGTATCATAGTCTTTCATGCTTGACCTCCTGTATTCAAATGCACAAAAAGAAGAACCCATTGAAAAAGAAGAGAAAGTGTACAAACCACAGATCGATCCTATCAATCTCACACACTTGCTTTTCTTCCCCAGGGTTACTCCTCAATTATTTTCTCCACCCATTAGAGAACTTTTATTTTGTTTTCTTTACATGGACATCTTATCAACTATTTGTAAATGACATATTTATGAAATGTAAAGAATCCGTTTGTAATTTGTTAAGCATTTTTTCATAGGGCAATAGTTTAGAAGTGAAATAACAGACATTGGCTTTACTCACCACCACAAAGAGGCCGGTTCAAAAGATAGTATCATCTTTTGTTCCAGCCTCAGTTTCTTTGTTATTTACATTACTTCTTATTCAAATTCAATCGTTTTCAAGTACAGTCCCTGGGCTTCTGCCATTAACCCTGGGCTTCTTTCTTTTGCTTGCAGAGCTTTCGGAATGCTACCAGCATTGACTTTACCTTGTCCTACTTCAATCAGAGTACCTACAATTTTTCGGACCATATTATACAGAAAGCCATTTCCACGTATTCTAACCTCTAGGAAGCCATCATTGTGAATCAATTCAAGCGAATGGATAGTGCGTACCATTGATTTTTTCTTTGATTTTGCATTTGAAAAAGCGGTAAAGTCATGTTCGCCGACAAAATGAGTGGCGGCCTCTTTCATCTTTTGAACATCTAGTTTCTCTTTTACATGCATGCTATATTTACGCATGAAAGGGTGAGTATACTCTTCATTCCATATCTTGTAGACATAGGTTTTATTTACAGCGTTGTACCTAGCATGAAAACGGTCATGAACCTTTATTACATCGACGATGCTTATATCTTGGGGTAAATAGCGGTTTAAATGCTTTTTAATCTCACTTTCTTTTACATCTTTCTGACTTTTAAAAGTAGCAATTTGTTCAAGCGCATGAACCCCTGCATCTGTTCTACCCGCTCCAATGATTTCGACGGGTTTTCCTTCCAACTCAGATAAAACACTTTCAATTTTTCCTTGGATCGTTAATTCACCGTTACCAAGACGCTGCCAACCTTTATAACGACCACCATCGTATTGTATGACTAACTTATAGTTGTTCATTGAATTCTCCTTGTTTCCACTTTTATGTATGTTTGTAACGTAGTTTTCTAAGCTGATTATATACCCTTAATGGAACTAATCCTACTACCAAAGGTCGAAAAGCAAAGAGATAGGCTGGAATTGGTAACTTCAACTTGTAATATCCACTTGCCCTAACATACGCTTCGTTTAGCCTTCTTCTAAAGGTTCTTCTTTTATTTGCATTTCTATCATCTCTAACATCATAGAGAGCTTCCTGTATATTGTAGCCTTTTGAACCTTGCGCATACATCATAAACCAGAGATGATAGTCTTCAACCTGTAAGGTTTTCTTCGATTCATCGTATCCGTTCACGGCAAGAATAGCTTCTTTTCTCACCATACATGGCGCATGACAAAACGGAGACTGTTTAATAAAATCTTTTGGTTGTGGCTCTTCGACTGATAATATTTCTCCCCAACATCCTTTTTCATCAAAGAAGGCCATACCGGTACTGACTATATCATATTGTGGTTGACGGTCTAGCCAATCGACTTCTTTTTGAATTCTTTTGGGCCGAGAACGGTCGTCTGCATCTTGCCTAGCAATATATTCTCCAGTAGCAAACTGTAAACATTGATTCAAGCTATGAGCTAGTCCTTTATTGCTTTCATTCTTAATCACAATTATATTTGGGTAGCGCTGCGCAAAAGACATTGCCACTTGTAACGTGGAGTCTGTAGACCCATCATCACACATAATTAACTCCCAATCCGAGTAGGTCTGGGTTAGCAAGGAACTGATACTTTCTTCTAACGTCTTTTCACAGTTATATATCCCCATAATAATAGACACTTTAGGGTTTTTCAAAGTATTCAACCCCCTTTTTTAAATCTAGCTTCTGTTAGTAAGCGGTTACGGTCTGAAAGGATGTGTACCCATAGTTTCCTCTGGTCAAAGTGTTTATGAACAAAAGAAACAGCAGCTTCGCCCATGCTGGTTCTTCTACTGGAGCATAGCATAGCTTTCATTGCTTCACTCAACGGTTGTATTTCACCTTTTGGAATGACAATGCCGCTTTTCCCTTTTTCAATCGCTTCAGTTGGACCAGGTATATCGGATACAATGACAGGTACTCCCATCGCTCCTGCTTCAATAACAACGGAACCAAACCCTTCACGATAACTAGGTAATACTAATACATCGAGTGCAGCATAATATGTTTCAACATCATGTACAAACCCACAATGGATGATTGAGTTTTGTAGCTTTACCCAATTGTTCAACTCTTCGTCAATTCCATATTGCTCATCTGGGCCAATTAAAAGCAGACGAACATAAGAGTATTGTTCTGACAATGACTTAAATGCAGCAAACAGTTCATTGATCCCTTTATCTTTCGTTAAACGGCCAATAAATCCAAAGACAATGTTGTCTTCCGTAATCTGATATTGATTTCTTACCTCTTTACGCCACGTTTCTTTATACTTGATGTTAAATCTCCTAAAATCAACACCGTTGGCACTGCCATTCCAAACGACGTTACTTTTATTGCTTCGATAAAGGTGTTCGTCATGACTAAAAAGGAGATTCCCCTTACTATCTGGTTCGACATACGTTGAAAACTCACAAACCATCTTCTCGATGGCTTTACATAAACGTCGACGCCATCCTGTAAAACCTACATATCTAATCCCCCATTGACAATATAGTCGTACCGGAGTTCTCGCAAGCCAAGAAGAAAAGGAGGCATAAAACGCCGCATTGGGAGTGGAATACTGAACGATGTCATAGCGTTCTTGCTTAAAATGTCGATACAACTGCCAAATGCTTTTTAGCGCACCGAAACCATCCATTCCTCTTTTCATTCGGACGGGTTGATAGCGAATTTCCTCATTTAACATCTTTTCCAAATTTTTGTCGTAATCACAAATAATCGTAATTTCATATCCTTTTTTTGATAGAAACAAAAGCTGGTCTATTAAAAACGTTTTTATCGTAATCGATGTTGTTGTGACAACACACATTTTTTTCGTTGCTCCCATCCTAACACCTTCAGCTTTCGTAATATTATGAAGATTTACCTCATTATGTTAAGTCTAAAGCCTAAAATGTGTTAGTTAAATAGTTATAAACGCTCGTTTCTATCTATTACAAAATACTCATTATGCCTTGTTTACCTTATGAGATCAAGAACACCCAGCAACATAATTATGCTGCTGGGTGTTATTGACAAATAGAGGAAAGAGTAATCCTTGGGATCTCCTAACTTCCCACTCTGCTACTATTTTCCTTGTTCACTAGCTTCCCATCTCGCAATTTCTTCACGAACCATTGGAGCTACTTCTTTCCCTAATAATTCAATTGCACTCATGACATCTTCATGAGGCATTGTGCCAACAGGTACATGTAACATAAAACGTGTCACACCAACATTTTTTCGAAGATGAATGATTTTATCGGCGACTGTTTTCGGGTCTCCAACATATAATGCTCCGTCAAAACTACGAGCAACATCAAAGCTTCTACGAGTATAAGGTCCCCATCCTCGTTCTTTTCCGAGCTTATTCATCACATACTGAGTAGATGGGAAAAATTTATCGGCTGCCTCTTCTGAATTTTTGGCAATGAATCCATGCGAATGAGAAGCAACGGTTAGCTTCGAGACGTCATGACCTGCATGATCCACTGCTTTTTTATACAGTTGCACAAGAGGCTCAAACTGTATTGGACTTCCTCCGATAATCGCTAGCACAAGTGGTAACCCAAGAATCCCTGCACGCACAACAGACTCTGAATTCCCTCCACTTCCAATCCAAACCGGTAATGGGTCTTGAACCGGTCGAGGATACACACCTAAGTTATCAATCGCTGGACGGTGTCCGCCTTTCCACGTCACCTTTTCTGAATCTCTTATTTTTAATAACAATTCTAGTTTTTCTTCAAATAATTCATTGTAGTCATTGAGGTTATAACCAAACAAGGGAAACGACTCAATAAAAGAACCTCTTCCAGCCATAATCTCTGCTCGACCGTTTGATATGGCATCGACCGTAGCAAAATCTTGAAAAACCCGTACTGGGTCTGCAGAGGACAACACAGTAACAGCACTTGTTAACCTAATTCGTTTTGTTTGAGATGCAGCTGCAGCTAGGATAATTGCAGGAGATGACGCGGCAAAATCTTCCCTATGATGCTCTCCTACTCCAAATACATCTAGTCCTACTTGGTCAGCTAGGACAATTTCCTCGACAACCTCTCGAATTCGTTGTGCGTGACTTATCACTTCACCATTAACATCTGGTGTCGTTTCAACAAATGTACTTAATCCTATTTCCACGATAATGACCCTCCTACCAAATCTGCAATTATTATTTCTTTTTTTACATCTTACCTGAACCTCTATTTGTTCACAAAAAATGTGCTCGTAGATAGTGATTTCATCTTAATCAATTAAAAGTGATGATAACAATTCGTAATGTATGTACAGGACTTATGATAGATATGATAGATATGTTACACTTAGCAAATACTATGATGCTAACCAAACATTCGGTGAAAGGATTGACATAATGAAGGTCACAAAAAAATTAAAACTACTAATAGTAAGTTATCTATTTTCCGTTTTCTCTTGTTATTCTCTATTTAAAATGTATGAATCAATGGTATTATTCCTTGGAGATAGCAATCCTGAAATTGATAATGTAGGTGCTGTTGCTTTAGCTATGGTATTTGCTCCTATTTTATTATTTTTCTTTTCTTCGATTTTCTATTTATTTGTATACTTATATTCTGTTAAGAAATTCCCCAACCAACTCTTTTCTTGGCGTATTTTTCTCCTTGAAAAGAAGACAATTGGGTTAAATGCAATTAGGATTTTAATTTTAATACTGTTGTGGTTTTTTATGGATTCGATGCGAGAAGAAATCGTTCCAATGTGGGCATTTTTTACTGTAGCCTTTAACATTGTTCTTAACGGGTTTTGGGTATTACAGATGGTTGCGGAACGTCAGAGGGAATCGTGACAACAGTGTGCTCATTTAAGAGGGTGGGACAAAGGTTGTTTAACCTTTTGTCCCACCCTCTAAGCACTGAACGAAACCGAAACCTTAATAGCAAGTTTTGAGTGAAGCCAGTGCAAGTATTTTAGCTAGTTACGTCACTGTATCCTCTTCCTGTTTCTTATTCTTTTTTATCAAAAAGAGAACTCATTGTTTCCTTTAATACATTAACTGAATGGTTGAATTGCTCTTTCTCTTTATCATTTAAATTTAATTCAACCACTTGTCGAATCCCTTGACGGTTAACAACTGCTGGTACTCCAATGTAGACATCATCATTTTCATATTCGCCATTTAGATGAACAGATACGGTTAATATTGAATTTTCATCATGAAAAATAGCTCTTGTTAACCTGACAAGGCCCATCGCAATCCCATAGTATGTAGCGCCTTTTCTCTCAATAATATCATATGCGGCATCTCGTACATTTACAAAAATATCGTCTAAATCTTCCGCACTCCATTTGTCATTTTTTTGAATTAAATCATGAACTGGTCTTCCACCGATATCGGCATGACTCCATACAGGCAACTCCGTATCACCATGTTCTCCAATAATATAGGCATGGACATTCCGAGTGTCAATGTGAAAGTACTGACCTAATAAATACCTAAAACGTGCTGTATCTAAAATGGTTCCTGAGCCAATGACACGCTCTTTAGGTAAACCAGAAAACTTCCATGTAGCATACGTTAAAATGTCTACAGGGTTGGTAGCTACAATAAAAATACCGTCAAAGCCACTTGCCATTACTTGTTCGACAATTGCCTTAAAGATTTTTGTGTTTTTTTCAACAAGATCTAATCGTGTTTCACCAGGCTTTTGATTTGCACCTGCACAGATAACAACAATGTCTGCGTGTTCACAATCAGCGTAGTCTCCTGACCATATTCTTGTGGTAGAAGGAGCAAACGGAAGACCATGGTTAAGATCCATCGCGTCCCCCTCTGCTTTCTCTTTGTTCAAATCTATGATGACTAGCTCATCTGCAATAGGTTGGTTTAACAAGGCAAACGCATAACTTGACCCTACAAAACCGTTTCCGATTAACGCCACACGATTCATATCATTTCCACCTTTCAACATATATTTTTTTATATTCTAAGTATAACTGATTATAAATGATAACTGTACTCTTCTAGCTTCCGCAATTCCATTTGGAATATCCACTGAGGAAACAAGCAGCTCCTTGTTTTTTGCTAGATACCGATCGAGAATTTGCTCACAACTCGACTTGTGTTACAATATTGACTATTACATAGTGTATAATGGAAAATTATATCAAAGAGCAGAGACAGTAGAAAGGGTTGATTTTAGTGGAGCATAACTCAAACTTTATTCGAAATATTATAAAAGATGATCTAGCCAGCGGAAAAAGAAAACACGTCATTACACGCTTTCCTCCTGAGCCCAATGGATATTTACACATCGGACATGCCAAATCGATTGTCATTAATTTTGATTTAGCAGATGAATTTAACGGAAAAACAAACCTCCGTTTTGATGACACAAATCCATTGAAGGAAGATTCCGAATATGTTCATGCTATTAAAGAAGATGTGCAATGGTTAGGGTATGATTGGGACGGATTATTTTTTGCTTCAGATTACTTCCAAGAAATGTACGAACGAGCGGTTCTTCTTATCAAAAAAGGAAAAGCGTATGTCGATGACCTGACTCAAGAAGAGATTCGTGCCTACCGTGGGACGTTAACTGAGCCTGGAAAAGACAGTCCTTATCGAGGACGTTCGATTGAAGAGAACTTAGATTTATTTGAACGCATGAAAAAAGGGGAATTCGGAAACGGAGAAAAGGTATTACGTGCCAAAATCGATATGAATTCACCGAATATTAACTTACGTGACCCTGTCATTTATCGAATTTCTCATGCCACACATCATAACACTGGAGATCAATGGTGTATTTATCCTATGTACTCCTTCGCTCATCCATTAGAAGATGCGATTGAAGATGTCACTCATTCAATTTGTACGACTGAGTTTGAAGACCAACGTCCACTGTACAATTGGATTGTTGAAGAATGTGAAATGGAAAGTAAACCACAACAAATTGAGTTCGGTCGTTTAAACATTACGAATGCTGTGATGAGTAAGCGTAAGTTAAAACAGCTTGTTGATGAAGGGTTCGTCGATGGATGGGATGACCCACGAATGCCAACCATTTCTGGATTACGAAGAAGAGGCTATACACCAGAGGCGATACGAGCATTTGTTAGAGAAACAGGTATATCGAAAGGCTCAGGTGTGGTCGACTCACAAATGTTAGATCACTTTGTTCGTGAAGATTTGAAACTGAAAGCTCCGCGAACAATGGGTGTCGTACGTCCTTTAAAAGTAGTAATTACAAACTATCCTGAAGGACAAACAGAAATGCTAGAAGCTGAAATCAACCCTGAAAATCCAGAAATGGGTTCAAGACAAATCCCGTTTTCAAGAGAAATATATATTGAGCAAGAAGACTTCATGGAAGATCCGCCGAAAAAGTATTTCCGTCTTTTCCCTGGAAACGAGGTTCGCTTAAAGCATGCGTACTTCATTAAGTGTGAAGACTTTGTTAAGGATGAAAATGGGAATGTTGTTGAAATTCATTGTACGTACGATATCGAAACGAAGAGTGGTTCGGGCTTTACCGGGCGTAAGGTAAAAGGAACACTTCATTGGGTGGATGCTTCTCAAGCAGTGCCTGCTGAGTTCCGCCTGTACGAACCATTACTAGTAAGTGAAGACCCAACCGAACTTGAGGCAGAATCTACAGAGCCAGAGGTAGAAAAATCGTTCCTAGACCAAGTGAACCCAAATTCTCTTCAAATTCTTCAAGGCTTTGTCGAACCGAATATGAAGGATGCTAGCCCTCAAGATAAATTTCAATTTTTTAGACATGGCTACTTTAGTGTCGACCCTAAGCACACGACAGAAAACAAGCTTGTCTTTAACTTAGTTGTATCGTTGAAGAGTTCGTTTAAGTTGTAACGATTATAAAAGTAAATAAGAAGAGGCTGAACATAGGGTAAACGCAACCTTTTGTCACAGCCTCTTCTTCTCTTTTCCTCCACTTACGTCGTTCGTTTCTCAATCAAGTAATTAATGGATAGAAATCTTATACCTAGAAGCCACATTTCATGTTTTGCTGTTATTTGATTCTCTGATGAATTCGGTACTTCGATAATAAAATGTTCACTAAGAGGTAATCGAACGGAAAACCATCTCGTCACAAAATATATTCCCTCGTCTCCTTTATTATTTTCCTTCCCAAAACTAGTTAACACCATTCCATCTCCACTAGACGGATTCTCAAAACGAAGAACTCCTGTCATTTGCCCAAGTGGAAGAGGTAACGCTATATTTAAATATTTATTTCCTTCATACTGATGATAAGAATACGCAGCAACAAAAACGGCTTTCCCTGTTTTTCTCGATGTTCTTACCCAAGCTCTAACTTTTTCTCTTCCATCCTTCTTACTATCTATAGCAAGAATTTGATTATCAACTACAAACTCTTCATCAGGTTCATTCCTTGGAATATTAAGTTGTTCAATGGTCGAGCTGATCTGGTTATATACGAAAGAAAGTGTCTGAAATCCAAAATGCCAGGTTGTTGAAGACTTCATTTCATAGTTTACTGTATTTTCATAAAACCCTTTTATGTCACCGTGAACCTTGTTTGGTTGAAAATGTCCCTGCTCAAAACAATCAATACTTTCCACAAGACCATGACAAGAATTCTTCTTATCTCGGTAATTATGCCTATCAAAAAAATTTGAACCAATTTTGGTTTTACCATAAATCTTGCTAAACGAAACCCCATAACAACTACGATGCATCTTAGGAGATAGAAGTAACCAACCAATAACACCAAGAAATACAAAACCGAAAGCATTTCCAATGCCATGTAACCAGACCATGTCAGGTATGGTGATTAAGGTGAGATTGAGTAATCTTCCTAATCCATAATAAATAGAAAGGGTCATCGTAAACAGTAAGGTGATTGAGGAAATTGCTAAAAGGGTGTAGGCAATCTTATTCACTATCCTCTTTCTATGTGTAACCACAATTAAATACGTGTATATCCACAAACAACTCACAAAAATAAGAACAAAGGAAAACTCAATTACTCTTGAATAGGTAATACCCAATGCAATTCCTAGTGAGCTAATCATGATACCGATTGTAGCCACTTGGTAAGACATAGGCATTGGGGCAGCAGACTGTCTTATCACTCTTCCTAGTAATCCAGCAAATATAGGAGTAATAAAAGCAGAGAAATGAAAATGTATTGCGGTTAATAAAATAATCAAAGCCCCAAACCCCATCACATCTAGACCAAATTGAAAAATAGTAAACCATGCTCCACCTAAAATGAGGTACATTAGCCCAATGTCTATACTTACTTCTTCAATAATATAAAACCCTCTGGCTAGCAATCTTTGTAAACCAAATAAAAAAACAAGACCGGTCCAAATTAACCACCCCAGTGCTAATACCCCAGCCAATAGCCCTGGCGGAAATAAGAAAGATAGAAAAGCTAGTATGACAGCTGCAGGGTATAGGTAGACACATGTTACATATGTTTTAAAATAGGTTCCATCACGGTATTTTGTCTCTGTTAAAGATAAGGCTAAAGGGACAACGACAAACATGGCAAAAAGCAACAATCTCTCTACAATTGGGAGTTGCAATAAAAATAAAGTTACTAACCAAACGAGCAAACCTATAACTGCTTGTACAATTACTATTTTTTTCATAAGCTTCTTCCTTTACTGAAAACAAACGACTTTAAAGACATGGGGGTACTGAAACAATTGATTTGTTTTATAGTGGCTTCACAATACATTCATGGTACCTTCTTTTCTTGGCTTCTTATTTTTAGGAATTCCACCAGTACAGGAGTAATATTCGGTTTTAAAAGTCCCTTTATATCCAAAAATCGTACCAAACATTTTGTTTTTTACTTCAACTTTAATATGGAATTTCTCATTTATCTCATCATACCATTCAACAGCTTCAGCAACTCCTGAAATAAACGAAGGGATATTAAATTTTATACCCATATTGTTAAATACCAATGGACCAGATAAAAGGCGAATTCCTCCATTTTCTAAAACAGATAAATCTATTTTTGTAACAAAATCTTGGTCGATACCCAAGTAATCTACTATTCCTTTTGTTTTAGAGCTATACACCATCGTTGCATCGAAATGCCTTGTTTTTGAAAAATTAAAACTACGATTCCACGCCATACACTCTTGACCAATTGAATTTTTATAAGCATAGTTTTCTAGAGTAAACGGGATTTGAGATCCTCTTTCTCGAAACGAAATATGTTTAAGCGTCCCTAATTGTAAGAAAGGATACATAAAAATGCGTCCGCCCCAAATTTCATCCATAACTCCTCTACTTATGCTTGCTATATTAGCTTGACTTGTTAAACCAAACTTTTCCTGTAACTTAGGGTGCATCTTCTTATATTCTTTTCCGAGAGCCTTCTCATAAATTGACAAGCTTATCACCTTCTACTCTATCGACGTCTTTTACACCTTGAAGCACTTGGCAAATCTTGAAGATTTAATAGTGCTATGACAGAATACCCAACTACGGCAACAGTTATCGTGGGTAGATTAAAAGGACCAGCAAAGACAACGCCTTGACTGAAATAAGCCCCAACACCTAATGCTAGAAGAGCAGCTATGTTAACGAGGTGCAGCCATTTCTGCCGATTAATCCATAGAAAAAGCAAACCAAACACAATTTGGCCAATACCCAACCCATACAAAAACAACACTTCATTTCCTTGAAACAAGCCAGTCCCTTTTAGTAACGCCAGTTCACCCGCTTCTTGATGAAGAATCTTAGGAACTAATCCTTGATAAATCCAAATAAAAGCTAACACAAAACTAATAATAAAATGGTACATTGTTCTTAGAAGGGAAATTCGCGGTGGAATTTCCTTCTCAATCCAAATACGTAAACAATCAAAACTCCATGCAGTCGCCCACCCGATGAGTGGCTTAAATAATATATCGATCATTTTTCCCGACAAACCAAAACGAGTTCTATAGTCATATTGAGTAAAAAATTGAATCCCACTTTCTGTTTGAACATACTTCCAATACCCACTACCCTCTCGAATAAGTGACAAAGGATGATTAGTCCAAAATTTTAGAGAAGACATCCTCTCATTATCTTTTTGGATTGTTTTTACACTTTCTCCCTCTCCCGCAATGCTGAGCCCAAATCCAATATTCGTTTTATATAAGAACTTTTGGAGGTCTTCCTCCTTTGCTTTAGGCAAATATGATATTTCAGAGAACCGTAAATCCCATTGCTCATGAATACTTGGGTTTTGAGTGTACTCCCATACTCGTTCCATATCACTTTCAATCTCTATCTCAACATAAATCGGCTTAGATTTCACAATCTTGCTCCCTCACTTCCGGCTCCAATATAGTAATAATTTTCACTACCTTATTACTAAACATTACCATAAAAGTAAGGGCGACTGTGAAAAAAGAATCACAGTCGCCTTATTTATTGCTCATCTTTATCCTCCGTAGGTTCCATCGTAATATTAAAGTATCCGTATCCCGCTACAATTATTGGGGTTAGCCAACAAACTATCGCAAATGGTGCATACGCTACTGGACTTACCGATAATACAGTGAGCATAAACATTCCACTGCTGTTCCAAGGGATTAATGGAGCAGTTAGCGTACCACTACCCTCCATTGCCCTTGATAAGTTCTTTTGGTGTAAGTTGTTTTTTTCATAGGACTCTTTAAACATCTGACCAGGTATGATAACGGCTAAGTATTGGTTTGCACTGAAAATATTGATAAATATACCGGAAGCGAGCGTCGTTGCAATTAAGTTTCCAGTACTTTTCACAAATTTCATCATCCCCATGACTATCGCATGAAGCATGCCGCACTTATTCATAATGCCACCAAAGCCTAAGGCTACCATTGCTAGGGCAATGACCGAGTACATATCAGACATGCCACCTTGAGAGAGAATATTGTTCATCGTGTCTGAATCTGTTTCAACAGAGAATCCACTATAAAGCGTGGTCAGCATCTCGCTCATGCTTCCGCTTTGAACCGTTACATGCATGACGCTTCCTAATACTACACCGACAATGAGACTCGGGATAGCTGGCATTTTAAATAATATCATCGTAATAACCGCAAGAGGCGGTAATAAGAGCCATGGAGAAAACACGAACGTATCTCCTAATATGCTTTGCAGTTCTTGGGTCTCCCCATTAGATCCCTGACCTTCAGTTGTCCACAAACCAAGAACAAAGAAGAACACTAAACCTATCATAAATGCAGGTAGCGTCGTATATAACATGTGTTTAATATGCTCATAAAGCTTCACACCGACAATGGAAGGGGTAAGATTGGTAGAGTCTGATAAGGGGGAAAGTTTATCCCCGAAAAACGCTCCAGACACAACGGCCCCAGCGACCATCTCTGTTGGAACTCCCAAACCTTCACCTATAAAAATACAGGCAATTCCCGCTGTCCCTGCGGTTGTCCAAGAACTCCCTGTCACAATAGCGACGACACTACAAAAAAGCAATGTGGCTGGTAAAAATATCGTAGGCGTCATAAAGTCAAAACTAAAGAAAATTAAAGCTGGAACAACCCCACTAGCAATCCAAACTCCAATAACCATTCCAATAATAAGCATAATAATAAACGCAGGAATAGCCGTTTTAATAGAGTCTGTCATCCCATCCTCTATCTCTTTCCAACTATATCCCTGTGTTAGCGCAACAATAACAGCAACCGCTCCACCTAGAAACAAAGCCATATGCGGTTCGGCATCATATACAAAAATACTTAACCCTAGAAAAATACCTAAAAAGATAATAGGAATAATAGATACGTTAAAACTTGGTGTTTTTTCGTCTGACATTCTATACCTCCGAACGTTAATAGAGTCTCTTTATCATACAGTTACCCTATGAGTATCGTTCGAAAACAAAAAAAGAGGATGAGACAAAAGGTCGTTATTTTACCTTTTGCCTTATCCTCTAATCATGTACCACAAAACGTTTTATAAGCTTTTCCTAGTGGGTCTGGCATTGTACAATAAGTCGACTCGTTCTCCTCATAATCATACGGATTAGAAAGAACTCCGAGAAGTTTTCCCATTACGCTTAAATTCCCATCGTCCTCCGCTGCTGCTAACGCTTCTTCTACACGGTGGTTTCTTGGGATGATAGCTGGGTTCGTATTTTTCATCAACTGTACCGATTCTTCTTTTGATTGCTGTTGTCTAGTTCTTCTTGTTTTCCATAACTCATACCATTGCTCAAACTTAGGGTTTTCGCTTAATGGGTTATCTTGAAGATTTTCCAAGGTTAACCCACGGAATGTATTCGTAAAATCTGCGCGATGTTTTTGCATTAACTCTAACAACGTTTCGATTAACGATTCGTCTTCTTTCTCTTTCGTAAATAATCCTAATTTAGCTCTCATACCGTCTAGCCAATTGGACTTAAACAATTCTGGATATATTGAAATTGCATCTTGGGCAATCTCAACAGCCTTTTCTTCATCCTCGTGCAGAAGTGGAAGAAGGGTTTCAGCAAATCTAGATAAATTCCATCCTCCTATCGGTGGCTGGTTTCCATATGCATAGCGCCCTTGTCGGTCAATTGAACTAAATACGGTCCCAGGGTCATATGTATCCATGAAAGCACAAGGACCATAATCAATGGTTTCTCCACTAATTGTCATATTATCAGTGTTCATGACTCCATGAATAAAGCCGACCAACTGCCATTTTGTAATGAGCGCAGCTTGGCGCTTAATCACTTCTTTTAAGAAAGATACATAGCGGTTGTCATCTTCGTATACGTTTGGGTAATGCCTTTTAATCGTATAATCTGCTAAAGCTGTTAATTCTTCTTTACTTCCCCATGCTGCAGCATATTGAAAGGTTCCAACTCGAATGTGACTGGATGCGACTCTCGTTAAAATCGCTCCCTCTTGTACCGTTTCCCGATAAACCGGTTCTCCCGTTGTCACAACGGCTAAGCTTCTTGTCGTTGGAATACCAAGAGCATGCATGGCTTCACTAATGATATATTCTCGTAGCATCGGTCCTAATCCCGCTCGTCCATCTCCACCTCTAGAATATGGTGTTCTGCCTGGTCCTTTAAGCTGGATGTCCAATCGTTCTCCTTGAGGGGTTAGCTGTTCACCGAGGAGAATGGCTCGCCCGTCTCCTAGCATGTTAAAATGACCGAACTGATGGCCACCATAGGCTTGGGCGAGAGGCGTCGCTCCCTCTGGTACTTGATTTCCCGCTAATACGTTTATCCCTTCTTCCTGTTGCAGTTCTTGACCATGTAAACCTAAAGATGTGGCGAGTGCATCATTAAATATGACCATTTTCGGATCCTGTACGGGGATAGGATTAAGTTTTGAGAAAAACGGTTCCGGCAAACGAGAATAACTATTGTCAAAGTTCCAACCTGTCTGATTACTTTGATTTGTCATTTTTTCTCCTTTTTAAATGTATTTTAATTTAAAGTTTGTATTTGATGTTCAATCATTTCTTTTACTAATGTTTTCTTCGTTCTGTTATTTATACCCTTCCATGGAAAGTTCAAAAATCCTCCGCAAACGTGCGAAGGATTTTTACAATACTATCAAAGCAAGAGTTGTTTATTATTTAAGGCAATATGTTTCCAGCTGCCCGGAAAATGCCATACCACTCTTCACGCGTCAGCTCAATTTCTGATGCTTTCATACAATCCTTTAAGCGACTTTCATTCATTGTTCCAATCACAGGTTGCATATTAGCTGGATGGCGTAGCAACCAAGCAACCGCAATCGTTGTGTTACTCACTCCGTAATGCTCAGCAATTTCATCAATTTTTTGATTCAATTCTGGGAATTTCTCGTTTCCTAAGAATACCCCTTCAAAGAACCCATATTGAAATGGAGACCACGGCTGTATCGTAATATCATGTAATCTACAATAATCAAGAATACTTCCATCTCGGTCAATCGCTGGGTCATTTTCCATATTTACATTAAGCCCGTGTGAAATCATATTGGCATTTGTAATACTTAATTGAAGCTGATTTGCCACAATTGGTTGTTTTACGAATTTCTTTAACAACTCAATCTGCATCGGTTTTTGGTTCGATACACCAAAATGACGTACTTTACCCGAGGTTTCAAGCTGGTCAAATGCTTCGGCCACTTCTTCTGGCTCAACTAACGCATCAGGACGATGTAAAAGCAAGACATCAAGATAATCTGTGTTCAGCCTTTGTAATATGTTATCAACAGAAGTAAGAATGTGTTCTTTAGAAAAATCAAACATCCCCTGTCGAATGCCACACTTCGATTGAAGAATGATTTTTTCTCGAACATCATCGTTCATATGTATCGCATCAGCGAAGATTTTCTCGCATTCTCCACCACCGTAAATATCTGCATGGTCAAAGAAATTAGCGCCATATTCAAGTGCCGTTTGAATAAAATGTTCTGCCTCTGGTTTCTCTAATGAATTGATTCGCATGCAACCGACAGAAACAACTGGTACTTCTAGTGCACTCGTTCCTAGTTTCATTGTTCTCATAGCATTCACCTTCCTATTTATTATTAAATTTATATCGTATATGGATTTGGTTTAATGGATTCCGCTTTTTTCACAGCTTCTTCAAACGACATATTATAAAAGGCGGCAGCAGGGAAAAAACAAGCGCTCTGCATGTCATTGACAAACGCTCCAACCGCTACACCTGGAATCGCACTCTCAGGAGTATTTGGTGCTTGCGATCCTCCTAAGTCAGTTGTACACCAGTTTGGGT
Source organism: Bacillus alkalicellulosilyticus (assembly GCF_002019795.1). GTDB lineage: Bacteria > Bacillota > Bacilli > Bacillales > Bacillaceae_F > Bacillus_AO > Bacillus_AO alkalicellulosilyticum. The sequence continues at coordinate 343,823 of NZ_KV917381.1, read as the reverse complement.
CAGTAATACTCATTACGACATTGGTTCCTTCTAGCCTTGGTGCCAAATCCTTTGTATATTTATCAACTGCTGCTTTACTTGCCGCATAGGCTGAAAGCTCTGGCTGGTCTTTGATTCCACTTGTTGTGTTTATAATTCGACCAAAGCCTCGTTCAATCATTTTTGGAATGAACCGGTTTGAAATCGTAACAAGTGAAATGACGTTTACTTGAAAGCTTTGTTCAAAATCTGCTACTGGCGTTTCCCATACATTTTCTCGATATGGCGTTTGAATGGCTGCATTATTAAATAAAATATCAACAGCAGTTCCTTTTGCTTCAATTTCATCTAGCATCCGTACAACAGATTCATGATTTGCTAAATCTGCTTCAACACTATAGACTTCCACACCTAAAGCCTTGACCTCCTGCTCCACTTTCTTCGTATGCTCAAGATTTCGACTATGTAAAATGAGATTAGCTCCTTGCTTTGCCATAAAAATAGCTACTTGATATCCGATACCTCTACTAGCTCCTGTAACGAGTGTCCATTTTCCTTTTACATCAATCATATTATTATTACCCCTTTTCATACAATAAGGTATGTACTTCTCCACAAAGTATATGGCCTGTTTTATTTTGTGGCAATGACTGAAATTTATTAAAGCTAATCAAAATAAGGGTAGTTAGTTTGTTATTTATAGTAACTTTACTACTTTTTTATTTTTACTAAATATGAAAAAAGGCTAATAAAAAGGTAAATACTTTACCACTTTTATTAGCCTTTCTGTTTACTTATTAAAGCTTGAATTTTTCAATAGAATTCATCAAGTCATTTGCCATTCCCGAGTTTTGTTCTGAAACCGCACTTACATTTTGCATCGCAAGTGTTGTCTCATCAAAGGAGACCATCATTTGTTCTGCACTTGTCGCTGTAGACTCAACGATAGTAGCTAGATTGTTAATTAACTCAACAATAGTTTCTGATGTAGCAACCTCATCGCTTGTAATATCACTTATTTCGTTAATTGCTTGTTCCGTAATATTAACTGCATCTAATATTTGCTGAAGCGAGTCACCCGCAATTTTCGCTACAAGGGTTCCTTCATTGACAATATTTCTGCTTTCCTCCATAGATACAGCAGATTTCATCGTTAAATCTGCAATCTTTTCTGTCAGCTTTGAAACTTCGGAAGCCCCATGATTAGATTCTTCTGCTAATTTACGTACTTCGTTAGCAACGACAGCAAACCCTTTTCCATGCTCTCCTGCACGAGCAGCTTCAATCGATGCATTTAACGCCAATAAATTGGTTTGCTCCGCTATCGCTGTAATTGTTGTTGTGATTTGTCCAATCTCTTTAGAGTAGACTTCTAACTCTTTAATTAAGATTTGCGTTTGTTCTGTTTTGTCTTCAATTTCACCCATTTTATCAATCGTTTCTTCTACTTTTACTACTCCATTTTCAGCTGACTTCATCGTATTCTCTGAACTAGCCTTCCCATTAGATGCTTTTTCTTTCGCTAGCTGAATTAAAGACGATAATTGAATAAGCGATTGTGAAGCATCTAGTGTCGCTTCTTTTCCTTTTGTTGCATCCTGAGAAACGCCCTGAACGACGCTATTTAATACCTCTACTGAAGCAGTAACCTCTTCAACTGAAGCAGATGTTTCCTCAGAACCTGCACTTAACTCTTCAGCGGAACTAGCAATTCCACTTACTAAATTATTCATCTTAACATTCATACCATTTATAGCTTTGACCAACTCTCCAACTTCGTCATTGCTTGTCACTTGCAGTGGGTCATGAGCTAAGTTTCCATTTTCAATCTCTTTCACTCTCTCACTAGCTTTAGTAATAGGTTTGCTCATTTTACGTGCAAAGAAAATTGCTACTACAACTATAATGACTATGGATATAACCACTACTGTAAGAAGGGCAATGATAAGGTCATTAATAGATTTTTGAGCTTCTGCCTTATCGATTTCACTAATAATTACCCAATCTAAACCCTTAATGTCAAGTGGAGCATAAGCACTATACACATACTCTCCACGATAATCTTTGATTAACTCTTTACCTATGTTCCCGCTTATTGCTTCACGAGTCGCGACAGTATCAATCTCAAGCACACCTATATCTAGTTCTTCCGTAAAAATAGAATCTGAACGCATCAGCTTATCAGATCCAACTAAATAAGTTTCGCCTGTGTTCCCCATACCTGTTCGTTCGGACATGATAACTCCAATGGCTTCATCAGAGATTTGAAGAGCAACAATGCCTAAAAACTTACCATTGTCTTCTTTTATGGGAGCCGCTATAAACGCCGCATGTTCATTTGACGGTTCATAAAATTCGTAATCTTCTAGTACAATTTGATTTTTGGCAGTTACTAGCGTATGTGCAAGGTTTGATTCCTTTAAACTACCAGTTACTAAATTTTCCCCAAAATCAGATTCCTTTTCAACGGTATATACAATATCGCCCTGTTCATCAATCAAAAATAAATCATAATATCCATACGTATACGCAAAATGCTTTAAATCACCATCAAACTTATCATGAACTTCTTGATATTCGGCACTATGAACCCCGTACTCTTCAAAAGCTATTTGAAGTTCTTCAACCGCATTTTTTACTAGACTTCTTTTTGCTAAAATTTCAATGTCATTGAATCTTTCTGCAAAATAAGCTTCAATTTGCGACTTTTTGATGTCTCTAATCGCAGTTAGCTTACTTTCCTTTTCAAATACTAGAGCTTTAGATGCATTGGATATACTGTAATAACTAAGTATAGCCATTGGAATCAAACTAAGAATTAAAAAAAGGAATGTCATTTTTATCATTAAACTTATTTTCTTGGTTTTTATTTGCATTTTCATTCACCTCTGTGGATTCTAGTTGTTTGCTAGTGTAGGACTAATTTGATTACTGAATATCAAAAACTAAATGTAGTCTTGTTAACTCAATTACTTCTTTAACAGCTCCATGTACACCAGTAATAACAAAAGATCCACCTATATTAGACATTTTCTTATGAAAACCAATCAGTACTCCTAAACCTGAACTATCTATATACGAAAGATTAGTAAGGTCAACCGATAGCTGAGTATAGCCCTTTTCCAACTGTTTCAAGACTTTTTCTCTTACTTCAATAGATTCTTGAACGTACATTTTTCCTTCTAATCTAACTGTTACAACTTCACCAATTACCTCTATGTTCATCTGCACTGCCATTTCCCCCCAATTTCTTTAATAGTGTGACTTGATTTCCTTTGTCACTATACTTAATTTCATCCATAAATTTATGCATGATATAAATCCCTCGGCCTGACTCTGACCACAATATTTCATCCATAAGACTATCCCTTTTTTCATTTAATTCTTGTAATTTACCTTGAACATCAAATCCAGGACCATCATCAGTAATCGTTATCTGTAAAAAAACCTGGTCTTTAGTTACTTCAATTTCTAGATTTTTAGAGGATGCAATCGCATTATTCAAAGCTTCATTGACTGCCATTTCAACAAAAATAAATTCATCTAGCACTGCTTTTAAATGACACCTTACATGTTGTTGAAGTCTTTCAATTTCTCCCCAATCCTCACAGCTAATTTTTTCTTTATAAATTATTTTTTCTATATAACTATCCATCGCATTGTCTTTCCTTTTAAGTATTCATATGCACTCGATTTTTGCATAAACTACAACCCTCTCTTAGTAAGTCAAGATGCTGATACATCCTATTGAAAATTTGTCGAAAAATATCACTTTTTTTGTATTGTAACACGAATAATGCAAAATAGTACGCACTTAAAACAAAGTTCACCATTTAGAAACACTTATATAGCAATAGTTTCCTGTTATTCATGCAATTAACTAGCTAAACATGATATGTATATATTTTTATAATAAAAGTAAATAAACGTATTACACAGGCCCTAAATTAGCTTCAGGTAGCGGTTTATCTCTATCTTCTTTGCTTCTTAAAACAAGCTGATAAATTTCTAGAAAAACGGAGACACGAGTAGAACGATTGACTCCATATAAAAAGCCGTTGAATGCTTGTACATTTTCAACGGCTTACTATTCTAATGAATTCAGTATTAAGATTACTTTTTGATAGAACCTAGGAAGTCAGTGTTGTTCACTTTATATTAGTTTCGTAAAATCTTCTCAAATGCTTTTCCCTTTGCTAACTCATCAATTAATTTATCCAAATAGCGAATTTCTCTCATAGTCGGTTCTTCTACGTTTTCAACTCGAACACCGCAGACTACCCCTTTTATTAATTCTCTCGAAGGGTTCATTTGTGGTGCTTCCTCTAAGAATGTCTCAAAATCAGTCTGTTTTTTGAGTTGAGCTTCTAATTCTTCCTGACTATACCCAGTCAACCAACGGATGATTTCATCAACTTCTTCTTTAGTACGTCCCTTTCTCTCCGCTTTTTTAACATAATGAGGATAGACACTTGCAAAGCTCATTGTATAAATCTTGTGTTTAGTCATCGAACTCCCCCGCATCTAATTTTCCTAAGTATAATATGAATACTAAACTAGTTCAACCAACGAACAAAGCCGAAACAAAAGGTAAAACAACAACCTTTGTTCCGGCTTTACTTAGTTTGAGTTTGAGAATAGAAACTACCACTTCGCTCCTGAAGGTTCAGGACACTTCTTATCTTTAAGATACGTCCGGTAACTGACCAGGCATCCTGAATGTTTGCACGTTGAACCATATACTAGTGATGGACATTCCATACAAATCTCTAATCTTTTTTCATACGTTTCTTCATCGACGGTATTGGCATTGTCTATCTGAACATCAATATCCACGTCTACTACTGGTGTTCGGCAACTCTTACATTGCCTTTTGTCTGACATCTTTTACTTTACCGTTACAACAGCAACTGACATCGGAGGTAATGTCAATGAAAGCTCGTTAGCTTCTAATGTAACATCCGTAAGCGCTGTTGGTTTTACGTTCTCTGGTTGTTCAAACGTATTATGTGCATTTAATGTATCTGCTGTTAAAATGCGTCCAGATACTTGCTCTGCTTGATTTACTAATCCACGAAGCTCAATTTTCACATCAGAGGCTTCCTTTGGATTTAAGTTACATAAACTAATATGTAATTGCCCTTCGCTATCTTTTGATGCTGATACACTGACAGAAGGTAACTTTTCACCATTGAGTTCGTAAGTGCCTATTGTAGATTGGATATCCACTTTTGTCGCGTCTTGGTGAACTTTAAACATTTCGAACACATGATAAGTTGGGGTGGTAATCATCTTTTCGCCTTCTGTTAAAATCATTGCTTGAAGAACATTAACGGTTTGTGCAATGTTTGCCATTTGAACACGGTCATTATGATCATGGAAAATATGAAAGTGTAAGCCGGCAACTAATGCATCCCGAATCGTATTTTGTTGATATAAGAAGCCAGGGTTCGTACCAGGTTCCACATCAAACCATGTTCCCCACTCATCAATAATCATTCCAACACGTTTTTCTGGATCATATTTATCCATAATTGTGCCGTGTTTCGTAATCAGTTCATCGATGTATAACGCCTTTTTCATCGTCGCATACCATTCTTCTTCTCGAGGGTCTAGTGCTGCCCCTTTGCCTAACCAAAAGTCTCCAGGAACCGTGTAATAGTGAACGCTTAAGCCATCCATTAGAGACCCTGCTTCTCGCATTAACACTTCTGTCCAATGATAGTCATCAACATTTGCTCCACCAGCAATTTTGTAAACTTTATTTTCCCCATAATTTTTTACGTATGTTTGATATTGGCGGTATAAATCTGCATAGTACTCCGCTCGCATATTACCACCGCAACCCCAGTTTTCATTTCCTACTCCGAAGTACTTTAATGGCCATGATTTTTCTCTTCCATTTTCTTTTCTCCAGTTTGCCATCGGAGACTCTCCATCAAATGTCATATACTCAACCCACTCGGACATTTCTTGAACTGTACCACTTCCTACATTTCCACAAATATATGGCTCGGTTTCAAGCATTTCGCACAGCATCATAAACTCATGAGTTCCAAAGTGATTGTTTTCTACAACTCCACCCCAGTTTGTATTGACCATTCTTTTTCGTTGTTCACGTGGGCCTATCCCATCTTTCCAATGATATTCATCAGCAAAGCATCCACCAGGCCAACGTAATACTGGCACATTGATTTCTTTTAGAGCTGCAACCACATCATTACGAATTCCATTTGTATTCGGGATCGAAGAATCTTCGCCTACCCAAAATCCTTCATAAATACATCTTCCTAAGTGCTCGGAAAAGTGTCCATAAATATTTTTATTAATAATTCCTTTTTCCACATCTGTATTAATCGTAATTTTATTTGTCATATTGGATACTCCTTAATCGTACTCATATTTGTGTTACGTCTAGTCTTGGTAGTCTTATTTAGTCATTCTCACTCCATATACTCCACCAGCTATTTTTCCTTCTTCATTTGATCTAAACGTTACTTCTACGCTAGTCTTTCCTTCTGTAAGTTCATATGGAATAGAGTATCGAACATCAAAAGTACTTACTGGAGATGCATTTGATTCTAGTTTTTGACTAGCAATAACAACTCCATCAATGAGAATATCAAATTCTCGTTCATATGTTTTGTTATCTTCCTCGATAGTTCGGTCGCCACCAAAGTATGTGACTTCTAACCCCATTTTCTTGTCTTCTTCTACTTTCATTTTATAGCTAAAATACCCTTGGTCCCTAGCATCACGCCACCCGCGTTGAACGAGATGAAAGTATCCTGCATTTGAATTTAGTGACTTTATTCCATGCTCTACTTCTGGCTGTTGTTCACTAGGTTGTACAAAGTCAACCGTAACGGTTTGTAACCTTTTTCTTTCTTCCCTTTCTTTATCAACAAATGTTGAAAATTCTTCATCATTCATGAGGTTCCAATACATGGTATACCTTTGGTGATGAAGGTTATAAAAAGGAAGCAATGTTACTTTCACATCTCCTGGTTGTCCTACGGCTTCTGTTTCAAACCGTAACGGTGAGCCTTCCACTCGTTTAATCCATTCTGAAAGTTTTGTTTTATCAGCAACAAGATCCGGCACTTCAATAAGCGGATGATTATTTAATGCAAGGTGGTCAGCAATAATATCATTCTCAGGGAAGTTCTCTCGACCTAATGCACCTGCTAACACAATTGGTCCATACATAATTCCTACTTTATAAGGGTCATCCTTAGCTGTATAAAGATGAAGGTCGATTGGGAGATGAATCTCTATCGTATCTCCAGTGTTCCACTTTCGTTCTATCGTTAAATAGCCACTTTCCACACTGGTATATGTTGATTTCCCGTTAACTAAAGCCGTTACGGAACCCGCTATCCAGTAAGGAACCCGAATATGTAGGCTATAATAATGGTTACTCCCTTTTTCTACGAAAAGTTTTGTACGGTCCGTTTCTGGAAAATTAGTTTCCTGCTTTACTATAAAGTCTGTCTCTGTAATTTCAATCGTCGAAGGAATAAATAGATTTACATAAAAATCACTTGAGTTTACATAGTAAATTCCCCTTGTATACCGTGCAGGATTCTCCATCCCAGTTCCTGTACAACACCAAAAGGAGTTTTCTGGTGTACAATACACTTTAAAATGTCCAGGTTGTGAGGAAACAAAATACGTTTTCATTCCTGAATCTGGATCTTGCGATGCTAGTATATGATTGTATAGCGCTCTCTCGTAGAAATCTACTTGTTTTACATCTCTAAACCATTCAAACATGATTTCTGTAAGTTTTAACATATTGTACGTGTTGCATGTTTCCGTTGTTTGAACGCCTAGTTTCTCATCATTCATTGGGCCAAAATGCTCATCCTTACTATTGCCACCAATCATGTAAGACCGAGATGTTGTCACTTGATTCCAGAAGAAAACAGCTATTTTCTTATATTTTTCGTCTCTCGTAATGTTAAATAATTTCGCTGCACCAATGACCTTGGGAATTTGCGTATTGGCATGCTTTCCTTCTAACTCATCAATTCCATGTGCTAGTGGGTCCAGTACTGCTTTATGACAAAACCGAATCGCAAGGTCTAAATAGCCCCGCTCTCCTGTAATCAAATATAAGTCAGCCATGGCTTCGTTCATTCCGCCATGCTCACACGTAAGCATCTTCTGAAATTGGTCATCCGTTAAGTGAGCTGACCCATTTTGTACCCAATCGGCAAGCTTTATTACTACCTCTAATGCTTTATCGTTCCCAAGAAGTTGATAACAATCTATAAGACCTGCATATATTTTATGGAGACTATACCAAGGCACCCACTGCCCAGCCAGACTAAAATTTTCAACCTCAAAGTCTCCAGTAAATGTCTTATCAAAACATTCTCTTGAAAATCCACTGACATATCCATCTTTGTCAAAACTCTGCACATAAGCAAGTTCGTCAATGGCATATTCTAGTTTTTGCTTTAGCAACTCATCCTTTGTTACAGTCCACATTTGAGCTACCGCAGAGAGCCAATGACCAATCGAATGCCCACTAATTCCTGTTGACTCCCAGCCACCATATCGATTCTTTTTAGGAGTAAGTGAAACAGCTTCATAACATGGCGCCATAAGTCGGTCGACATCTAAATACAGCAAGTACTCTTTTCCTTTTTCTTGAGAATCTTTGAACATCCCTTGCAAAAGGTCTATTTTTACCATACTTCTCAACCTCCTCATCCCTAGCTATTTGTTTTAATTATTTTTGTTAAGCGCTTCCACTTCTTTTTTTAGTCGTCTTAACTAGCTACTAGGTCAAGAAATATAGTGTAACTAGATAAGTCTGACACTTACCTAGTTACACATCATTTATCATTACTTATTTAAGCTTCCAAGCGATATCATTTAACTTTAACGTATTACGGAATGTTAATAAATCTGTGTTTTTATCGATAATTACGGTTTCAATTCCAGTCATTTCTGCCCAATCTACTAATTGTTCCGTTGTTACTTCATAAGTAAACACCGTGTGGTGAGCTCCGCCTGCTCGAATCCAAGCTTCCGCAGCCTCATTCAAAGAAGGTTGTGCTTTCCATAGTACTCTAGCGACAGGAAGTTTCGGCATTGCCTTGACTGGCTTAACAGCATCTACTTCGTTAATGACTAATCGGAAACGATTGCCAAGGTCAATAAGTGATGCATTAAGCGCACGACCCTCCGCACCATCAAACACCATTCGAGCTGGGTCTGCTTTTCCACCAATTCCTAAAGGATGAACTTCAATCTTTGGTTTCGTTGCAGCAATGGTAGGACAAATCTCAAGCATATGAGAACCTAATACTAATTCGTTCCCTGGCTCCATATGATACGTATAGTCCTCCATGAAAGATGTTCCTTTATTGTTAGCCATGATTTTCATTACACGAAGTAATGCTGCTGTTTTCCAGTCGCCTTCTCCAGCAAAACCATATCCTTCTGCCATTAGACGTTGTACCGCAAGACCTGGTAGCTGTTTGATTCCATGTAGGTCTTCAAATGTAGTTGTAAATGCACTAAAGTTTCCCTGTTGAAGGAATGCCTTCATCCCTATCTCAATTCGAGCTTGTTCACGAATTGAATCTTGGATTGCTCCTGCCGCACGCGCTTCTGGCGCTAAATCATAAAGTTCACTATACTCGTCAAATAGAGCATTAACATCAGATTCAGAAACCGCTTGGATCTGTTGAGCTAAATCGCCAACAGCATACCCATTTGTTGACCAACCAAATTGGATTTGTGCCTCTACTTTATCCCCTTCAGTTACAGCCACTTCTCGCATGTTATCGCCAAATCGTGCAATTTTCAAAGAATTTCCTTCAGTGAAACCAACAGCTGTTTGCATCCAACCGCCAATACGTGATTTTACATTTGCGTCATCCCAGTAGCCAACAATGACTTTTCGAGCAATATCCATTCGAGCACCTAAAAATCCGTACTCGCGATCCCCATGAGCGGCTTGGTTTAAGTTCATAAAGTCCATATCAATGCTATCCCAAGGAATATCACGGTTATACTGAGTATGCAAGTGTAATAATGGTTTTCTTAGTTGAGATAAACCAGCAATCCACATTTTTGCAGGAGAGAACGTGTGCATCCATGTAATAATACCTGCACAGTTATCATCGGCATTTGCATCAATACATAACCTTCTAATTGCATCTGGTGTTGTCAGAATCGGTTTAAATACAAGCTTAAATGGAATCGTTTCATCTTTATCCAAACCTTCTGTAATCTCTCTTGAATGCGCCTCTACTTCTTGAAGTGTTTCTGGTCCATATAGGTGTTGACTTCCTGTCACAAACCAAAATTCATAAGGTCTTACTTGTAACATAATATTTCCTCCTCAGTGTTTATCGTTTTTGATTAATCCTTTTTTAATTGGCCGTAATATGCATTTGCTCCATGTTTTCTTAAAAAGTGCTTGTTTAACAGGTTTTGGTCCATCGGTTCAACATCTGGATTAATGCGATATGTTCTTGAAGCCATTTTAGCTACTTCTTCTAAAACTACTGCATTATGCAAGGCTTCATGTGGGTCTTTTCCCCAATTAAACGGGGCATGACTGTGAACAAGAACACTTGGGATTTGCATTGGGTCAATCCCATCAAAAGTCTCGATAATCACATTGCCTGTTTCTCTTTCATAATCACCCTTAATTTCTTGCTCTGTCATTGGACGTGTGCAAGGAATATGTCCATAAAAATAATCCGCATGTGTTGTGCCAAGCGCAGGAATGCCTTTACCCGCTTGCGCCCAACTTGTTGCCCACGGCGAATGCGTATGAACAATTCCTCCGACCTGAGGAAACGCTCTATATAATTGAAGATGAGTAGGAGTATCTGAAGAAGGGTTTAGAGAACCTTCGACAACATTACCGTCTAAGTCTAGTAAAACGATATCGTCTCTCTTCAATTTTTCGTAGGAAACACCACTCGGCTTAATCGCTACAATCCCGTTTTCTCTGTCTATTCCACTAACATTCCCCCATGTAAATGTAACAAGTCCGTACTTAGGCAAATCTAGATTTGCTTCTAAAACAGCTTGCTTTAATTGTTCATACATGCAAGGTCACTCCCCTCTGTAGTCACATTTCATTCTACGTCCTATTATATAGTTGTACGTACAAATATTCAACATTCTTTTACTTAGCAGTAGCACCATTAAAAACGATAAGAAATCAAAGAATCTTTGTCGTTTTACAGGATGAGTTGCTAATAAAAATACAGTAAGCTATCTATTTCCTTAACAGGACAATAGAATCGCTTTTATCTTGTGCGTACAATATAGCAAATGAGCTATAGTCATCCTTCTTTTTATTATTTCCTATATTATCAAATAAAAACGTGGTAGAGGAGCTTCCCCTACCACGTTCTAGCTTACTTAAGATGATTTACTGCCGCTCTTTCGATTGGTAGCCCCTTCTTATATCGTTCCATAAATTGTTCATAACCAGTAACATCTTTCTCGTCTGGACGAACTGTTTTTACCGTTTGACCAGCAAATACATTTTCTTTTAAATAGTGTTCCAATGTTTCGTTTTCCTTTTTGTTAACCATATACGACCCAAGCAAGGCAATGCCCCATGCTCCGCCTTCTCCTGCTGTTTCCATTACAGAAACAGGAACACCAAAGGCAGCTGCTAGCATTTTTTGTCCTACACCTTCTGTCTTAAATAGTCCACCATGACCTAATACTTCATCTAGACTTACTTTTTCTTCTTTGAATAGAATATCCATTCCCATTTTCATTGCACCAAACGCCGTATACAATTGAACACGCATGAAATTTGCTAAATTAAATTGACTAGCCGAAGAACGTACAAACAACGGACGTCCTTCCTCAAAATGAGTCATATGTTCTCCTGAAAGATACCCGTAAGATAATAACCCTCCGCCATCAGGATCTCCTTTAAGGGCCAGATTAAATAGCGTTTCATATAATCTATTTTTATCAATACCCAATCCCAAGGCCTCTGTCAATTCATCAAATAACCCTACCCATGCATTTAGGTCCGAAGAACAATTATTTGAATGAGCCATCGCTACTAAATTCCCTGTAGGAGTCGTTACGAGGTCAATTTCCGGGTAAACTTTTGTCAGCTCTTTTTCTAAGACAACCATCGCAAAGGCTGACGTGCCCGCAGAAACATTACCTGTCCGCTTCGCTATGCTGTTGGTCGCAACCATACCGGTTCCCGCATCCCCTTCAGGTGGACATAAAGGAATACCCGCTGTTAACTGCCCACTTTTATCGAGAAGGAGCGCTCCTTCTTTTGTCAGAGAACCTGCATTTTCTCCCGCTACTAAGACACGAGGTAATACCTCATTAAGATTCCATGGTAAATCTTTTACAGCGTCCAAGTTATTAAACTGTGTAATCATTGTTTGATTATAGTTTTTAGTGTGTAAATCAATTGGAAAGACACCAGATGCTTCGCCAACTCCAACTACCTTTTCGCCCGTCAGTTTCCAATGAACATAACCTGCTAGTGTCGTTATAAAATCAATGTCACCGATATGGCCTTCCTCGTTAAGAATCGCTTGGTAGAGATGTGCAATACTCCATCTTTGAGGGATATTGTACGTAAAAAGCGCGGTTAACTCTGATGACGCTTTTTCAGTTATATTATTACGCCATGTACGAAAAGGAACTAATAGCTCCCCTTCTTTATTAAATGGCATATAACCATGCATCATTGCACTTATACCGATCGCTCCTACAGACTGTAATGTAACATCGTACTTTTCTTTCACATCTGCAGACAGCTTTTGATAACTGTCTTGTAAACCGTTCCAAACATCCTCTAGAGAATATGTCCATACCTGGTCGATATACTTATTTTCCCACTCATGGCTTCCAGAAGCGATGGGTGCATTATCTTCTCCAATGAGAACCGCTTTAATCCGCGTTGACCCAAGTTCAATCCCTAAGACTGTTTTGCCGCTATCAATTGCTTTTTTAACCTCAATGCTCATGTTCTTGTCCCCCTCGACCTTTAATAACTCAATTATAAAAGCAGCACTGAATTTACACAATCAAAAAATGTACGTACAACTTTCTTTGTATTCAAACCACAACTAAGATGTACCAAAAGTTAAGACACTGAAGAGATAGGATTCTACCTTTACAGTGTCATTTTAACCATAAGTGTAATTTAATTTACTCTAAAATAATCAAAATCTACACATCCACCAGTACTTGAAGTAGCATAAGTAAATAAAGCAAATCGATAACCCATAAAATGGTCTAACTTATAACTCATTTGCAGGACATTTCCAATACGAATCCAGTTTGTTTCATCTACACTATAAAAGAAATATGCTTTATCGGTTTTCTGTTTAAAGTCAAAATCAATTTTTAGATACAATGTATCCTGAGAAAGCGGAACATGTTCTATTTCCTCTTCTTTTCCTGAACTGGCATTGACCATCACTATCATTTTCTTACCCTGCTTCATTTGTACACCCACATAGCCATAATCTTTTTGAAAGGCCGCAAAACCAGCAACATCTCCATCTTTCATATTTGTGATGTCTAGCGCGACCATTCCAGAACACTCTGGACCAAACGTTCTTTGAGTTAGGATATTTCTTGCTTCCTCTAAGTTAGAACTTATTTTGCCATTTCTTATTCTGACATACCCTGGACGTTCACTTAATGACCAATTCATATTGTCTGGATTATGATTCCATTGCCATACTCCATCAAGAGATATCAAATTATTGAACTCATCAGACTTCACAATGTGATTGTTCAATTTCTTATGACTAATAGGAGCCAGTGCCCTCTCTGGAATAGAACCGTTTTCACCAAATACTGGCCATCCGTCTTCCCACGTAACTGCGAGCACGCAAGGAATACGTCCAACGGAACCACTATCACGAAACAACATCGAGTACCAGTTCCCATCCACTGTATCTACAATTCCACCTTGAGCTGTACCACTTTGGTCTTTCAACACAACTCTTCCTTCGTAATCACCATCAATTTTTTTTGAACGATGAACAAGCTGAGTGCGCTGTGCATTCTTTGGCCAGGTTATTGTGAATATATAATAGTAGCCATTTATTTTATGAATGTGTGCTCCTTCAGCTGGTAGACCAACATCTTCTTTTTTACTTGCCACTAAACTAGCTTCTGGAATTATCGTCTTGTTTAATCCACCTTCTTTAATGGCAGTAGCATCAGCTGTCAATTCAATCACTTTTATATCTCGACTGTCATACACCATAAATACTCGACCATCATCATCAAACAGCAATGACATATCATGATAATAACGGTCGAAAACAAAACGTTTCCATGGACCCTTTTCAATATTTTCAGTCTGAAAGATATATGTTTTGCCTGTAGATAAAGACCCTACAGCTACATAAAAGGTTCCTTTATGATAACGCAAGCTGCTAGCCCATGAACCTTTTCCATATTCGTTCTTTCCATTGCTTAGAGTTTGTTCGTCATTCTCAGCCAAAATATCATATACATAATTTACAATTTCCCAATGTATAAGATCATATGACTTCATAATAGGTAGACCTGGGTTCATATGCATCGTCGTACTGGACATATAATATGTATCTCCGACCCGAATGACAGATGGGTCAGGAATGTCTGTCCAGAGTATCGGGTTTTCAAAAAATTGTTGAACATTATCTACCGTTTTTATTGGGCGTTTATTCATGTTATTGCACCTCTTCCGACTACATTAGTATCACGATTTATCATACGCTCTAAAAAAATGAATCCTATTCTTCTAAATTCTACACTAAGTCAATATATTAGGTAACATGTCTAACAAAATATGTTTTAAATAAAGGAAAAAGGGGAATATGAAACTATCGTTAGGGCTCGTACACTCTTTACCAGAAGTAATTAATTGATAAAACACTATCGAAAAAGCAAATTAATTGAGAATGTAACTATGATAGATTCTTCTTCGACCTTCCTTGTTCTTCTACATAAACACCTCTTAGATAACGTTAATCTTATACATAACAGCTTTACGTAAGTATTCGCTTTACCTTAGAATTAGCAGTTCTTTTTTAGTTTTATATTGTTGGTAAATTTTTTTTCGATTTCCTAAGTTATTATACTTGTCAATTCAAGCAATAGATTAGTATAATGATTACATTAGAATAATTATTAGTAAATTATAAGTCTTTTATAATTTTTAAGATAATTATTCTCATCTCACTATACTCTGAAGTATGAAAGGGGAAAGAAATATGGATAATCAAAATGCAAGCTCTGGAAAGTGCCCATTTAATCACGGAGCTACGACAAGTCCCAAATCAAGCGGTACAACAAACAAGGACTGGTGGCCAAATCAATTAAACTTGAATATTCTACATCAGCATGACAAAAAGTCTAATCCAATGGGAGAAGATTTTGATTATGCTGAAGAATTTAAAAAACTAGATTACGATGCTCTAAAACAAGACCTTCACAATTTAATGACAGACAGCCAAGATTGGTGGCCTGCAGATTATGGTCATTATGGTCCGTTCTTTATTCGTATGGCTTGGCACGCCGCAGGTACATATCGTACAGGTGATGGTCGCGGAGGTGGTGGAACTGGAAATCAACGTTTTGCTCCACTAAATAGCTGGGCTGACAATGGAAACTTAGATAAAGCCCGTCGATTACTTTGGCCAATTAAGCAAAAATATGGAAACAAAATTTCATGGGCTGATTTGCTCCTTTTAACAGGGAATGTAGCAATTGAATCCATGGGAGGAAAGACTTTTGGTTTTGGTGGCGGACGTGCTGACATTTGGCATCCAGAAGAAGATATTTACTGGGGTTCTGAAACGGAAATGCTTGGTGATAACCGTTACACAGGCGATCGTGAACTTGAGAATCCACTAGCTGCCGTTCAAATGGGTCTTATTTATGTTAACCCAGAAGGACCAAACGGAAACCCTGACCCACTTGCAAGCGCTCGTGACATTCGCGAAACATTTGCACGTATGGGAATGAACGATGAAGAAACAGTTGCTTTAACTGCCGGTGGCCATACATTTGGTAAAGCACATGGTGCAGGAGATGCTGCTCATGTTGGTCCAGAGCCAGAAGCTGCTCCTATTGAAGCACAAGGTTTTGGTTGGCTAAGTTCTCACGGCAGTGGTAAAGGTCGAGATACGATTACGAGTGGGATTGAAGGTGCTTGGACGGCTAACCCAACTCAGTGGGATAACGGATACTTTGATTTATTATTTGGATATGAGTGGGAACTTACCAAGAGTCCTGCAGGCGCACATCAGTGGGCTCCGGTAGATGTTGCTGACGAGCATCTTGCTCCTGATGCAGAAGATTCTTCCGTTCGTGTTAAAACAATGATGACAACAGCCGATATGGCAATGCGTATGGACCCAGCTTATGAAAAGATTTCTCGTCGCTTCCATGAAAATCCTGAAGAATTTGCAGATGCCTTTGCTCGTGCATGGTTCAAATTACTTCACCGTGACATGGGACCTAAAGTAAGATATCTAGGACCAGAAGTTCCGGATGAGGATTTAATCTGGCAAGACCCAGTACCCGCTGTTGATTATGACCTAACAGAGTCAGAAGTAACAGAGCTTAAAGAAAAAATCCTTAACTCTGGACTTTCAGTTAGTGAGCTAGTAACTACAGCTTGGGCTTCAGCTAGTACATTCCGTGGTTCAGATAACCGCGGTGGCGCAAATGGTGGTCGTATCCGTCTTGCTCCACAAAAAGATTGGGAAGTAAACCAACCAGAACAACTTGAAAAAGTCCTTACTGTCCTTGAAGACCTTCAAAACGGTCTTGATAAAAAAGTAAGCATTGCTGATTTAATCGTTCTTGGCGGAAGTGCTGCCGTTGAAAAAGCTGCTCAAGAGGCAGGCTTTGATGTAACTGTTCCTTTTGCTCCAGGACGCGGTGATGCCACTCAAGAACAAACGGATGTTGAAAACTTCTCATTCCTAGAGCCCATAGCTGACGGGTTCCGTAACTATCAGAAGAAGCAGTACAGCGTAAGTTCTGCAGAGCTTTTAGTAGACAAAGCTCAATTACTTGGCCTAACTGCCCCTGAAATGACGGCACTTATTGGTGGAATGCGTGTACTAGGTACAAACCATGGTGGCACACAACACGGTGTATTCACTGACCGTATAGGAACACTCTCTAACGACTTCTTTGTGAACTTACTTGATATGAAAGTAGCGTGGAAGTCTGTTGGAGGAGACGTTTATCAAGGACTTAATCGTAACACAGGAGAAGTTGTACGAACAGCAACTACGGTTGACCTAGTGTTTGGTTCTAACTCTGTTTTACGTGCGATTGCAGAAGTATATGCACAAGACGATAACAAAGGTAAATTTGTAAGTGACTTTATCTCTGCTTGGGTTAAGGTTATGAATGCAGACCGATTCGATCTTAAACTAGAGCAACAAGCTCAAGTAGCAAGTAAATAATTATAGAGGGCACTGAAAAAGTTAGGTTTTTAACTTTTTTCAGTGCCCTCTTTGCAATGAGCGAAACCGCCACCATCTTTTAAAGCAAGTTGTGAGTCTTTTTTCACAACTTGCTTTGTGGCGAGTGAAGCCATTGAGAATGTTTTAGTCAGTTTTGACGTCGGGGTTTTCTTTTTTATTCTATTGTATACTCTTCTCTGAGAAGGCCGTACACTTCCAAGTCGACTACTCCTTTTCCAGTCCACACAGAAGCTTGGCGTAATAATCCCTCTTTTGTTAATCCATTGTTGAGAAGTACTTTCTTTGAGGCTGTATTTTCTGGCATCACCTCTGCTTGAATACGATTAACACTAATTTTTTCAAAAAGAAAAGTAATCAGCAGGCTTACAGCTTCCGTTGCGATTCCCTTCTTCCAGTATTCTTCAGCCAAATAGTAACCTATCGTAACCATATTCACCTTTTGATTAAAATCCATTGCTTCAATAATTCCAACGAGTTTATTATTATGTGCTTTAGAATATATTCCCCACTTGATTCTACTTTTCTTCTTATAATCTCTTTCAAAATGCCCTATCATTTTTTCAACTGTTTTGAGATTATGCTTTGGCAAAATACCACAGTATGTAAATACGTTCTCATTATTATAAATCGCAAATAACTCTTGCAAGTCTTCTACTTCTATTCTTTTCAATTGCACAAATGGAGATTCTAGCATTGGGAAATCACCAAAAACTATATCTGTATTCATCTATTTGACCTCTCTCTATCCATTATTTAATAGGTATTAAAATTTTCGTTACCATGTTGTGAGGATATTCCGATTTGCATACATCCGTGATTTCAAAATCCGGACCTTCCCTTCTTTCATAATTAGAATTTGGTAGCCATGCTCCATAAATATATCTCCATGTGTTTTGTGTGACTTCTACTGAACTATTTACCTTAAACTGAGCATACTTCCCCTCTGGTATTTCTTTATTAACTAAAACCGAACCTCTCTCATCTATTGGTTGTCTAACAGATTCACCAACCACAAAAGAGAACTGGCCATCGTCTAGATAATCACAGCTTATACCATATGAAAAGGCTGGTGCTAGTCGCTCAGGTATTTTCTTATAGTATTCATTTCTACCAAAATCTTCATAAAACCTTGGAATCTCATCAAAATATTTTTCATCATTCAGATTTGTTTTATATGTGTAACCGACTATATTCTTTTTGCCTAGCTGAATAATCTCAGGCTTCTCCACAAATAAATCGCCGTGTATGTGATTCTTGTAATTCATAAAGTTCATTTTTTTAAGGTACTGTATATTGCACTTGTCTAGCTTACGATAACTTGAAGGTGTTATACCAAAACATCCATGAAACGCTCTTGTAAATGCTTCTTGTGAACCGTATTGTGAAATCACTGCTATTTCCAAAATAGTTTTATCAGTTTTTTTGAGTAAAACAGCAGCTTCCGACATCCTTCTTTTTCTAATATATGCCTGTACAGAAAAGCCAGAAATCGCTTGAAAGAGACGTTGAAAATGGAATGGAGAAAAGAAAGCTTTTGATGCAATATCTGTAATCCCTATTTCCTTGTCGAGATTTTGTTCAATATAATCAACCGCACGCTGAACTCTATTAAAATAATCCAACTCCTTTTCCCCCTATCAAATACCTTTCCCATTTATTGTACAATCTTTTAAAATGTTTTTCTTGATAATTTGTGCTTTTCTGAGATTATTAATGCGCAAAGAAGGTGACTCCTGATAATACAGAAATCACCTTCTTAAAACCTTAATATAGTATTTCACTTTTCCCATTTTAGTTACCCTATCTTCCTTTTTTCTCACTTGGGTTTCTTAACTGTATTCACCTCATACATGCTCACATTAGTTTCTAGAATATATTCAGGCTTTTCTTTTCCTCTATTGTTCTTATGCCCTTGAATATGAGCATCACTTTTCTCCCAATTCTTCCAAGCCACAAGCGACTCCCATCTTATCATAACCATAACCTCTTCATAGTCCTGCTTTTTTCGGTTAACCATAATTGTTCGGTCAATGAGACCTTCCATTGTATCAATCGGACTATCCCCTGAAAAATTCTGGACAACTTGGTCACCAAACCCCTTTTGTACAGTAATAGTTCTTGTTTGAATTAACATTTGTCATTCCTCCATCCTTATATGAGAAGATAAATTCTAAAATAGTATAAAGAGCCGTCCCAATAAAAAGTTACTTTTCTTTGGGACAGCTGCAGTTTTATTGAATGGCTTCTTCCATTGCTTTTATCATTTCAGAAACAGAGACTAGGCCGCTACCAGAGATATACCAATAGCTAGGGTCTAAGTAATAGATGTTTCCATTTTGATACGCTTTTGTATTTTGAACTAATTCATTTTCAATTGTTTGTTGTGCAGCTGGTTCACCAGTCACAACTAAATCACGGTCAATTACAAATAAATAATCAGGGTCTTTTTCAACAACATATTCAAAGGATACATTCATTCCATGTCTTGAAACTTCAATGTTCTCATCAACAGGAGTAATTCCAAATTCCTCATGGATAATACCAAATCGTGAACCAGTACCATAAGCATTTATATTTCCTTCGTTTGCAAGAACTACTAAAGCTGTTTTGTCCACAGATACTTTCTCATTTAGTGAAGCAATCGCTTCGTCAATCGCTACTAATTCAGCTGCCATCGCTTCTTCTTGGTCAAAAATCTGACCTAAAATCATCATATTGTTTTTAAACGATTCCACATAATTGTTATAGTCAATCGACAGGTAGAGTGTTGGTGCAAGCTTGCTTAATTCTTCGTATTGTTCTTGTTGTCTACCAGAAATCACAATTAAATCTGGGTTGATTTCAGCCATTTTTTCAAAATCAAGTTCAAACAAAGACCCTACATTTTCATAGCTATCTTCATTATATTTTGCCAAATACTCAGGAATATTTGCTTGTGGAACACCTGTTACTTCTACTCCCATTTTATCTAGTGTTTCTAATGTACTCATATCAAAAACAATAACTTTTTTAGGGTTCACAGGAACTGTGATTTCACCAAATTCATGTGTTACTTTAATTTCTGTTGGTTTTTCAGTTGCTTCTTCTGTTACTTCTTCTGTTGGTGCTTCTGGCTCAGCTGGTTCATTTGATTCATTTCCCCTTGTTTGTTGTCCTCCGCAAGCGGCTAGTACAAGAGCGAAAACAAGAGCAAGTAGTAATAAATGTAAATTCTTATTCATTGACCATTCTCCTTACAAGTTTTTGTTATAGTAATGCTACTTTGCATGTTTGGGAGAGAAATGGTTGATCAGGCCACTTCATAAAACAAACAAAATAACGAGTTACCAAGGTTAAAAATAAACACAAATACGATTTTGATTAATGTTCTCGATGTGAATATCCATATCGTATATTTCCTTTAACACTTCTGCATTTATAATTTCAGGTGTTGTTCCTTTTTTAATGATTTTTCCATCCTTTAACGCTACGATATGGTCCGAGTAACAGGAGGCAAAGTTAATATCATGAATAACGATGACTACCGTTTTCCCAAGTTCATCTACTAATCTTCGAAGGACTTGCATGATTTGTACAGAATGTTTCATATCTAAATTGTTGAGTGGTTCATCTAACAGGACATACTCAGTGTCTTGAGCAATAACCATTGCGATAAATGCTCTTTGGCGTTGCCCTCCGCTAAGTTGGTCTAGAAATTTATGTTGCATATCCTCAAGCTCCATATATTCAATCGCTTGATTAACATAAACCCAATCTTCTTTTGTCAATTTTCCTTTTGAATAAGGAAATCTACCAAACGCAACCAAGTCTTTTACTGTTAAACGGATATTCAAATGGTTCGATTGCTTAAGAATTGAAATTTTTTTCGCCAAATCCTCACCCTTACATTCACTTAGCTCTTTATCATCAATGCTAATGAGACCACAGTCTTTTGCGATGAGGCGACTAATCATAGAGATTAGCGTACTTTTCCCTGCTCCATTTGGTCCGATAAAAGATGTAATTGCTCCTTTTTCAATTTCAACAGAAACATCTTCTACGACGTTTTTCGTTCCGTATTTCTTTGAAACTCCTTGTACAACTACCATGATTTATTCCCCCTAATAAGTAAGAAGATAAAGTACACGCCACCAATAAAGTTAATAATTACACTGATTGGCACTGAAAAAGAAAATAATCTTTCTATAATAAACTGACCACTGACTAAAGCTACTACACTAACTAAAATTGCTCCTGTAATGGTGTAGCTATGCTTATGGGTTTTCAAAAACTCATAGGTTACATTCGCAACAAGTAAGCCTAAAAATAATATAGGACCAACTAAAGCGGTTGATATCGAAACTAGTATTGCAACAACAACTAGAAGTCTCTTAACAACGTGGTCGTAGTCTACACCTAAATTTACAGCTGCATCCTTGCCAAGTGAGAGTACATCTAGATACTTCATATATTTCCAAAAGTAAATCGTGACAAGAACAAATAAGATAATTGATATTCCTAAAATGTCTGTATTTACGTTGTTAAAGCTTGCAAACATTCTATCTTGAACAATCAAAAATTCATTTGGGTCAATCAACACTTGCATGAACGTAGAAATACTCGTGAAAAATGTTCCAAGCACAATTCCAACTAGTAGCAAGAAATAAATGTTTTGTCCGCCTTCTCGCTTAAATAACACGTAATAAAACAATCCAGCAAATCCAATCATGATGACAACGGATAAAAGAAAGTTAAATTCTTTGTTTACAACAAAAAAGCTAACAGAACCAAACACAAAGATTAAGAACGTTTGAATTAACAAATACAATGAATCAAAACCGATAATACTTGGCGTTAATATTCGGTTATTCGTAATTGTTTGAAAAACAACTGTTGAAAACGCAATCGCTGCACCAGTGACGATAATGGCTAAAACCTTAGTCCCTCGCCTTGGCAATATGTACTCTAAATTACTGTTCGCGTTCAAATTATAAAAGACAAATAACAATGCGAACACAACCGCTACTAAAGCTAGAATGATTATTTTTAATTTATTACTCATAGGCTTTTCTCCTCATTAATAAGTAAAGGAAAATCGCACTTCCGATAACCCCAACTGTTGTACCAATTGGAATCTCATACGGATAAATCACAAGACGTCCTAATATATCGCAAATGAGCACAAACACCGCTCCTAGTAACGCCGTATGAGGCAAATTTTTTTTTAAGTTGTCTCCGTTGTATATACTAACGATGTTCGGAATAATCAACCCTAAAAACGGAATCATACCGACTGTCAATAAAACGACAGAAGCGACTGCGGCAACAAGGATTAGCCCAACATTTACGACCCGTTTATAATTAAGTCCAAGATTAACTGAAAACTCCTCACCCATACCTGCAACAGTAAAACGGTTGGCATAGAGATAGGCAATCATCATCAGAGGGATACTTATGTATAAAAGCTCGTAACGCCCTTTAATAATTAGTGAAAAATTCCCTTGAAGCCAAGATGACATATTTTGAATGAGGTCATTTTGGTAAGCAAAAAAGGTTGTGACAGAACCTATAATACTCCCAAACATTAAACCTACTAACGGAATAAAAATGACATCTTTGTGCTTTATCTTTTCGAGAATTTTCATAAATAGTAACGTTCCCGCTAAAGCAAATACAAACGCTACTAGCATTTTTACAAACGGACTAGCAGTCGCAAATAGCATCAGAGACACTAAAACTCCCAATCTTGCAGAATCCAACGTACCAGCTGTTGTAGGAGACACAAATTTATTCCTTGTCAGCTGCTGCATAATCAGTCCACAAACACTCATCCCAACTCCCGCTAGAATAATACTTACTAACCGAGGGAAGCGACTTACCCATAAGATTTGAGCTTGTTCTTCGGTTAAGGAAAAAATGTCTAAGGGACTAATCCCTGATACCCCGATAAACATTGAAGTGATGGATAATAGAATGAGGGCAACATATAAATAAATAAGTTTCAACTCTATCCCAACTCTCTGTGCTGTGTACTAGTCGCAATCTCTCTCAATCAAAAAAATTGACACCCTTATCTAATTGAGAATGATTATCTTTAGCACTTTTTACATTATATTACTTAATGATAATGATTGTCAATTGCAATTAAAAAATTAATTTGTCCCAACAAGTATTTTTTATTGTGAGACCCTTCTCAATTACTCACTTTATCATTTAGAATCAAATAATATACTAGTTGCAACAAGTAATATTACAAAAAAGCACCTAAATTCACAAAAATGTGATTTAGGTGCTTTTATTTCAGCTTAGATTTTCACTCACTTTTTTTAATACCTGCATACAGGTTTTCATATCATCAGGGTCTATTCCTTCTGATATTTGTTGAATGGTTTTAATGGCTTGTTCAATCAAACCGATTTGCATCTTTTTTCCCTTAGCTGTCAAGTAGATTAAATTCGTTCTTTTATCGACAGGGTGTTGGACTCTTTTTACTAATTCACTTTTTTCAAGACTGTTGATAAGTCTTGAGGTGCTTGCTTGATCTCTGCCAGTTAGAGTTGCAAGGTCACTTTGAGTTAAACCATCTTCAACCCATAATCGAATCATAATCGAATATTGTTCGTGGGTGACTGGATAATCCTTTTCTTTAAAATTCAGGTTCAATCGGTTGTTCACTAATCTACCAGCATTAGATATTTGGTATCCAATTGAATTAGATAAAATATACTTATTATAGTCCATAAGCGCCCTCAATCCTAAAAAATGTTCCCTTTATTATACATGAAATAGGCTGTACTATTGTTTGATTGTCTGCATTTTTAGAACTTCCTCAGCAAGGTCTGATGGAAGAGGCTTATTTAATAAGTAACCTTGCATATAATCACATTTTTCGTTAGATAATATTTTTCGCTGTTCCTCTGTTTCTACCCCTTCAGCAGTGACCGTTAATTCTAAGGAATGAGCCATAGCGATTATTGCTTTAACAATAGCAGCATCATCTCTATCCATATCCATGTCTCTTATAAAGGAGCTGTCAATTTTTACAATGTTGATAGGTAATTGCCTTAGCATTGCCAATGAAGAATAACCTGTCCCGAAATCATCAATTGCAATTTTAATTCCTACCTTATCGAGTTCGCTCAGCATGCTATTACTATTTTCCATATTTTTTATGGCCGCACTCTCTGTTATTTCAAGACATAAATATTGAGGCGGCAATGCAGTTTCTTCAAGAATCTGTTTTACACATTCGACGAAATCCTTCTCCTGTAACTGCCTTGCTGAAATATTTACAGAAATAAGCACAGGAAGATGCCCTTGGTCCAACCAATATTTCGTTTGTTTACACGCTTCTTTTAAAATCCAATACCCTATAGGAATAATTAGCCCTGTCTCCTCGGCAAGCGGTATTAATTCAGCTGGCGAAATCATTCCACGGTCTGGAGACATCCACCTAACTAAAGCTTCCATACCATATATTCTCTTATCACTTACATGGTATTGGGGTTGGTAATGTAGTATGAACTCATCACGTTCTAATGCTTTACGAAGCAGATTCTCCATCGTAAACCGCTCCAACGTACGTGAATTAATATCTGGAGAGTATATTTCCCATTGATTTTTCCCATTTTCTTTCGCCCTGTACATTGCCATATCTGCACAACGAAGAAGTTCATCAATATTTAGACCGTTGTCTGGGTAGACACTTAGCCCAATACTAGCCGTTGTAAAAACTTCTTGATTTTGAATAAAAAATGGTTCTAAAAATTTTTGGACAATACTATTTCCAAGTAACTGTAATTCATCTACATCGTAAATATCAGTTACCAGTATAACGAATTCATCTCCACCTAATCTCGATACCGTTATTTTTTCTCTACTAACATTAGATATAAAGGTTGAAGAAACGACTGTACTTTCTAATAGACGCGCAACCTGTTGGATCAGGACGTCTCCCGCTTGATGACCAAGCGTATCATTAATTACCTTAAATCTATCTAAGTCAATTAAGAAAATACCAAGTTTACTATTGTTATTTTTTGCTTGTTCAATTTGAACTCTCATTCGCTCATGTAACAACTGTCGGTTTGGAAGCCCTGTTAGTCCATCATGAAACGCCAAGTATTTTATTTGTTCTTCTGCACGTTTTTTCTCAGAGATATTAGTTACGGTACCAATTATTCGTACTGAGGAACCTGATTTATTGGAAATGGAATCCCCCGTTATATAAACCCATAATTTTTTGCCATTCCTACCACAAATTCGACATTCCGTTTTCAACACCGTACTTTGGTCGTTGTTCGCTCTAAAAGCCTCCTTCACTCGTTCTGCATCTTTTGGATGAATGAGCTTTAGAAAAGAGTTAGAATCTGTTGGTAGTTCTTCCCCAATAGCATTAAAAATATCAAGGCTTCGAACGTTCCATTGGATATTATCCGTATTCGAATCCCAATCCCATATTCCATCATTTGTAGTCCTAGATACTATCTCAAGTTGCTCTGCAATTGATTCAATTTTTTCAAATAACTCATCTCGTTCCAGGGATGCAGCAGAAACAGTAAAACTAACTTGGGTAATATCGGCTGCAGAAATAAAGATAAGATCATCTATTGGAGCAACAATAGCGATAAATCCCCAATCTCCTCGCTCATTTCTTATAGATTGAACACGGACAAAGTCATTATCTCTTAGTTTAGGAATCCACTCCATTGGAGGGAATTGCTCTATCGGAATATGCATTCCAAGAGGCGGAATCTTATCAGTATCTTCACTAAATGCTTGCGAAACTACCAAAGTCTTTTTTTGGTCCGCTTCATTCTTATCCCATAGCGCCAAAACTCCCCAACGACCTTTTTGGCCAAACATATTTGAAAAATCAAAGCTTTTCTCCCTTGTTGCAGAAGCCCAACTGTAAACGAAGTCATCATAACGTTTTAAAATATTATCTAGATTTAAGTTCGATTCAATTAATTGTTTTTGTACATCAACTGGCTGTGTTGACATTTGAATATGACACCCACAAGATTCACGTGTTATTAACTCGGTTTGTATCTTAATAACGGGTTCATCAAATACGCTACCATTAATTAATTGACGTAGTACATCAAAGCTACTACGTGCCAAATCATCAAAGGGTTGGCGTATTGTCGTTAATGAAGGTGTTGAGCTTGAAGCAACATCTAAGTCGTCAAACCCAATTACTGCAATATTATCAGGTACTTTATATCCAGCTTCTTGCAACTTCTCCATTACAGCGAGTGCGTTTAAATCCGTAGACGCGAAAACGGCTGTAAAATCCATCTCGCTTGCCAGCATAGCTTCAGCTGCATGATACCCACCCTTTCGTAGAGCATCGCTAGCATGAAACACCAGACTCTCGTCATAAGGGATATCACACTCCGCAAGCGCTTTCAAATATCCTTCAAAGCGTTCAATCAAATCCAAATGCTCTTCTTTATTTCCGACAAACGCAATCTTTCTATGGCCGTGGTCCCGTATTAAGTGAAGGATTGCTTCCTTCGTTGCTTCGCAATTATCTATAATCACTGAATGACATTTAATAGAATTCTCTGTATACCCAATAGTAACTACCGGTTTGCCTGTCGATTCAATCTTTTCGAGTAATTCAGGAGCAATCGGTAAGACAGATTGTGGATTCGTCATCAGCAACCAGCCATCTGTTTCCATAGTGCTAACTGGATAATTAAATGGAACTGGATTTTTCCCACTTGCTCTCGCCTGAATTGTTATTATAGTAGAATTATGACTGTTTGCTTCTTGCAATAATTCAAAGAAAATCCGCCCGTAATAATCACCATCTAAATAGGGAGTTAGTAAACTAACACGTTTGTTTATGCTCATATTCTTTAACCCCTCAAATGTTCTTAATATAATAAACTAATTAGTATCTTCGACAATTTCTCTTATTACTCTTTAGTATATACTAAGACTCTTTGAATTAAAATAATTCAATTTTGTTTTTCCTGAATCTTTGTACCTATATATGAGACTTAATGCCCATTTATAACGGTCGTGTGGTGCCTGGCACCACCCGAAATTTGTCACTTCCTGAAAAAGAAAGAGCACCACAAATTTATGCAGTGCTCATATAGTTCTTGTTCTATAAATCTATCTCTCGGGCTCGTTGTGTATCGCGTATGTTTTTCTGAACGGTTATGGCTGCGAATAAACTTAGAACAAATGCCATACCATAAAACCCTTTTTCACTTAAGATAATACTTCCGGCATTATATAACCCTATCGCCATTAATGAAATGGCAACAATTAAGGCAAACCAACTAATCCCATAATAAATACCCGTGACCGGGATCCCTTCATCTCTATCCCTTACCGCCTTCTGTAAAGATACGGATGCATATAAACCAAAAATTAAGATTGCAAAATAATATCCTTTTTCATTCAACTCCATGGAAGCATTGAACAAACCAATAAGATAAGCCCCAACTCCTAACGTCAGTGCAGCCCAAGACGCTCCCTTAAACGCTGCTGTTGGCTCTCCTTCTTTTCTTTCAATTTTAACTCTAGGCTTTTCAACTTTTACCTTTGGCTCTTCGACTTGCTCATGTACCACTTCATTATTTTCTGACACACAATTCCCCCCTAGTTTTGGATTCAAACGATATAACATTTTCAGGATAAAATTGTTATATTATTACATATTATGATCTTTAGTTCATAAACATTAAAGGATTTTTTTCGGGTGGTGCCACAAGCAGCACCCGATTTATCTATATAAAAAACATCATTACGGCACCAATAATCGTTAATGCAATTAAATGATATCCGACAGCAATGAAATAAATAGATAATGAATTTTTACTATTTATTCCTAATCCAAATATAAAGTCCTTTGCATAGGCAAGAGCTACTATCAGTCCAACTCCCCCACCAACTAATGCTCCTTCGAGCAACGTCTCTGCTTGCGACAGCCTAAGCACACCGTACAATGCCGTCGAAGTTAGTACTGTAACTAAAGTGAGCAACCCATAATTAGGTTGTTCCGGCTTAATATTTAGCAAGTCTACCCACCGATTACCTAGAATAGAATAATAAATCATTCCACTTATCATATATAATACAACTCCACTTACAATCGCTAAAACCATAATACACCTACCTTTCCTTTATTATCTTTTTTAGTTTCGTACCAGCCAAACGACTGTCTCGACATGAGATGTATGAGGAAACATGTCTACCGGTTGTACCTCTTGTGTCTTAAATCCTCCGTCTTCAAGCATTCGCAAGTCTCTTGCTAACGTTGCAGGGTTACAAGACACATACACGACTCTCTTGGGCTTCATTGCTATAATGGTTTTCAACAGTGCCTCGTCACAGCCTTTTCGTGGTGGATCGACTACAATCACATCTGCTCGAATTCCTTGAGCGTGCCACCACGGAATAACTTTTTCGGCTTCTCCAACGGCAAATGTTGCATTGGTGATATGATTGAGCTTAGCATTTCTCTTGGCATCATCAATTGCTTCAGGTACAATTTCTACCCCGTATACATGTTTTGCCTTTTGAGCAAGAAATAGCGAAATGGTACCGATTCCACAATAGGCATCTATGACTTGTTCGCTTCCTGATAAATTCGCGTATTCAAGCGCTTTATCATAAAGGACTTTTGTTTGTTTTGGATTTACTTGATAAAACGAACGAGCAGAAATCGCAAATTTCACATCACCAATCGAATCATATATGTATTCTTCTCCCCAAAGAACTTTTGTTTTCTCACCAAAAATTACGTTGGTCCGTTTTGAATTGATGTTTTGTACGATTGATTTCACTTTAGGAAGCTGTGCTTGGATTTGCTCTACAATTCGTTGTTTATTCGGTAACTCTTCTGTTCTTGTGACTAGAACAACCATCACTTCTCCTGTCATGAGCCCGTATCGTGCCACCACGTGCCTCAATGTGCCTCGATGGCTCTTTTCATCATAACCACGTAACCCGTTCTCTTGTGCTATTTTTTTGACTGCTTGTACGACATCATCGTTGGCTTGCTGTTGGATTAGACATTCTTCCATATCAATAATTTCGTGGCTTCTTTCCTGATAAAATCCTGCAACAAGTCCCCCTTCACGGTCAGCAACAGGAACTTGCGCTTTGTTTCGATAGCGCCAAGGATCAGACATCCCCATTGTAGGGTGCACCGTAACATCAGTTACCTTTCCTATTCGTTCAAGCACATCCTTCACTTGCTTTTGTTTTACTTTTAATTGACTTTCATAACTCATATGCTGAAGCTGGCAACCTCCACATTGATGATAGATTGGACATGGCGGTTCCACTCGGTCTGCACTCATTTCTAAATGCTCGAGGAGTCGGCCGAATCCATACCCTTTGTTTGCTTTAACAACTTTAATTTTCACTCGCTCCCCAGGTATCGCTTTTGGGATAAACAAGGCATAACCATTCACTTTCGCGACTCCAGCACCTTCATGAGTCATATCTTCTATAGTAACTTCTACTATTTCATTTTTTTGAACTGGTGTTTTAGGCTGTTTGCTCATTTACTTCTTCCTTCTCTTGGACATGTTTGCTTATGATCTTAGCATATTATTGTGGAAAAAGAAAAAGCAGCACTAGCAAACGGTCGTCTAGCATTTTTCCAAGTACAGTTACGGCGTTCATGGTTCCTCTTTCGGCCTTCCACACCCTTTGCTCGGACTCTTCGCACCACCTCCGCTCCTCTTTTGGCCTTCCAGACACTCTGCTCGGACTCTTCTCACGGCCTCCCTTTCTTTTTTGGCCTTCCAGACCTTGCATAAATCTACATCCAAAGAAAAAAGACAAACGATTACTCGTTTGCCTTTACAGTGAGAGCTCCATTTAAGATTTGTGTCGCTTCCTCTACCGCTTCTTCCGTTGGTGGCTCTACGTCTTTTAGTTGATAATTAAGTCCGAGACTCTCCCATTTGTACATCCCTAATTTGTGATATGGAAGAACTTCAATTTTCTCAACATTTGTAAGAGTGCCAATAAAATTAGCAAGGTTTTGCAAGTCATGTTTATCATCTGAAATGCCTGGAACTAACACGTGACGGATCCAAACCGGCTGACCCTTTTCTGATAAATAAGCAGCCATTTCAAGAATATGTTTGTTGGATACCATCGTTAACGCCTTATGTTTATCATCGTCGATATGCTTTACATCTAAAAGAATGAGGTCCGTATATTCAAGCAATTCGTTAAACGGTACAAGAAATTTTTCGCTAGTTGAAAAACAGCCGCCTGAGCTATCAATTGTCGTATGAATCCCTAATTTCTTACATTCTTTAAAAAGCTCTAGTAAGAAATCTAAGTGTAATAGCGGTTCTCCTCCACTTACCGTAACTCCTCCATTAGAAGCTTTCATAAAAGGAAGGTAGTCTTTAATATCTTCTATAATCTCTTTGACTTGTACTGCCTTCCCTGCTCCTATCTCCCATGTATCTGGATTGTGACAATATTGGCATCGCAACAGGCACCCTTGTGTAAAAATCACATAGCGTAACCCTGGACCATCTACTGTTCCGCATGATTCAATTGAATGAATTTGTGTTTTTATTTTCATCGTTACCCATCCTTTGTTTGTAAAGCATTATTCTTAGATGTTAGTTCGGCGACCCACGAATGAGTCGCCGGTATTATTAAAGAGAGTCGTGGAATGTTCGATTGATTACATCAATTTGCTGTTCTCTAGTCAACTTAATGAAGTTAACGGCATATCCTGAAACTCGAATCGTAAGCTGTGGATATTCTTCAGGACGCTCCATTGCATCTAATAACGTTTCACGGTTAAAGACATTAATATTCAGGTGGTGTCCCTTTTTCTCCGCATACCCATCTAAAATACCAGCTAAGTTGGCGATTCTCGTATCTTCTTCTTTCCCTAGTGCTTTTGGAACAATAGAGAATGTGTTTGAAATTCCATCCATAGCGTATTCGTACGGAAGCTTAGACACTGAGCTAAGTGATGCTAGGGCACCTTTTTTATCACGACCGTGTAATGGATTTGCCCCTGGCGCAAATGGCTCGCCAGCTCGACGTCCGTCCGGCGTGTTTCCTGTTTTCTTACCATACACAACGTTTGAAGTAATGGTTAAGATAGACATTGTTGTCACAGAGTTACGATATGTTTTATGCTTTTTCAACTTGTTCATAAATGTTTTCACAAGTTCAACTGCAATGTCATCAACACGATTATCGTTGTTTCCGTAAGCCGGATATTCTCCTTCGATTTCAAAATCAACAGCTAATCCATTTTCATCACGAATCGTTTTCACTTTTGCATGTTTGATGGCACTTAAAGAGTCGGCCACAACAGATAGACCCGCAATTCCTGTTGCCATCGTACGAAGGACTTCACGGTCATGAAGTGCCATTTCAATTCTCTCATAACTGTATTTATCATGCATGTAGTGGATTACGTTTAGTGTGTTAATGTAAAGACCCGCTAACCACTCCATTACGTTATCAAACTTTTCCATCACTTCATCATACTCAAGGTATTCTGCAGTAATAGGAGCAAATGCTGGTCCAACTTGAACCTTTTGTTTTTCGTCGACTCCACCATTAATCGCATAAAGAAGGGCTTTTGCTAAATTCGCACGTGCACCAAAGAATTGCATTTGCTTTCCAATCGCCATTGCAGATACACAACACGCAATGCCGTAGTCATCGCCATATTCTTTACGCATAATGTCATCATTTTCATATTGAATTGAACTCGTTTTAATAGACATATATGCACAATATTTCTTGAACTCATCTGGTAACTGAGTTGACCAAAGTACTGTTAAGTTCGGTTCTGGAGATGGTCCTAAATTATCTAATGTATGCAAGAATCGGAATGAGTTTTTCGTAACAAGCGGTTGACCATCTAAGCCAATTCCTCCGATTGATTCTGTAACCCATGTAGGATCTCCACTAAATAATTCATTATAGTCAGGCGTTCTAGCAAACTTCACTAGACGAAGCTTCATCACAAAATGGTCGACTAACTCTTGCGCTTCTTGCTCTGTAAGAACCCCTTCTTGTAAATCTCTTTCAATGTAAATATCTAAGAAGGTAGAGACACGACCAAGGCTCATTGCAGCTCCGTTTTGCTCTTTAATCGCCGCTAAGTAACCGAAGTATAGCCACTGGAACGCTTCTTTCGCATTTTGAGCAGGTCCTGAAATGTCAAAGCCGTAAGAACTTGCTAGTTGTTTTAATTCTTTAAGTGCTTTTATTTGTTCTGATGTTTCCTCGCGCTCACGCATGACTTCTTCAGACATAACACCATTGCCAATAAGGTTGTAGTCTTTTTGTTTTTCGGCAATCAAGAAGTCGACCCCATAAAGAGCTACACGACGGTAGTCACCAATGATTCTTCCACGACCATATGCATCAGGAAGACCCGTGATAATACCAGCGCGTCTTGCTGCCTTCATTTCTGGAGTATAAGCATCAAAAACGCCTTCATTGTGTGTTTTACGATATTTTGTAAAAATTTCTTCTACTTCTGGATCAAGCTCATAGCCATATGACTCACATGCTGCTTTTGCCATTCGAATTCCACCAAAAGGTTGCAATGAACGCTTGAATGGTTTATCCGTTTGAACTCCGACGATTTGCTCTATTTCCTTATTAAGGTAACCAGGAGCATGAGAAGTTATTGTAGATACAACCTTCGTGTCCATGTCCCACATGCCACCCTTTTGTCGCTCTTCTGTTGTAAGCCCCATGACTTGTTTCCACAATGCATTTGTATTTTCTGTTGGTCCTTCTAAAAAATCACTTGAACCATTGAACAGTGTATAGTTTAGATTAATAAAATCCCTAACATCGACTGTGCTTTTCCAATTTCCTTCTTTAAAACCTTCCCATGCTTTCATTTCGATTACCTCCTATATAGAAGCTAAAATTAATTGTTTTTTATCTACGTATAACGTAACACGGAGACAAATAAACAAGTGTGATCTAAATCACACTTTTGTGTTGAAACATGCCCAAAAACAAATATGTTCGATGAATATTCACAATTAAATCGTTTCTGTTTCAAAAAATCTTCATTTAAGTGTAATACAGTTTATTTTAAGTTGAAATTAATTTCAGACACAAAAAAAGACAAACACAATAAGTGTTTGTCACGTTACTATTTACTTTTTCCCAGTAGATACAAAGTCTACATAATTACTGTTATATACAACAATACGATATGTACCCTCTCCTGTTTCATACAGTTTTTGTAGTTCTTCACCTTCGTCCATACGCGAAGTAAGAGATACATCGCTTGTCTCATCAAGGTATATCATGACATCCTCGCTTTGCCATACACTCCACTCATTTTGAAGCTGACCTGGGAACAAATCAACAGTACCATGGGTATTCCGAATTTCTACTTTCAGCGTATTTGGGACAACAATGGTTGGTGTCATACTTGAATAGGTCGAGAACACACCAATTTTTCGCGGTAATTCTTTTAAAGTCACATATAATGTATCTCCGCTCTTAACTAGTGAAATAAAATCCTCTTGCGTAATCGCATTCTCTTCTTCTACCATTTGAGTTCGGTACGTCCCAAACACTTTTAATTGTTGTGTCGTTCCACTTTCAATGTGAACGTGCTGCTGTTTTACATCCAGTACAATTCTCTCAATTGAAGGTCCGAGGTTTTCGTTCACTTCAGGTAGTGTATATGTTTTTTCATGTGCAGCAACGGCCGCTTTTACTTCTGGTAAAATTCCAGACATTGATAAAAGCATAAATGATAAAGCAACAGTCCCTATAATGCCAATAAAGAATATACTAAGAAAATCATATTTTAAAATAGGCTGTTCTTGTTTGGAAAGAAATAAATAAACCAATATTTCAATTCCAAGCACAATACACAACAAAGGCCACCACGATATTAATATTTGGTATATATCAAAACCCTGCCATTGCGATACAAATAGTACGATTCCTAATAAAATGAGTGAAGCACTCATTGAAACAGTTCCTACTCTCCATGTTCTCATGCTTCTTCCACTCCCTTGCTTTTTTTGCTACCAAGCATTAATTTAATACCGCCACCAACTAACAGGAGGCACACTATTGTAGTTTGAAAATAATTATAGTAATAATAGGACAGCTTGATTTGAAGCGCATCTTCAATGAATGGCATAAAACCATGTAACAGTACTTGGTCAAAGAAGTAATAGAGTCCTACTAAAAGTAACCCTATCCCAATCCAACGTTGGTGATTCACAAAATAAGAAACTAACGGTTTATCTTCCACAGGCTCCACCCCATACTTGGCGCTTTTTTGCATAGCATCAAAAATACTATAAAACCAGATTAACGGTATGATGAAAAGAAATAATGAAATTCGCAAAACATCTATTATATAAATTGCAAATAAAAAGGCTGCCATCAGCTGTAGACCTCTTCGTTGTAAACCAAGATACATGTGCCCCAGTCCAGGAATCACAGCTAATAACGTAGTCACCGCTTTACTTTTACGTCCTTCTTCTCTACCTTTTTCAAAATCCTCAAGTATTGTTTTATCTTCTAATTCAATACCTTCATCTTTTTTCTTCAATAACTGCATCACATCAAAGATATTGTAAATCCAGAGTATGGGAACAAGTCCAAGAAAAACGATAAATCCATCTGTCCTTGTAAGCATTGTGACGAAGAAAATCATCGTAATCAATCCAAAAAAACCAACTAAAAACGGAAGACCTCTGTTCATTAACCCTAAATGAAAGTGACCAAGCCCTGGAATTAATGATAATAAAATCGTGTTGAAACGTTCGTTACCTTGACTTTTCCTTGTGGTATCCTTGTCCTCCTCTTGATGGTATTGCCCTTGATGGTGTTGCCCTTGAAGTTGATGATTATGGCGAATCAGGTAAATGACCATGTCAACGATACTCACTCCCCAAAAGAAAAAACCAATCATCGCAAGTATTATAAAATCTCCAAAAATCACATAAGAGAGTGTAACAGCTAGCGCAATACTTCCAAAGAAAGAACCACTATAAAATAACGCTCTTCCCAATTTATTCAAGTAAAGAAATCCCGCACCTGGGATAAAAGATAACACGAATGCGAGTAATGGATTTTTTTGTCCGTTCATTATTGTCCCTCCTTATTTTTTTCAATTATTCTTAAAATAGATATCTGTTCAATTAAGCTCTTTGAGATTGACACTTCTTCTTCATAGTCAAGTTGTTTGGTTGGAACGATAGACACAACTGCCTGAAATGCACCAGAGGCCATTAAGATAATCGTTGCCACTGCAGCAATGGCATAATGAATCAACTGTTGTTTTTGAGATGGTTGTTTTCTTTTTACTGGCACTTTTAAAAGGATTGATTCTGTCCATTCAGCTGACACTTGTAATTGCGGGCCATGATTGGATTGTTTTTCAAGAGCCTCTAAGTAGTGTTCCAAACATAAATCGCAACTGTACATATGTTGTTCTAGGTTCTCTCTCTCATTTTCAGGGAGAGTGTTGTTAATATACTTCAACCAAGTTTCTTTGTTGTGATGACTCATGAAAACTCATCCTCCTTCCAATGGGCTTTTAACCATTTCCTTGCTCGGTATAGCTTCGTTTCTACTGTCTTCACTTCTAGTTGTTGTTCTCTTGCAATTTGTTCATATGTTTTTTCTTTTATGTAAAAGGCTACTATGACATCTCGATAGTTTTGGGGAACATCTTGAAGTCGCCTTTGGACAAGTTGTTGCTTCTCTTTTGTAACATATTCTTCTTCTAGATTAATAGGTGACACTTCTGTATCAACTACTTCGGTTACTACTGGAACTTTTTTTCGCTTTACATCAATAGAATAATTGATCGCAATACGGGTAGCCCATGTCTTAAATCCTTTGCCACTATACTGGGGGAGAGCATAGTAGATTTTTACAAAAATCTCTTGTGTGGCATCCTCAGCATCTTTTCCGTTCCTTAGAACACTGAAAGCCGTCTGATAGATATGATTTTTATATTGCTCTACAATGATTCGAAACGATTGTTCATGCCCAGCTATTGCCTTGTCGATTAGCTGTTTTTCAATAATAGCCTCTCCCCCCTTTCTGTCTTCATAACTATAGACGAATGTAAATCTAGAAAACCCTACACCTTTTCAAAAAATAAAAAGGGGCTGGGACAGAATTAACTAAAACATCTGCACTGGCTTCACTCGCCACAAAGCCCGTTGTGAGAAACCCACTCACAACGGGCTTTTAAAAGAAGGTGGCGGTTTCGCTCATTGCATAGAGGGTGAGACAAAAGGTTAATAACAACCTTTTGTCTCACCCTCTCCAAAATACCTCTTTGTTAAAGTTCCTCTTTCTTGCTCATTTTCCTTTTTTCTTTACTAGTTACTATTAGAAAATACAAACCTGTTAAGACTGCCAATACAGTAATATATAATGATAGTCGAAACAGCTCTGCATCTATAAAAAATGTATCACCCATCAGAAAAAAACCAAATATAACGACTAACATTGATATCACAATGCCAATATAGTTCCTACGCATGACATATGCACTCTCCTTATATCTATTACCTATTAGACGTTACTTATTAGAATTGGTTTCAGACATTCAACCTTAAGTAAGACGTTTGGAATCTAGTAACCAAACGTCTTTTAATCGGCTATTTCTTTTTTGGTGCAAGCATTTGAAAGTGATGATATAAATTAACAAATTCAACCGGGAGAAGTCCACCGTATTCTCCGTCTAAATTTAACTGCATGTCTCCTTCTACCTGGACCTTTATGCGATTGGCTTGAATGTACATCACCTTTTCATGATTAATGTGTTCTCCGCGTAAAGCTCTACTTCCAATCATAATAAACTCCGGAAACGACGTTTTCTTCACAAGAAGCAGATCAAACATTCCATCACTAAGAGAGGCATTTGGTGCAAGTCGTTCGAATCCACCTACTGAATTCGTATTGCAAATTAAGAACATCATAATTTCCCCTTCAAAAAGCTTCCCATCATACTCAATGCGTACCTGAGTTGGAGCAATTGTTGGGAGTTTTTCAAAGCCTTTTACATAATAAGCAAGTTGTCCCATCAACGTTTTGTGTTTGCTTGGAACTTCATACGTCAATTCAGTTAACGTACCTCCTGCAGCAATATTTACAAAATACTGCTGGCCTGCTTTCCCAATATCAACAGGAACCGTATGACCCGCACATAAAATATCGCAGGCTTCTTCTATTTCTC
The DNA here is from genome assembly GCF_002019795.1 of Bacillus alkalicellulosilyticus. Lineage (GTDB taxonomy): Bacteria > Bacillota > Bacilli > Bacillales > Bacillaceae_F > Bacillus_AO > Bacillus_AO alkalicellulosilyticum. Next base: position 306,173 of record NZ_KV917381.1, on the reverse strand, counting down.
TCGGTATGTTCAACGCTCGAGCAAAGTCATTTGTCGTTCCAGCCGGCAATAACCCTAACATAGGTCGGTATTCTTGCTCGGCTAAGCCGTTAACCACTTCAAAAATGGTGCCATCCCCACCTGCAGCAATAACGAGGTCATATCCTCTCTCACAAGCTGCTCTAGCCGCTTTAGTAGCACAGCCCTCCCCTGTTGTTGCGTGTGCAGAAGCTTCGTAACCTACTTTTTCTAAGCGTTCTAGTATATAAGGCAATTGCTTTCTCATTTGTTCTCGACCCGATGTTGGGTTGTAAATGATACGCGCTCGCTTCATTGTATATCTCCTACTTTTTTCAATATTCTTCCACTCATTTTTATGTTCATTGTAACGTAAATTTCCCTAATTTACTAGTAAATAAACATGTACTATTATGTAATCATATGTCGCTTGGACTATTATATGTTCATTCTTCTTCTATTGTAAGGATAGCCGAAACAGGAACTTTAATATTTGGAGAAAAATCATCGTTTAGTGAAAAATTAGCAATAATTGAAAATTCATAAGTACCTGGAACTAAGTCTCTTAGTTTAATGTCATCAAATGTAACCGAGTGTGCTTCGTTTTGAGCGAGAGTCGTTGTAAGAAGTGGCAGGTTCATTGGACTAGTATATTCAAAATCCCCGTCTTGTTGTACAATCTCATAATGAAAAATCTCCCCTCCATGATAAATCATTTGCTCTGCTTTTTCCCCCACATATGTTAATGTAGCATTGACTTCTAGGTGTTGGTCCACGATAAGCTCTATTGTTGTGATATATTCTTCAACTTGATTGGTTTCCTCAATATGTATTACATTGTCCTGCATCACTTCTTTTTGCCCACATGCCCCAATGACTGTTATTGCTACTATCCATAAAATACCCAATCTTATTTTTTTCATGATATCCCTCCTTACATATATAGACGAAAATTTTTCATGATACCCCTCTATATATAGACGAAATATCTAAAGAAATCGTTTCAGAAATAATTATATGTTGTCTTTCCCTCTTTTTTTCAGAGCCACGAAGCTAATTGATATCATAAAAAACAACCCCTAAGCAAAGGAGTTGTTTTTTATGTGTGTTCATTATTCAATAGGTTGAATATTTGTTAGATGGCGTTGTCCGTCTTCTTCAAAATAACTAATTGATACTTTTTGGTCATCATCCATCATCTCTATAAGGTCTTTCACATTTTCCTCAAGACGGTAGGCAACTGGAGTTCCATCTTCACTTGTAATTTCTACAGAATTGCTGTCAATTTGACCAACATAGTGACCTGTTTCTGTCACTGTTTCTTTGTCAACAACGACTTCTATTTCCGTTTTTACATCTTCCCCAAGCTCTTCAGCAACAGGCCAAATTGCAAGCGTGTACGTGCCTTTTCCTAGTGTCGTTAAACTATCGATATCAACATCAACTACATACTCTTCACCAGGGGCAAGTGTCTTCTCAGACATCATCATTAGGAACATTTTATCCATTGAATACGTATATAGGTGGTTTCCTTCACTATCAGAAATCGTGTACTCATATTCTTGAGAACTTGTATATGTTAACTGCACTTCTTCATCGCTGGTATTTTTTAATTTTAACTGGTACGTCCCGTTAACTTCCTCAATGGACACAGAAACTTGTTCAGCACTCACATCTTCTCCTCCTTCTGGCTCTCCTTCAGGTTCTCCTTCAGGCTCAGTCACAGCAGGCTCTTCATCGGGTTGATTTCCTCCACCGACTTGATTGTTTACCTCGTCTGTTCCGCAAGCTGCTATTAAAAGTGATGCAAGTAATGTCATTAATAATAATTTCAAAGATTGTTTCATAGTATGGTCCTCCCTAGATTTATTGGTGTTCTATAGAGTAAGACGTCTTAATAATAAAAAGGTTACAAATAATTATCATTATCGGAAAAAAAGCTGTAAAACAGAGGAACTAGAACTCTATTCTACAGCATATTTTATTTATTATCGCTTATTAATTTCTTCCATTATTAATTTATTCACAAGTGGTGGATTTGCTTTTCCCTTCGTTTCCTTCATTATTTGGCCTACAAGGAAACCAACCGCTTTTTGTTTACCTGCTTTAAAGTCCTCAATCGACTGAGGATTTTTGTCTAATGTTTCATTGACAATTTTCAGCAGTTCACCTTCATCAGAAATTTGTACAAGACCTTTTTCTTTTACAATTGCTTCAGGATCTCCACCATTTTCAATCAGTTCTTTAAATACTGATTTAGCTATTTTTGATGAAATGGTTCCTTTTTCAATAAGCGAAATGAGACCAGCAAGTGCTTGTGGCGTCAAAGGAATATCATGAATTTCCTTGTTATTTGCATTTACATAACCTGACACTTCTCCCATGACCCAGTTAGATGCTTGTTTCGGGTCAGCTCCAGCTTCGACTGCCGCTTCAAAAAAGTCAGACATTTCTTTTGTTAACGTTAATACAGTGGCATCATATGCTGGTAAGCCAAGCTCTTCAACATAACGCGCCTTTCTGGCATCTGGAAGGTCTGGAATCTCCGCACGAATTTTGTTTTTCCACTCTTCATCGATATATAACTCTACTAAATCTGGCTCTGGGAAGTAACGATAATCGTCAGATCCTTCTTTTACACGCATTAATAACGTTTCACCTGTTGATTCATCAAAACGACGCGTTTCCTGTTCGATGATACCACCTGAACGAAGAACTTCTGCTTGGCGAATTTCTTCATGTTCTAGGCCTCTTCGAACAAAGTTAAATGAATTTAAATTTTTCAATTCTGTTTTCGTCCCGAATTCTTCTTGCCCAACCGGACGAAGGGAAATATTCGCATCACAACGAAGCGATCCTTCTTCCATTTTACAATCGGAAACTCCAGTATATTGAATAATCGCTTTTAGCTTTTCTAAATATGCATACGCTTCAGCAGGTGTACGGATGTCCGGCTCAGATACAATTTCAATTAACGGTGTTCCTTGACGGTTAAAATCAACTAGTGAATATCCATTTGATGTATGCGTTAATTTCCCTGCATCTTCTTCCATATGAACACGCGTAATTCCGATTCGTTTTTTATATCCGTCTACTTCGATTTCGATCCAGCCGTTTTCCCCAATCGGTTTATCAAATTGAGATATTTGATATGCTTTTGGATTATCCGGGTAAAAATAGTTTTTGCGGTCAAACTTCGTTTCGGTGGCAACTTCACAGTTCAATGCCATAGAAGCTTTCATCGCGTATTCTACTGCTTTTTTATTTAATACAGGCAATACTCCAGGATATCCCAAGTCAATTACTGTTGTATTTGAATTAGGCTTGTCCCCAAACTGGTTAGGACTTGCTGAAAATATCTTTGATTCTGTTTTTAACTCAACATGGACTTCAAGTCCAATGACCGTTTCAAATTCCATTGCTCTCACCCCTTACAATGTTGGTTTTTGTTTATGGAAGTCTGTAGCTTGCTCATACGCATGAGCGACACGATAGACTGTACCTTCGTCAAAATGCTTTCCAATAATTTGCAAGCCTAGTGGCAACCCATCTGCAAATCCACACGGAACTGAAATCCCTGGAACGCCAGCAAGGTTAACTGGAATGGTTAAAATATCATTAGCATACATTGTCAACGGGTCATCTAGCTTTTCACCAACTTTAAATGCAGGCGTAGGAGCTGTTGGCCCAATAATGACATCATAGTTTTCAAATACGTTCTCAAAGTCTTGCTTAATTAATGTACGTACTTTTTGCGCTTTCTTGTAGTACGCATCATAATACCCTGAGCTTAATGCGAATGTACCAAGCATAATACGACGCTTTACTTCGTCTCCAAACCCTTCTGCTCGTGTCTGCTTGTACATATCAATTAAATTATCTGCGTTATCTGAACGGTAACCGTAACGGACTCCGTCAAAGCGTGCAAGGTTCGCTGAAGCTTCAGATGATGATAATAGATAATAAGTCGCTAATCCATACTTAGAGTGAGGTAACGACACTTCATCCCATGTCGCGCCTAAGCCTTCAAGAACTTTTAGCGCATCCATAACAGACTTCTTTACATCATCACGAACACCTTCTGCAAGGTATTCCTTTGGTACTGCAATCTTTAAGCCCTTTACATCTCCTGTTAAAGAAGATAGGAAATCAGGTACTTCCACATCAGCTGACGTTCCATCCATTGGGTCAACACCTGAAATGGCTTGAAGTAAAAATGCATTGTCTTCTACATTTCTCGTAATTGGTCCAATTTGGTCTAATGACGAAGCAAATGCAACTAGACCAAAACGAGAAACTCGTCCATATGTAGGTTTTAATCCAACAACACCACAATATGAGGCAGGCTGACGAATAGAACCACCTGTATCTGAACCTAATGTAAATGGAACTTCTCCTGCAGCAACTGCAGCAGCGGAACCACCACTTGATCCTCCTGGAACATGATCTAAGTTCCATGGATTTCTTGTAACAGCTAATGCTGAGTTTTCAGTAGAAGACCCCATCGCAAACTCGTCCATGTTTACTTTTCCGATTGTCACTGTTTCAGCACTTTGAAGTTTTTCGACGACAGTTGCATTATAAATGGGGTCAAAGTTCTCTAAGATGCGACTTCCACATGTCGTTCGAAGATTTTTTGTAACGATGTTATCCTTCACACCAATCGGCATTCCAAATAGTAAGCCATATTGGTCTTTTGTTCCAATGGCTTCGTCTAGTTGTTTCGCGTAGTTTCTTGCTCGCTCTTCGTCTAGCGTTAAAAACGCTTTAACTTTATCATCTACAGCTGATATTCTTGTATAAGATTCATTCACTAAATCCGTGACTGAGATTTCTTTTTTATGTAATTTATCATGTATCTCTGTTATTTTATAATCAAATAAAGACATTCCTAGTTTTCCTCCTTTCTTATTCAATAATGGTAGGGACGCTAAACTGGCCTTCTTCTTGGTCAGGAGCATTTTTTAATACTTCTTCTACAGGTAACCCTTTACCAGCCTTGTCCTCGCGTAATACATTTTTCATATCAAGCACATGAGATGTTGGCTTTACATTTTCGACATCAAGCTCATTTAATTCTTCTGCAAATGAGATGATAGCATCTAGTTGTTGTGTAAATTTTTCCGCCTCTTCTTCTGTGATTGCTAATCTTGCTAAATGTGCAACATGCTTAACTTGTTCTACTGAAATTCGTGACATTCCATTCACCTCCACGTTTCGTACCAATTCACAATAAATTGATAATACCAAATTACGTACTAATAGGCAACAAAGCCCAATGTTATGCGGATCAATCTCATTCGATTTTATAATATAGTTGTGAAAATAAGAAAAGGGGACCTACAAGGTAAAAATCACCTTACTAAGTCACCCTTATCTATTATATCTCGTTATTCTTCACTTGTTCAAATTCTGCTTGAATTTCGCCAGATGGCTCTCTTCCTAATAAACTAACAACTATTATAAAGAGCGTAGCTAAGATGAAACCAGGTACAATCTCATAAAGTGTAAACAACGTTACATTTTTATAATTCTCAGCAAGAATAGACCAGATTATAACGGTCGCTCCACCAACTACCATACCTGCGATCGCACCATTTCTTGTCATTCGCTTCCAGAATAGAGAAAGGATAATGACTGGACCGAAGGCAGCACCAAATCCAGCCCATGCATAGCCAACTAGGTCTAGCACTGTATTTTCAGGGTTGGTCGCCATTAAAGTAGCAAGTAATGCGATTAGTAGCACTCCAATTCGACCTACCCAAATTAATTCCTTATCTGATGCCTTTTTTCGAATGATCCCTTTATAGAAATCCTCTGCTAATGCACTCGAAGAAACGAGTAGCTGTGAATCAATTGTACTCATAATTGCTGCTAATATGGCCGCTAGTAAAAATCCAGCCACCCATGGATTAAATAACACTTGGGTAAATACAATAAACACGGTTTCACGCGCTTCTGCAGAAATCACTTCTCCCGGACCGTTTACAGAGAAAAAGGCAATAGCCACAAATCCTGTAAAAATAGCACCAAAAAGAGCGACAACCATCCACGTCATTCCGATAAATCTCGCTTTTGGAATCTCTTTCGTTGATTTCACCGCCATAAAACGAGTTAAAATGTGAGGCTGACCAAAGTATCCAAGCCCCCATGCTAACAATGAAATAACTCCAATCAACGTCGCTCCTGTAAAAGCATCTAGATATACTGGGTCAATGGCTCCAACCGCATCAATGGTTGCACCCCAACCACCAATTTCAGAAATCGCTACGACTGGCACAATGATTAAAGCCAATAACATTAAAATCCCTTGGAAGAAATCCGTCCAGCTGACCGCAAGAAATCCACCTAAAAACGTATATGCAATAATGACAATAGCACCAATCCAAAGTGCCTGTGAATAGTCCATATCAAATGAAGCTTCAAATAACGTGGCCCCTGCGACAAGACCTGAAGAAGTATAAAAAGCAAAAAACAGTAAAATAACTAAAGCAGAAATAATCCTCAAAATCTTTGAATTGTCGCGAAAACGATTCTCAAAATAATCTGGTAGCGTAATTGAATCATCGGCTACTTCAGTATACGTACGTAAACGTGACGCTACAAACTGCCAGTTTAAATAGGCCCCAACGGCTAACCCTACCGCAATCCATATTCCACCCATTCCACTAACATAGATGGCTCCAGGAAGACCAAGTAATAACCAGCTACTCATATCGGAAGCACCTGCACTTAATGCAGCTACACCTCCACCGAGTTTACGTCCTCCTAAAACATAATCAGATAAATTATTTGTAATACGATAGGCAATAATTCCAATAGCTAACATCCCAATTAAATAAACAATGAAGGTTAATAGTGTCGCATTTTCCAAGGGTTACGCTCTCCTTTCTTTTATAAATGATAGAAGTGATAATAAAATCAATAACGGCATCGGAACCCATAATAAAAACCACGTCGCTGCGGTAAGCCCATACTCCATTGTTGTTCACCTCCTTCTTTCTAGTAAGCATATCAGCTGTCATGCTTACTTTAACGTTATTCAATCTAAGAATATATATGTTATGTTATCACAAAAGCACTTGCCGTTTTTTATAGTAAAGTTTCAATTTAATGAGTCTTTTAAAAAGGGCGTGCCACATCATGCAGCAACACCCTTTTCTCTATCGGTATATATGAATAAAAGGAGCTTCATTTGGATCCCTTACGATTAAACTTTCTTGACCAGAAATCGATGTGATATAAACTTGTATTTTTAAATCTTCCGGGAAAATTTGTTGGACTTTATCAGCAACATACTGTGTTAAAGCTACAACTTCTGTTTTCCCATAAAAACGAATTGGAATTTCTATTGTTAATTCTGAGAGTTTTTGATTTTTATAATACCCTTTTCCCACTACCCCAATGAAGTTGTCAAAAAAGCCATTTACTTCTTCATTTAACCGAGCAAATCGTTCCGCATCGTTTCGCTGGTCATTCGTCGCACTACTCGATGGGAATAAATAATAGGATTCATTTATCGCTTGCCAGTCCCCTACAGATTTTCCTGGTTCAGCTATCCCTTTTGAAAAAAATGAACCTGGGATAACGGACTCTCGTTGTTCTTCGCGAAAAAGAGCAACAACAATAGGGATGTCGTTTAATACCCCTTCAGCTCGATTTTGCGCACGCAACCTTGTGACGACTTCATCCGCCATTCGTTGCGCTTCTTTCTCCATTTTTTGTTCATCTATTTCCGTCTCATAAAACCAATAACCACCATCTTCATCAATGACTCTAAAATGATAGACACTGTTCATTGATAGCCCAATCACAACACCCGCTAATTCAAGTTGTCCATTTGAGCCTTCGACTAGATAATTGTGTTCTAAAATATGTGAAAGGTAACGCGGTTGGTCTTCTTCACGTTCTTTCATCGTTTGGCCTTCACCTAACGGGGGATTAAGACCGTTTGGGTTGTTATCATCAGTGCGAATCAGCCAACTATTCAATTCATCTCGACGAATATATTGACCTTCGCGGAAATAGTAGCTATCCGGATCAAAATGCTCTTGAGCAATTCTAGTTAACCCTATTTCTAATTGTTCTAAATCCAAACGATTATGAACAACTGCATCACTAAAGCCACGAGCATGTCCGTGTGTATATTTCCCATCGTATAATACACTTCGATAATAGTTTTCAGGAGTATATACTTCAGGACTTACCTTCACTTCCTGATTTTCTTCCATAACCTCTTCTTCGGATATCTCCTCTTCAGGTTGCACTATTGGGTTACAGCTTGCAAGTACAAAGACCGTAGCAAACAAGAATAGGCCTAGTCGTTTCGTCATTTCGGTCACTCCCCTTCCTATCGATTTATCTCTTTTCTATACATAGGCTTTTATCAAGGGCACTGAAAAAGTTATGTTTTTAGCTTTTTACAGTGCCCTCTTAAAATCAAGAACACTAAAAAGTTGTTTTGTACTTTTTCAGTGGCTTCCTGTTATCCCCTTTTGCCTAATTCCTCTATCAGTTGGTCTTCATCCCACACGGTGATTTCTAATTTTTTCGCCTTGGCAAGCTTAGATCCTGCGTCCACTCCAGCAATCACAATGTCAGTATTTTTACTCACACTGCCTGTTACTTTTCCGCCTAACGCTTCTATTTGTTCGGCAGCTTCATTACGAGACAGCTTCTCTAATTTCCCTGTCAACACAATTGTTTTCCCAGCAAATGCACTATCTATTGCCTCTTGTGCATTAGTCGGTTTAGCCCCTTTATAAGTCAAATTGACACCCAATTCACGAAGCTCATTTATTAATTCTGAAACTTCCTCACTATCAAAATAACTTACGATCGAGTCTGCCATTTTATCTCCAATTTCATGTACATCTGTTAATTCCTCAAAACTAGCTTTTTGTAAAGCTTCCATCGTTTCAAAATGAGCTGCTAACGTTTTGGCAGCTTTTGCTCCAACAAAACGAATTCCAAGTCCAAACAGAAGCCGTTCTAATGAATTTTCCTTAGTCGCTTCAATCGCCTCAAGGAGATTGTCAACGGACTTCTCTCCCATTCTCTCTAACTTAAGGAGCTCTTCTCTCTCTAATTTATAGATGTCAGCAACATCCTCAATCAGTTGATGAGAAAACAATTGAGCTATCACTTTTTCTCCTAAGCCATCAATGTTCATTGCGTTTCGGGAGACAAAATGAATTAATCCCTCACGAATTTGTGCCGGACATTTTGGATTAATGCACCGAAGTGCCACTTCTCCTTCTAGACGGACGAGTTCACTTTCACATTCTGGACAATGCGTTGGCATGTTGAACTCCTGCTCAATCCCAGTCCGAAGTTTTGGTAATACATTAACCACTTCAGGAATGATATCTCCCGCTTTTTTGATAACGACCGAATCACCAATTTTAATATCTTTTTCGCGAATTAAATCTTCGTTATGAAGTGACGCTCTTTTGACTGTCGTTCCCGCTACAATGACTGGTTCGAGGAGGGCTGTTGGTGTGATTGCTCCTGTTCGACCAACAGTGAGTTCAATTCCAATCAGCTTTGTTACAACTTCCTCAGCAGGAAACTTATACGCAATGGCCCATCTTGGACTCTTCGCTGTAAAACCTAATGCTTTTTGCTGCGAAAGAGAGTCTAATTTAATGACAATGCCATCAATTTCATAAGGCAATGCAGTCCTTTTTTCAAGCCAGCTGTGAATGTATTCAATGACCTCATCAATATTCTCGCAATACTGGCTTTCCTCATTGACCTTAAAACCTAATGTTCGCAAATAAGCTAAGCCTTCATGATGAGAATCAAGAGTTTTTCCTTTTAATAAACCAATTCCATAAAGAAAAATATCTAAATTTCGCTTTGCAGCAATCTTTGGATCGAGTTGACGGAGTGAGCCGGCGGCCGCATTTCGAGGATTGGCAAACTTCTCCTCACCGGCTTGTTCTTTTGCTTGGTTTAACGCTTCAAACGACCGTTTTGGCATGAATGCTTCGCCACGCACTTCAATATCCACAGCTTCTTTTAATCGTAGTGGAATTGAACCAATCGTTTTTAAATTTTGCGTGATATCCTCACCAGTCGTTCCATCACCGCGAGTTGCTCCACGAACAAAACGACCATTCTCATATCGCAACGAAATCGCTAAGCCATCAATTTTTAACTCACAACTATAACTCGGCTCTCCCTCAATTCCTTGACGAATGCGCCGATCAAAGTCTCGCAGATCATCATCATTAAAAGCATTACCTAAGCTCAACATTGGAACTTCATGCTCCACTTTCACAAAATGCGGTAGTGGAATTCCACCGACACGGACAGAAGGAGAATCTTCACTCATCAACTCTGGAAACTCTCCTTCAAGAGAAATTAACTCTTGAAGAAGTTGGTCATACTCAGCATCTGAGACGAGGGGTTGGTCTAATACATAATAATGATATCCATATTCCTCGAGAAGCTCTCTAAGTTTTACAATTCGCTGTTCAGCTTGATTTCTATCCATGTCAATGTCGTTCCTTTCTATACTTTCGTTATTGGTGCAAATTTAGCAAATAAACGCTTTATTCCTGTCGGTGGAGAAAAGGCAATATCAAGTTCAATATGTTCTCCTTCACCTTTTAAACTTACTACCGTTCCAATTCCCCACTTTTTATGCTCGGCTTTGTCTCCGACTTTCCAACCGAATTGTTCTCCACCTGTTGTACCTATTGTCGGTCGAACAATTTGTTGTGTCTGTCGTTGCGGCTGTTCTCGTGAAGTTTTCATCCAGGATGGCTGTGGTGGTGCTTCCTTTTGAATGCAATCTAAGCAATCTTCTGGTACTTCTTGAATGAAACGTGATGGTGGATTGACATTCGTTCTTCCATACAATGTTCTCATTTTCGCGCTTGTTAAATAAAGCATTTTCTCTGCTCTCGTAATCCCTACATATGCCAGACGACGCTCTTCTTCCATTTCATCTTCTTCAAACAATGAACGACTATGTGGAAAAATCCCTTCTTCCATACCAATTAAAAAGACGAGTGGAAACTCTAGCCCTTTGGCTGAGTGAAGCGTCATTAATATAACAGCATCTTTAGGTTTTTCCGTCTCTTCATCTAGCTTATCAATATCAGCAACTAATGCAAGATCGGTTAAAAAGGCAATTAACGATTTATCTTCATTTTTCTTTTCAAAGTCTTGGGTTACTGATAAAAATTCATCTATGTTCTCTAATCGACTTTGCGATTCAATCGTATTTTCAGCACGTAACGCATCACGATATCCCGTTTTATCAAGTAGCTCTTCAACTAGTTCTGTTACTGATAAATAGTCTTGCATTTGAATCCAATTGTTCATTTGGTCTGCAAACTCTCTTAGCTTACTAACCACTCTTGCACTTAAACCTAGTTCTTCAATCTCTTGAAGCACGCGGAACATGGAAATACCTTGGTCAGCTGCAAACTCTCTAATTTTATCGACTGTGGCCGCACCAATTCCACGCTTTGGTACATTTATGATTCTCTCCAAGCTAATATCATCATCAGGATTTCCTACTAATCGGAGGTAAGCTAATACATCCTTAATCTCTTTGCGGTCATAGAATTTTGTTCCGCCAACAATATTATAATCGATATTGGATTTTAATAACATTTCCTCAATCACACGAGACTGAGCATTGGTTCGATATAAGATAGCGATCTCAGAGTTTTTATGAGAACCATTTCTTGTCGCCTCTTTAATCTTATCTGTTACAAAATAAGCTTCATCATGCTCTGAGTCGGCTTCATAGTAAAAGATTTTTTCTCCTTCACTATTTTCGGTCCAAAGGTTTTTCGGCTTTCGGTTTGAATTATTGCTAATGACCGTATTCGCTGCATTTAAAATAACTTTGGTCGAACGATAGTTTTGTTCAAGTAAGATTACTTTCGCATTTGGGTAGTCCTCTTCAAATGAAAGAATATTAGTAATATCCGCCCCACGCCAGCGGTAAATCGACTGATCTGAGTCCCCAACAACACAAATATTCTTCAGCTTTGCACTTAACATATTTACTAACATATATTGAGCTCTATTCGTATCCTGATACTCATCGACATGAATGTATTGAAATTTATTTTGATAATACTCCAGGACTTCAGGAACGAGGGAAAACAAGTGAATCGTCGTCATGATTAAATCATCAAAATCAAGAGATTGATTTTTCTTTAATTGCTTCTCATATTCCACATACACTTCAGCTGCTGTTTCATCGTATAAGCCCGAAGCCGTTTTCATAAAGTCAGCTGCTCTTTTTAATTCATTCTTAGCCGAACTAATACTACCGAGGATTCCCCTTGGGTCAAACTTTTTAGGGTCAATGTTTTTTGTTTTTAAAATTTGTTTAATCACAGATAACTGGTCAGAGCTATCTAAGATTGTGAAATTACTATTTATTCCGATTCGGTTGCTATCTCTTCTTAGGATTCTCACACACATCGAGTGAAACGTTGAAATCCAAATTTCTTCGGCTGTTGGTCCAACTAGACTGGCTACACGGTCTTTCATCTCTCTCGCTGCTTTATTCGTAAATGTAATCGCTAAAATATTCCAAGGTGCCACACCTTTTTCTCGAAGTAAATAAGCAATACGATGTGTTAATACTCTTGTTTTTCCACTACCTGCTCCTGCCATAAGCAAAAGAGGGCCGTCTGTTGTTTTAACTGCCTCTCGTTGCTCAGGATTCAATCCTGCTAGCATTTTTTCTATCAGTTTACTTTGCATTATCCCTCACCCCAAACAAATGTTCTTTTCTTTATTCTAACGCACCTCAGTACAATGGACAAGTTGATGTCATCGGCTTCTATTTCACAGCTTTGATCGTTTCTAGCGCTGTATTAAAATCTTCATATATAAGGTTACCAACGACTATCGTATCTGCATACTGTGCCATTTCTTTAGCTTTTTCAACAGTTGTAATTCCCCCGCCGTACACGAGCTTCGTCTCTTGTAAGACAGATTTGACAGCTTGTACAATTTGAGGAGAACCATATGCTCCACTATATTCTAAATAAAAGATAGGAAGATGAAACATATGTTCAGCCATCTGAGCATACGCCACAATGTCATCTACTGTTAAGTCTGTATTTGCTTCGGTTAATTGAGCAACCTTTGAATCTGGATTAACAATACAATATCCTTCCATCAAAATTTCATCCCAATTGACCAAATGTCCAAACTGTTTTACAGCCTCATGGTGAAGCTTTGTCACCCATGTCACATCATTGCTGTTAAGCACCGTTGGAATTAAATAATGGTCAAATCCAGGTGTAACGGCTTCTATATTAGAAATTTCTAGTGCACAGGGAATAGCATAACGGCGAATTTTTGAAAGTAAAAATAGTGTATTATCAAGAGTTACCCCATCCGTTCCTCCAACAATGATGCCATCCGTCCCTGATTCACAGAGTAACTCAATCTGTTCATCTGTTATCTCTTTATTCGGATCAAACTTAAATGTATGTTTCCAATCTTTAAACTCTAGCATAACCTATGCCCCCATCTTTAACTTGCTTACTGAACGATTATATCAAAAAAAACACCGTAATCTAAGTAGAGAACGATGCTTTTTATAATTTATCTTATTTCCAATTTTATTTGGTCGCTCCCGTTGAGATAATGGTTACTTTGGCATTGGCTGTTATTTCAGCATTTGCAAATGCCTCGTTCCAACGTTCTTTGCTCCAGCCATGTGGATATTTGATTCGAAACCCTTCTCCAAAACTACCGGGGTCACTTTGAAGTTCTTGCAATGTATTCACTACCTTTATTATTTTTTTCTCGAAATGTTCTTCAAACTTCGATTCAAAATCTTCTCGGGCATCCAACGACTCAAGATTAACGATTCCAACATAATCTTCAATCGTTCCACGAACGTATAAATGAAGATGGACTTTTGGGTTTTCTAATGTACCTGAAACCTCTTCTGTTAAGAAGGTATCGACAAACGTTAATAATGCTTCTTTCTCAACTTCTTTCCCTGATTCATCTTTTTCTGTAAACTCAACTAGCATATCTGGAATGGAATCTCGTTGCTTAAAAGTCTCTATCATCTTTCCTTCTTCATGGCCCAAGACGCCTACCATCTTATCTTTGTTAAAAAGCGCAACATGAGATAGATTTGCCGTACCATCTGTATATTCTAAATATGGTGTTGACGGATCTGAAACTTCATCGGTCGCTCGCATAAGAAATGCGTGTAACGTAGAATGAGGATTAAATATTGAATCCTCTTTTGGTTCTAGTTTCTCATTTAAGTACACATTAATATTTGGTTTGTCCTTATACTCTTGAGATAAAAACTCTTCAGCTGACCCTTTTACAACAGCAATAAATACATTTGTTCCAACGCGAGGATCGCGGTAAAGATTATATAAAACATTCCATAGTCCTACCTTCTGCGCATATTCCTCACTGAAAATAAGAACGCGTAGCTGAGCTAAGGTTAATACTTTTTCTGACTTAGTTGTAATTTCAAGTAACGCCTTATGAGGGAGTTTTACCGTAGCTGAATAAATCTGTGTTCTTTCTTCTGCATCCTTATTATGCTGTGGAAACGTTGCCGTTACTTTTACCTTTTCTGCATCACCCTCCACATAATCAAACCCAAGCACACCGATTATCCCCAAATCCTCAAGAACAGGACGTTCATATTCCTCGCCACAGCCACCAAGGATAATGACAGCTATAATAATGAGTAATTTACTTTTTCTTATCACTATTCACACCTAATTTCTTTTTTAAAAAATAGAGAAGCAACAGGAAATTCGGCAATAAAAGAAATGCATATTCTGTATACCTCACTCCTTGTTCAAACATATATTTTTGAACAGGCAAAGGAATGGGACCGATAAATAACATAATTGAAATAAACGCAACAACATACAAATGCCATGTTTTATTCTTGAAGTTTGAAAACAGCGCATCCATCCCTTTTTTGGCCACCCATAAATACATAGCTGACGTAGACAATACGAGGAAAATCCATAAACTGACGCCAAACGTTTCAATCCTTTCTGCAAAAGGGACATGCACAGCTTGAAGTAAATTTAATACGGGATATAGCAAATGCTCTAACTGCCATTCCGAGAAATATATGACCGAAGCAAAACAAACCAATACATAAAAAAAGATTGCAATCCAAATACCAATGGTAATATGTTTAAACGCCTTTTTTTGCTCTTTAATATACGGAAAATAAAACAAGAGAAGGGCATACCCAAACATGGCGGGAGCCCCTCCATCAAGTGCGATTCCCAGCTCAAACCAATCAAATGAAAAGGTAGGATATGCATGTGTCCAGTTTGCTCGTTGAAAAGCCCAAAGCAAAAAATAAATCATAGGGGCCGTAAAGAAAAACGCAAACATACAAAACCTTGCTATAGACTTTATTCCGCCCATTATGATAAAAATCATGACAAAATAAATCGCAATCGCGCTATTTGTAATTGGGTCTTCTGGAAACGTGATAACTTGCAATATCCTAACATAAGCTTGAACAACCGCTGATGCATGAAGAATGACATAGCACATGATTAAAAAATTGACGACTTTCCCACCTATATTACCTAGGAGCTTTTCATTAATTGCAAATAATGTGCTGTCTGGGTATTTTTTGGCTAATGCTATCATCGGTATAACAGAAATGGTTGCAAGGATTCCATATAAAATAGGAATGAGCCATTGATCATAACCTACCGGACTTAATTCATGTGGAAGCGAAAACAATGCTATACCTATGATTGTATTTTGAGATAGAAAAATGACATGATATTTCCCTAGCTTTTTAAAGGTACCCTTATCCATTTTACCTACTCCTCATCTAACGGTCGCACTAATTCTTTTTTCGCCCTTGATACACCCGATCTCTTTTTTATAAACTTCACTGGAGCACGGAGGACACTGTTTAACACGTCTGACCACTGTCTTGGAATGATTGGTGTTATATATGGAGTTCCTAGGGATGTCAAGTTAGACAAATGGTTTATCATCCAAGCTAAAACGATCATCTGACCAAACATACCAAACACACCAGCGCCTATTAAAAAGACATAGCGCATGACTCGAATCGCATTACTCATTAAAAAATTTGGTGGAATAAATGATAAAAGGGCAGTGATTGCGACCAAAACGATAAGTACATTACTGGCAATACCCGCTTCAACAGCCGCAGTGCCTATAACAATACCACCTACGATACCGATCGTCTGACCAATCTTTGTTGGCATTCGAGCCCCAGCTTCTCGTAGGATTTCAATAACCAGTTCGATAATTAAAGCCTCTACAAGTGGCGGAAACGGAACTTGCGCTCTTGACTCAGCTAACACTGTTAGTAACTGAGGTGGAAGTATTTCAGGATGATAAGTTAGGACTGCTACATAAGTGGATGTTAATAAAATCGAAATAAAAAAACCTACTAATCGCAACGTCCTTAGTAACGTTGCAGTGGCCCACCGGTTATAAAAATCTTCAGGAGATGTAAGGAATTCAAAAAAGGTAGCGGGCATAATCGCTGCTTCCGGGCTTCCATTTAACATCACCACAATTTTCCCATCAAGTAACGCAGCGACTGTATTATCGGTTCTAACTGTGATCCCAAACTGCGGAAATGGTGAAAACTCATTATCTTCTAAAGTCTGTTTTAATATACCTAGCCCTACAAACCCCTGATATTCTACATGGTTTAATCTAGTAATAACCCTATCGACATTTTGTGGATTTGCAATGTTCTCCATATACAAAACGACAACGGTATTTTTTGTTTCCTGTCCCATCGTAAACTCTTTCATTTTTAGTTGTGACGAGCGAACTCTCATTTTAATTAAAGTAATATTCGTACTTATCGTCTCTACAAAAGAGTCTTGTGGACCGAGCATCGTCGTTTCATTTTCAGGTGCTGTAACATTTCTCCCAACTTCAGCTAATGTATTAAATTTCAAAAGCATCTGTTGATTAGAAAAATAGATAACGGTTTGTCCACTAACGATGTCATATACAGCATTGTTCACATCATCAGGCTCAATGATGATTGCTGTTTTCATTACCTTCTCTGGCGATTCTTCTTTTAACTCTTTAATCGGCTCATAAATCATTTGGTGTAATACTTTTGTATCCACCAAAGAATTAATATACATAACAAAGGCAATATCATCTTCAAGCTCAATCTGTTTAACAACAAAATCATCTACATCTGTTAACTTCTCTTTAACCAACTTCATTGAAAAAGGCTGTATCTTTTGAGGTTTAGGATAAAAATCCTGCTTTTGTTTTTCTTTCATCTTTTTCTTAATTTTATTAACTGATGGAAACCACAATCGCACAAACTCCTTTATCAAGTGTTACTAAAATTCTTCCCAAACAACCCAAAACTATGTAAAAAAGCCTCCTAAAAGGATGACTTTCCCTTTTAGGAGGCTTTAAAAGCAAGACGTAGGCGCTGAGAGGCGCTTAATCGTTACCGAAGGAGGGTGGGAACTGTGCCGAGGGGAACGATTATGGCTAATCGTTACCCATGATGGGTGGAAAACGAGTCCAGGGGGAACGATTATTTCTAATCGTTACCCATGATGGGTGGAA
Source organism: Bacillus alkalicellulosilyticus (assembly GCF_002019795.1). GTDB lineage: Bacteria > Bacillota > Bacilli > Bacillales > Bacillaceae_F > Bacillus_AO > Bacillus_AO alkalicellulosilyticum. The sequence continues at coordinate 288,584 of NZ_KV917381.1, read as the reverse complement.
AACGAGCCCAGGGGGAACGATTATTTCTAATCGTTACCGATGATGGGGGAAAACTGTGCCGTAGGGGAACGATTATGAGTCAAGTCCAGAATAATGTGTAAATTACTTAGCTACAATGTTACAACCTATAATGATATATAGTTAGTTTTTGATTTTGGTTACTTGGAAGGGGGGACCCCCTTCCAAGTAACCAAAATCTCGCTTCGCGCGGCTCGCTGGTTTAGGGCTTTAGAGTATATCTCCTATTTAACTGAAGGTTTTCATTCTCCATTAATAGCGCCCCAATTAATCGAAAAGCTGATTGTGTATTTGGAAAAATACGAATGACTCTTTCTCGTCTTCTTATTTCCTGATTTAGACGCTCTAACGAGTTGGTACTTGATAGGTGTCGTTGATACATTTTTGGTTCATTTAAATATTGAATGGATTCTTCAAATCCGTCTTCAAGGATTTCAATTGCCTTCTTCAACTTGGGATTATCTTGGTGATTCATGAGAAGGTCATCTTTAAATTTCCTTGCTTCTTCACAAGAGATTGTTTGGTATATTCTTCTCAAATCTGCTATGACCTGGCTAGACCCTTTTTTGGGAAGTTTATTAATAATGTTTCGTTTAAAGTGAACGGAACACCTTTGCCATGAAGTTCCGATAAATTCTCGGTCTATAGCCTTTTTTAATCCAGCATGGGCATCAGAGACAATAAGTTTAGGAGATTGGAGTCCTCGCGCTTTTAAATCACTGAAGAACCCTTGCCACGCCTCGAAACTCTCAGCGTGGTCTATTTTTAATCCAATAACTTGCCTCTTTTTTTCCTCATCCATTGCCGTCATAAGATAGACTGCTTTGGGTACAACTTTATTATGTTCACGCACCTTAATATACATGGCATCTGCATAGAGGTAAGGAAAATACTGGACATTAAGTGGTCGATTAGCCCATTTATTCACAACAGGATCAAGCTTCTCCGTTAGGGACGAAACAAATGATTTGGATACACTTTCTCCGCAAAGTTGTTCTACAATGTTTTTTACTTTTCGTGTTGACACCCCATTTACCACCATTTCTAACATAGAAAGAGTTAGTGCTTGGTCTACGCGAGAAAACCGTTCAAATATAGAAGTTGAAAAGTCTCCTTCTCTTGTACGAGGTACACGTAATTTAATTTTTCCAATACTAATCAGTAGCTCACGCTCATAATATCCATTACGGTAATCCCGGCGTTCTGGAGAACGCTCATAGGCAGATGCTTGTAAATGCTCATCCCGTTCTTTCTCCATAAACTCATTAAGAACTAATACAATTGAAGATTTTACAACTGCATCAATATTCGAATTCATCACAGATTCTTTTAAAACATCAATATCTAGGTTAAACTGTATTTGAGTCATTTTATATTCCCTCTTCTCATGTTTTTCGTGGTTGTTAAACATTGTAGCCAAGAAGGTATAAAATGACTCTTTTTGTTTTTACACAATTATACGGACTTAATCCGATTATGGCTAATCGTTACCCATGATGGGGGAAAACTGTGCCGTAGGGGAACGAAAACCCCAAAAGGAAGAAGGCAAGGCTTCGGCAACTGTGCGGCTAGAGGAAAAGACATTGAGCTCTCAATACTCTCCATATAAAAAAGGACGGCAGCCAGTAGCTACCGTCCTTCATCTTATATTTCCGTACCTTCTTCTTGTTCTTTTACTCGGTCTAATGTCATCTTATAGCCGTCGTTTCCGTAATTTAAACAGCGCTTAACTCTTGAAATCGTTGCAGTACTTGCTCCTGTTTCTGTCTCAATTTTATGATACGTATAGCCATTTTGAAGCATTCTTGCCACGTCAAGTCGTTGAGCCAAAGATTGGATTTCATTTATCGTACACAAGTCATCAAAAAACTGATAACATTCTTCAAGGTCTTTTAATGTTAGTATCGCTTTGAACAATTGATCTAGTTCTTTGCCTCGTAATTTATCGATTTGCAAGCTTGGTCACACCTTTCCACTATTGAACAATTTCCACATTTTCATCTAATGATGGCACAACGTTTATCCATGTTTTACCTGGCACGAACGGTACAATGTTTCCATTATGAGAAGGAAGGAGTCGACCATTGTGATTGGTCCATTCCAGTTCGAATGCTTTTCCATCTTGAAAAAGAAGCGCCTTGCCACCAGATGTTAAATCGATATCCCGTCGTCCTTGTTTATCTATTACTTTATGTTCAGTTTCAATAATCAATACATTTTCTAAAATGACAGGATTTCCTGTATCCTTATCAACGGTTTGTTGGTCTCCATTATAACGTAAATAGATTTGTTGTTCTTCATCGTATTTAAAATTGACAGAGTTACGATTAAAATATTGCACATTGATCAACGGAGCAGGATCTCCACCTAACTCAGAATTATCTTTAGCAAATGCTAAAGGCTCTACTTCACCGGTAAGTTCATACCCTCTCTCAGTCAGACCTTCTTGAAGTGCTTCAAAGCTAATATATGAATTATGAGGAGCTACTCTATCCGTAGAGCGCTTAAATAATGTTCCATCGTAAAATAGTCCGTTTAAATAATCAGCCTTGTTTTCTACTTCTAATAATCTTTTCGCCTCTGGACTCCAGCCATGAATAACAAAAAGAGAATCATATCCATTTGCTAAATCAATATGGTATTCGCGAGAACTTCTGACTGGGCCAATTCGCTCAGGCTGTTCACTATGAAAGATTGCCACAAATCTAGTAATTTCACCTTCTGCTAATATTTCATAAACCACATCTGCCTGGTCTATTCCAGATTGTGGTCTGGCCTTAGGATCATTATTAATAATAACTGCTACTGGACGACTCGTTAATTCTTCCTCAGCTCCCATTCCCGTTAATGGAGTAACAAACAACGGTTCTGGCTCTGTTTCCTCTATGATAGGTTCTTCGACTACTGGTTCAGGCTGAACTTCTTCCTTCCCACACCCTACTAAAGCTAATAGACTAAAAGAAACTGCAAGTAGTACCTTCGTTCCTTTTTTCATCTCTTAACACGACCTTTGCTATATGATTACTTTTATAGTTTAACGCATAATCGAAGGAAAGAGTATCTTTTTATTGAAAACATCATAGATTCCTCGCTGCGTCACTCTAATATATGGTAGATGCGTAGATGAAAAGAATAATAGAGTATAGATAGGGTCTTCATGTCTGTAACCTGATTCTCTAAGAACCTCTTCTAGTTGTTTATGCTGTGACATTACTTCTGCCATTGGCTGATTTGACATCACGCCATGAAGAGGCAGTGGCATCGTTACCCTAACTTCACCATCTTCCACAACAACTATTCCGCCACCTTGTTTTTTAAGCTCTTGAAAAGCTCTCATCATATCGATTTTATTTTTCCCAATTAATACAATATCACCCGTATTGGAATAGGAGCTAGCTAAACCTCCAATACGATCAGCAAACCCTTTAATGATTGTATTCATTCTCCACTTTCCCTTTTTATCAATCATCATAAAAAAGCATTCATCATGAGTAGTGGAAAGGGAATCATCTGTATCCTCAAAGCCAATTTGATACGGTTTTAAAATAACGGAGTTCACTAATTCTAGCCCCATTGGCATTGAGAAATGAAAGTCTTCACCCGTTAGATCCCAATCGAGTTTCATTTCCTCAAGACCAAATTCTTCCCATGCGAATGTGCTCTCATCGCTCACTCTTACTCCATTTTTTACAATCCAGTTTCCTTTAGCGAGAACACTAACTGGCGTAGGGTTTTCTTTGCTTGAAAGGAAATTAAGATGTGCGACTCGACCTGGTGCTATCATCCCAAGTTTGTGATCTAAATGATAATGTCTCGCTACATTATAGGTTGCCATATGGTACGCTTCTATTGGCGCAACCCCTTTATCGATTGCTATTTTTATAAGCTTATCAAGAACTCCGTCTTCGTAAAACATTGGAGTTGATCCATCAGTTGTGAGTAAGCATTGACTAAAATCATCAACACCCAAATCAATCATTTCCTCGATGAGTTTCGGGAGGTCAGGACGAATAGAGGAGTGACGAAGGGATGCTGTGTACCCTAAATTTAACCTCATAATGGCTTCCTCACCTGTCATGGCTTCATGGTCACAATTCACACCTAACAAAGCCATTTGAGTCAACGTCCGCTCAGATGCACCTGGAAGGTGACCTTCTATAGGTTTTCCTAATCGTTTTGTTTCCTGCATCCAGTGAAGAATACTATCATCACCACTTAGTACTTTTGGCCATGATGTTAATTCTCCTCCTTGAACAACAAGGTGATGTTCCAACCATGCTTTCATTTTAGAATACGAAAAAATTTCCTCTTCATTTTCCAACTCCGTTTGGGCGTCATAACGACACCACCAATACATCGATGTATCCATTTCATCTAACTTTTCAATTAAAGTAAGCGCTTTCTTTTTTTCGAGTGATAAAAAAAACATCATGTTGTCATTAATAGTTGTTGTTGTCCCCTTTGTTGATACATAATTAGCAAAGCTTAGGGGATTATATAATTGAAATGGATGTGCATGATGCTCGATATAACCTGGTACAATTACATACTGACTACAGTCGACCACTTCGGTTTTATCTAACTTTGTTGGCATTTGTTCCCCAACATAAATGATTCTATCTCCATAAATCCATATATTTGCATGTAGCCACTGACGTCGTGAACTATTTAAGTAGGTTGCATGAGTTAATACGATTGTCGGAGCTAGCTCACCACGGATGACCGCAAGTTGTTCTCTAAGTCGTTTTTTCGTCCAACGATATATTCGTTCAGTCATCATTCATTCACCCTTTTCTCTGTTTAATGGCTTTTTAGAAAAAAGTCTTATAAAAAATATCTTACCATACTTTTATCGTTTACCACATTACAGTTGTGAAAAGTTTATTAAAAATCTTAGTAGAAAGGTTAGATGAAATTGAAACAAAACATTGGAATGGTAAATGCTTTAGTCCGAATTACCTGTGGCTTTACGATTTTAGCATGGGCCACAGCAAAACTTGTGAAAAAACCATCACACAGTATGCCTTTATTCGTTGCAATGATGGGAGCGATGAAAATCGCCGAGGGCATTACTCGGTTTTGCCCTGTAACGTATATGATCAAACAACAAGCCAATGCAAGTACAACCCAAAACGGAAATCAAAATCAGCAAAAACATGAAACAAATCAGAACCAACAATCTCAACAACAATTCGGTACGTACTCTGAAAAAACAAATGAAGATTTTCTATTTTAATAAGAAAACGGCAAAGCCGTCTTTTCTTAATCAAACTTTTTTCAACTTATAGTTCAAAAAACCTTATAAGATATTTTCTATCTTATAAGGTTTATGCTATTTAAAAGGAGACGATGTCTTATGATTGAATATGGTATTGATAGTCTTTTTGTTTATGCCGCTGTTATTGGTACAATTGTTGCTTTATTGTTTATTTTTATGAAGAGGAAGAAGCACTCGAAATAGCTTTGTTTCCAATATCTTTACGATAAAATAAGCCCTCACTCGTAACAAGCTCAATATCCTTGTATACGAGTTTTTGTGCTTCAGCAAGAGATTTTGCTGACCTTGCAAGTAAAAGCACTCGTCCACCATTGGTGACAAACTTCCCTTCCACTTCCTTCGTACCTGCATGGAACACTAATGTTTCTGCTGGTACATCACCTAAACCTTCAATAGCATATCCTTTTTCATAAGCTAAAGGATACCCTTTTGAAGCCATAACCACACCAACAACTGCATCATCAGACCATTGAAGTTCTGGTTTATTTCCATCTAATAGTTGAAGCATAACATCTGCTAAATCATTTTCCAATCTTGGTAAAACAACTTGAGTTTCAGGGTCTCCAAATCGAGCGTTAAACTCAATTACTTTTGGACCTTTGGCTGTCATCATCAAACCAGCGTATAATATTCCAGTGAAAGAGCGTCCTTCCGAAATCATCGCCTCAGCCATTGGTTGAAGGATAGTTTCCACCGCTTCATTTACATCTGCTTGATTAAACTGTGGTACTGGTGAATAGGCTCCCATTCCGCCAGTATTTGGACCTTCGTCGTTGTCATACGCTCGCTTATGGTCTTGAGCACCCACCATTGGAAGAACGGTTGAGCCATTAACAAATGCCATTAATGACAACTCTTCTCCCGCTAGATATTCTTCGATGACAACTTTTGCACTGGCTGCACCAAATTGGTTGTTTTCAAGCATTTCGTGAAGAGCATGAACGGCTTCTTCCTCCGTCATCGCAACTACAACACCTTTACCTGCCGCTAAACCATCCGCTTTAATTACGATTGGAGCACCTTTTTCCTCTACATACGCTTTCGCATCAGCAAAGCTTGTAAACGTTTCGTAATAACCGGTTGGAATGTTGTATTTCGCCATAATCTCTTTTGCAAAAGATTTACTTCCTTCAATTAAGGCAGCGTTTTTCCTTGGTCCAAATACTTTCAGCCCTGCTTCTTGGAATGAATCAACGACACCAGCTAAAAGAGGCACTTCTGGTCCAACAATGGTTAAGTCAATACCCTCTTCCTTTGCGAAATGGACTAACCCATCATGGTCGTTTTCAGCAATAGGAAGAATGGTAGCAACATCTTTCATTCCTGCATTACCTGGTGCCACGAATACCTTTTCCGTTTTTGAACTTTGAGCCACTTTCCATGCAATTGTATGCTCACGTCCACCGCTTCCGATAACTAAAACTTTCATAGTTTCACCTCCGCTTCTTTTAGTGTTTGAAATGACGAACTCCAGTAAATACCATCGTAATTCCTAATTCGTTTGCCTTTGCTATGGATTCTTCATCACGGATTGAACCACCCGGTTGGATAATCGCAGTGATTCCTGCTTTTCCTGCTTCTTCGACCGTATCACTCATTGGGAAGAACGCATCTGAACCTAGGGCTGATCCTTGAGCTTTTTCACTTGCCTGCTCAATCGCAATTTTAGCAGCGCCCACTCGATTCATTTGTCCTGCACCAACACCAATGGTCATGTTGTCTTTTGCAAGTACAATTGCATTAGATTTCACATGCTTAACTACTTTCCAAGCTAGTTTCAAATCGGCCCATTCTTGTTCTGAAGGTTGACGTTCTGTCACAACTTTAATCTCAGCGTCATCAAATCCCAGCTTATCTTCCTCTTGAACTAGAGCTCCACCATGAATGGATGTAATCTTAACTTCCGTTGCACCTTTTCCTTCAAATGGAACAGTAAGAAGACGTAAATTTTTCTTTGCTGTTAATATTTCAATTGCTTCTTCACTAAATGAAGGGGCAATGATAATTTCAAGAAATACTTCTTTTAATTTTAACGCCGTTGCTCCGTCAATTTCACGGTTTGCTGCAATAATACCACCAAAAATAGAAACAGGGTCAGCTGCATAAGCTTTATCATAAGCAGCTTCAATTGAAGCTGCACTTCCTACGCCACATGGGTTCATATGCTTCACTGCTACAACCGCTGGTTCAGAAAACTCTTTTACAATAGCAAGAGCTGCATCTGCATCATTAATGTTATTGTAAGATAGTTCTTTACCGTGCAATTGCTTACCTGCCGCAATCGAACTGCTTGCTCCTAATGGCTTTTTATAAAAAGCTGCTTTTTGATGAGGGTTTTCCCCATAACGTAATGATTGTTGCTTTTCATACGTTACCGTTAATGTTTCCGGATACTCTTCTCCAGCTTGTTTTGTTAAATAGTCTGCAATCACAGCATCATATGCTGCCGTATGGCGGAACACTTTCGCTGCCAGCTTACGTTTTGTTTCAGCGGTAACTTCATTGTTTTCCTTTAGTTCAGCTAATACTGTTTCATAGTCTGCAGGATCAACAACAACCGTCACGCTTGCATGATTTTTCGCTGCTGAACGAAGCATGCTTGGTCCACCAATATCAATATTTTCAATGGCATCGGCAAAAGCTACATCTGGTTTTGCAATCGTTTGTTGGAACGGATATAAGTTAACGACTACTAAATCAATCGGAGTAATGTCATGTTTTTCTAGTTGTGCCACATGATCCGGATTATCTCTCATTGCTAATAATCCCCCGTGGATGTTTGGATGTAATGTTTTCACACGACCATCCATGATTTCAGGAAATCCAGTGACCTCTGAAATTCCGATAACGTTGACTCCTGCATCCTGTAATGCTTTACTTGTTCCACCAGTTGAGATAACCTCTACACCAAGGTTTACTAATTCTTTGACGAAAGGAACAATACCCTCTTTGTCCGATACACTTACGAGTGCTCTTTTGATTGCCATTTACAATTGATCTCCCTTCACAGCTTATTGTTCTATTATTTTTTGTAACGTTTTTGGATAAAGCTCATGCTCTATTTTTTGAATCTTCTTTGTTAAGGTTTCCATCGTCTCATTTTCTTCAAGTACGACATCACCTTGAGCAATAGCTGGCCCCGTGTCCATTCCTTCATCAACGTAATGAATGGTCACCCCGGTTTTTTCGACACCAGCTTGGAATGCTTGTCCTATTGCATCCTTGCCTGGAAACGCAGGTAATAAAGACGGATGAATATTAATAATTTTGCCTTCATAACTTTGTAGCAGCGTAGGACCAATTAATCTCATGTATCCCGCTAACGCAATATAATCGACATCTCTTTTTTGTAACTCAGACACAATTTCCGTTTCAAATGCTGATTTACTCTCATATTGCTTTGGTGTGAAGACAAACGTATCTATGTTATGGCTATTGGCCCGCTCAATCGCCTTTGCGCCTGGTTTATCACAGACAAGCAAAACAAGGTTTGCTTGAAGTGTGCCCTGTTCAACTGCATCAATGATGGCTTGAAAATTCGAACCAGTCCCTGAAGCAAATACGGCTACATTTTTCATGCGATTGACACTCCATCTCCAGTTTTCACTTTTCCAATGACGGATGCTTTTTCTCCTTGCGCTTGAAGCTCAGCTAGCACCTCTTCAACCTCGTTTTCTGAGACAACAATCGCCATTCCAATTCCCATGTTAAACGTAGAGAACAGGTCTTTTTCAGCGATGTTCCCTTGCTCAGCAATAAACGAGAAGATTTCTGGAATATCCCAAGAACCTTTCGCAATGTCTACTCCTAATCCTTCAGGAAGCATGCGAGGGATGTTTTCGTAAAAGCCACCACCAGTAATATGAGAGATTCCTTTTACCGTAAATTTCTCAATCACTGATAGCATTGGTTTCACATAGATTCTTGTAGGAGTCAATAACTCTTCTCCTAATGGCTTGGATAAGTTACCATACGTTTCTTTTATATCTAAGTTATTTTCTTCAAGCAACACTTTACGTACTAATGAAAAACCATTGGAATGAACTCCATTAGATCCTAGTCCAATAAGTACATCTCCAGCTTCAATCGTTTCTCCGGTAATCAGTTTTGATTTTTCAACAATCCCAACTGTAAAGCCTGCTAAATCATATTCTTCTTCACTATACATTCCTGGCATTTCAGCCGTTTCACCACCGACAATGGCACAACCAGCTTGCTCACAGCCATCCGCAATTCCTTTTACAATTGCTTCGATTTTAGCAGGTTCTGCTTTCCCACAGGCAATGTAATCAAGGAAGTATAACGGCTCAGCGCCTTGAGCAACGATATCATTCACACACATGGCTACCGCATCGATACCAATTGTGTCATGCTTATCTACCATAAACGCTAGCATTAGCTTTGTTCCTACTCCGTCCGTTCCTGAAACCAGGACTGGTTCTTTCAAAGAGTACTTAGACAGGTCAAACATGCCACCAAATCCACCAAGGCCACCTAATACTTCCGGTCTTTTTGTTCGTGCTACATGCTTTTTCATTCTTTCAACAGCTTCATAACCGGCTTCTATATCGACACCAGCACGTTTATACGCTTCAGACATAATCGTCCTCCTAAAATATCAGTTCTAGATTACGGATATTAACACTTATCGTGTGGATGAATCGTATCCGGGTAAATTTCAGTTGGGTATTGTCCTGTAAAACAAGCGACACATTGCCCGCAATTGCTAACTTCCTTATCTCGACCGAGCCCATTATACAACCCTTCCATACTTAAAAATGCGAGTGTATCAGCACCCATCATTTCTCTCATTTCTTCAATGGAATGAGTCGCTGCAATGAGTTCTTCTTTTGTTGATGTATCAATCCCGTAATAGCAAGGGTTTTTTATAGGCGGTGAACTAATTCTGACATGAACTTCAGTTGCTCCAGCTTCTCTTAGCATGTTCACGATACGTTTACTTGTCGTTCCGCGTACAATCGAATCATCAATCATGACAACACGTTTTCCCTCAACGACTCCTCGCACAGCAGAAAGCTTCATTTTTACCCCTTGCTCACGTAATTCTTGTGAAGGCTGAATGAACGTACGTCCAACATATCTATTTTTTATCATGCCAAGCTCATAAGGAATCCCAGTCGTTTCAGCATATCCAATCGCAGCTGAAATACTTGAATCAGGAACACCTGTAACCACATCAGCTTCTACTGGAGACTCAAGTGCTAATTGTTTCCCTAGGTTTTTACGTGCTGTATGGACATTGATTTCATCGACATTACTGTCTGGTCTTGCAAAATAAATGTACTCCATACTACAGATTGCTCTTGGAACAGATGAAGCAAATTGAGTCGCTTCCATTCCTTCATCCGTAAAACGAATGATTTCTCCTGGTTGAACTTCACGCTCAAACTTTGCGCCAATTACATCAAATGCACATGTTTCTGAAGCAACGACATAGGCATCGCCCAGTTTTCCAAGAGAAAGCGGACGTAATCCATTCGGATCAAGTGCAACGATCATTTCATCTTCCGTTAAAATGGCAAATGCATATGCCCCTTTTAACATTGTTAAACTATTCATTACCTTATCAATTAAACGAGGATAGGCACTTCTTTTAATTAAATGCGCAAGCACCTCTGTATCTGAAGTCGATTGAAAGATACTTCCTTGGCTCTCAAGCTGGTGCTTGAGTTGATTGGCATTGACTAAATTTCCGTTATGGGCAACAGCTAAGCTACTCGTTTGTGAGCGAAAAAGAAGGGGCTGAACATTAGCTAGCCCTCCTCCTCCTGCTGTTGCATAACGGACATGTCCAATTGCCGCTTTTCCGTGAAGGTCATTTAATACCCCAGATCCAAATACTTCGTTTACAAGTCCGTTTCCTTTATGAATCGAAAGCTTTTCTCCGTCAGATACTACGATACCTGCTCCTTCTTGCCCGCGATGTTGAAGGCTGTGTAAGCCATAGTAGGATATCGATGCCGCGTCTTTATGACCCCAGATGGCAAATACCCCACACTCTTCGTTTAAGCCTTTGATTTCAGCAAGCATGGAATTGCTCCCCTCCAAGCAGTTTCTATTTCTTCATGTGATACAGTAAGAACTGTATTTCCATTGCTATGAGTAATTGTTAAGCCGGCAGTAGCTGTTACTTCCCCGATTTGTTTTGCATCTTTTACAATGGCCTCAAATGCAGCTTTGTTTTCTTTTTTCACAGAAATAATATATCTTGATTGAGTTTCTGCAAATAAATCTGTCACGATTTCACCATCAATGGTTACGCTAGCTCCAACTTTCCCATTCATGACACTTTCAGCTAACGCTACGCTTAATCCGCCCTCAGCTAAATCATGAGCAGACTCAACAACACCTTCGCGAATCGCTTGAAGTACTTCTTGTTGACGACGCTTTTCTACTTCAAGATCAAGTTCTGGTGACTTCCCAGTAACTTTTCCTTTCACAAGCTTTTGTAACTCACTACCACCAAACTCAGCTTTTGTTTCCCCTACTAGATAGACAAGGTCTCCAGCTGCTTTAAAGTCTTGTGTTGTAATATGAGCTGTATCTTCAATTAATCCGACCATACCAATAACAGGTGTTGGATAGATGGCTTCTCCATTTGTTTCGTTATAAAGTGATACATTACCGCCAATAACTGGTGTTTCTAACACACGGCACGCTTCACTCATACCGTCAGTTGATTTTTCTAACTGCCAGAAGATTTCTGGTTTTTCAGGATTTCCATAGTTTAAGCAATCCGTCACGCCTAATGGTACTCCACCAGAACAAACGATGTTACGAGCAGCTTCTGCAATTGCAATTTTTCCACCGACTTCTGGGTCTAGGTAAATATAACGAGAGTTACAATCAGTTGTCATCGCAAGTGCTTTTTTCGTATCACGAATACGAACAACCGCTGCGTCTGAACCAGGGCTTACCACTGTATTTGTTTGAACCATATAGTCATATTGATCATAAATCCACTCTTTGCTCGCAATGGTCGGCTGAGATAGTAGAGAAAGAAGCATTTCTTTTTCATTTGTTACATTAGGGATAAATTGCTCTTCGTTTTGGAATTCACTATAGTAAGCTGGTTCCTTCGAAGGCTTATGATACACAGGTGCATCCTCTGCTAATGCATCAACTGGAACTTCAGCAACGACTTGTCCTTTATGTAAAAGGCGAAGCGTTTTATCATCCGTTACCACTCCAACATCTTTAGCGGCTAATCCCCATTTTTCTACGATTTGGCGAATTTCATCTTCGCGACCTTTTTGAACGACAATTAACATTCTTTCTTGAGATTCAGAAAGCATCATTTCATATGCTGACATGCCTGTTTCACGTTGAGGAACCTCATCAAGATTCATCTCAATTCCAGATCCCGCTTTACTTGCCATTTCTGCTGAAGATGATGTTAATCCGGCTGCACCCATATCTTGAATACCGATAAGTGCATCAGATTGAATCAATTCAAGACAAGCTTCAAGTAAAAGCTTCTCCATGAACGGGTCTCCAACTTGAACAGCTGAACGCTTTTCTTCAGACGTTTCGCTTAAATCTTCTGAAGCGAATGTAGCTCCGTGAATTCCATCACGACCTGTAGACGCACCAACGTACATGACGGTATTTCCTACGCCTTTGGCTTGTCCTTTTTGAATATCTTTATGATCAATTAGTCCAACACACATGGCATTAACTAAAGGATTTCCTTCATAGCAATCGTCAAATTGAACTTCTCCACCAACTGTTGGAACACCAACACAGTTTCCATATCCAGCAATACCTGCAACAACTTGCTCAAATAAATATTTTACTTTTGGAGATTCTAATTCACCAAAGCGTAATGAATTTAATAATGCGATTGGACGAGAACCCATAGAGAACACGTCACGAAGGATGCCTCCAACACCTGTAGCAGCTCCTTGGTACGGTTCAATGGCTGAAGGATGGTTATGGCTTTCGATTTTGAACACAACAGCTTGCTCATCACCGATATCGATAATCCCAGCACCTTCACCAGGTCCTTGAAGAACTTTTTCACCTGTGACAGGGAATTTTTTAAGTAATACTTTTGAGTTTTTATATGAACAGTGCTCAGACCACATAACAGAGAATAAACCTAGTTCAGTATAGTTAGGAAGGCGACCTAAGATAGTTTCAACCATTCCAAACTCTTCATCTGTTAATCCCATTTCACGGTAGATTTTCTGGTCTTTAATTTCTTGCTCATTTGGTTCACGATGTAACGACATGAGTTTCCCTCCAATTACGTAAAATAGATGTGAAAAGCTTTAAGCCATCAGAACTTCCTAGTAAATCTTCTACCGCACGCTCTGGGTGAGGCATCATGCCTAGTACATTTCCTTTTTCATTCATAATTCCAGCAATTTGATTAAGAGACCCATTTACATTGGATTCATACGTAAATACGATTTGGTTGTTTTTTTGTAATTGTTCAAATGTTTCATCGTCACAGTAGTAGTTTCCTTCTCCGTGCGCTACTGGAATTGAAATCACTTGTCCTTTTTCATAATCTGCAGTAAACATTGTTTCGTTGTTTTCAACAACTAGGTTTACAGGACGACAAATAAATTTTAAGTTTTCATTACGCTTCATTGCACCTGGAAGTAAGCCTGCTTCAAGCAAGATTTGGAACCCGTTACAAACTCCAAGAACAGGAACTCCTTTTTCGGCTGCTTTGATGACAGAATCCATCACGTTTGTAAAACGCGCAATCGCACCTGAACGAAGATAGTCTCCATACGAAAATCCTCCAGGAATTAAAATTCCATCAAATCCTTCAAGGTTTTCTTCCGCATGCCATACATATTCTACGTCCTCACCAAGACCATCCTTAATCGCATGGTACATATCCGCATCACAGTTTGAACCTGGAAATACTATGACGGCAAATTTCATGATGTCGCAACCTCCTCAACTTCATAACGGAATACTTCGATTACTGTATTAGCTAGTAATTTTTCACACATTTCTTTCACTCTTGTATCTAAATCATAGTCACCTTTTTCAAGCGTTAATTCCATATATTTACCGATACGAACTTCTTTAACTTCATTGTATGAAAGAGCGTGAAGAGAATTTGTAACAGCACTTCCTTGTGGGTCAAGAACACTTTCCTTTAACGTAACAAATACTTTAACTTTTAACATGATGATCCTCCTAATCGATTTAAAATTTCTTGATATCCATCTTGAATGTTTCCGATATTACGACGGTATAAATCTTTATCAAACTTTTCATTCGTATCTTTATCCCAAAGTCGGCATGTATCCGGTGAGATTTCATCAGCTAGCAATAATGTACCTTCTTCGGTAAGACCAAACTCAAGTTTAAAATCTACGAGACGAACGTTAATTTTTTCAAATAAAGTTTGTAGTGCTTGATTGACTTGAAAACCTAACTCTCTCATTGTTGCTAATTGTGCTGGTGTGGCAATGTTCAAAAGGCCAATATGGTCTTCTGTCACAAGAGGGTCTCCTAAGTCGTCATCCTTATAGTAAAACTCTACTATTGGTTGCTCTAATGCTTTTCCTTCTTCGATTCCTAATCGTTTTGAAAGGCTTCCAGCATAGATATTTCTGACAACAACTTCTAATGGAACTATCGTTACTTTTTTAACCAGTTGCTCTGTCTCAGATAGTCTTTCGACAAAGTGGTTTGGAACACCCATCTCCGTTAATGTTGTAAAAATAATCGAAGTAATTTCATTGTTTAATCTAGCTTTACCAACGATGGTGTCTTTTTTCTCTCCGTTAAAAGCTGTTGCTTCATCTTTGTATTCAATCCAAAGCACATCTTGCTGGTTTGTAGCATAAATCCGTTTTGCTTTTCCTTCATAGAGCAACTCTTTTTTCTCCACTCTATTCGCCCCCATAGCTCTTATTTTTTACAATAAACCTACACGTTTGAAAATCGTATCTACATTCTTAATGTGATAGTTATAATCGAAGCAATCATCAATTTCAGCTGGCGAAAGGACTGACGTAATTCGTTCTTCCGCTTCCACTAACTCGCGGAATTGAATTCCCTTTTCCCACGCTTCTGCTGTTTTGGGTTGAACAAGGTCATATGCTTCTTCACGAGCCATTCCTTTGTCAATCAAAGAAAGAAGCACACGCTGAGAATAGATTAATCCATATGTTCTTGTCATGTTACGCTTCATGTTTTCTGGGAATACCGTTAAGTTCTTCACGATGTTTCCAAAACGATTAAGCATGTAATTTAACGCAATTGTTGCATCCGGAATGATGATTCGTTCTGCTGAAGAGTGAGAAATATCTCTTTCATGCCATAATGGTACATTTTCATATGCCGTTAACATATGACCACGAATTACGCGTGCAAGACCTGTCATGTTTTCAGAACCAATTGGGTTACGCTTATGTGGCATAGCAGAAGACCCTTTTTGACCTTTTGCAAAAAACTCTTCAACTTCACGTGTTTCACTCTTTTGAAGTCCACGGATTTCAACTGCAAATTTCTCAATTGATGTTGCGATTAATGCTAATGACGCCATATATTCGGCATGACGGTCACGTTGTAATGTTTGCGTTGAAATTGGAGCTGCTTCTAAGCCTAATTTTTCACAAACAAACTTTTCTACGAAAGGATCGATGTTTGCATATGTTCCAACAGCACCCGAGATTTTACCAACACGAACACCATTGGCTGCATGTTTGAAACGCTCTAAGTTACGAATCATTTCTTGATACCATAGGGCAAGTTTCAATCCAAATGTTGTCGGCTCAGCGTGAACTCCGTGTGTACGTCCCATCATAACTGTATCTTTATGTTCTAGTGCTTTATTTTTTAAGATTTCAATGAAATTCTCGATATCTTTTTCTAAAATTTCATTTGCTTGGCGAAGTAAGAAAGATAATGCTGTATCAACAACGTCTGTTGATGTTAAACCATAGTGAACCCATTTACGCTCTTCTCCTAATGTTTCAGAAACAGCTCTTGTAAAAGCGACAACATCATGACGAGTATCTTGTTCGATCTCTAGAATGCGATTGACATCAAATCCAGCATTTTCTCTAATTTTAGCTACATCTTCTTTAGGAATAACTCCAAGTTCAGCCCATGCCTCACAGGCAACAATCTCAACCTCTAACCATGCTTGGTATCGGTTTTCCTCTGTCCAAATCGAACCCATTTCAGGTCTTGTGTAACGTTCAATCATGTTTTTACTCCTCCGTTTTATATGAGATTATTCCCATATTGCTAATTTTTCAATTTTAGATAAAGCTTCCTCGACAGAATCTGCCAATACATTTATATGACCCATTTTTCGACCTTGTTTCGCTTCTTCTTTTCCATAAAAGTGAAGCTTTACTGTGTCAAATTGGGATAACTTGTCCATTACAGCAGGTACATGTTCACCTAAAATATTTACCATAACTACTGGAGATACTAGTGTCGTTTCTCCTAGTGGTAAATCACAAATCGCACGAATGTGTTGTTCAAACTGAGATGTTTTACAAGCATTCATTGTGTAATGGCCAGAATTATGAGGTCTAGGTGCCACCTCGTTTATGTAAATCTCGCCGTCTTTATTTAAGAACATCTCTACGGCTAATGTACCAACCATTTCTAATCCATCTGCTAGTCTAACAGCCATCTTCTTAGCTTGCTCTTGAATCGATTCATCAATTCTCGCTGGGACAATCGTCTGGTGTAAAATATTGTTTCGATGGATGTTTTCAGCGACAGGGAACGTCTTCACTTCGCCGGAAACATTTCTTGTAACGATAACAGATAACTCTTTTTCAAACACTATCCACTTCTCTAACACAAGCTCACCTTTGCCTTCAAGTTCTTCAAAGGCGGGTTGGATGTCTTCGTCCGAGCGAATGACGACTTGGCCTTTGCCATCATAACCACCTGTACAAGTCTTGAGGACTGATGGAATGCCTATCTTTTGGATAGCATCTTCTAACTGTTCAAAGGTTTCTAAAACATAGAATGGAGCCACTGGAAGGCCAAATGATTGAATTGCATTCTTTTCTCTTCCTCGATGTTGAGAAGTTTCAAGCAACTTATATCCTTGTGGCAAATACAAATTTTCTTGAAGCCATCTTGCCGTTTCTTTATCTATGTTTTCAAACTCATAAGTAAGTACATCACAATGTTCAGCTAGCTCAATGGCTCCTTGACGGTCATCGTACTGAGCTTGAATAACAATATCTGAAATTTGACCACACGGTGAATTTTCTGTCGGTTCTAAAACAGCAATTCGGTACCCCATTTCGCGAGCTGAAATTGCCATCATTCTTCCCAACTGACCTCCACCTAAAAAGCCAATGGTGCTTCCAGGTTGAATCAATGTCATAGTTGTTCACTGCTTTCTAATACTTGTGCCTTTGTTTGTTCTCTTCGCTGTTCTAATCGATTCGCTACTTTTTCTTCCTGCGTTCCGACGATTTGCGCTGCTAGTAACCCGGCATTTGTCGCTCCTGCCTTGCCAATCGCTACTGTAGCTACTGGAACACCGCCTGGCATTTGAACGATTGACAATAGTGAATCTAAGCCATTTAGTGCTTTTGATTGAACAGGCACTCCAATGACCGGAACGACCGTTTTTGCTGCAACCATTCCTGGAAGATGAGCTGCTCCTCCAGCACCTGCAATAATGACTTTAAGCCCTCGTTCTCTAGCGGCTTGGGCATACTCAAACATTAAGTCAGGCGTACGATGAGCAGACACGACCTTTTTTTCATAAGGAATTTCAAGTTCTTCTAGAATATCACATGCATGTTTCATCGTTTCCCAATCTGAAATACTTCCCATGATTACGCCTACTTGTGGATTCATTGTTTGTCCTCCTATTTAAAAACATAAAAAACCTTGCAGATGGCTTATCTATAATGAGAGAAAGCAAACCATCAGCAAGGCTTATTAGCATTGCAAAACCAAAACTCCGATGTGTGTATCTATGGAGTCTGCGCCTTCCCTCATAGTCTCACGATTTACGGTCGGTCGGTAGAAACTTGCAGGCCATATCCCTGCTATTATATGAGGTAACGTTCTTTTGTTTTGATAAATTAATCTTATAGTTTGTCAGAAGATTTGTCAAACAAAAATCGAACGTTAAGTTGCTGATAAATGCAATTGTTCGTATTTTACTATTATAAGGAAGCGTTTTCGTTTAAAACGGCTTCAAAGATTGTTTTTTGGCGAACTGGTTTGTATTCCACCTGTCCCCCCTGCTTTACCTCTTCAAACAAAGGCTCCTCCATTCGTCTAACTGGTGTATAGCCTTCACTTGCTATCCGATCTAAGCATTCACTAATCGTCTCTCCATCATTTACTTCAAAACGCATTTTCTTTTTTTTATTCGTAGCCATACTTACCTCCGAATCTTTTTGACCCAGAACCCACCGAAAAATGCTTTTGGTTCATGGGAAATAATAAATGCTTTGGGATCGAGTTCTTTTACCGTTTTATATAGTAATGTTTCTGATTTTCTTGATGTTAAGATTTCCATCATTAGTCGTTCACCTTCTCTCCCATAAGCAATCCAGTTTGTTACCCCGTACCCTTTGTCGCGAAGTGCATTCGGAATATCTGGTTCGTATTCCTTCGTGATTACATTCACTGTGATATATCCTAATGCTAGCTTCTCCTCTACTTTCATTCCTACCAACACACCAATTCCATAGCCGATTGCATAGGCAATTAGATTCTCAATTCGGTTTAAATTTTCAAGGACAAGACCTAATCCAATAATATAAACAATCACTTCGATTACACTTACGCCTGCAGCAAACATTCGTTGACCTTTTAATGTGAAAATCATCCGAACTGTAAATAACGTGACATAAACAATGTTAATGACAAGAATAATAACAATCATCATAAGTGCATTTTCTAGAAGCCAATCCATTACATAATCAACCCCTCTCTTTTATAGTTACCTAAATGTTTCATAAAAAACTACCCGCGTAAGAATAACAAAAAAAATAGCCTCTGAAAAGGGATTATTCCTTTTTTTCTGGCTATTTTTCATGCTGTTCTATATCGTTACCCTTTAATAGAACTAATTAAAAGTTAAATTAGCGCCGTAGTCCTCTTAGGAAGGGGATAAAACGAAAACGATTTTCAAACACTTTCTCATAATCTGTTAGGCTTCGCAGTCCATTTTCTTCTTCACGTATACGAATCGATAGAATGATTGCATTTAAAATCGTAAATACAATAGCCGTCACATACGCTTGAAACATAATAGGTAATACGATGATTTCAGTAGCTACAATGACGTAATTAGGATGCCTCATAAAGCGATAAGGCCCCTTTGCTACGACCTTAGCACCAGGAAGGATGATAATTCTCGTATTCCAATACTTTCCTAACGAAGACAAGCTCCATACTCTGCCTATTTGTGCTATCACAAAAAGTATAAAAGGAATCCACCACCAAGATGTCATTTCACTAGTCGTACGTAGACCTTCTATTAGTAAGCTTATAAAAAAGCTGATATGCAGAAATACGATATATTTATAATGAGAGGCCCCAATTTCAATTCCTCCCTGAGCTTTCATCCATTTTGCATTTCGGTTGGCTATAAGCAATTCAACTAATCGTTGTATAACAACAATTATAATAATGAATAGAAACATCCTGATTCCTCCTATTGCCACTCTAGTAAGACTAATTCTGAACAAAATCCAGGACCTAGTGCAGCCATTAAGCCAACATTACCCTGTTTATTTTCTTGCTTCATATATTCTTGTAATACATATAAAACAGTTGGAGAAGACATATTGCCATGCTCTTGTAACACTTTCTTTGAGATAGCTGTTTTATCGGGTGTATACCCTAAAGATGCTTCATACGCCTCTAGCACCTTTTTCCCTCCAGGGTGAGCGATGAAATGAGTTATGTCATGTACTCCGTAAGATTCCTCTTCCAAAAACTTTTCTACAACCGGCTTTAACCAATTTTCTATAATTGATGGAATGCTTCTTGAAAAAACAACATGCAATCCTTCGTCTCTTATATTCCAGCCCATGACATTTTCAGAGTCTGACATTAATTCAGAATGAGATGCTTTTATGTGGGGAATGGTCGGTTTAAGAGATATATCAGTTTTTTGATACGTATCACCTACCACAAGAGCGCAGGCTACGCCATCTGCAAACAAAGAGGTACCTATTAAGTTACTCTTTGACCGGTCATCACGTTGAAACGTTAAACTACATAGTTCCACACAAACCACTAGCACCTTAGCATCTGGATAGGCCAAACAAAATTCATGTGCACGGCTAATGCCTGCCCCACCACCTGCACATCCTAACCCCCAAAGCGGAATTCTTTTTGTATTCCGTGAAAAAGGAAGATGATTCATAATCCGTGCATCAATGCTTGGCGTCGACATTCCTGTGCTAGAGACAAATACAATTGCATCAATTTCCTCTATTGGTATAGGCATTGCTAAAAAATCTTTGTTTGATAAACATTTCTCTATCGCCTTTACTCCATATTCCGTTGCTAGCTCAATATATATATCATTCTTCTCTTGTAACGAATGACTTTCTCGAAACCATGAAAGTGGTACCGAAAAATGGCGTTCCTTTATCTCCCCATTTTTAAAGACCGTTAACAACCGATCAATGTCCTCATAGTTTTCTTCAAATAACTCTCTTGCAAATTCTGTTGTCAGCTCTTGCTTGAGCGTATGTGGTGGATTGTAGGTGCTTACTGATACAATTGCTGGCATTAGCTTTCCTCCGATATGCATGGTAAGGATTAGTATTGCCAAAGTTTTCTATTTCATGCGTTTCTTTTGAATTAGCTGACTATGAGATTGAGGAGTAGTATTTTTCCTTACTGAGTAATGGGTTTGCGTTACCGCTCGGGCTACTTTTTCCTTGGCTTCGGGCACGGTTCTTTGGTTTCCGTTACCACTTTGGTTACTTTCCTCTTTGTTATGGTAACGGTTTTTCTTTTCTCATTATTTTGTTAAGTATCTGTATTAGTCTAATCTCCGGTGAACATAAAAAAAGCACACCTCGATTGAAGTGTACTTTATCTGCCTAGCAACGTCCTACTCTCACAGGGGGAAGCCCCCAACTACCATCGGCGCTGAAGAGCTTAACTTCCGTGTTCGGCATGGGAACGGGTGTGACCTCTTCGCTATCGCCACTAGACTTATTTAGTTGAAACATCACTTACGTGATCTCTCAAAACTAGATAGTATGCATTGTAGTCAATCTTCGTCTTATTTATAGGATAAGTCCTCGACCGATTAGTATCTCTCAGCTCCACGTGTCACCACGCTTCCACCCGAGACCTATCAACCTCATCATCTCTAAGGGGTCTTACTGGATTAACTCCATGGGAAATCTCATCTTGAGGGGGGCTTCACGCTTAGATGCTTTCAGCGCTTATCCCGTCCACACGTAGCTACCCAGCTATGCTCCTGGCGGAACAACTGGTACACCAGCGGTGTGTCCATCCCGGTCCTCTCGTACTAAGGACAGCTCCTCTCAAATTTCCTGCGCCCGCGACGGATAGGGACCGAACTGTCTCACGACGTTCTGAACCCAGCTCGCGTACCGCTTTAATGGGCGAACAGCCCAACCCTTGGGACCTACTTCAGCCCCAGGATGCGATGAGCCGACATCGAGGTGCCAAACCTCCCCGTCGATGTGGACTCTTGGGGGAGATAAGCCTGTTATCCCCAGGGTAGCTTTTATCCGTTGAGCGATGGCCCTTCCATGCGGAACCACCGGATCACTAAGCCCGACTTTCGTCCCTGCTCGACTTGTAGGTCTCGCAGTCAAGCTCCCTTATGCCTTTGCACTCTTCGAATGATTTCCAACCATTCTGAGGGAACCTTTGGGCGCCTCCGTTACTGTTTAGGAGGCGACCGCCCCAGTCAAACTGCCCACCTGACACTGTCCCTGAACCGGATCACGGCTCGAGGTTAGAATTTCAGTACAGTCAGGGTAGTATCCCACCGACGCCTCCACCGAAGCTAGCGCTCCGGCTTCCAAGGCTCCTACCTATCCTGTACAAACTGTACCAAAATCCAATATCAAGCTACAGTAAAGCTCCATGGGGTCTTTCCGTCCTGTCGCGGGTAACCTGCATCTTCACAGGTAATATAATTTCACCGGGTCTCTCGTTGAGACAGTATCCAAATCGTTACACCATTCGTGCGGGTCGGAACTTACCCGACAAGGAATTTCGCTACCTTAGGACCGTTATAGTTACGGCCGCCGTTTACTGGGGCTTCAATTCAGAGCTTCGCCTTGCGGCTAACCCCTCCTCTTAACCTTCCAGCACCGGGCAGGTGTCAGCCCCTATACTTCGCCTTACGGCTTCGCAGAGACCTGTGTTTTTGCTAAACAGTCGCTTGGATCTTTTCACTGCGGCTCTCTCGGGCTTGCACCCTATCAGAGCACCCCTTCTCCCGAAGTTACGGGGTCATTTTGCCGAGTTCCTTAACGAGAGTTCTCCCGAGCGTCTTAGAATTCTCTTCTCGCCTACCTGTGTCGGTTTACGGTACGGGCACCTCTCACCTCGCTAGAGGCTTTTCTTGGCAGTGTAGGATCAGGAACTTCGGTACTTAATTTCCCTCGCTATCACAGCTCAGCCTTCATGGTGAACGGATTTGCCTATTCACCAGCCTAACTGCTTAGACGCACATATCCATCAGTGCGCTTACCCTACCTTACTGCGTCCCCCCATTACTCAAACGGTGAGGAGGTGGTACAGGAATTTCAACCTGTTGTCCATCGCCTACGCCTTTCGGCCTCGGCTTAGGTCCCGACTTACCCTGAGCGGACGAGCCTTCCTCAGGAAACCTTGGGCTTTCGACGGAGGGGATTCTCACCCCTCTTTTCGCTACTCATACCGGCATTCTCACTTCTACGCGCTCCACCAGTCCTCTCGGTCTGACTTCGCTGCACGCAGAACGCTCCCCTACCACTGTCCGTTAGGACAATCCATAGCTTCGGTGATACGTTTAGCCCCGGTACATTTTCGGCGCAGAGTCACTCGACCAGTGAGCTATTACGCACTCTTTAAATGGTGGCTGCTTCTAAGCCAACATCCTGGTTGTCTGTGCAACTCCACATCCTTTTCCACTTAACGTATACTTTGGGACCTTAGCTGATGGTCTGGGCTGTTTCCCTCTTGACTACGGATCTTAGCACTCGCAGTCTGACTCCCGAGGATAAGTATTTGGCATTCGGAGTTTGACTGAATTCGGTAATCCTGTGGGGACCCCTAGTCCAATCAGTGCTCTACCTCCAATACTCTTCCCTCGAGGCTAGCCCTAAAGCTATTTCGGGGAGAACCAGCTATCTCCGAGTTCGATTGGCATTTCACCCCTACCCACACCTCATCCCCGCGTTTTTCAACACGCGTGGGTTCGGGCCTCCATTCAGTGTTACCTGAACTTCACCCTGGACATGGGTAGATCACACGGTTTCGGGTCTACGACCACGTACTAACTCGCCCTATTCAGACTCGCTTTCGCTACGGCTCCGCCTCATCAGCTTAACCTTGCACGTAATCGTAACTCGCCGGTTCATTCTACAAAAGGCACGCTGTCACCCATTAACGGGCTCCAACTACTTGTAGGCACACGGTTTCAGGATCTATTTCACTCCCCTCCCGGGGTGCTTTTCACCTTTCCCTCACGGTACTGGTTCACTATCGGTCACTAGGGAGTATTTAGCCTTGGGAGATGGTCCTCCCGGATTCCGACGGGGTTTCACGTGTCCCGCCGTACTCAGGATCCACTCTGGAGAGAACGAAGTTTTGACTACAGGGCTGTTACCTTCTTTGGCCAGTCTTTCCAGACCGCTTCATCTACCCCGTTCTTTTCTGACTCCGTATAGAGTGTCCTACAACCCCAAGAAGCAAGCTTCTTGGTTTGGGCTGTTTCCGTTTCGCTCGCCGCTACTCAGGAAATCGCATTTGCTTTCTCTTCCTCTGGGTACTTAGATGTTTCAGTTCCCCAGGTCTGCCTTCACATATCCTATGTATTCAGATATGGATACCATCCCATTACGGATGGTGGGTTCCCCCATTCGGAAATCCCCGGATCAAAGCTTACTTACAGCTCCCCGAGGCATATCGGTGTTCGTCCCGTCCTTCGTCGGCTCCTAGTGCCAAGGCATTCACCGTGCGCCCTTTCTAACTTAACCTTGATGATAAATCATCTAGTTATTAATCAATCCATAGATTGACTTAAGACGTTTGAAGAATTCTTGACTTCTCAGATTCACTCACTCGATATCAAATAATAACGAGCCGGTAAAATCTTAATGCATTACTATCTAGTTTTCAAAGATCAAAGCAGCTGATTTGCTTACCTTCTTGATAAGCTACTTGAAACTACTACGTGCAGCTTTGCGACGAGAAAGCGACGCAAGGAGCGCGCAGGAGCACAAGGCATCACTGCATATTCTTACTTGAGAGATAACTCCCTCAAAACTGAACGAACAAAGCGCAAGCTATAGTTCAAACACAAGGTTTGAACTTCGACTAGAGTATTACTCCATAGAAAGGAGGTGATCCAGCCGCACCTTCCGATACGGCTACCTTGTTACGACTTCACCCCAATCATCTGTCCCACCTTAGGCGGCTGGCTCCTAAAAGGTTACCTCACCGACTTCGGGTGTTACAAACTCTCGTGGTGTGACGGGCGGTGTGTACAAGGCCCGGGAACGTATTCACCGCGGCATGCTGATCCGCGATTACTAGCAATTCCGGCTTCATGTAGGCGAGTTGCAGCCTACAATCCGAACTGAGAATGGTTTTATGGGATTCGCTCAACCTCGCGGTTTTGCAGCCCTTTGTACCATCCATTGTAGCACGTGTGTAGCCCAGGTCATAAGGGGCATGATGATTTGACGTCATCCCCACCTTCCTCCGGTTTGTCACCGGCAGTCACCTTAGAGTGCCCAACTGAATGCTGGCAACTAAGATCAAGGGTTGCGCTCGTTGCGGGACTTAACCCAACATCTCACGACACGAGCTGACGACAACCATGCACCACCTGTCACTTTGTCCCCCGAAGGGGAAAGCCCTATCTCTAGGGTGGTCAAAGGATGTCAAGACCTGGTAAGGTTCTTCGCGTTGCTTCGAATTAAACCACATGCTCCACTGCTTGTGCGGGCCCCCGTCAATTCCTTTGAGTTTCAGCCTTGCGGCCGTACTCCCCAGGCGGAGTGCTTACTGTGTTAACTTCGGCACTAAGGGCATCGAAACCCCTAACACCTAGCACTCATCGTTTACGGCGTGGACTACCAGGGTATCTAATCCTGTTTGCTCCCCACGCTTTCGCGCCTCAGCGTCAGTTACAGACCAGAGAGTCGCCTTCGCCACTGGTGTTCCTCCACATATCTACGCATTTCACCGCTACACGTGGAATTCCACTCTCCTCTTCTGCACTCAAGTCTCCCAGTTTCCAATGACCCTCCACGGTTGAGCCGTGGGCTTTCACATCAGACTTAAAAGACCGCCTGCGCGCGCTTTACGCCCAATAATTCCGGACAACGCTTGCCACCTACGTATTACCGCGGCTGCTGGCACGTAGTTAGCCGTGGCTTTCTGGTTAGGTACCGTCAAGGTGCCGACCTATTCGAACGGCACTTGTTCTTCCCTAACAACAGAACTTTACGACCCGAAGGCCTTCATCGTTCACGCGGCGTTGCTCCGTCAGACTTTCGTCCATTGCGGAAGATTCCCTACTGCTGCCTCCCGTAGGAGTCTGGGCCGTGTCTCAGTCCCAGTGTGGCCGATCACCCTCTCAGGTCGGCTACGCATCGTCGCCTTGGTAGGCCGTTACCCTACCAACTAGCTAATGCGCCGCGGGCCCATCCTGTAGTGATAGCCGGAGCCATCTTTTAATTTGAGGTCATGTGACCTCAAAGTTATCCGGTATTAGCACCGATTTCTCGGTGTTATCCCAGTCTACAGGGCAGGTTGCCCACGTGTTACTCACCCGTCCGCCGCTAACTGTTTAAAAGCAAGCTTTTAAACAGTCCGCTCGACTTGCATGTATTAGGCACGCCGCCAGCGTTCGTCCTGAGCCAGGATCAAACTCTCCATAAAAGTGAGTTGATTAAGCTCATAAGTTTTTTTAAAAAAATTGACGAGATATCATGTATCTCTTTCGCTTGGCTTTGTTCTGTTCAGTTTTCAAAGAGCTATATTGTCTTGTCTAAGTGACAAGAATTTAATGATAACATTTTATAACAGAGATTGCAACAGATATTTTTTGGTAAAGTGCTTTTTACTAGTATTTCACTAATAAGAATACTAATTCTAGCAGCAAAAATCACAATTCGCAACCAACAATTATTGGTAATCATTTGATTTACAATTCCATACGATTCGCTTAATAGAGCAATCATATCACTCTCTCGTAAGGGAATGTGTAAGCCTAGCAACGTCCTACTCTCACAGGGGGAAGCCCCCAACTACCATCGGCGCTGAAGAGCTTAACTTCCGTGTTCGGCATGGGAACGGGTGTGACCTCTTCGCTATCGCCACTAGACTTATTTAATTGAAATATCACTTACGTGATCTCTCAAAACTAGATAGTATGCATTGTAGTCAATCTTCGTCTTATTTATAGGATAAGTCCTCGACCGATTAGTATCTCTCAGCTCCACGTGTCACCACGCTTCCACCCGAGACCTATCAACCTCATCATCTCTAAGGGGTCTTACTGGATTAACTCCATGGGAAATCTCATCTTGAGGGGGGCTTCACGCTTAGATGCTTTCAGCGCTTATCCCGTCCACACGTAGCTACCCAGCTATGCTCCTGGCGGAACAACTGGTACACCAGCGGTGTGTCCATCCCGGTCCTCTCGTACTAAGGACAGCTCCTCTCAAATTTCCTGCGCCCGCGACGGATAGGGACCGAACTGTCTCACGACGTTCTGAACCCAGCTCGCGTACCGCTTTAATGGGCGAACAGCCCAACCCTTGGGACCTACTTCAGCCCCAGGATGCGATGAGCCGACATCGAGGTGCCAAACCTCCCCGTCGATGTGGACTCTTGGGGGAGATAAGCCTGTTATCCCCAGGGTAGCTTTTATCCGTTGAGCGATGGCCCTTCCATGCGGAACCACCGGATCACTAAGCCCGACTTTCGTCCCTGCTCGACTTGTAGGTCTCGCAGTCAAGCTCCCTTATGCCTTTGCACTCTTCGAATGATTTCCAACCATTCTGAGGGAACCTTTGGGCGCCTCCGTTACTGTTTAGGAGGCGACCGCCCCAGTCAAACTGCCCACCTGACACTGTCCCTGAACCGGATCACGGCTCGAGGTTAGAATTTCAGTACAGTCAGGGTAGTATCCCACCGACGCCTCCACCGAAGCTAGCGCTCCGGCTTCCAAGGCTCCTACCTATCCTGTACAAACTGTACCAAAATCCAATATCAAGCTACAGTAAAGCTCCATGGGGTCTTTCCGTCCTGTCGCGGGTAACCTGCATCTTCACAGGTAATATAATTTCACCGGGTCTCTCGTTGAGACAGTATCCAAATCGTTACACCATTCGTGCGGGTCGGAACTTACCCGACAAGGAATTTCGCTACCTTAGGACCGTTATAGTTACGGCCGCCGTTTACTGGGGCTTCAATTCAGAGCTTCGCCTTGCGGCTAACCCCTCCTCTTAACCTTCCAGCACCGGGCAGGTGTCAGCCCCTATACTTCGCCTTACGGCTTCGCAGAGACCTGTGTTTTTGCTAAACAGTCGCTTGGATCTTTTCACTGCGGCTCTCTCGGGCTTGCACCCTATCAGAGCACCCCTTCTCCCGAAGTTACGGGGTCATTTTGCCGAGTTCCTTAACGAGAGTTCTCCCGAGCGTCTTAGAATTCTCTTCTCGCCTACCTGTGTCGGTTTACGGTACGGGCACCTCTCACCTCGCTAGAGGCTTTTCTTGGCAGTGTAGGATCAGGAACTTCGGTACTTAATTTCCCTCGCTATCACAGCTCAGCCTTCATGGTGAACGGATTTGCCTATTCACCAGCCTAACTGCTTAGACGCACATATCCATCAGTGCGCTTACCCTACCTTACTGCGTCCCCCCATTACTCAAACGGTGAGGAGGTGGTACAGGAATTTCAACCTGTTGTCCATCGCCTACGCCTTTCGGCCTCGGCTTAGGTCCCGACTTACCCTGAGCGGACGAGCCTTCCTCAGGAAACCTTGGGCTTTCGACGGAGGGGATTCTCACCCCTCTTTTCGCTACTCATACCGGCATTCTCACTTCTACGCGCTCCACCAGTCCTCTCGGTCTGACTTCGCTGCACGCAGAACGCTCCCCTACCACTGTCCGTTAGGACAATCCATAGCTTCGGTGATACGTTTAGCCCCGGTACATTTTCGGCGCAGAGTCACTCGACCAGTGAGCTATTACGCACTCTTTAAATGGTGGCTGCTTCTAAGCCAACATCCTGGTTGTCTGTGCAACTCCACATCCTTTTCCACTTAACGTATACTTTGGGACCTTAGCTGATGGTCTGGGCTGTTTCCCTCTTGACTACGGATCTTAGCACTCGCAGTCTGACTCCCGAGGATAAGTATTTGGCATTCGGAGTTTGACTGAATTCGGTAATCCTGTGGGGACCCCTAGTCCAATCAGTGCTCTACCTCCAATACTCTTCCCTCGAGGCTAGCCCTAAAGCTATTTCGGGGAGAACCAGCTATCTCCGAGTTCGATTGGCATTTCACCCCTACCCACACCTCATCCCCGCGTTTTTCAACACGCGTGGGTTCGGGCCTCCATTCAGTGTTACCTGAACTTCACCCTGGACATGGGTAGATCACACGGTTTCGGGTCTACGACCACGTACTAACTCGCCCTATTCAGACTCGCTTTCGCTACGGCTCCGCCTCATCAGCTTAACCTTGCACGTAATCGTAACTCGCCGGTTCATTCTACAAAAGGCACGCTGTCACCCATTAACGGGCTCCAACTACTTGTAGGCACACGGTTTCAGGATCTATTTCACTCCCCTCCCGGGGTGCTTTTCACCTTTCCCTCACGGTACTGGTTCACTATCGGTCACTAGGGAGTATTTAGCCTTGGGAGATGGTCCTCCCGGATTCCGACGGGGTTTCACGTGTCCCGCCGTACTCAGGATCCACTCTGGAGAGAACGAAGTTTTGACTACAGGGCTGTTACCTTCTTTGGCCAGTCTTTCCAGACCGCTTCATCTACCCCGTTCTTTTCTGACTCCGTATAGAGTGTCCTACAACCCCAAGAAGCAAGCTTCTTGGTTTGGGCTGTTTCCGTTTCGCTCGCCGCTACTCAGGAAATCGCATTTGCTTTCTCTTCCTCTGGGTACTTAGATGTTTCAGTTCCCCAGGTCTGCCTTCTCATATCCTATGTATTCAGATATGGATACCATCCCATTACGGATGGTGGGTTCCCCCATTCGGAAATCCCCGGATCAAAGCTTACTTACAGCTCCCCGAGGCATATCGGTGTTCGTCCCGTCCTTCGTCGGCTCCTAGTGCCAAGGCATTCACCGTGCGCCCTTTCTAACTTAACCTCAGCTGGTTTATAAACGGCGGATTTCTTCGTCAGTTCGCTTCTGCGGTGCTCGAGTACCCGTTAAACGTACACTCCGCTCCTCAAAGCTTCACTTCCTCGAACTCCTTGTTTCTAATCCATCTGTAATTAATTGTCAATCAATAGATTGACTTAAGACGTTGAAGAATTCTTGACTATCTCAGTTCTCTCTTCTCAACATCAATAGATGTTGATCCGGTAAAACTTCAATGCATTACTATCTAGTTTTCAAAGATCACCTCGTTGCCTCAAAAAAGAGCAACCACTATACTTTAATAGAATTTTGATTGTTTTTCAACAACCAATGTTTGGTAATTGGTGGAGCCTAGCGGGATCGAACCGCTGACCTCCTGCGTGCAAGGCAGGCGCTCTCCCAGCTGAGCTAAGGCCCCGGAGTAGTATAGATGTTAATTCTAAAGTAGGTCCTGTTTCTTCCTCTACAAGCTTAGTCTTGATGACTATGCGTCGAAACAACTCGCAGTCCTTTCAAGACGTTACTGCTCGTAGCTGAGCTAAGGCCCCGAAGCAGTATTGATGCTAAAGACAATTAAATCCCGAACCTTGTTATAACAATTCGGTAGAAGTTTGTATGGTGGGCCTAAATGGACTCGAACCATCGACCTCACGCTTATCAGGCGTGCGCTCTAACCAGCTGAGCTATAGGCCCACAACCTTATTTAATTAGAAGGATAACTCCCTCAAAACTGAACGAACAAAGCGCAAGCTGTAATTCATTACTAACGTAATGAACTTCGACTAGAGTATTACTCCATAGAAAGGAGGTGATCCAGCCGCACCTTCCGATACGGCTACCTTGTTACGACTTCACCCCAATCATCTGTCCCACCTTAGGCGGCTGGCTCCTAAAAGGTTACCTCACCGACTTCGGGTGTTACAAACTCTCGTGGTGTGACGGGCGGTGTGTACAAGGCCCGGGAACGTATTCACCGCGGCATGCTGATCCGCGATTACTAGCAATTCCGGCTTCATGTAGGCGAGTTGCAGCCTACAATCCGAACTGAGAATGGTTTTATGGGATTCGCTCAACCTCGCGGTTTTGCAGCCCTTTGTACCATCCATTGTAGCACGTGTGTAGCCCAGGTCATAAGGGGCATGATGATTTGACGTCATCCCCACCTTCCTCCGGTTTGTCACCGGCAGTCACCTTAGAGTGCCCAACTGAATGCTGGCAACTAAGATCAAGGGTTGCGCTCGTTGCGGGACTTAACCCAACATCTCACGACACGAGCTGACGACAACCATGCACCACCTGTCACTTTGTCCCCCGAAGGGGAAAGCCCTATCTCTAGGGTGGTCAAAGGATGTCAAGACCTGGTAAGGTTCTTCGCGTTGCTTCGAATTAAACCACATGCTCCACTGCTTGTGCGGGCCCCCGTCAATTCCTTTGAGTTTCAGCCTTGCGGCCGTACTCCCCAGGCGGAGTGCTTACTGTGTTAACTTCGGCACTAAGGGCATCGAAACCCCTAACACCTAGCACTCATCGTTTACGGCGTGGACTACCAGGGTATCTAATCCTGTTTGCTCCCCACGCTTTCGCGCCTCAGCGTCAGTTACAGACCAGAGAGTCGCCTTCGCCACTGGTGTTCCTCCACATATCTACGCATTTCACCGCTACACGTGGAATTCCACTCTCCTCTTCTGCACTCAAGTCTCCCAGTTTCCAATGACCCTCCACGGTTGAGCCGTGGGCTTTCACATCAGACTTAAAAGACCGCCTGCGCGCGCTTTACGCCCAATAATTCCGGACAACGCTTGCCACCTACGTATTACCGCGGCTGCTGGCACGTAGTTAGCCGTGGCTTTCTGGTTAGGTACCGTCAAGGTGCCGACCTATTCGAACGGCACTTGTTCTTCCCTAACAACAGAACTTTACGACCCGAAGGCCTTCATCGTTCACGCGGCGTTGCTCCGTCAGACTTTCGTCCATTGCGGAAGATTCCCTACTGCTGCCTCCCGTAGGAGTCTGGGCCGTGTCTCAGTCCCAGTGTGGCCGATCACCCTCTCAGGTCGGCTACGCATCGTCGCCTTGGTAGGCCGTTACCCTACCAACTAGCTAATGCGCCGCGGGCCCATCCTGTAGTGATAGCCGGAGCCATCTTTTAATTTGAGGTCATGTGACCTCAAAGTTATCCGGTATTAGCACCGATTTCTCGGTGTTATCCCAGTCTACAGGGCAGGTTGCCCACGTGTTACTCACCCGTCCGCCGCTAACTGTTTAAAAGCAAGCTTTTAAACAGTCCGCTCGACTTGCATGTATTAGGCACGCCGCCAGCGTTCGTCCTGAGCCAGGATCAAACTCTCCATAAAAGTGAGTTGATTAAGCTCTTAAAAGTGTTGCTTTCGCAACTTTTTGTCATTTTACAATGACGGGTTTGTCGTTTTGCAACGACAATGAGATATCATGTATCTCTTCGCTTGGCTTTGTTCTGTTCAGTTTTCAAAGAGCTATTCGTTAGCTTTATACGATACCCTCGCAAAAGCGACTTCTCTATATTAGCAAGCTTTCGATTTAGTGTCAACACCTTTTTTCATTCACTATAAAAATGAACTGTTTGCTTGGGTGACAGGTAATAACTATAACAATTCTAGAATCATGATGCAATACTTTTATGTGTGGTATTTTTATCCAATAAAAAACAGCCCCTACATGAAACATGTAAGGACTGTGGATATTTACTATTCTCCTAAGAAAACAAAGTAAGCAAGAAAGACGAAGAAGAGAACATACATTAAAGGATGAACTTCTTTTCCTTTACCTTTTACTAACATCGTTACAGGATACATAATGAATCCTAGTGCGATACCAGTTGCGATACTATATGTTAATGGCATTGCAATGACTGTTAAAAATGCCGGAACTGCAATCTCGAACTTTTTCCAATCGATAAGCCCCAATGAAGAAGCCATCAAAATTCCCACAATAATTAACGCAGGTGCCGTTACTTGAGCGGTTATGACACCAAGCAATGGAGAAAAGAACAATGCGATTACGAACAATGCCGCAGTTATAACAGAAGTAAATCCTGTTCGCCCTCCAGCTGCAACACCTGAAGATGATTCAATATAAGCTGTAGTAGTCGATGTCCCTAAAAGAGCACCGATTGATGTAGCACTTGAATCTGCAAGTAACGCTTTGTTCGCTCTTGGAAGTTTATTATCTTTTACAAATCCCGCTTGGTTTGCTACTGCATATAACGTTCCAGCAGTATCAAAAAAGTCTACAAATAAGAATGTAAGAATGACGACCAATAATTGAACTGTAAAAATTTCTGCCCATGTAATATCGAATGCCGCAAGGAAAGTCGGAGACATATCGGGAACACTACTTACAATTCCTCCATCCCAATTAATAACTCCAGTAAGAACTCCAACAAACGATGTCAAAATCATACCATAGAAAATTCCACCTTTGACTCCACGAACCATAAAGATAACTGTAACGACTAAACCAAAAATCGCTAATAACGTAGGTGGATGTCCAAGATGACCTAATGTAACTGCAGTTGCTTCATAAGGAACAACAATTCCTGCATTTTTCAAACCGATAAAAGCGATAAATAACCCGATACCTGCTGCAGCTGCATATTTTAACTCAGCTGGAATGGCATTGATAATGACCTCACGGATACCTGACACTGTGATAATAATAAAGATAATACCCGACATGAATACCCCAAATAGAGCCACCTGCCAACTAATACCCATTCCTAATACAACAGAATAAGCGAAAAATGCATTTAAACCCATACCTGGCGCTAAAGCAATTGGATAATTTGCAAGAAGTCCCATGATTAAAGTACCAATTGCAGCAGCTAGTGCTGTTGCAACAAACACCGCTTGCATATCCATTCCTGCATCACCCAAAATTAGTGGGTTAACAAAAAGAATATAAGCCATTGACAAAAACGTCGTAAGTCCTGCAATCGTCTCTTGACGATAGCTAGTACCTTGCTCTTTAAATCCGAAATAACGATCCATTTAAAATTACCTCCTCATGATTACTATGTACTAAAAATAGCACCAGATTCCAAAATAGATCAAAAAAACTCCAGGTAAATTCTACCTGAAGCATTGACAACAAAAAATCTGGAAAAGCAGATAACGGACGGCGCGCTTCATCACGTTACTTGCTGACATTCCGATTTCCCGTAGTCAAGCCATTTACGGTAGCTTGGTAGAGACTCAAGGGCCATATCCCCTAGATTATACGAAAATTCGATTCATTACTTTCATTAAAAATATAACAAGCGCGCTTTAAAATGTCAACTACAAATCCGAACGTTTTTCACTGTTTTTTATTTTAATATTCGTAAATTATTCCCACTCAATTGTTGCAGGTGGTTTTGATGTAATATCATAAACAACGCGGTTAACATGCTTAACTTCATTAACAATACGAGTAGAAATGATTTCAAGCACATCGTACGGAATACGTGCCCAATCGGACGTCATCCCATCAATGGAAGTCACCGCACGGATCCCCACTGTATAATCATAAGTTCTAGCATCACCCATAACACCTACACTTCTCATATTCGGAAGAGCGGTAAAGTACTGCCAGATTTCACGGTCTAATCCCGCTTTTTTAATTTCTTCACGAAGAATCGCATCCGATTCACGAACAATCTCTAGCTTTTCATCTGTAATTTCACCAAGCACACGTATACCTAAACCCGGTCCCGGGAACGGTTGGCGCCATACGATTTCATCAGCAATTCCTAACTCTGCCCCTAATTTACGAACTTCATCTTTAAATAATGTGTTCAAAGGTTCAATAAGTTCAAATTTCATATCTTCCGGTAATCCACCTACATTATGGTGTGATTTAATCGTTTGAGCAGTCGCTGTTCCGCTTTCAATGATATCTGTATAAAGAGTTCCTTGTGCAAGGAAATCCATATCCGTTAATTTTGAGGCTTCTTCCTCAAACACATAAATAAACTCATTACCGATAATCTTACGTTTTTGCTCAGGGTCTTCTACGCCTTTTAACTTTCCTAAGAAACGATCTTGAGCATCTATTTTGATGACATTCATATTGAAGCCTTCACTAAATGTTTTCATGACACTTTCAGCCTCGCCTTTTCGAAGAAGACCATGGTCAATAAACATACATGTCAGTTGATCACCGATAGCTTTATGAATTAGTACAGCTACAACAGAAGAATCCACTCCACCACTTAGGGCACATAGAACTTTTTTATCTCCAACTAGTTCTTTAATTTTCGCCATTTCAATTTCAATAAAGTTCTCCATTGACCAATTGCCTTCGCACTCACATACATTAAATACAAAGTTCTCTAGCAGTTCATTTCCAAACTGAGAATGACGCACTTCTGGATGAAATTGAACACCGTAAAAGCCTTTTTCTTCATTACTCATACCCGCAACAGGGCAAGAAGGATTAAACGCATCTACAACGAACCCTTCAGGAGGAGCTACAATTAAATCTCCATGACTCATCCAAACCGGTTGCTCAATCGGAAGCCCTTTATATAACTTTGATTGGTTTTCAATTTTAATATTTGCTTTCCCATACTCACGATGTTCAGCCGCTTCTACTTTCCCTCCAAAATGCTGTGTCATAAGTTGCATGCCATAGCAAATCCCTAAGATCGGAATGTTAAGGTCATAAATAGCTTCATCACATTTAGGAGCACCTTCAACATAAGCACTGTTAGGTCCACCAGAGAAAATAATTCCTTTTGGATTCATTTTTTTAATTTCTTCTGCAGTGATTGTATTAGGATGTAGTTCGCTATATACCCCTAAATCTCTAATCCTTCTTGCGATTAGCTGATTATATTGCCCTCCAAAATCCAGTACAACGACCATTTCATTGATGTTTTCCACGTTTCATCCACCCTCTATTTTTATCTTCTTATGTAAAGAAAAAGCCAGATTCCCTTTCGCTAAAAGACAAAGGCAGAATCTAGCTCTTTCACATTCCGCCTTCATAGCAGAAACCATTTACGGTGGTTTCGTAGAAACTCTCAGGCCCTATTCCTGAGAATATATGAAGGAATCTCATTGACTTATCTCGACATAAAACACGGATACATTGTATCCTACGTACCTACCTTGGTCAAGAAACGATTTTTTTTATTATAGTTTGCCATATTTGTTTATTCTCATTCCACAACAACACCGCTGGACCATTTCCATAATTAATCCGCTCATAATTTCTCGTCAAAGTGGTCATATGTTGCATTGCGTATTGCTTATCAATACGATGCGCAAATTCTCTAATCGTTTCTTCTTCTCGCTTAGCGACACCAGCTTTTTTCAATAACCATAATAAGCGGTCATAAGCATCACCAAACGCTTGCTCATCCTTCCGTTTATTAAAGATTAAAAAATAGTAAACCGCTAATAATCTTTTTCGATTGAGAAACACTGCCCAACTGACAAGAATAACAACTCCAATCCCGCCTATAGCTAATAAAATTTCAACGATAGGGATTTGAAAATTACGATTAGTAGTTGTTACTGGAGCAACATCTTCTTCAATAGGCGCCAATGTTTCCTGTGCTTGCTGTTGTCTATAATACTCTTCCATATTGTACATATCATAATACATGTCGTTAATATCACCAGTATTAAACAAGTTAACTGGATATGAAAAACCTTGTGTTGGTTCAAAAGGAATCCAACCATAATTAGGAAAATAGACTTCCACCCATGAATGCGCATTTGAATTCGAGATGACATAACGAGGAATGTCACTTTCTTCATCTTCTATCCTCTCGCCTTGAGTGAAGCCTTTTACCCATCTCGCAGGGATACCAACTGTTCGAAGCATCACAACCATCGCTGTTGAGAAGTTATCACAATACCCTTGCATCGTCTCAAATAAGAATTGGTCCACATAATCTTGCCCCTCCTCTGGTACAGGGACATCAATGGTTTCATACGTAAATCCAGCTAATCTAAAATAGCGCTCTACCGCCCGGACTTGATCATATTGATTATCATACTCTTCAACTATACCAACCGTTAACTCCCTTACCCGGTCTGGCAGCGTTTCTGGTGTTTGCAAATAAAATGTAGCTACTTCTTCAGGATACAAGCCAATGTCATTTGGATTTTGGATTTCTCTTAACTCCTCACTTGTCATGATCGGATAACTAAATTCAACTGTATAGTCAGAAAGAATCTGCGTTCTTCCGTTATTACTAAAAGTTTCCGCTTTTCCAGTAAAAGCGTCCACCTCATAGTACCCATCACTCTCAACATTTTTTAATTCTCCTGGATAAAAAGCATGTTCAAACGATTGTGCATCTGCCATTTCTATTTTCGCGGTTACTGTTCGATTCTCAAATTGATAAAATAAATTAGAGTGCTGAAATTTCATAATATCAGGGGTCGTAGTCTCCCAACCTTTTCCTGTATAAAAGTCCCTAGACTCTCCACGCCAATAGTGCCCTCTCGGTACATCTGCATAAAAAACAGGCGTATCATCAATAATGAACCCTCCACCTAGTTGTTCATCATTGGTGCCATACCCTATCGTTTTTAGACCACTTCCCATCCCTAGTGAATTTTTAACAAAAGGGACTGGATCATTCCATTGTGGTTCATATTTCGGCGCAGCAAAACCAACTGAGGCTGATAACATAATTAAGATAAGAAGCGAGGACACTAACTTAGTCGGTAAACTATGAGATTTATTTTCAGCTTTACTTCGCTCAACCTTTCGATACATTGTGACGAGTCCCAGAAGAAGAAATCCGACAAAAAAAGCTCGAATGATTGCGAAATTGGCATTGTATAACGTAAAGGTATCGATGACCGTAATATATACAATAGTAAAAGTAAAAAAGAGGATGACTCTTTTTAATTGGATCGTCCAATAATAGACTAAATACGCTAATACAGCTAACAACATAAAGAAGATCAAACTTCGGAACAAATCAGTAAGTGCCGAAAACTGACCTGTAAACATAAGTGCAATATTATGAAAAAGGTCCCCTAAAAAATGACTAATCCACAAACTTGTGAGGAACTTTTCTTCAAAAAACATAACATGTAACCCGTAAGCGATTAAAAAGCTCTTAAGTATAAATGATAACCAAAGCTTTATTTGTAAGTAGGTGATTACAAAGAAACCAATGGTAATAATCACAAAAAGTGAAATATAGCCTGTATTCGTAACATATGAAAGGGGATATAGCCATTCTAATAGAAGGAGCAAACCCAACCCATATAAAAGAAGGTTCTTACCTAAATCATTTTGCTCACGAATTTGCATTACCTCACCTGCTTTTTAACATAATCACTAAAATTCATTCCCGGAAATTGATAGACTCTAACCCCTCGATAACGAAGTTTCTCAATAAGAACTTTGGTGTCTTGGTGAGAGATTTTTTCATTGCTAACTAAACAGATAATCACCTTACATTTCACATTTATCAACCCATCAACAAACTGCAATAAACTACTAGTTAACGTAACTGTAACTATCGTTAATACCATCTCTCTTAACGGTTCAAAGGAATTGACATGGATGTCAATATTCTCTTTGGTAGGAGAAACTAAGGCTAATTTACGATAAATTTGTTGATAATGCTCTGTTTCATCTCCCTGGTTCATAATAGCTAGGTTTTGATTTAACTCATAATATCCTAAAGGAATAGAAGATTTATAAAAATAGTTCACAATCGATGCACTTAATATTACCGCTTGCTCAAAGGTATGTTCTGTTTCTGTTTCATTGCCACAATAAAACGCTAAATTACTTAACTTTCCTTGATAAGAGTTAAACTCCTTTGTCATCAACTTCCCATTTCTAGCGGAGTGCTTCCAATCAATGCTTGTCATTCTATCTCCTGGTATATAATTTCGAATACTAGAAATCGAGAGTTCTTCAGCGAAGGACTCCTCAAATGAACTTCCATTATCTTGACCTCTGCTAGAGTTGACATTCCAATTTTTTAATTGCTCATAATGTGGAAAGACAAATAACGTCGTTTTTACTGGAATATTGACTTTTTTCTCTGAAAAACCAATTAAATCACCGGTAACTAGCTCTACTTCTGTAAATACATGTTCTCCTCGTTTTAATGCTGTAAGCTTATAACTATAGGAGAGCGTCTTTTTAAACGTAAAGAAGAATATCGCTTCATTTTTAGTGTCAAATCCTTTTTGCAGTTTTTCTGGAATACGGTCGTTTACTCGTATAAAAGAAAAAGGATGAAAAAACCGTTTTTTTAGCGTGACCGTTATCGTAATACTTTCTCCCGCTACTGCAATCTTCGGTGAAATCTCTCTTTCAAAAATTATCCCTTTATTAGACCAAATTACAACGCTTACAGAAAGAAACGTTAATACAAGAATGCTATAAAACAAAAACCAACTTACAAAGCCCCCTTGAAACATCGCATAAGAGAAAACACCCGCATTTAGCAGGAGTATCAAAACAATTTTGCTCCACGATGTCAGCTTCGATAATGTTTTTTTCATCGAATCTCTTCCTTTTTCCTAGTCGGGACTTTAACTCTACCAAGAAGTTCACGAATAACACCTTCTTGAGTCACTTCACTAAACTGCATATCAGATTTGACAACAATACGGTGAGGTAACACATACGGAGCGATATGCTTTACATCATCAGGAATAACAAATTCACGCTCCTGTAAATATGCATAAGCTTGAGCTGCTTTCATTAAGGAAATAGAGCCACGTGGACTAACCCCTAATCTTACCGCATCATGATAACGAGATGCATTCACAATTTCAATGATATATTCCTTCACTAAATGGTCAACATAAACTTCTTTCACAGCTGTTTGAAGTGAGATTAATTCATCTAAACTCAAAACAGCCTCAACACTTTCTATTGGATGAGCTTTCTCAACACGTGATAACACTTCTATTTCATCGTTCATTGAAGGGTATCCAAGCTTTATCTTCATCAAAAAACGGTCCAATTGTGCTTCTGGCAATGGATATGTTCCAGCATATTCAATCGGGTTTTGCGTTGCCATCACAAAAAACGGTTTTGTTAATGCTCTTGTTTCCCCATCTACTGTCACATGACTTTCCTCTAACGCTTCAAGTAAAGCCGACTGCGTTTTTGGGGATGTTCGATTGATTTCGTCTGCTAAGACAACGTTAGCCATAACAGGTCCAGGACGAAACTCAAACGTCATTGTTTTCTGATTGTAAATGGAGACTCCAGTAACATCGGAAGGCAATAAATCTGGTGTGAACTGAATTCGTTTAAACTCTGCTCCAATGGACTTAGCAATAGCTTTTACCAAGACAGTTTTTCCTACACCTGGTACATCCTCTAGGAGAACATGCCCACCAGCTAACAACGCAACAAGACTTAGTTCAATTTCCTCTCTTTTTCCTACAACTACTTGTTCAATATTTTCAATTGCTGTTTGTAAACTCTTATTCATACCTAAACCCTCCATTTAACGGATCCATTTCTCTTCCTATTATCATAGCATTATTCCCTAGTAAACAAGATTAAATTTTTATTACTATTTGATATGATTTTACTAATAGGAATAAAGTGACAATTAACTATTTTCAACGCCCTAAAAGACTTTCCCTTTTTACACACAAAGAAGGTGGGACAAAAGATAAATAACCTTTTGCCCCACCCTCTGTCTTTACTCAAAAATCACGTTATGTTTATCTGCTAATCTTTCAACTTCATTTTGGTATTGTCTAAGAGTAGCTCTTCCTTCAGCTAACATATTGTTTGCTTCTGCTATTAATGCATAATCTTGATAATCTAAGGCATCTAGCATTAATACCATTGCATTGTACTGTATGTTAGTTCCTTTAATATAAATCTCATGAACTTCTCTTACCTCAGGCGTTTCCGGTCGGACTGCTTCAAGTTGATTAATTAGATTCTGGTATTTAGGAATAATCTCAAGTTCAATTGCTTCATATAAAATCCAATCATCATAATAGTTATCCCCAGTTACACTTTCATAGATAGCAATTACTTCTTCTTCTAAATCTACCAACGGCATTATTCCATCATTCAAGTATGAGATCAAATCATCTTGAACAGGGTCACAACCAACAAGCAATAACAATGGTAACAATAGGAAAAACATTCTTTTTTTCATTTCTTAACCCCTACCTTTCTACTAGTTATATAGTATCATTTTTAGGTTTTCATTGCATACTATTTTACTATAATTATCTAGAGCAAAAGAATATTAAACCTTTTTAGGTTTTCTAAATAAAAAAAGACCGATAAGGAAGGACTCTTCCTTATCGGTCTTTGCTTTATTTTTTTGCTTTTTTCTGGCGACGAAATCCATAAATACAGTATTCCTTACGCTTGCGATTAACAGCTTCTATTTTCTTAGATAACTCTTCCGCTCGCAATTCAGGTAATACATATTCTTCTTGCAACACTTGACTTTGCCATTGTTTCCAATCCGTGTTATTCATAATACGATTCACCCTTCGTATAGACGATTAGAGTGGGAGATCAATGGTGACTTTTTTTCAAATTATATAACACCTTGCGCAATCATCGCATCTGCAACCTTTGTAAAACCAGCAATATTCGCTCCTGCAACTAAGTTTCCTGGAACACCATATTCTTCTGATGCCTTCACACTAGTTCTATAAATGTCTTTCATAATTGCTTGTAACCTCATGTCAACTTCAGCAAACGACCATGCTAATCTTGCGCTATTTTGCGCCATTTCTAAAGCAGATACAGCTACTCCACCCGCATTTACAGCTTTAGCTGGACCAAAAAGAACTTTATTTTGTAAGAAATGCTCAACAGCTTCTAACGTTGAAGGCATATTTGCACCTTCACCAACTGCCTTAACTCCATTATCCACTAATGTTTTAGCAGCATTTTCATCAATTTCATTTTGCGTTGCGCAAGGTAATGCTACATCACATGGAATAGACCAGATTCCAGCACAACCTTCAAAATAATGAGCATTTGGATGTTCCGTAACATACTCACTAATTCTTTTCTTTTCAACTTCCTTAAGACGCTTAACAGTATCTAAATTAATACCATTCTCATCATAAATATATCCATTAGAATCGCTACAAGCTACAACCGTAGCTCCTAACTCAGTTGCTTTTTCAATCGCATAAATAGAAACGTTTCCAGACCCTGAAACAACTACAGTGCTTCCTTTAAAGCTAAGACCGTTATCTTTTAACATTTCTTCCACAAAATAAACTGTTCCATATCCAGTGGCTTCTGTTCGTGCCAAGCTTCCACCGTAGCCAATGCCTTTACCCGTTAATACACCCGCTTCAAATCCACCACGGATTTTCTTGTATTGACCAAACATAAACCCAATTTCTCGAGCTCCAACACCAATATCTCCTGCAGGAACATCTGTATCAGGTCCAATGTATTTACTCAATTCTGTCATGAAACTTTGCGTAAAACGCATAATTTCTCCGTCTGACTTTCCTTTCGGATCAAAATCTGATCCTCCCTTACCTCCACCAATAGGTTGGCTTGTTAGTGAGTTTTTAAAGATTTGTTCAAAACCCAAAAACTTAACAATACTCGCATTAACCGATGGATGAAAACGAAGTCCTCCTTTATAAGGTCCAATGGCACTATTAAATTGAACTCGGAAACCACGATTTACTTTGACATTTCCTTCATCATCAACCCAAGGTACTCGGAATGAAATCACTCGCTCAGGTTCTACAATTCGCTCAAGTATCCCATTGTTCATATATTTTGGGTTCTTAGCTAATACTGGAACCAATGAGTCGAATACTTCTTTTACCGCTTGATGAAATTCATTTTCATGAGGGTTACGCTTGATTACAGTTTGATATACTTGCTCTACATATTCTTTTGCGACCTGCGTTTGGTTTTGTTCGTTTAATGTTAGCATGTTATATAATCTCCCCTATCCTAAATTTAATTATACGAAGCTTTTTCATCAATTCCCATTTGAGATAAGGGATTGAATTTTTTCTTATAATTGTGTATTTTAAAGGGGTGAAATAATCTAATCAATATAGAAAAAAGATTCGAACGATACCAAAAAGAGATTAATGAGAGGGCGAAAAAAAGATGGAAATCCGACAGTTACGATATTTTATGGAGGTAGCTAAAAGAGAGCATGTTACAGACGCTGCTGACTATTTACACGTTGCTCAGTCTGCGGTAAGTCGCCAAATAGTGAACTTAGAGTCTGAACTAGGCGTTGATTTATTTGTTAGACAAGGGAGAAGTGTTCGACTCACTCCAATCGGAAGAATGTTTCTAGAACGGACGAAAGAAGCAATGAAAATGCTTGATAATGCTAAACGAGAAGTTGAAGAACACCTTCAACCTGAACACGGGACCATTCGAATAACTTATCCAATTAGTATGGCAGCATATACTTTACCTACTGCCATTTCTGCGTTTCGTTTAAAATATCCGCATGCCCGTTTTCAATTAAAGCAAGGAACTTATCATCAGTTACTTGAAGATGTTGTTAATGGAGATTATAATATCGCCTTACTTGGCCCCGTCCCACTCAATGACGATAGGCTAAAAGGACACATCTTATTTACAGAAAACATCACTGCTTTACTACCTATCAGCCACCCACTGGCTAACGAGGTTTCTTTAACATTAGAGCAACTAAAAGATGAGCCATTTATCTTGTTACCAAAGGAGTCAGAATTCAGGAATATAGTCGTTCGCGCCTGCAATAAAGCTGGTTTTGAACCAAAAGTTTCTTTTGAAGGTGATGATATCGATGCTTTGAAGGGGCTAGTTTCGGCTAGTTTGGGAATTACCCTGTTACCTGAAATTACACTAGTAGAGAACTTACCGAGAGCAACCGTTAAAATCCCAGTGGACGACCCACATTTAACACGGACAATTGGAC
Source organism: Bacillus alkalicellulosilyticus (assembly GCF_002019795.1). GTDB lineage: Bacteria > Bacillota > Bacilli > Bacillales > Bacillaceae_F > Bacillus_AO > Bacillus_AO alkalicellulosilyticum. The sequence continues at coordinate 244,841 of NZ_KV917381.1, read as the reverse complement.
TAATCACACCAAGTGACCGTAAGCTACTTCCAACCGAACGATTATTTTATGAATTTTTAAAAGCATTTTTAGGATTTGACCGACTAATCAAGTAGTGGTAATTAATCTAATTATCATCTGAAAAGTAGTGATTTTTGAGATAAGCCTTATACGAAAAATTGAATTGTTCTAAATTGTTCACAAATGTTTAGTTCAAATAATTCACAAGGAAGAAATAAAAAACATCAGCTCTCAAGGACTAACACACTACCTCTCATTACCTAAAAATGGTGATATCATCTAATCTTAAGATGAAAAGGGCTTTTATTTTACATTAAAACGATTAATGAAGAATATACCTTTGCATGTACTCATAGAAAAGAGGAGTCTAACCGATATTTGTTAGACTCCTCTTTCTCTATCACTAGTTCACTAGCTGCCACGGTCCCCATTGTGATGCACCTGGCTCTTGATTTTGCGTATACCATTGTGCTTGCCACAACTGCCCATTATGCGTAACGATTTCATTTGTATATATTGTATTTGAATCCCAAGATGGATATTGCCCTGGTGTCCCTGGATCAGGGTCTGGACTTGGTGTAGGATTTGGGTCTGGATTTGGTGTAGGGTCTGGACTCGGATTAGGAGCTGGAGCATCTCCTACTGGCTGCCACGGTCCCCATTGTCCAGTTGTACCTGGCTCTTGATTTTGCGTCCACCATTGTGCTTGCCATAACTGCCCGTTATGTGTAACGATTTCATTTGTATATACTGTATTTGGATTCCAAGATGGATATTGCCCTGGTATCCCTGGATCAGGGTCTGGACTTGGTCCTGGGCCAGGGTCTGGATTTGGCGTTGGAGTTCCGCCAGAACGGCCTACATATTCCATTAACCATGTAAGAGCCGGACGTTCCGATCCATCACTATTTAACAAGTGGGTATCATCTCTCCAAGTTTCACCTTGACGATATCCCCAAAGTGTGACACCTGCTACATTCGGATGCTCCCATAAAACAGGGAATTTTTCTGAATATCTCGCGAGTTGTAATTGGTCGTTTCCGCCATCACCTGTGATATCAAGCTCAGTGACATAAATCGGTAAACCTGTTGCAGATAAAATATCTAGCACTTGATTCATCGTGCCGACATCTACAGGATCCATATTAAAATGGTGTGCCTGAATACCAATCCCATCAATTAACCCTCTCTCATTTAAAAGGTTAATAATCTCTACATAACGTCTTGCTTTCGGAGGATCTTGGATAATCCCGTAGTCGTTTATGTGTAATTCTGAGTTAGGGAAGGCTTCTCTCGCTTGTTCAAATACCCATATAACCCAGTCGTATCCTGTCGCTCCATCACCACCTAGCGCATTTTTATAAGCTGGTTGGTCATGTAACGGTTCATTCACAACATCAATAAAATCTGCATCAGGATATCTTTCTCCTGCAGCTTGGATCCAGTCAGCTACAGCTTGTCTTTGCTGAGCAGCGGATAACCCACTCATCCAACCTGGTTGTTGGCTTCCCCAAACAAGATTGTGAAACCTAAATGGAAAACCATTCTCTTGTGCAAAATTATACGCCATATCCGCTTGACTCCAGTCTCTGTTACCTCGAGATGATTCAATCGATCCCCATTTGGTAGCATTTTCTGGTGTCACACCATTCCAATAGTCAGTATACTCACTTGGGATATTACTAGCAATTATGTTACCTAAAAACTTTCCTTGCGTTTGTGCGGATTGATTGCCTAATGCCGTCGATGGAAGTAATAAAGATACAACCAAAGTTAAAGCAAATAGCAACTTCATCGCTCTTGACTTAAACATGAACATTCCTCCTCAAATTTTTTTGGAATTCTCAGTCGTTCTGTTTATGTCTGAAAGATATGCAAAACCAGGAAACAAGAAACACTCACCTCCTCTTTTTTGGTAATGTAAGTGCTTGCATGTAATATGTTAACATCTACTTTATTTTAAAAAGTTTATATTTTACTTTAAAAACTAAAGATTGCTAGTATTTGGTTGAAAACTACTATTTTTATAAAAGTTTGATGAATTTAATGTGAAAGGAGTATATTTGCCCGGGAAATTAGTCTTTTTCCTCAAAACTATATAGATTGATAGATTATCACCGATAATTATAATTAGATGTAATTTCTTTAGTTGGAAAATCCGTAGTTTTTGTTATTAAAGAAAAGTAGCTTCCCATGTGCTTCAAAGAACAAATGGAAAGCTATTTATTGTATATTATCAGGCTATTACTGTAAGAACTAACGCAATAAAGTTAAATCCACTATGAATGATGATAGCAGGGAGAATTGAACCTGTTTTTTCATATGTCCATGCAAACACTAAGCCAGAGATAAAGTTTACTGGTAGTGTATTGTATGTTGGGATGTGAACAAGCATAAAAATCAAAGAACTTATAAACAGACCCGCAGATACTCCCCATTTTCCACGAAACCATTTATACAAAAACCCTCTATAAAAGATTTCTTCATAGATTGGTGAAATAATTACTGCCGAAAGAAAACCAATTAGAATAGTGAGCCAGGTCATGTCCCTTTGTAATGCTTCCGTTTTTTCATTTTCCCAACTGATATTTAGTACATCCATCAAAAGTAATATAAACACACTTGCAACAATTAAAAGAATCAACCAAACAAAAGTCCACTTCCAATAATTAGAGGGAAATTTCCTAACCCCAACCGCTTTCCATGACAGTCCATATGGCTGTATGGCAATTAAATATAAAGATGCAGTAAAAACAATAGCCATCACAAGTCCCGTTAGCGTGCCTGAGTATAAGCTATTTTGAAAGAGACTATAGAAATAATCATGCAAAAAATATTCAATTATAACTGGAACAATAATGAATGTCACAATAAGCAATTTACTAACATCTCTCCAAGTCCATTCCATGGTATTCACTATTTCATTCCTCCTCAAGATGGTTTATGATAAATAAAGTATAAACGGTGACGTTACGTCACCTGCAAATCTTTTTTTGGAGGTTTAGGATGCGTTTATTTTCAACAGGTGAGGTTTCAAAAAAACTCAATTTGACTTTACGTACATTACGTTATTACGACCAAATTGAATTGGTCGTCCCAACGGTAAAAAAGGATAATGGTACACGTTACTACTCCGAAGATGATTTGTTACTACTACAAAAAATCGAATTATTAAAGTCTACATCCATGCCACTCAAAGATATTAAAAAAATCATCAATCAAGTAACCATAGATAAAGTATTAACCGTGCATAAAAGTGAGCTTGAGACAAACATTGAAAAGTTATCTCAATCCCTTCAACATACAACTACCTTATTAAACACATTAAAAATAGAAGGAAAGCTTCAATGGAGTCAGCTCTTGCCGCTCTTATCTGAAGAGGAAAACAGAAAAAAACAGGAAAGAAAAGCAAAGACTTGGAGTCAACTTTTTAGTCAAGAGGAGCAATCCATTTTATCTGAGAACCTACCAAAACTAGAAGACTCTTTTTCGATAAAATGGATTAACATTGTGAAACGAATCGAACTATGTTTAGAAAACGGAAACTCTCCCTCTTCTATAGAGGGACAACTCATTGCAGTTGATATTGAAATATTAACAAAAGAATCCTTTGGAGATAATCCAGAGTTACTAGAAAAGTTTTGGGGCGTCAGAAAATCGGAAAAAGCGTCAGCTGATTTCGACCTATATCCGATTCGAAAAGAAATATTGAATTACGTTGAAGAAGCTATTGTTCACTATGAAGGAACTAAATCTACTAGTTGACCGCATAATAAAAAGGCAACGAGCAGCGTTCTTCTGCTCGTTGCCTTTTTTAATTCAATCTATTCCAATGTAAATGAAGCTAGGCCGGCACTGCCATCCCCTTTATACGTAAAATACAAAGACTGGATGCCGTTTGGTATAGCTATGTCAGACGTGTAATCTGTCCATACATTCGTGAAATCTACTGGGATTTCAGCAAGAGCTGCACCATCCCATGACGTTTTCACTTCAAAAACACCTTTGCAATAACCTCTCACCTTAATGGTTACTTTCTTAATATCCTGGCAATCAAAATATTTAAAACCAGCTGTAGCTGAATCCTGCATATTAATGATATATCCCGTTTCCTCATCGCCATCTTTTCCATCTTGAGTTATTTTTGGAAACTGACTGTCCATCCATAAACCGCCTGTATAAACAGCTTCATCCTTAAAGAACAAATGACAAGCCAAATAGGCTGGATACTCGCCTTTACCTACAAGAGGTCCACCATTAGGACCACTTGTCGTGATTTCCACCTGTGGGATCGTTCCATCTGCTAGAATTTCGATTGGTTCGATACAACCTTGGCGGCAAAAACTTGATCCATTCGTATGTCTATGGTAAAAAATATACCACTTCCCGTTTATTTCAACGATACTTCCATGGTTATTGCCACCATAGTACATTGGCTTATCCGCTGGTTTATAGGAATCGATATGAAGGTCATTATTACTGACAATGACACCTTTATACTCAAAGTCCTTTGTCGGATGCTTACTTGTAGCATAACAAAGTTCATGCATCGCAATCGACGAATAAATCAAGTAATATGTATCTCCCACTTTTCTCATAGAAGGTGCTTCAAAAAATTCATGTCCCTCAAAGCTGCTTCCTTTACTGTATGGCTCACTTGGGGAGATGAATACAGGCTCCTCCAAAATTGTTAGCATGTCTGGTCCAAGAACAGTTGCCATCGCACCTTTTCTCGATTTATCACCTTTTGCACAAAAACCGGTATATAAATAGGTCTTATCTCCTTCAGTCAATAAACCCGGGTCAAACTGCGGTTGATCTCCTTCTCTTTCTCCAAGCCTTGTTCCATCTGCATAATGAACATATCCATAAAACTCATATTTCCCTGCTGGTGTATCACAAACGGCTACTGATACAACAGGTACTTTATCTAAAACATAGTATAAATAATACCTTCCGTCTGGCCCAATCGTAACATCCGGAGCATATAAGCACATATTTTCAGCATGATTTAATGGATCATCTGACTTTTTGTAAATGACACCCTCATAACGCCAATCACCAAGGTCATCGACAGGAGCGGAATAACAAACGTAATCTCCTAAACAAAAGACATGTCCATTAAAACGGTCATGAGACCCATAAACATAAACTCTATCATTAAAAACATATGGTTCCGCATCAGGAATATACTCCCACGAAGGTAGGTAAGGATTAACGCCTTGCTTTATCTTCTTTTCCATTGTAAGCACCTCATATTATTATTTAGTCTTTATCAAACCGTTTCTTCTTTATTTTTAATGATTTTAGACTCCATTGCAAGCTATTAATCAAAGGTTGGGATCCACTCCCCATGTGCTTCAATTAAATCGTCACAAAGAGAGATGATATCATCAATTGATAACTCCGCAGCCGTATGCGGATCAAGAAGAGCTGCTTGATAGATATACTCTTTCTTTTTAGTCATAGCTGCTTCGATCGTTACTAGTTGTGTATTAATATTTGTGTAGTTTAATCCGGCCAGTTGAGCTGGAAGTTCTCCTACATATGTAGGGGTGATACCACTACGGTCAGCTACACAAGGGACCTCAACACAAGCCAACTCAGGCAAGTTACTTATTAATCGACCTGTATTTAACACATTTCCACCAAATTTAAAAGGGATGTTAGTTTCCATCGCTTCAATAATACGAGAACCGTATTCGTGGGAGCGCTGATGGGTAAGTGACTTATTGTTTACGAGATTATCTCTCATTTCTTCCCAGCCTTTGATTTGATTTTCACATCGGCGTGGGTATTCATCTAGTGGAATATTATATTTTTCAATAAGCTCTGGGTAATTACGCTTAATAAAATATGGATGGTATTCCGCATTATGTTCAGACGATTCGGTTACATAGAATCCAAATTTATCCATTAGCTCGAATCGGACCATATCGTCATGCTTGTTTTTCTGTTTTTCCTTGGCTCTTCGTTTAATTTCAGGATAAAGATCCTGCCCGTCCTTTGAAACTTCTAATAGCCAAGCCATATGATTGATTCCTGCAATTTTTTCCTTAATGCCTGTATGGTCCATATCTAATGCTTTAAATAGATGCTCTGTACATATCTGAACACTGTGACATAACCCAACTGTTTTGATTGCTGTAAAACGATTCATGACTCCAGTTAGAACTGCCATCGGATTTGTATAATTTAAGAATAATGCATCTGGGCAGACCTCTTCCATATCCTTTGCAAAATCAAGCATAACCGGAATGGTTCTTAGATTACGAAAGATACCGCCAATTCCTGTAGTGTCAGCAATCGTTTGGCGAAGACCGTACTTTTTAGGAATTTCAAAGTCAATAACGGTACTTGGTTGATACCCTCCAACTTGAATCGCATTAAATACATATTTTGCTCCACGTAATGCTTCTTTTCGAGAAGTATAAGCCTTAATCGTTACTTTTTTCATCAAACTTTTCGCTAAATTTAAAAGCATGTTTTCAGAATCTCTTAATCGTTCTTTATCAATATCATATAACGCAAACTCAAACCCTTCTAAAGCAGGAACAAGCATACAGTCCCCTAACACATTTTTAGCAAAAACTGTACTTCCAGCTCCCATAAAAGTGATTTTTGACATTCTTAATCCTCCTAAAGTTAACAATAATCAAAAAAAGTTTGTTAAAATAATCATAAACAAGGACTCCGAGTTTTCTCAACGGTAAGATAATGTGGTGGGAGGGTAAAAAATTGTCTAATGAATCGGTAGTAACACCTTATGGTTCATATCATATTAGCTCTCTAAGTAAGGAACCCAGCCATTCTATTTCAAGTATCTATGTGGTTGGTTGGGAAAACCGCGAAAAAAAAGATTATTACTGGAATGGATTAGAGAGAAGTGACACAGATACGTATGTATTTCAATATACACTCTCCGGCAGCGGGGTGCTCGAATATAATAATATAAAACATAAACTTACACCTGGCGAAGCGTTTATAGTTGATGTTCCTAGCTCGCATAGTTACTATCTTCCAGATGATAGTGAAAAATGGGAATTTGTCTATTTAACCCTCCAAGGGCAGGAAGTATTAAAATGTTGGAAGTACTTACGTGAGACATTAGGGTCCGTATTTCACGTTCAGGCTGACTCTGAGCTCATTCAACTGCTTATGCGAATATACCAAGACGTAAAAGATATGAAGGTTACAGACACATTCATTTCTTCAGCAAAAGCATATGAGTTCATTATGGAATGCTACCGCTTTAGTAAAAATAAGACTCTCGCCGCAAATGAATTGCCTGAAGCGATAGCAAAAGCTGTTTTTTATCTAAGGACGCACTTTGAAGAACAAATTAGCATAGAGGATATGGCCGAGTATGTCGGATTATCAAAATATTACTTTATAAAGAAATTTAAAGAGCATGTGCTAATTTCGCCGCTTCAATATTTAACCAAAGTTCGAATGGAACAAGCTTTCCAGCTATTAACACAAACCGAATTGCCGATTAAAGAAATTGCTGAAAGAACAGGTTATACTGATGCGAACTATTTTCATAAGGTTTTTAAAAAAGCTGTTGGCGTTTCTGCAGGAGAGTTTAGGAAAAATCACACTAAAAGTCTATTCCAGCATTTATTAATAGAGTAGTTCTAACAGGTAACAACGTTTGACCCCAGCTCACACAATGTAATTGTGAAAGTTGGGGTCATACTCAAAATTACACGTCCAAAGTAATCTTGTTTAATGACTATCTTATTAATTATTCTTGCATATTAGATTCTATCGTCTGTTGTGCCTTTTTTAACGCTTCTTCAGCAGAATGTGATTGTTGTCGCAATACTTCATTTAAGACATTTGTAGTCATTTCATTTGCTACAGCAGGCGTGTTTTCTGTAATAGAAATAGAATTAATCTCATCACGAACATCTAATAATACTTCAAAAATATTATCACCAAAGTATTGATAGAAAGCATTGTCCTCTTTAAATACGTCATTATCCCAAACATCCCAACGTGGAGGGTCAAAGCCAAGAATTGTCCATAACTTCTCATTAGCTCTTTCAGAAAGCTTTGCATATGCTAAGAAATCTTTTGCAAGTTCTTCATGGTCTGTTTGGTTAGTAACAACAGTTCCAGTTCCCCCCATTCCAGCTGAACGGAATCCACCTTCTTCCCATGCAGGAAGTGGCTGAACAGTAATTTTTCCATCTAAATCAGGCATGTTATCAATAAAACGGCCCATATACCACATTGGCATTGCAAGAGCAGCTACACTTCCTTCATTCATATATGAGTAATATTCCTCTGCGTGTGGCTGTCCACCCGGCATCAACTCAGCAATTTCATGTACATATACTAAATCATGTAGAAATTGTAATACTTCAATATTTCTTGGGTCATCTAATGTTAAATTCCCATTAGCGTCAAAAAAGTCTGACCCGTTTTGACTAATTAATTGGTGTATTGGCAAGTGGTCATCCGTAGCAACAGAAAACATTTTCTTGCCTGTTTTCTCTACAACTTGTTTACCTGCTTCAACAAAGTCGTCCCACGTTTTTATTGATTCTGGGTCTACACCTGCTTCATCTAAAATTTCTGTGTTGTAGTACATGACAGATGCCCCAACATGTGTAGGCATTCCGTAATAACTACCATCTTTTGCATAAATATTAAAACGAGCTTCAACGAATTTATCAATAACGGGTTCCACATGTTCATTCATTGGTAACAATTGCGGAACTCCTTGTAAGTAATTAGGGAATCGTGAAACTTCAATATCAGCTATATCTGGTGCTCCAGAACCTGATTGCAATGCAAGTAATAAGTTGTTGTGCATTTGATCATAAGGATACGTTTCTGCAACGAGTTTAATCGGTCTGTCTGGGAACTCTTCATTCCACGAAATCGCTGCATCTTCAAATAAATTGACATGTTGTCCTGCAAATGTCCAAAACGTTAATTCTGTAGCACCTTCAATGTCATCACCCACGACCGTTGTTTCTTCAGCATCACTCGAAGAGGTAGAACTACCGCCACAAGCGACTAAAAAGAGTGACACAAAACCAATCAATAGATACACTATACTTTTCCTATTCATTACAATACCCCCATATAATTATTTAAAGAGCCTGCCTTAAAAAAGTCCGTTCTTCGATCACCTCCTCAATATTATTCATACTTGGTCGTTTAAGAGGATCGCTGATCTAATTGTCCAAAGGTCTGCATAGCAATCCACATACAACTAATGGCTATCAAACTAATAGAAAAGAAAGGGATGATCCCGGGGAAATCTAGGGAAAAATAAACAACTACACTTATTACTAAAGCACTTGCTAGTGTGTAATGAATTTTTGTCAATCCAATAATAATCGCACTACGAATATATCCAAACCATGATGTTTGATAGTGAGCCACCAATGGAAAAATCCAAATCACAACAATAAGGTAGAACAACAAGATAAAGTAGAAAGTAAACGGAATCACAAAAAATAGTTCCTCATTTGAGTTTATAATTGCTAGGTAATTCAAATATAGAACGACCCCGATAGCTGTTAGAAACCATCCTATTAAATTAGCACGTAAAAACTCTTCTTTATAAATCCGTTTAAATGTTTTCCTTTTCTCTACGTCCATTTCTCCCATGATTATTTTTCTAGATAACCCCAACGCAGCCACTGTAGCAGGAAAAACACCACCAACAAATAAACCGATCAATGTATAGTAAAACCACAATAGATTGATTACAGCTAGTTGCATAATCCAGCGAAGTATATAGTCAAGTGAGGATACAATTTGGGATACGTTCATGTTCTGTCACCTCTTTACTATCTAACTAATCTTAGAAACTCGTATTCGATTATCCTTTTACTCCACCAACTGTAAGACCTGCTACAAAATAACGTTGAAAAAAAATAAATAAAATTACAATCGGAACAATTGTCATGACAGAGCCAGCAAGTAAAATATCATAATTGTTACCATATGGTGTAAGTAAGGTTGCTAAACCTATTGGAAGTGTAAACATATCATTGGACCGCAAAACCACTAACGGCCACAAGAAGTTATTCCAACTATTTAACCCTTGTAAAATAGCCATTGCTGCTAATGAAGGACCCATTAGCGGAAGCATAATTTTAAAGAAGATCCCATACTCTGTACAGCCATCAATCCTTGCCGCGTCCATTAATTCTCGAGGTAGACCTAATGCATATTGTCTGAAGAAGAATACAGCAATTGGTGCAACAATCGCAGGCAGTATTACAGCTGTATAGGTGTTTACCAAACTTAGCTTAATCATCAATTGGAATAAAGGTAGCATTAATATTTCAAAAGGAATCATTAGAATGATTAAAACTAATAAAAAGAAAAAGTTTCTTCCTTTGAAATCATAGACAGCTAGCGCATAACCTACCATAGAAGAAAAGAGCAATGATAAAACAACGATTACCATTGAAATCCAGACACTGTTCCCAAACCATTTCCAATAAATCCCTGCTTCAGTAAAAATATATTTGTAATTATCTAGCGTTAAAGTGGCAGGGTCAAATAGCAGACTAATCCCATTCCTCATTAAATCCGTAGCTGGTCGAAAGGAAGAAAGAATTAAATTTAACAACGGAAATAGAGCAATAAAAGCTACAACAACAAACCCTACTGTGATCAACCAAGTTAACAAACTGTTATTTTTTTGCTTCATTACTCATCCCCCCTTTTAAAGGCTCCCGTAAGATAAAGTTGAGTTAAGCTAATCACAAAAATAATCAACATTAATACCACACCAATTGCTGCACCAAATCCCATATCGTTTTGTTGGATACCTTCTTGATATAAATAACCAACTATCGTTAACCCAATATTGCCTGGTGAACCTGATGTCCAGTAGACGAAACTTTCTTCAAACATTCTAAAACCACCGATGATTGAAATCGTCGCAACGAATATGGTGACTGGTTTTAAGAATGGCAATGTAACATAAAAGAATTTTTGTAATGTATTAGCCCCATCAATCTCTGCAGCTTCATATAAATCTTTCGGTACATTTTGTAACGCAGCTAGAAAGTATAAGATGTTAATACCCATCCAGCGCCATGAGGCAAGCACAACCATTAAGAACATGCCTGACCATGCATTGTATCTCCAATCGACAGAATCAAATCCAACCCAATTTAGGATTTGGTTCGCTACCGCCGTATCACTTTCAGCGAACATTAACCGGAAAACCATCCCAGCCACAATTACTGAAGTTAATGCTGGTAGAAAGAGTGAGGTCCTAAAAAGAATTCTAAACTTCACTATTTTTGAATTTAACAAGACCGCTAATAACATCGGTAAAGAGATTAAAATAACAACCGTTAAAATCATATAAATTGTTGTATTTTGTAATGCAGTATAAAACGTTGGATTTAAAATCCTTGAGTAATTCCGTAACCCTATGAATGTAACTTCTCCAGGTAGGACTCTTTGAAAACTCATAACAATTGCTTGAATTGCTGGATAAAGTGACAACACAAGAAAAGAGAGAATAAATGGAGTAATCATTACATATGGGACTACTTTTTTAGAGTTAAGAAAACGTAAAATGCCATTCGTTTTCCTTTTATTCACATGAACCACATCTTGTTTGGTATCCTTATTTGTTTGTAACATATGAACCCCCCTTGTCGTTTTTGTTATCATTCAAACATAACGCGTTTTAACAACCCACTATCAACACCGTTTACACATTACCGTGTACGTACACGGTAATAGCAAAGAAATATAGTAAGTATGGTTTTATCGTCTAACTTCTTCGTTTGATAGTGTATACTTACTTTTATGTTGCTTAGTATTTCTTTTATTACAAGGATTCACAAAAACGTGGACGCACACGAAAACCAGTAAATAAACTAGCAAATAATTTTAATTAAAAACCATTGAGCTCTAAGGACATATCCACCCCTTTTAGAAAACGCTTACATAAACTTCGTTGAAACTGTCAAGGAGGATTTAGATTAATTACATAGTACCATATAAAGCACAATAAATAACCACTAAATAACAAATTAGTTAAATGTTACTATATTTAGTTAGTGTTTAGGTCATTACCTCTTGCTATTTTACTAGATTTTTAAGTTTTTCAGATGAATTTAAATAGACTCCCCTTTAATAATCTCATACTCTAATAGAGGTGTTGGTACATAATCCCCATGTTCGATTTTATTAACTATGCTTTCGATCGCACTTCTACCAATGTCTTCAATAGGGTATTTTACTGTCGTTAAACGTGGAGTAATGTACTTTAACATATCAATATCATCAAAACCCATAACTCCTACCTGCTCTGGTATTTTTACATCTTTCTCCTTTAAATAATTCATTACTTCTAATGCATACAGGTCGGTTGAGCAGACAATAGCTGTCTTTTCCTCTTTGCTAAAATCTATGTTCTCTAACTCTTTAATATACTTACTATTTTTTATAATGAGCGGTTTAGTATTTATACCACTACCACCCAATCCCTCAAGAAAACCATGTAGCCTTTCTTCCTGAGTATAAATGTTTTTTTTACCTAAATAAGCAAGGGGTGGACTTATATATATAAATTTTTTGTACCCTTTTTTTACTATATAGTCTACTGCTTCCTTCATGGCCTGTCTCTCCTGAATTCCGATATACTCCCATTTATCAGAGACATAATTAAACACTGTAATAATAGGTATACCAAATTTACTTAAATAGGATTCAAATTGTTCACCCTTATTAACAGTAAATAGGATAATTCCATCAACCTTTCGATTCACTAGATAATCTATACAATTAATTTCACTTTCTGACTTTTTATCTGACAGAGTAATATAGATAAAATAACCTAACTCCCTAGCCTTTAACTCAATGGCATTTAGTAATTGGGAAAAGGAGCGGTTATATAAATCAAACAAGACAACACCAATGGTCATTGTTTTACCAATTACAAGACTTCTTGCCGTATAATCAGGTTGGTATTTCATCTCTTTTGCTACTTTAAGAATTTTATTTTTTGTTTTTTCGCTTATTCCTGGTCGATTATTAAGTGCCCGGTCCACTGTTCCAGCGGAAACTCCACATATAGTAGCCAGTTCTTTTATTGTTATTTTCATCGCTGCTCACCTCTATTTACAGTTCAATATAAACCTAACTCGTTCGTTATAACACATTTCGTCGCATAACACTTATCTCCTCTAGCGATCTTTAAATTTATGTAAAAATTTTGTATCTTACTTTAATGATAGTAACCTTCACTTGTTAGAAAACAACAACTCTCCATATAGATGCAACATTAAGCTATATCTGAGGAAACCTAAACATGTTTTAATCAAAACATAAAAACCCAGTTTCTATCATTCAGAACTCTTGGGCTTAAGAAAGGATGATACATATGGATAATCACCAGTTACTTGGACTAAAACCAGCCATGGGGTGGAATTCTTGGAACACCTTTACATGGGACATTAATGAACAATTGATTAAAGATGTTGCAGATCTTTTTGTTTCGGAGGGCTATAAAGATGCAGGATATGAATATATCGTCATCGACGACTGTTGGAGTTTGAAGGAAAGAGACGCTGATGGAAACTTGGTGCCAGACCCTGAAAAATTCCCAAGTGGTATGAAAGCTCTCGCAGACTATATTCATGAAAAAGGGTTAAAGTTTGGCATGTACTCGTGCGTAGGTACTCATACTTGCGCTGGCTATCCAGGCAGTTTCGAACATGAGTTTCAAGACGCTCAGTTACTTGCTGAATGGGGCGTAGATTTTTTAAAGTATGATTATTGCTTTAAGCCACGACAAATGTCAGGTGAGCTGTTGTATAAACGAATGAGTCTTGCTCTTAAGAATTGCGGAAGAGATATTTTATTTTCAGCCTGCAATTGGGGAGAAGACAACGTATATCAATGGATTCGTGAATCTGGTGCCCATATGTATAGATCTACAGGTGACATCCAAGATAATTGGGATTCGGTAAAAAAACTAGCTCTTTCCCAGTTAGATAAAGCAAGTTACACTGGGTCATTTTGCCATAATGATATGGATATGCTGATTGTCGGAATGTACGGCGGAAGCAACGACAATTTTATCGGCAGTAAAATTGGGGGCTGTACTGACAATGAGTATAAAACCCATTTCTCTTTATGGAGTATGATGGGTTCTCCACTCATGATTGGCTGTGATATAAGAAACGCAAATAAAGTAACAAAGGATATTCTATTAAACCCTGAACTCATCAAAATCAATCAGGATCTTGAAGGCCGTGGGGCTTACCGAATTAAACCCGAGCCCCAATGGTTCCATTCTGACGATATTTTTATGCTTGTAAAAGTTCTGACAGACGGTGACCTGGCCATCGGCTTCTTTAACTTAAGCGACGGTCAAAGAGAGATATCGTTACAATTTTGGGATCTTGGACTTCCATATGCTGCAGGTTTCTCCTTAGAACTTTATGACTGCTGGGAGCAAAAGAATTTGGGCAAATATAAAGAACGTTTTAATCCTGTTGTTCCAGCGCGTGATTGTTTAGTTGTTCGTGCAAAACTGGTCAAATAATAGAGAGACGTGTACCTGATTTCGTTACCTTCTTGAACGTTCATTATGCAACGTCATATACTCCGAGGGTGTATGTGACGTTGCTTTCTTAAATATTTTTGAAAAGTACAATTGATCCTTATATCCAACAGAGCAAGCCACCGATTTAATAGACAAGTCGGATGACTTTAACAATTCACATGCTTGCTTCATTCTGTATTCCACTAAATATGTTGAGATAGACATCCCCGTTTCCTCTTTAAACAAACGGAATAAGTAACTACGTTCAATTTTAGTGGCATTGACTATATCTGAAACTCTCATTGTATTCTTCCAATAGTTATTGTGAATATAATTCTTAGCCACCCCAACAAAATCGGTTTGGTGATTTAAAGGTTCTCTTTGGTAATACTCCATATAATAGGATAGTAGTATCCGTAACTTAGCATCAGAACGCATTTTATCAAAAAAACTACGATTGGCATTTTCCATAATAGTAAAAAAAGACTCCAAATTAACTTTGCATTTTGGGACAACAGGCTTAGTAGGCGATAACATCGTCATGGATAACAATTGCTTAGCTTCATCACCGCTAAACTCTACCCAAACATATTCCCACGGATCTTGCACGTCGGGATAATAATATATTTCCATATGTGGATATATAATAAAGCTCTCCCCCGCCTTTAGGTGAAAAACGCCCTGCCTTGTTTGTAAAACTCCCTTTCCTTTTGTGATGTAATGTAACGCATATATATCACGTACGCCCGGCCCCCATCTATGCAAGTTAGAAGGTTTATGACCCTCGCTTATAAAAGTTAAATCTTGAACCATTTCTAACTTACCACCTTTTATAGTTTTCTAAATATAAGTAAAAAACACACATATACCACCTAGGGGCAAGACAACTTGTAGATCACTATTCTATCACCTAACCTAAAGTTCCTATCAAATTGTTTCAAAAAGTCTAAAATTGGATATATAGTTTTATAGAAAACAACACAACATTAACAAGGAGGAAACGATTATGCGAAAGGATGTAAATGTGGAAGAGCGTCATGTCGAAAAAAAGCAGGACACTAGTACAGTAGCATCTACATTTATAAAATACTTTGCGTATATAATTATCTTTTTTGGTTTTTTGTGGTTTCTAGTTCAGTATGTATTCCCAATGTTTCATTAAATAGTTTTTAACGTCGTTTATCTATAAATCAACTTTTCGGGTCTCGAAGCAGCAAGCAATGGCTCCAATCATTGCTTGCTGTTTCGTAAATTAGCTCATTTTTCACTTCGACTGGCCACTTGCACCTACTTCTACACATGCCATAATATAATAAGAAGCCCTTCGTTGGTTGTGACTTGTATCAAAGTCCAGATGACTCCATCAAAATCATCATTTTAGCTCGTACAGTGCATTATAATCTTATCTTAACTTCTGAACCATCCTTAAAATTCATATCTACTAAGAGGAGTCCTTTGTGAGCTTTTAACTCTTTGACGATTGGTTTTAACAACCTCTTATCTATTAGAAGCATCCTAAAATCTACCTCTCTTTTATCCGATTGTTCCATTATTTTTTTGTGAATCAATTTTTGTATAGATTTTATAGTCAACACAAAGATACAAACATTTATAAGGACATATGGAATTAGAAGAGTATGTCGTTTGTCTTTTGAATTCAATATGACTCGAATCATAAATTACTCACTACTCTATAATGACTGAAACGGTATCCCCGTTTGCTGATTTAACATCAACAATTTGACCATCTAATTCATTTTCTATTGCTTCGATAATTAAGTTTACATCAATATCTTTTACATATTTTTCTGATTCGGGAAGGCTTGCTGCAATACTGTGTCCCGCCATCAATACTACCTTTACGAGTTTTATAGGCAAATTAACGGTCACGTTATCGTTTTCAGATGATACAACACGAATTTTTAAGAATTTATCTATATACTTGCCCTTCTTTTCTACTGGTTTGCTAGTCGTTTCCTCTTTTTCTTTTAATATTTGAATTAATTCTGCACCCTTCTCGGCATCTATTTTCCCTTCTTGCACCATGGTTAACACTCTTGTAATTTCCTCATTCATGATATTTACCTCCCTATTCATCTTTTAAAAGCTTTATAGCTTCCTCGGCAGTAATCTCTCCACTTTCTAACATATTGACGATTTTTTTCTCATCTACTTCACTTTTCTTTTTCTGTACATAACCAAGGGATTCAATGATGTCTGATAGTTTGCCACGAACCGTAGGGTATGAAATCCCTAGTTCCTTTTCAACTTCTTTAATATTCCCTCGACATGTCAAAAACACTTCCACAAAATGAAGCTGTTCCTTAGACAATGAAGCCAGTTTTGATAATTCAAATTCATTTTCAATTGTAGTGTTGCAATGTGTACACTGTAACTTTGTTATTTTTAACTTTTTACTACAGACAGGACAATTCGTTAGTACATTATAAGCCATTTTATAATCCTTTCTTCTTAGTTTAAATTGATTATAACCTCATTAAAAGAAAATGTAAATTGATTATTTTATATTTAATTTCATTTATTATTAATATTATTAATTAATTTATCAATAATATTAATTTCGATGTTGTTTTGTTGAGCAAAAAAAGAATCCTCGCTCAAGTTTGTTATCCTTGTGCGAGGATTCAAGCATATCCTCATGTGAGGATATTTACTATTGTATATTTACCTAGCATTATTATTTATTGCTTATAATGATATCGCAATTAGATGGTGCGTGCCGCTTTCAACGTGTAACTCGTATACCCCTTGTTCTTTTTTAGTGAGTGACTGTTTTGGGTTTTGTTCCGTTTTTTCTTCTTCTACTGGCCATTTCGTTCTGATTCTACACACACCATTATTTTTTGCTGTAATGGTACATGATATTAATTTATTATTCTCCCAGGTTATATCTACTTCATATCCACCTCTTGCTTTTAATCCTTTCACTGTTCCGCTTTTCCATGCTTTCGGTAGTGCTGGAAGGATATGAATTTCATTGTTATGGCTTTGAAGTAGCATCTCTGCTATACCCGCTGTTCCCCCAAAGTTTCCATCAATTTGAAATGGTGGGTGGTTATCCAGTAGGTTCGGCAAGGTAGATGATTTTAAAAGCTCTACGACATTTTGGTAAGCAAGTTCTTCCTCTTCTAATCGGGCCCACATATTAATGATCCATGCACGACTCCAACCTGTATGGCCACCACCATCCTTTAGTCTTCTTTCTAAGGTGACTTTAGCTGCTTCAGCTAGTTCTTGTGTCGTTCGTGGAGAAATTTGATTGCCTGGGTGAAGAGCAAATAAGTGGGAAATGTGCCGATGCCCCGGCTCTGCTTCATCATAATCTTCTAGCCATTCTTGAATTTGCCCATGCTTACCAATTTTTGGCTTAGGTATCTTTCCTCTTAACTCAAGCAACTGTTGGCGAAACGCTTCATCAATCTCTAAAATCTCACTAGCTTTTATACAACTAGAAAAAAGAGCAAAAATAATTTGACTGTCCATTGATGGGCCTTCGCACAACGTTCCTTGTTCCCCATTGGACAAAACATAGGTGTTCTCAGGTGAAACAGAAGGTGTTGTAATTAGATAACCTTCTTTGTTCTCCACGAGAAAGTCGACAAAAAATAAAGAGGCCTCTTTCAACGTATCATACGATTTTTGTAAAAAGTCTTTATCACAAGTGAATGTATAATGCTCCCAGAGATGTTGACATAACCAAGCAGCCCCCATCGGCCAAATCGTCGCTGGCATATAAATATCTTGTGGTGCCGTATCCCCCCAAATGTCGGTATTATGGTGGGCTGTGAACCCTCGACATCCGTACATTGTGGTTGCCGTTACCCTACCGTTTTCTTTTATCTTTTGAATATGCTTAAATAAGGGCTCATGACATTCTGAGAGGTTGCATATTTCTGCAGGCCAATAATTCATTTGTGTATTAATATTTATTGTAAACTTACTATCCCATGGGGGAAGCATTTGATCATTCCATATTCCTTGTAACGTCGCAGGCAAAGAGTCCGGTCGACTTGAAGAAATTAATAGATACCGCCCATAATGAAAGTACGTGCTAATTAACGCTGAATCCTCTTCTCCATTTTTCATAAGGTCCAAGCGTTGATCGGTGGAAAGTTCAGCCTTACTTGGTTCCAGCTCATTAAGTTGTAAGTCCATACGATTAAATAACAGTTGATAGTCCTCAACATGAGTTTCTCGTAGTTCCCCATATGACTTTTCTGCTGCTTGTTTGATCGTCTCCAAACATTGCTTCTCGGGATGAGCAAATCGGTAAGACGTTGCTGCTGCAACAAATAAAGTAACCGCATTTGCTTTTTCTACAATTAAACGGTTGCCGATTGTTTTTACTGTTCCACCTTCGGGAATAGCTCGTAATGCACAGCGGAATGCAATACCCTCTTTTCCACCCGTTTCGCCTCGCATCATTAGACAATCGTTGGATAATGCTTCTAGATCATCATAATTTCTTGCATTGCCACGGTCTAATATGGTTTGAAATGAAATAGCATTCTCCCTAGAAGCCGTCAGCCTGATGACCATCACTTGGTCTGGATAGCTCGTCCATATTTCTCTTTTATATGTAACATCCTCTATCATGTATTTCACTTTTGCTATCGCCGTATGTAAATCTAACTCTCTACTATAGTCACGAACTTCCTTTTCCTCATGGTTGAAGTGTAACAAGACATCTCCAAGTGGTTCATAATGACGTTGTGTTTCAGGGATACCCGTAAAAGCAAGTGCAGCCAATTCTTCTGCTTCTTTCAGTCTTCCATCTGATAACAGGTTTCTAATGGAAGACAGATTCTTTAAGGCATCAGGGTTATTACGATTTCTTGGGCCTCCATACCAAACAGAATCTTCATTTAATTGAATTCTCTCGTTGGTTACAACACCGAAGACCATTCCGCCTAATCTACCATTTCCTACTGGCAAAGCTTCATTCCAATCCTTTGCTGGCTGTTTATACCAGAGTAGCTTATTCAAGTTGCATCCCCCATCTATCGTTAGAATATTACTTACCATTTTATCTCATATCATATCCTCATGTACATTTAATACTAATATGTATATAACAGAATGAATCCAAAAAGAAACCGTGACAAAAAGTTTTTGTCACGGTCTTAAAGAAATATGAGTTACTTATTAAGTTACGCATCTTTAAATGACATCTTGCTTACTTGTTTAATATAAAAAAACCGGACGAACAGGAAGTATATCACTTGAATGAGCGCGAAACTTCCTAAGACTAGGGAAGATTCTACGGTTAAATTATAGTCAAACAAACGTGATAAAGCGGTAAGTGCAACAGCACCATGAGTTAATGCCACGACAATCGGCGAGAAGAATAAAATGGCGATTTGTCTGTTCATTACTGTCTGTAGCTCTGATTGTGTCAAACCAATTCTAGAAATAGCCTGGAATTTACGTTTCTCTTCATCCAAATCCGTAAATAAACGAAAATATAGAAAGCTACCCGCGGATACAAAGAATACAATACCGATAAACAAGCCAATGAATAAAACCGGTCCGTATGCTTTATTTATTTCATAGATTGTATAATCGAGGAAGACTCCTTTATATTTTAATTCTCCATCTAAGTTGTATATTTCTCTTCCCGCCTCAATTAATTGGTCCGTTTGTCCTTCTTTTGCAATCCACACAAAACTATAATTTTCTCTTACTGGAGAGCTCAGTTGCTCGAAAGTTTTATCATTAACCACATAGTATCCATACATGGTTGGTAAAACGGTTGAATTTACTATTTTATTTGGTTGAAGTTCTCGTCCGTCTTCTAGTTGAACACGAGAATTCATTAACACCTCACTGGCTTTTAGCCCATCATCCAACACGGCAACGGTCTGGTCGACTACGATGACCTCATCTTCCGAAGGTTGTAATTCCTCGGCACCCACAAATGCGGCAAAACGATTGTAATCAGAAGCTCTTGCAATGAAGATTTCTCGTTCAGCTATCTCAAAATAAGACATTTCCACCGATTTCATCTCTGCATCGATATTTTCCTGCTGCAAAATAGCATTAATTGTGTTCATCTCTTCCTCAACCATAGCCTCTTCGTCATCTTGAAATGGAGTATACGTAATTGGATAGGGATTAGCTTCCTTTATTCCTTTGGTAAGTACAGATTGTAATCCATATAATGTACCAATTGCGCTAAAAGCCACCGTTGAAATAATGGCTACCATAAAGAATGTTCGTGCGTTGTCCTTTAATCGAAAGGCTAGGTCAGAAAACAAGAGCATGTTTGTTTTGTGCCAGAAAATCGGTGTATTCCTTTTCAAAAGCCGGATGAGATAAACACTTAGTTGCGTAAATAAGAGATAGGTTCCAAGTGTTACAACGATAATTACTGGGATCATGGCATAAACAACATAAATTCCCTTAACCAAAGTAGCGGTACTATACCCAGAGATAAGCAATAGTGCCGCAAGTATCGAAAGAATAATCGAGGCTTTAGGATCTCCTTTTGGTTGTTTATCTGCTTTTATTAAATCTGTTAGCTTCTTCGTACGGAGAATAAACGAGACAAATATGGATATACAGAAAAATAGAAACAGAAAGCTAATAAAGGTTACAACAATGGCTTGTATCGGAACATAAAAATCAAGTGTTTCACTAATGATTAAGACGTTTTCTGCTACTAGCAGTATTGCTTTAGCAAATACCAAACCAATTACAATTCCACCAACTGTTGCATAAAATCCAACTAAAATATTTTCCAAAAAAATCATTAATCGAACTTGTCTATTGGAGGCACCAAGCATAATTAACAAACCAAACTCTTTTTTTCTTGACTGTAAGAAAGAACTCATCGAGTAAAGAATATAAAAGAAAGAAAACACATAAATGATTCCTCCCGCAACCCCCATGCCAAATAGCACGTTTTGGTTGATTGCTCCACTTGAAAAGGCGGGGTGGAATGCAAAGATAGCAAAAGTAAAAAATACCATCACCGTAAACATGCTACTTAAGAAATAGGCAAGATACAGTCTTTTATTTCGCAATACGTTATTAAACGCGAACTGACGAAAAGTCATTGCCATCGCCTCCCATCAAGGAAAGCACATCTATTATTTTCTGAAAAAATGCTTGTCTACTTTCCCCTCGATGAATTTCTGAGTGCAACTTCCCATCTTGAATAAAGACGATTCGGTCGGAATAGCTTGCCGCTTGGGGATCGTGGGTTACCATTAGCAAACTCGTTTTTTCCTGTTTATTAATAGCTTCTAACATCCCCATCACATCCTTCGATGCTTTTGAATCTAGGTTTCCGGTTGGCTCATCAGCTAAAAGTAGCTTAGGTTGATGAATCATTGCTCTAGCAATTGCTACACGTTGGGCCTGGCCCCCTGAGATTTCATAGGTTCGTTTAGCCATAATCGATGATATTCCCAAATTTTCTGCCACTTTATGAGCTTTTTCTTTCATTTCCTTTACACTAGTACCCTCTAACGTCAGTGGTAATACTATATTTTCTTCGACCGTCAATGTATGAAGTAGATTGAAATCCTGAAAAATAAATCCTAACTCATTTCGACGGAATTTAGCCAACTCATTTCTTTTCAATTCATGTGGATTTTTCCCTTCAATTTCCACTTGTCCGGTTGTTGGTGCATCATTCGTAGATATAATATTGAGTAATGTTGTTTTTCCGCTACCGGATGGCCCCATAATCGCAACAAACTCGCCTGTTTCTACTTCTAAACTAATATCAGTGAGTGCACGGTACGCTACTTTCCCTTCGTAAACCTTACTTACCTTGGTTAGTGTAATCATAATCAATCTCCTCTGCTAAGTTTCTAAAACAAGTATAGACGAAGAAGTTTGCCTTAAACTATCGATTATGCTTTCACTTATCTTACATCGGTGTAAGGTTTTGTGTAGATGAAAAAATAATTCGTATCGATGTACCTTCTCCCACCTCTGATTCTAGTTCGACTTCATGCTCTAGCTTTTCTGCTACTTCTTTTACCAAGTAAAGCCCCATTCCTGTTGATTCCCGGTACTTTCGTCCATTTTCACCCGTATAAAATTTTGTGAAAACTCGCTTCTTGTCCACTGTAGGAATACCAATTCCAAAGTCTTTTACTTCAAGAATTGCCTCCCCTTCCCGTTCATACACAGACAGGAGAAGATGCTTAGCTTTTCCACTAGAATATTTCACAGCGTTGTGGACGAGTTGTGTGACTAAGAAGAAAAGCCACTTCTCATCGGTCACGACTGTTATGCCTGACCTTTGTTCCTGAAACTTTGGGTATACTTCATGACGGATGTAAAATCGCTTATTTTCTTGGTTTACCTCATGGATTAATTTTGAGAGGAGGACTGGCTTTATCTGAAAATCTTCAACAATCGTGCGAAGTCTTGCCATATAGAGGACCGTTTGTAAACCCTGTTGCATCCGTTCTGTCTCCTCGCGAAGGCTAGAAGATTCCGGTTCATCTAACGTTTGTGCCGTTAACTCAATAACCGAAAGTGGCGTCTTCATTTGATGAACCCATCTATCCATAAATAGCAAATGGTCATCTTGTCTTTCCTCTGCTTTTTGAAGTTCCTCTTGATACAAACGATACTGCTTAATAAGTAACCGATGTAGCGCTTCGGATATCGGCGCTTGTTCCAAAACCTCGAACGGCTCCAGCATAGTTTCGATTGGATTTTGTAACGTTTGATAGAAGTTTTTTCGACTAACATACCGATAAATGAGATACGTTGTTAACAATACAACGGAAAGAAAAAAAGCATACAACATAACACCTGTCCCACGATAGCCATCTAGCCAAAAGAGGATAGGAATCATAACGCATTGAACCAGTTGATATGTTATGAGAAGGACATGCTCCCGAAGAAATAACTTCATTATTCCTCTTCCTTCCATGTCATATTGAGGCGATATCCAGCGCCTCTAACTGTCTCGACAGCATTTTCGATACCTAGCGTTAAAAACTTATTTCGAACACGGGCAATGTTCACATTTAATGTATTTTCATCCACATACGTTTGGTCATCCCAAAGCCTCTCCAACAAATCCTGCCTACTCGCAACGCGAGGATATCGCTCCATTAATGTTTCAATAATGTCAGTCTCCTTTTTAGTCAATGCCGTGATTTCATTACTATATCGAAGTTCTAATCGTTCAGGATAAAAGTAGAGGTTCCCTTGAATGTGTACTCGTTCTTCATGCTTAGTTGCATATTCTCCGTATGCTCTTCGCATATGACTACGGATTTTAGCCATGACAATATCGGGATGAAACGGCTTCGTAATAAAATCATCACCGCCATTTTCCAATGCCATGACTTGGTCCATCTCACCCGTTCGCGCCGAAATAAAAATGACTGGACAAATCGATTCTTTTCTTATTTGCCTACACCAATAATACCCATCATAACTAGGTAGATTAATATCTAATAAGAGCAATTTAGGTTGCACTTCACGAAAGGTTTCCAATATTTTATCAAAGTCTTGCGCAACTGTGACTTCATACCCGTATTTTAGAATATAGGAAGATAAGAAATCTGCAATTTTCTTATCATCTTCAACAATCATGATTTTTTCCATGTTTGGTTTCACCTAATTTCATAATTATGTAAGTTTACTGTATCACAGGTATTTCAACAAACTCCAATTCAAAGTCAGCTTACATCATGCCTCCCCTAAGCTGAGAATTTTTGTGTCTTTAACTCTGCGGGCGTAGAGTTCGTTATAACTTTTTTTCAGAATTCTGTATGTGAAACGGACTTTACCTTGTATTACTGGATTATAATATAATTAGTTTAAATACTTGCCTATTTAAATTTGTTTAATTTCATATTACAAGCAATAGCTGCTAGGAGAGGAAACCATGAAATGGTTTTATATAATCCCAAAACGGTATATATATAATAAAAAAAACACAGATATCCATCAATCCGTCTTGCAATCTATAAATTATCTTATTTGGCTTCTTATAGTCCCTTTTCTTTTGTCTATTTTTAATGCACTACTATATGTAATAGAATATGGTAGTCATTCAATTGGAAGAGCTGCAGAAAAACTGATAATATATATAGGTATATTAGGTCTCCCTTTGAAGTGGAATTACGGAGCCCCTCCTTCTATCACTGCATTCTTAATTAATTTCTTTTTCTTCTTTGTTCTATTATCTTTTTCTTTTTTCTTTTAAAAAAAGGGACAAACGATAGGGAGCTTGTTAGTAGTTTTCGCTACACTTCTCCCGATCATTTGGTACATAATGTACTTTTTAGGATTTGCATTAGTTGGTGTCTAATCGATGATAGAGCGCTCCAATACTAAATCTTTGCAACGGTGGGTTATCTGTACGTGAAACTGAGAAAATTAATCTCTTTGACTTAAAAAATTCTATTAATAAACAGAAACGATATTTGTAACAATTGATACAAAAGAAGCCTCTCAAAAGTTCAGTGAACTCATGAGAAGCCCTTTACATTTACTAACCTTCCTCTTGCTTCCTTCATTTCGTCATTCGTACTACAATACACTAGATCTCAAAGTCAACAACAATACTATCCTCGAACCCAATTTCCTTTAAATAGGAGACGATTTCTTGGTGTGCAGGATGTGTAACATAGTTCTCTAAAGAATCTCTGTCCTTAAATCGAACCGTTAATCCGATTTCGTACCCTTGGCTCCTCGATGAAAAATTAACGCCCTGCTGAATATCGATGATGCCAGGAATTACTTTTTTTAACAACATAGTCTTCCTTATGAGCTCTTGCTTTTGTTCCTCCGTAGTTGTTGGTGACGTTTTAATTAATACAATATGTTCAATCATACGTGCACTCCTATTTATTATTTAACGTTTCTTGGTCAAAGCCAGCCACTTTTTTGTATTTGTTAGCTATATTCTCAAGCTCTTGTTGCGTAATGACATCATCTAATGATTCAAAACCATTAGGCGCCCTTTCTTCCACAATTTGCATAACCTCTTCTGGGCCATTTTTGCGGTTTGCAAAAACGATATTTGATGTTGGTTCCATTCTCACTTGTTCATAGCACTTCAAAGCCATAGTTGCGTCTTGGTGTTCCATTATAGACTGACCTAATGCATCGGCATCAAGTATGGCCTGAGAAGCACCGTTAGAACCAATTGGATACATTGGATGGGCTGCATCTCCGAGTAAGGTCACACGCCCAAACGTCCATTGAGTTATTGGGTCACGGTCGACCATAGGAAATTCGAAAATGTCGGCTGCATTCTCAATGATTTCTGGCACATGTAACCAACCAAAATCCCAGTTTGCAAAATAAGGTAAAAACTTCTCCTTGTCTACTTCATGATTCCAGTCAGCACGAGGAGGCATTTCCCCTCCAACGGTAAGTTCCGCAATCCAATTAATAAGCGAACGTCCCTTTTCAGCTGTATTCGGACAAATCGGATAGGCTACAAATTTCTGGTCCTGGTGCCCCGCCATAATCATTGATTGCCCTGTTAAAAAAGGAGTGGATTCAGTAAGTCCACGCCACAAAATGCGCCCGCTATATTTTGGTGGCCCTTCTTCAGGATAAAAGAAATCTCTAACAACAGAATGAATCCCATCTGCAGCAATCATGACATCTGCCTCAAAAGAGTCCAAACGTTCACCTGTTTTTTTATCCACAAAAGTAGCTGTTACTTTGTCACCAGAATCATGAAATGTTGTTAAATGATGCCCCGTTCGTATGGCGTCCTCGCCTATTTGCTCTTTGACCGCTTGTAGTAAGATCATTTGCAGACTTCCTCGATGGATTGAGTATTGAGGCCATCGATATCCAGCATTTACACCTCTATCTTCCTGCCAAATTTCCTTACCAAATTTGTTTACATATATAAGTTCTGCTGTTGGAATTCCCGTCTTTTGGAGCTCATCTTCCAAACCTAGTTCCGTCAGCACTCTCACTGCATGGGGTAAGAGATTAATTCCTACACCTAATGCTTTAATTGTTCCTACACTTTCAAAAACCTGGACGGACACTCCAACACGATTAAGTTTCAGAGCTGTTACTAGACCACCAATCCCACCACCAATAACCATCGCCGTTTTCATATTAGACAAATTAATACCCCCCATAATCAACACTCTAAAGTTAAAATATTCTGAATTAATTCTATTAAACTATTACTTAAAGGTCAATTAGAGAAAACTTTTTTCGAGTATGGTTGTACTGCGAAATAAGAGTTACCTCACAATAATAGCCTAAAAACCAAAAAAGACGCTTTTCCTTTTTAGAAAACGCCAGATTGTTAATGATCAGATGTATTTGCTCTTTTCACTAACGCTCTCCCTTTAGTTTGAGTCTATTTATTCACAATTTAAAGCATTCAACGATAAATATCCCCCAAAAAAGCGTTCCTTTGTTAAAGAAATCAGCCCCTGTAGCTTAAGTATATTTGTTGACTATTGTCTGCTATCATCCTCAATTAGCCGAAAGTTTCCTTTTAAATTATGGCTACACTATCCAAAAATAATACCACTCAACTTCACCCCATTAACTTCTTCATAACACCTTCACTAGAAAGTTCCCCTAACAACGCCATCAATTTTTCAATAGATGGAGCATTTTCTTGGTTAAACCAATAGCTTAGTACGCCTATCATAGCGGATAAGGCATATTCCAACGTATAATCCAGCTTAAAGCTGTCTGTCGCTCCTCGTGCAATTAGGATCTCTTTCATCATGGGTTTCATGCTTGCTTTAATTCTCCCCTGAAAGGCTGGGTCTCCATGATCTCCTAACAGGACCATGAGATATTTGCGGTGGTGTGAATACATGCTGACAATTGCTTCAAACGGGAGTGTATCTGAAGTGGATAATTGCTGGATAGGCAACTCTTGTAGATTGGAAATTAAAGTGTCTTCCAATTGCGCCAAGACATCGTAAACATCGGTAAAGTACTCATAAAATGTGGATCGATTATACCCTGCTCTCGTTGTAATTTCCTTTATTGTAATTTTTTCTATTCGCTTAGTGCAATAAATCTCCCAGAAGGCATCTATTAAATTTTGTTTTGTTTGTGCAGTTATTTCTGGCTTCTTTTTCATCTTTCTCCCTCCACTAGTCTCTCGAAATCCGACAGTTGTACTACGAATGTCGGTTGATAGAGATATTAATCCATAATACACTTACATCGTACGACATGTTGTCGGATAAATAAAGGAGAATTGGCGTGGTGATTTAAATGACAATAATAAGCATCCAACATCTTACAAAAGATTACGGAAACAATAAGGGTATTTTTGATGTATCCCTTAAAATTGAGGAAGGGGAAGTTTTTGGCTTTTTAGGTCCTAACGGTGCTGGTAAAACTACTACGATTCGTCACCTATTAGGATTTATCAAACCTCAAAGTGGAAAATCTACAATTTTAAATTTAGATTGTTGGAATCAACCAAAAGAGATTCAAAAACATCTTGGTTATTTACCTGCAGAGATTGCTTTTCCTGAGAACATGACTGGTACACAGCTCATATGGCATGCAGCTAAAATGCGTGGTCTCCGTGACATGACAAAGGCGAATCAGTTAATAGAAATGTTCGACTTAGATCCATCAGCACAAATAAAACGAATGTCTAAAGGAATGAAACAAAAGGTTGGGATTATCTGTGCATTCATGCATGATCCTCAGATTCTTATTCTAGACGAGCCAACAACAGGGCTTGATCCACTTATGCAATCCATGTTTGTAAAATTAATACATCAGGAAAAAAACAAGGGGAAAAGTATCCTAATGTCTTCTCATCTATTTGAGGAGATTGAGGGAACATGCGATACTATTGCAATGATTAAGCAAGGTAAAATCATTTCAGTAATGAACTCTCAAGATTTTAAGCATTTCAGTAAATGCACATTTATAATTATGTTTAAAAAACTACCAGATTTCGAATCTATTTTAAAAGAAAATTTCGTCATTAAAAAGAAGGAAATGGAAACTTTACAGGTTACTGTAGAGATAGAAGACAATCAAATTAACGAATTAATACGTGCCCTGTCTAAAAGAGAGGTAACATCGTTTCGTGAAATGAAGAACTCATTAGAAGATCATTTTATGAATTTATATAAAGGAGAGAATCAAGAGCATGTTTAAAAAGTCTTTATTTATCCACTTAGTAAAATCAAATTTAAAAGTATTCTGTATTATTGCAGGAGCACTTTCTCTGTTAATAGCGATTGT
The DNA here is from genome assembly GCF_002019795.1 of Bacillus alkalicellulosilyticus. Classification (GTDB taxonomy): domain Bacteria; phylum Bacillota; class Bacilli; order Bacillales; family Bacillaceae_F; genus Bacillus_AO; species Bacillus_AO alkalicellulosilyticum. The sequence continues at coordinate 216,079 of NZ_KV917381.1, read as the reverse complement.
TATGAGTGTTTTCACTCCGGAAACTATGCAGGATATTGCCCAAACAAGCATGGATGCTCCTGTAAATCCATTAGGTGATATAACTACCTTAATTGCCTTTGTAGCAAATCAATATTTTGGAAACTTCGTCCTCATCTTTGCCATGATTTATTCCATTATTATTGGAAATAAACTAATAGCAGAGCAAGTAGATAAAGGTAGCATGGCCTTTCATTTATCTAATCCTATCACAAGAACACAATACACTTTTACATGTATCATCTTTTTTGTTTCGTCACTAGTGGTAATGTTCGAGTTGATATTTGTTGTAGGATACGGTGTGGCAGAGCTAGTCCAGCCTGGTGAATTACCTGTAAAAAAATTCTTCATGCTAACATTAGGATCTCTAGTATTGAATTTAGCCATTAGCAGCATTACTTTTTTTGCATCTTGTTTATTCAACCGTTCAAGCTATTCCCTTGCACTGGGTGCAGGACTTACAGTGTTTTTCTTTGCAACGACTATGCTTTCTGGAATGAATGACAGTCTGGAATTCCTTAGAAATGTTAGTATTATCACTCTATATGATTCCACTGCCATCATTCAAAGCGGAAGTTATGGAGGTCACTTATTCATACTTGTTGGAATAAGCCTTGTTCTCTATATCATCGGCGTTGTTGTTTTTAAGCGAAAAGATTTACCATTATAAATATCCGACTAACGATTGAAAAATAGGGATGAAGAATTTATTTAAGCGCTTAGGCGTTGTACTAACTTGAAAACTTAATATGCACAAGAAAAATCTTCCATATCTTACACCAAAATGGCTTAGAGAGACTTCTCTGAGCCTTCGACTGAAAAGAAAGTATTTGTTGCGCAGTATCCGTCTACTACGTAATACAAAAGTTACCCCACAGGCTTTTTCTATTAGAGAGGAAACTGATCTTATTTAATATAATCCGAGGTGACAAACTTTAATGTTGTAATCAAGCCAGTCTATAACAAGAACTAAAAAGGCTTCTCAAATGAGAAGCCTCTTTTATATACCTAATGTTAGCATTTTGTTAGCAAACATCTTCAAAACCCTTATATAACAAGGTGTTGAACGGTCATTACATCATGCCGCCCACAATATGATAAGTTGTAACATCTTTCATGTTGTGTACCAAAAGTGCGGTAAATCAACGTTTTGGGATTTTCTAACTGTAACATCTTTAACGAGATGTTACAGTTTTTACTTAAATGCGTTAGCAAATGTTAGCATAAACTTTTTTATTTTTTCACTTAACATTTAGATAATGCAGTTTACCTCATTTATTTTAAATAAGTAATTCCAAAATTATGACTTATTAACAGTTAACTTATGAAAAGATTTCCCGTATTGTATCATATAGTATTTCATAAGGATAAAATAATTTAGCCACCGTTAACTAGATACTCGACTCTTTTGATTTAGGTATTATGAGTTGTTTTTGAATTATTTCAATGATTTTTAATTAAATATGCCATAAAGTTGTTAGATTTAAATTCTTTTTCGAATAGTCGTAGAATTCTCCGCAAAAGTTTAAAGTTCCTTATCCTGCTTTGCCTTTTCTTTGGTAGTTTATATTTACTATATAAGCTTTTTCTATACTTTCTTACACCATATTTTTTCTCACCAATTACTTGACCAAATGTTTTTATATTCTCCAGATTACCCTTGATAACGAACCATCAATTTTGCATGGAAACCGAGAAAGTAACAGGAAGACTTAAAAGAGAAAAGGAATATTTAATAAAATAAGTTCCCCATCACTTCATATCACCCACTACATAACTTAAATCTTTCTTTATTTGCTCATAAACCTTTTTCCTTAGTTCATCATCATCTCGAATATACATACTAAGAGCGGAGTTGCTACTGCTAAAAAACGGAAGACTCTTTCTTCCCAATTTTGATAATGCCTCATTTGTTTTTTTAAAATCTTCCTCATCTTTTTTTGGACCAAATTGGTCATTTCTATGTGGTATTTGGACAATTGAAGGTTTACTCTTACTTATATCACTAACCGGCTCCCAGGTTACCTCAACACCACCTCCAAAATCCTCCTCCCTATAAAAACTAATATTAAATCTTAATGGACCCATTGCGTAAAAGGGAAGGAATTCCTTTAAAGATGAAAAATAATTTTCTACCAGAAATCTATATGAGTTTTGATAATGCTCATAGAAACTAGCAATTACATTACCTAGTTGTTGGTCGCTCCATACCTCCCAAATATACCCTCGACTCTTTTTTAATTGCTCCCAGTCAATATCAGGGGCAGGTAATAAATACTTCTTTGGATCAACCTCCATTTTTTTTAACCTAAACAATGAAAGTACCATCCGTATTACTTCTTCAGAACTATAGTAGATGGAGTTATATAGTGAATCTGCATATTGTAAAATATTCCTTTTTAAAAATAAATCAATTATTTGATCAATAGAATGTTTATAAAGAGATGGTCCTCTCTTTTTTTGTTCACCCACCATAGAAAAACGCTCAAGAGGTAATCTCCGCAAACTTTTCTCTACTTGCATAACGATCATTTCTGGTGGTTCTATATCAAAAAGTGTTTTTTTATCAAGAATATCAGCCAGTTGCTTTTTTATAGAATAAAGTGCAACCTCTCGTGCAGAATCGATTCCCATATCAGTAGCCTGCAAGTTTAGAAACCAATGGTTCCCTCCACTAAAAGTCATTATCGGTACACTTACATCATTCCCTTTACTATCTTTTGTGTACATACTAGGCCCGCCAGTATAATCTCTTAATATTATTTCGGGTACTTTTTTATTTGTCTTCGGAGTAAGTAAAAACCTAAATTCAATAGCTGGTGTTTTGAAGTCCATACTACCTTCGATTATTACTTTTAAAGGGACTTTTACTTCTTTTTCTTTTATCGTGTACCACGGATAGAAATATTTTTTAATGGATTTAAAATGACTTTCAATAATTTCCAAATAGCTATTTCGAACTTGTTCAAAATAGCTAAGTGTATATTCTTTAGACCAAGTTTCTCTCAGCTGATTATTATAGTCAAACCTTGCCTCCAAGCACCTTCTATATAAAAACAAATTGTTCTTCTCGAGATAATCTAAAAATATTTTCTGCCTGTTATCTTTCTTTAACAATCCTGCTAAGTAAATGAAGATTTCATAGTATGTGTCATTAGTGTTATATTTCTTTGTAAACTTTACCAATTCATCGTCTGATACTTGTGATATCTTTAAGGCAAAAAAGTATTCATGGAATGATGGGTGAAAGAAATTCAAGTCACCATTTTCTTCGACTATTAACCCGGTATCGAGGAGTTCTTGTTTTACTATTTCAACTTTATCTCTTTGCAAAAATGTACAAACAGATTCTGAAAACTCTGCTCTAGTAGGGAAATCTCTATAAGTTCGCTTAGCATACTCAGATAATATTAATTCCTTGCTCGATACATCTATTTGAATAGGATTGACTAAGCCCTTTTGATAATGTCTTTCCTCTATAAGGTATCTTATATAACTAGCATATAGTTCAGCCCTATTTTTTGGAAGAGATGTGCCGCCAGTTATTTTTAAAATTGAAACAGTCATAAAAAGAAACAAGGGATTTTTTATAAGACTTCTTAAATTACCATCAACACTACGCAATATTTTCCATCCTGATAAATTAAGTTCCTTTTCAATATATTCCCGTATCATTTCATCATCTAATTCGTCAATTGAATATTCACAGAAATGTGTATAGAATTGCTTATAATAATTTTCTTTTCTACAAGTTACAAAAATATGTGCGTTCTTAATTTTAGATATCTTAATCAACTCATCAACTAGCACATCTGCTGATGATGTTACTTCGTCAAGACCATCGACAAGTATCAAAAACTTCCCAGCAATTAAATCTTGCTCTACTTGTTTTTCATCAATATTCGGTATTGCGTACCTCAACTCTTTTAGTATTCCTTCGACTATATTAGAAAAGGATCTTGTCCATTTTCTTGCTTTTAATATTATAGGCACCTTATTTTTTTCAATTAATGGATTCTCAATCATATCTTTTGCCAACATCGACAGTAGATATGTTTTACCCCCACCTGGTTCTGAAAGTATAACAGCAGATTCATCTCTACTTAGTAATTCAATATATGATTCTAGCTTTTCACCCTGACGGTTATCATTAGTAAACTTAAAAGTAAACCCCAAACCTAACGCATTATTAGATTGCCTATTCAATTTTCTTAAGATCGTATTTTCTAACTGGTGATCTAATTGGTGTTGTAACATAGTGAGATAAGGTTCGTAATACGGTTCATTTCTTTTTTCAATAATATCTATTCCGATACTATTAAAGTATTTTTTATATAAATATAAACTTACTGCTGATAGTCTACTTGTTTCTCCATCTTCCTCCACTTGTTTCAATAGGACAGCAGTAGCGTAACCATTTAATATTAAAGGAGCACCAGATACTCCTCTGTAATCTTTAATATCATCGTCCTTACTTAAATCTATATTCCAATCTGAATTTAAGATGCTGTAATTTTCTGCATATTCTTCATTTTTGACCTTTAAATCAATAAAAGTCCCCCCTTCCCTTCTTACAGGCGGGTATCCAAATGTTTCACACTTCAAAGAGGTGTTAAACTTAAAATCAATACATTTTATCGGTTCTACACCCTTTATCTCTTTATTTAACCTCAATGCAATAATTTGGGGGTTCATACACTCTTCATAGGGAATAATTGGGTCTACTTCAACTTCCTCCAATTTATTATTCACATTAAAGAATAACTTCACAGGCTTTTCCTCATCGAAAAAATCAATAAGAGCGTGCGTGGCGGTTATTGCTATATTTCCTGAAATCAAAAAAGCAGTAGCAGTTTCTTCACCACATACTAATTTAGGAATGGCTTGCTTTATTTCAGCCTTCATACATATCCCCCTCACAATTTAACTATTGTTGCGGAAGTACCATCAGAAATTTTAACTTTATAGTTGTAGTGCTCTTTCCAATTAGCATAATCAAATATTTTTGAAGTATTTGTCTCATAATTAAATACAAGTGTCTTCTGCGGTCTATGGCTTTGATAATAAAGAAGACTTGCTAGTGAATCAAAATCAGGATGTCCGTGTTTATCGCCATTAGTTGAAATCAAGAATACCTCAGTGTTTAATTTCTCTATAAGATCTCTTGTAATGTTTCTTTTACTTCCATGGTGGGGCAATTTAACCAAATCGAAGTATTTCTCTTCTAATTTAGAAATGTTATCGTAAATAATGTCTGGATGAGCGTCTGCTAAAAACAGCAATCTTTTACTCTGGTATTCAATGATAAACGAAATTGAGGAACCGTTTACTACGGAATTATCAATTTTTTCTATTGAATTTTGCATAACAATATTATCTATACTTTTTTCATTATATTTAATAGTACCTGATGAGATATTACTTTCTACAATTTTTTGTTCATCTTGTCTAATCAAATAGAATTCATAGGCATCATCGAAAATTCGCTCATTGCTCAACAAAAAGTTCATTTTTTGTTTTCTTAGCTCTCTTAACCATGTGGTAGATAATCTTTTTAGTTTATCTGTGTTAGGTGATAATAAAGTAAGAATATATTGATCCTTTTCAATGGGATTCTTGTTTTCGCAGTTCACTGCCTTACCATCAAATGATTTATTCCAAGAGTATCCACCTTCCAATATTAAAGCAGCTAACATAGAGCCCTGCTTTGCACTGATCTCCTCATTACGGATTCTACTATGGTCTATTCGCTGTTGTAAAAAGGAACTTCCCAATATTACTTCCCTATTTAAAATAGTTAATTCTTCCTCTGTAATTTTCTGAACCTTTTCTTTTTCAAATTGTAAGTGTCTGTAACTATTATGCCATATTTCCTTAATCTCTATAAAAGGAGATTCATTATTTTCTTCTAAAAATGCTAATGCACCTAAAATATGATCCTGGTCAATATGCGTTATTACCATTAAATCTATTGCTTCACCATTATTTGCTATTTTAATAAGATCTTGTTTTAAAAAATTTCTATAAGTCTCCATATAACCACAATCTATAAGAATATGCTTCTTATTTTCCAATCCAAGTGACACTAAAAAACAATCTCCATTTTTTGCAGGGTACATTTTTACAGTAATATTGGACATATAACCCCCCTATTGTAAATTGATTTCCCACTAACCCCCACCATTTTACCGCAATCCAGAATCTATTTTAATTCAGAGAAAAAGGATAAAAAGAGGGGGCAATCCTTATCTAGGGACCTCATCATAAAATTTATGGCAGCATGAAAACGTTTTTTCTACTTTCCCAGTCATATCATTAAAAAAGCAAGATAACCACCGAAGGTCCCTCTTAGACAATAGAATCGAGTTAGAAATAGACAATCAATTAATTTAAAACAATTTCAACAACAAAAACAAATTTTCATGCAACAAAAGTCTATCTAATTATACAAAAAAACAGCACCTTCCGTACTTTTTCGAAAAGGGGCTGTTATTCTAGGTATAGGGCCACCTTTCCTTAAAGTTGCGGTTGTTCATAATTTCTCGCATACGATTTAATATCAAAAGGTTCATATTTAAAATGTCATAAACACATTTGAGGAAATCACAAATCTAATTTCCTATTAAAAATTTTGCAATTATCTGCCTGTTTGATGATCGTTTTATGAAATCATCTAGAGAAAGACTGTTTAACTTCATGCGCTTTCTACGATCTTTGTCATAAAGTAATTTAGAGTCTTTTAATTCTTTCTTTAATGACTCTAAATCTTTGTAAGGTAAAGGGAGTATAAATGCCAACTTACTTCCTATACCATTTAATGATGTCCCTACTAAACACGCATTATGATGATCTATAATCCAAATTCTGTCATGGATATTATTAGTGAAAGATTCTGAAATTTTTGTTCCATATAAGGATTTTAATTCTTCTCTTATAGATTCCGATATATGTCTTTTATTGGTAATAATATGTAACCTGGTTATATTAGAAGGATTAATAATATCAATAATATTAGAAATATATTCCTCATTTTCTATCTCTGAAAATCCACCTTTATAGAAATAAGGGTCGATAACAATAAGTTCTTTGGCCCTACCTACTATTTTTTTTAACTGCTCTAGTCCTGATTTCCTTTCTAGTGATCCCCAATGAGTATGTCTTGTAGAATTTATTATACTTGGCATTACAAAATTTAAAAATTCAACATCTTCATTTGTAGCACTGCCTGAAGGAGTTGGTGAGGTGTTATTTCCGTTCCCTGTTATGCATTTTTTTAATGCTTTTTTTAAATCTGTAATTTCTTCATTTTGTTTTTCAATAGACTCTTCAAATGATTTTTTTTCTTCAACTCCTAACTTCACTTCATCCTTCAACAAATCTATTTCTTTTTCTAGTTGTTCAATTTTTTTATTCTTTTTATCAGAACCCTCTTCATTCTGTTCAATTTGTTTTTCTTGATCTATTGTATCTTGAATCTCTTCAATTAAATTCTGTAAATCAAATGATGACCTATTAAGGGAATCTCTTAAACTATCTAGCAGTTTTATTGAGCTCTTTTGTGTCCTTTTCATTTAAATTAATTACGCCTCCTTTAATTAGATTCTTAAGCTAATTATCTCAATTAATATTAAGTCTTATCTTCCCATGTCTGTTTTTCTTAAGCTCAAATTGTAGAATAAACTGTTCTGGAGTCCAGCTGTTTTCTTAGTTGTAGAAGCTACCTCTTTTGCGTTATCAGTTAAGTCACTTTTCCAGACGATCACCCTAAAGATTGAACGTCTTTAATGAATTCCTGACTTGACATGTCCAGAGTGTATGTGCAACACCTGGGGTGCTTGTGAGTATTTTTAAGATATAAAACTCCATTATAAATTCAGTTTTCATCACCTACCAAATACATATATAAACCTAATTTCAAATGTTTTAATTCTTCTAGATCAACACCTCTTTCAAAAATCTCAAATTCAGTATCATTTTTGAAACCATTAGGATCTTTTCCTTTATTTTCATTAAAGAAATTAAACGTTGTGACTTGATTAATTACTTCCCTTAAGGTAGGAACATAATCAAACTCCTGTACCTCTGAATTAACTATAACTTTGAAGCCTGTAGGGATTCCACTAATTCCTAAAATCGGAAAAACACTTGCTATTGTTCGCCTGAACTAAGTCTCTTTAATTTTTTCACATCTAAAAAGCATGTCCAATCTAACCAGTTATTCCGTCTCCTTATTACACCATAACTTTCAAAACACGGAAAAACTAACCCTACATGTGATCTTCCAGAAGCCCATCTTTGTAATAAATCTACTTGACCAAATGTACCAATATGTTTCAACTTTTTTTTGATTCTCAAGAATCTCATTTTAGATTTATTGTCAATTTTGAATTTATAAGTATTTGATTTCTTATTAAAAGTGTTTGGTGTTTTATATTGCAAGTACAAAGGAAAAGCATACTGTTTTAATTGAGTATCAAAACCATAGATAGCTTCCCTCCGTTGCGTTGGCCCATAAGTCCAAACGTCATATCCACTAGTAACAGCTTCATAATGCAGTTCAGAAGTTATATTTAGTTCAGCAGTTTTTTCTGATATTAACGGCATAGACAATCTCCTAACGTCTTTCCTCATTCAATAAAAGTTCCAATTTGGGCCTTTAGTAAATCGTATAAATCTATATAAATAATCAATCAATAACTACTATATTTCTCACTTCTTCTTTTAAAAGCCTCTTCTGATCCTTCCATAATATCTAAAATTGCTCGCTTCACATCTGGATTATCTAATCCACCTTCTGTTCTAAGTTTTCCTTTTCCTACATCAGTTTTTAATGCATAGATTAATTCGGCATCTCCATTGACTGGCAAATTAGCATTATGTGAAACAAGAATTATTTGACGCTTATTTTTCATTTTTCTGATGATTGGAACCAATTCATTATAAATAAAATCAGAATCAAGCTCATCTTCTGGTTGATCAATGATTATCGGCCCTGTGCCCTCTGTAAATAACAAAGTCAGTATCGCTGTATTTTTTTGTCCATCTGATAGGCCATTGTCTAACAGTGAGCCAGCTCTTGTTCCATCTGCTCTATATAATGTAATATCAATTGTGTCTTGAATTCTTTTGGTTCGGAACTTTTCCCAATGTTCAAAATGATCATTCAAATGGGATTTTAATTCTTTATAAAAAGGATTTAATTCACTTGGTATTATAGCTTCATTCTCTAACCATTCTTGTATAATAACCCAAGGCGAAGGTGTTGTATTATGTTGTTGAAACTGTGAGTAAGCTAGTTCTCCAATGAACTCCCAGTTCCGCCCCAATTTAGAACGTCCATCAATAGAGAACTCCATCCACAATTTCATATAGTGATTGAAATCACCCATGTAAATTATGTCTATTTTTAAAAATGGAACATCGTTTCCATCAACAGTAACCTTTGGAATTGTATCAATGCTAATTAAGTTATTTATCTTTGTTTGCCTAATTTCATGCTGCTTTTTCCAGATCTCATTTAATCTATCATGTAAATTTCCTTTTTCCTTTAATAATTCTAGTGTTCGAGTAAGTTCCTCCTCCTTTTTTTCTATTTCCAAGTCTTTTCGGTTCAACTTTTGTTCTGTATCTTTTAGTAATTCAAATTCCTCTTCTGTAATGCCTTTCGCCTTACACGCATCTTCGAATTCTTTTTCATTTATATCAAATTCATTTTTTAAACTATCCCATGAGTCATGGTTGTCAATTGCACTTAGTAAACTATTATTTAAATCCTCTTTCGTTTTTTGAATATCACATTTTATTGACTTAATAGACTGAACAAATTGTTCCTTAATATAATTTATATATTCAGATTTAATAAGGTTTTCACTATCTAGAACCATATTTTCATATTGTTCATTTATGGTTGTTAATGTGTCTATAAGTTGTTCTACACTGCCATCAATTGCAGTTTTATCACTTCTAACTTTAGATACAAAATCTCTAGTTAGTGTTACTTTTTTCTTCTTTTCACTAAACTCTTTAACCGAAGTAAATGTATCCCACTTTCTTTTTAATTCTTCAAACTCTTGTTCCAATTCAATTTTTTCTTCCTTCAGACGCAAAAATTTCAGCTCACTTTGGATTAGAGAAATAAGTTTTTCAGCTACTTCTTTTTCTTGGTTATTTTCCTCTTTCAACTCATTTTCAGAAATTCTATCGATTAACGGCATTAGTGAGGGCGAGTCTTGGCCCATTTGTGTAATTTCGCGCTGACTATAAATATTTATACCTAAGCTTTTAAATATCACATCTATATCTTTTACTTCTGTTCTAGATGGTATTGTAACTTGTCCATTTGAAAAATGAAGAACATCTATGAGACCGTTAGGGTCCTGCCAAGTCAATTTTAATATAGAATCTTGTTGAAGTGTGTTTTCAATTCTAGACAACTGTTCATTGAATTTAGATAAGGAATTTGTACAAAGCCTTATATACTCTAATATTGAAGATTTCCCAGAACCCCTTCCCCCAATTATACAGTTTAAATTTTGTGAAAAATTAATAGTTTGGTTATCTAAGAAAGATACATCTCTAATTTCTAGCGACGTTATCTTTCCATAATTATTACCTTCATTCGGAGACGAGACCTGCAATTTAATCCTAGAGCTATGATCAATAAATGCCTGCCTTAATGAATCGATTGAAGGTTTCGAAAATTGAATCCAACTGTGTCTCTTTCCAATAAAACCTTTGTCACTTTCCTCTAAACTATAACAATCTGATGACATTACGGTTGCGATAGCTCTATCCCGTTTCCAATGTTCGTGACAATCATCACTAGATAGGATTATTTTTTTTATACCTCTCGGTAAGCTTTCTATTACTCTAGGAGTTTCCATTACTAATAATCTTGGGTCCTTAAACATTTCTCTTTGGAAGTGATCAGTCATAAAACTGTCATTCAACATTCCACTTTCAGCAAGGGGGTGAGCAGCAACTACAATTCCAGGATAATCCTTGTGTTCTTGTATAAATGTAATAATGTTATTAAAGTTTTTATTTAAAGGGGTTATAGAACCATTAATTACCCTTCTTCTATTTGGTAAGCCAAGTTCAGTAACCATTTCATCAATTACATCTAAAGGAGTATTAGTTTCGAATAAGCATAAGACGTGCACCCCTAAACCTTGCGCAATCTCCACTTCAAAACCTGGGAAGATGACTAAAGGTTCCCTGTCCAAGTCTCTTGCCACTTCTTGATTTCTCTCAATTAATCGTTTTAGATACTCTTTACCAATAAAATTATGGTCAGTAACACCTATAACATTTAATCCTACTGCATGACATCTTTTTAAATATAAATCAACAGATTGATTTAGTTGTTCCTCAGTATACGTACTACCAATGTATGCGTCACAAGTTCTTACCCAATTATGCGGATCTCCTGGTGTTTGCATCTGCAAATCACATTTTAACCATTCCATCCCGTTAAACATGAATATCACCTCTTTACAATTTTAAAACAAAATGCCAAAAAGTGTAATATCTTTTTAGAATTTATCGAAAATTATAATATAAAATCACTGAATATTACTCTTTTAAATAATAACCTTTAAATACTATAGTTTGTGGGTAATAAAAAGGCTAACTAATAAAATATTAGTTAACCAACAAAATTTCTACATATTAGCTGCCTGCAACTTTGCTTGCTCTAATACATCTTCAACAGCTTTAGGTTCTTTGTTAGGTGGATAATCCCACTTACGTAATACCTTTTTAATATACAACCTCATACGTGCTTGTGCGCTTTCTTTCTTATCCCAATCATGAGAGCGATGTTCCTTTACTGTCTTAGCTAAATCTTTAGCTATATTCAGTAACGTCTCATCTTGAAGTATTGATTTTATATCAGGATCAGAGCCTAGTACGTCAAAGAATGCTTTTTCTTCAAAGGATAGACCTAGCTGCGTACCCTCATTGATTGCGTCTTCTAGTTCTTCTTTAAACTTTAGAAGTTCCTCAAACACTTCATAGACGTCTAAATGGTCGTTTCTATTGTGGTATTTTTCGATTATCTTCTCAAATCGTTCAGAAAAACTTTTGCTTACCGTCATGTTCTTCTTCTTTACATCTTTGAGCTTTTCTTTCATTACTCTCATCAAGATGTTTGTTGCAATGTTCTTTTGTGGAATGGCTTGAAGTTTTGCTATGTTTTCTTCATTTAAAAGATCAAAACTCTCATTTGATGTTGCTTCGGTTAACACCATAACACCATCTTCAAGTATTGCATTTTCTAATATTTTTGAGATTCGTTCATTTACTTCCTTTAAGTCTGGTGTACCTTTATTAGATGATTTCATAATAAAGGAACGAACTGCAATGAAATAAGCAATTTCTTCTTTAGTTTCCTTGGATAATAAACCTGTACATATTTTATATACATCTTTTAATTTCTTTGTCTCTGTTAAAAATAGTTGCTTTAATTTCTCTGTTTTTTGAGTATACTCCGCACCATCCCGTATGACTTCGTAACGCTTTTTATCACTGTCTCCGAAGAAGGCACTATAATTGAATTTGTGAAAATGATTACGAAGCACTTCAAGTATATTTAATGCAATTCCTTTGGCTTGTTCATTTTCCTGTACTTTATCCTGGTCACGACTTGTGTAAGTTTTCAGAGCCTCCATTAGGTTACGTTTCAATCCGATATAATCGACAACAAGTCCACCTGTTTTCCCTTCAAAAACACGATTTACACGAGCAATAGCCTGCATCAAATTGTGGGCTTTCATTGGTTTATCAACATACATAGTGTCTAAGGAAGGCACATCAAAACCTGTTAGCCACATATCTACAACTATAACAATCTTAAAGGGGCTGTTAACATCCTTAAACTCTGTTTCACGGTCTTTACGAGTTTGTTTATTGCCGACTAATTTCGCAAGGTCCTCTGGGTCTTGATTATTTGCAGTCATTACAATCTTAACTTTCTCTTCCCAGTCAGGTCTTTGTTCAATTAGTTCTTGGTACATAGTAAAAGCTGTTTTGCGAGAGTATGCAACAATCATAGCCTTACCAGCCACAAGATCTTTTCTATCTTCATAATGGCTAATAATATCAGTAGCTACTTGTTTTATTCGGTCTTTATCACCAATTATTAATTCCATACGTGATAAGTGTTTTTGACTTTCCTCAATGACGTAGTTTTCTACACCCTCATTTACTTGCATACGCCAATATTCTTTATCCACTTCACTCATTTGTGTTTCATCTAACTTAACTTTAGCTAGCCTAGATTCATAATAGATCTTTACTGTTGCGCCATCTTGAACAGCTTGAGTCATATCATACACATCAATTACTTCACCAAATAAACCTGTTGTCGATTTATCAGTAGTTTCAATTGGAGTTCCTGTAAAAGCAATAAAAGTTGCATTAGGCAATGCGTCTCGTAAGTACTTCGCATAACCATATTTTTGCTCCCCTGTTGCAAGGTCATATTTTGCATCAGTGCCATACTGTGTACGATGTGCTTCGTCTACCATTACAATTATATTTTCACGGTCTGAAAGAAGCCCTGTTTCTTCTTCGAACTTTTGAATCGTAGAAAAAACAATACCACCAGTCTTTCTATTTTCTAGCAAATCTTTAATATGACTTCGACTCTCTGCTTGAAGTGGTGTCTGTCTTAAGAAGTCGGATGCCCCAGAAAAAGTCGAAAATAACTGACCATCTAAATCATTTCTATCTGTAATAACAACTATAGTAGGATTTTTCAACTTTTCGTGTTTCACTAAATTCCCTGATAGAAACACCATGGAATAACTTTTACCACTACCTTGTGTATGCCATATAACTCCAGCACGTCCGTCTGTTTGTGTTGCTTTGACAGTAGAAGCAACGGCCTTACTCATACCATAATATTGATGATATGCAGCCATTATTTTAGCATCATTAGTAAAAAGAATAAAATTCTTTAGGACATCTAACAATCTTCGTTTATCAAACAGTCCATACATCATCGTGTCTAATGGCCGGTTTTCAATTATTGTATCTTCTGTGTTAATCTTCTTCCACGCAGAAAAACGATCTAAAGGTGCTGTAATTGTACCCGCTTCTGTGTCGATACCATCACTGATAATTAGGAAAGTATTATAATAAAATAATGAAGGGATATGCACATTCATATAATTTTTTAACTGTTTGTACGCATCTTCAATATTTACTTCTTCACGAGATGCACTTTTTAATTCAAAAACAACTAGGGGCATACCATTAACGTACACAACTACATCAGGTATTTTTGAGCCACCTTTCTCAAGTACTTCTAGCTGATTTACTACTAGAAAATTATTATTATCAATACTATCCCAGTCAAATAGGGAAACACGATGATAAATCGTTTCCCCATTAACAAATTCAGTTACTTCAACAGTTTCAGTTAAATATTTCGCAAACACTTTATTATTGGCAAACACATCATTCGTGTCAAACGTCCGTATTTTTCGAATTGCCTCACGAATAACTTCTAAAGAAACCCCTTTATTTAATTCAATAAGCGCTGCTTCCAAACGGTCAAACAATAACACTTCTTTAATGTCTCTTGGTAGCCTACTACCATGGAGGTATTCATATCCGAGCTCTTGAAAATATTCTAAAACAACATTTTCTAATTGCTCTTCTGTAAACATTCCTCTACCTCCTTTTTACCTTCATTGAATTGAACCTCACCAGACATAAGCTTTGGGAGTAATGTTTCACGGAGTGCCTTCAGAGATTGCCCATTACCTATATTTACTTCCTTCTGCTTCATAATAACCTCGATAAGAGAAGTAAACTTATCTAGAACATGCTTTTGTGGAATAAAAAGCTGTATGTTTTTTATTCCATATAAAGGTAACTTTGGTTGTGTGCTACCAACTGTATTTGCCCTAATTTGATTTCTTCCACTTTCACTGGTTAAAAACATAAGTACGAAATATTTATTAATCTTATCTTTATGGAAATTTATTATCTTAGCTGCATTTTCCGTTAAGTTAGCACCAGATAAAAATGAAGGGACTAACCCCGTTAATCCAACTGTTCCAGCAATACTTATATAAATATCTTCTGAGCTAATTGTATAGTTCTTTGTTTTTTCATGTGCAAATTCACTAATAAAACAGATATTATCTATATTTATTCCATCCGATGTAAAATCTTTAACCCTTAAATAAGGATATGGGGTTTTTTGTTCTTGTACCAATTCACCCTTAGGAAGTCGCTTTCCTCCTTTTACATCCGCAATATCCCCGATAGTTTGTATATACCACCCTTCAGGCAATAGTCCTAATTCGGTATCAACAAATTTCCCACCATTCGACTTATAAGGTTGTCCCATATCATTAGGAAATTCAAAATCAATAAACCAACGTTTAAAAATGGCATTGGCTATTTCTTCTAAAGTATTGTTCATTTCTATAGTCAAGTTGTATTTTTCATTTAGTGAAAATAATACTTTTGCTATGGCATCCTGTTTTTTTCTATCTGGGAGTTCGAGTTCAATATCTGCTATTACATTTGATGTAATTGATGGATAAGCCGTAGTGCTAGTATCAGCAATTGCAGATAAATAATTTGTAATTTCCTGCTGAGTTAGATACCAATAAAGATATTCCGAATTAACCTCTTTTTTAGGTGTAAGAACTGTAAATCCCGTTGAAACAATCATGTTTTCAACCGGTTTTCTAATAATGCCGTAATGTTTTAGGTTTGGTCTCACTGTTGAGATTATAATATCGTTCTTTACCACTTTTCTTTTTGCTCTACTAGGTATTTTATCAACACCAACAACTAAATGTTTAATTTCATTGATTTTCCCCTCTGTAATATTGGCTGTGTCCAAATAATTAACAAAAGTAAGAGGATCTTTCTTACTTAAACTATTACTGTTTATATCACAAACATCTCTTATTTTATATTTCAAATCCAATCCCCTCCAATTGCTTTCGTATCTCCTCCTCTAATAGTTTTGAGGCCTTGAATTGTTGTCCTAAAGTTGTAGTTAACCGTTCCATTTTCTCCTCAAATAACTCTCCGTCCCTTGCCTCCTCTTCAGCTCCTACATATCTTCCCGGGGTCAGACTATATTTATTTTTTTGAATTTCTTTAATCGTTGCTTCCTTACAGAACCCAGGAATATCTTCGTATTCTTTAGTGTTCTTCCAATTAATAAATGTTTCTACTACTTTTTGAATATCTGCATCTGTTAATTCACGTAACCGTCTGCTTACCATTGTTCCATGTTTCCTTGAATCAATGAAAATTGTTTTTCCTTTATGTCTTTTATTACGATTTAGAATCCATAAACATACTGATATTCCAGTCGTATAAAACAGCTTATCTGGCAGCGTGACAATTGCTTCAACTAAGTCGGCTTCAATTATATTTTTACGTATTTCACCTTCACCTAATGTGTTAGATGATAAAGAACCATTTGCTAATACAATAGCCGCCTTTCCATTTTGACTCATTTTATCAATCATGTGTTCAATCCATGCAAAGTTTGCATTTCCTGCAGGTGGTGTTCCAAACTTCCAACGAGGGTCATCAATTAAGACAGGTTGACCCCAATCACTGTCATTAAAAGGTGGATTAGCTAAGACATAATCTGCTTTTAATGTTCTATGTAAGTCATTGTGAAAAGTGTCCGCATTTTTAGTCCCTAAATTACCTTCTATACCACGTATTGCAAGGTTCATTTTTGCTAATTTCCAAGTTGTTGGATTAGATTCTTGACCGTAAACTGAAATATCAAATTTATTACCACTATGTTCCTCTACGAACTTTAATGATTGAACAAACATCCCTCCACTACCACATGCAGGATCATAAACATACCCTTTATATGGTTGAAGCATTTCAACCATTAACTTAACCACACTTTTCGGGGTGTAGAACTCACCACCACCTTTACCTTCGTTAGCTGCGAATTTACCAAGAAAGTATTCATATACACGGCCAAGTATATCTTTCTCCTTTGCTTCTTTACCCCCAACATTCATATTTGTAAAGAGATCAATAATTTCACCAAGAATACGCTTGTCTAATTCAGGACGTGCATAACTTTTCGGTAATACTCCTTTTAGTGTAACGTTTTCTTTTTCTATAGCATCAAGAGCGTTGTCAACAACCTTACCAATTTCAGGTGTTTTTGCATGTTCCGCGATAAAAGACCAACGAGCATTTGCAGGCACCCAGAAAATCCCTTCAGCCATATAAGCATCACGATCCTCTGCAAAATCAGGATCTAAATCCATTAGTTCTTGCCATTTCTCATTAAAAGAGTCGGAAACATACTTCAAGAAAATTAAACCTAATACGACGTGCTTGTATTCTCCTGAATCCATATTATTTCTCAGCTTATCAGCTGCCGCCCATAGCTTTTCCTCAAATCCTATAACAGCCATTTATATATCTCCTTTTCAAATACGATTTTACATATTATTTACAGTCTCATTATATCAAAAAATCAGTATAAGTTCTGCTTATCATCGTATATCTATATTTATTTCCTAAAATAACCACTTGTCTTTTTCTCTGTAATGGTTATGTTTCTTCCTGTCGGTGGATGAACTAACGAAACAAAACAAAACATCAAGCGGAACTACAAAAGGAAATCCACTTACAAAAAGCCTTTTAAAAATATATTTAAGTTTCAAGAAAAAACCGCAAAAAAAATTGCAAGGTCCAACACAGTATGGATAGAAGAAAGTTTCTAAAAAAAAAGTACCTAAATGGTACTTATGTAAAAGTTCAATATAACTAATTGAGATAATAATTTTCTTAAATAAAGTAAGGATTCCAAACGGAAACTTTGATGGTTTAAGTCACAATAATTAACCTTATAAATTTTATAACATTCTATTTATATTTTTATTAGCCAGTGCAGCACTAACCGCGTATTGGCTTCTGCAACTTGAAAGTACATTTCTGCTTTGCAGGCATCCTAATTGCCCATAGTTTCATGCTTATATTTTTACTTCATTATCATAATCTTTCATCACATCTTCAGTATATGAACCTCTAAAGCAATCAATATGTTATATCTTTCTGATATATATTTAATTATGTCTTCCGGGTGTATGAAGATATAAGTATCGCTTTTAGTCTTATATGTGATTTGTAAGCTTTCATATTCTTCTTTACAAATAACATTGTTTTCTAACATATTATTTAATTCATCTAACTCCACATTATCTACGTCTTTTATTTCGCTATGATAAACCCTTACAACAAATTGATCTTCTAAATCGTGTTCTCTATTAATAATTACATTATCTTTTGATTTTCCAAGCATAAGTATATGACTAAAAGAACTACCTTTTCTAACATATGGTGAATATTCAGCCGCTGATTGGTACCCATATCTAGTGTGTCTATCTGTATTAGTAGGGTGTATTGAAACTAGAGACCTCAAATATTTAATATACCGATCATCATTAGATATCTCATTACCTATATTAGGAAATATTCTCTTTGAAGTTTTCATTTCTTTTAGATCTAAATTAAAAATATCACTAAGTTCCGTTACAAATGTGTTTATTTGTTCTGCATAACTTATCAATTCCATTAATGTAAACTGACAAAAATCATCATCTGTATCAATAACCATTTTTTTACTATTTAAATATCTTGTTAAATCTATTAATCGAGAAAGTATAGATGAGATTTTATTCCATATAAACACACCATTTACTTCTTTATATTTAGAAAATACATTGTTGTCTTCAACTATTATTTCATTAACTCTTTCTATTAAGTCTACATTAAGACTACATCTATAAATCGACATTCTTTTCCCTCCTTAAATCACATTAACTAACATTTGTTACCTATTTATTGTTTCGCTTTCCATGTGCTTTTACCCTACAACAGGATAAGAATAATGAATGAATAATTTAAAGAAATCCAAACTCCTAGCTGACTGGGTTGCAAAACATTGTATAATAAAACAAAACAAAATTAAAAACAATTTACTTTATATTGTTTTAAAAATGATCATAAAGAACATGCACAATATGAAACAGGAGTGATAGCATTGTTAAGTCAATTGTTACATGAATCTAATTATACAGTTATATTTACTGGTGCGGGAATGTCAACTGAGAGTGGGTTACCTGATTTTCGATCTTCTAATGGTCTATGGAACAAGAAAGATCCAACCCAAATTGCCAATGTGGATTCATTAAATCAAAATGTTGATGAATTTATAGAATTTTATAGGGAAAGGGTTTTAGCTGTAAAGGAGTATAAGCCACATAAAGGTCACAAGATTCTTGCTAAATTGGAAAGGAAAGGGATGATTCAATCAATCATTACACAAAATGTTGATGGATTTCATCAATTAGCTGGCTCCCACCAAGTGGCAGAATTACATGGCACACTTCAAAAAGTACATTGCCAAAATTGTGGAAAAGAATATAGTAGTGAGGAATATGTCAATCAGGCTTATTATTGTGAATGCGACGGTGTGCTGCGCCCTTCCATTGTACTGTTCGGTGAAATGTTGCCGGAAATAGATTTTCAATTTGCTTTTGAGGAATCTAAGAAAGCAGAGCTATTCATTGTTTTGGGCTCTTCATTAAGTGTGACACCTGCAAATCAATTCCCCTTAATCGCAAAGGAAAATGGAGCAAAATTAGTAGTTATTAATCAAGAAAAAACAGATTTTGATCGCTTCGCTGATCTTGTCATTAATGACAAAAAGATTGGTGACGTTTTACAAGAGGTTGACCTAAGCAACTAACATGATAAACCTTTCTTTATAAAGGATTTTTTGTTTTACAGAATTAATATGTATATACATTAGGTATTGTGGTTATAAAGGTAATAACACATTAGGTGTTATAAGTATCTAGCGATCGCTAGATGCTTTAAATACCGAAAAAAAATCTCAAAAAAGCCTTGATATCAAGGGATTTTTAAAATCCACTACTTCCTTTAAAACGCATATAAAGTAAAGCTTCGGTATTTTAGTTAGTTACTTTAAATATTTGTCGGTATTGTAGTTACATACCTAAATTGGTCAAAATAAAAAAGCTATCATCCCTTTGAATAATAGCTTCTAATATCTTATATTGAGTTGTAATAATTCGTCTTGTTCTCAAGTTCAACATAAGGGGTTAATCGGTAATCTATATAAAGCTCGGGTATATCCTGCTCAAAGTCAACTATGATTTCTTTAATAGAAAGTAATAAAGTGGAAGTCAATTCTTCGTTTGAATACGTTTCGAAATTCTGTACAAAACGTTCCAGCAGCTCATCTGTATTTTGAGTCAAAGTCTTTTCTATTCGTTCAATTAAAAACTGAATCTCCGAGAGCTGGTTATTTTTGTTCTGAATTTGTAAAGTATATGTTTGTTTCAATTTCTTCTCAAATTCACTCTCTATTCGATGCAACATATTCTCGTTATATTTAATAAGTTGGATTTGCTGCTTAATCTCTTCTTTTTTAATCTTTAGCTTTTTAATCCAACTTCTTGAGAAGTTCAAGGATTCCTTCGAATGCTGCTGAATGGAGCGAGACCATTTCTTTTTAAAGTCAGTAAGGACTTCATCACGGATAACTTTGATGTTTGCCTTTTTATTGCAATTTGGACAGAAATAATACTTATATTCCTTTTTTGAATTGGACGGAGTAGAATTTCTAGTTTTCAATGGGAGGTCGCAGGTCTTGCATTTTAATAGACCCTCCAAAATGAAATCCGTAGATAGCTTCCTTTTGTTACGTTTATCACCTTTTATTTTCCTTAAATAGGTGACGATTTCCCATAAGTACAGTGGAATAATTGCTTCATATTCAACTTTAAATAATTCTATTTCTTCACGGGGTTTCTTCTTACTATTATCTCTACTCATACGTGAAAAGAATAAAAAATCACCAACATACCAGGCATTTTGTAAAATGTAAGCAATTGACTTTTCATTCCATTTATATGGTTTGACATCATCCTTATTGTTCTTTTGGTCAAGATATTCATCTGGAGTAGGAATATTTGTTTTGTTAAGAATGTCACAGATTTTCTTTTCCCTATACCCAAAACTATAGAGATAAAAAATAAATCTTACAACAGAACTGAACTTATTCCTTACCATCCTTCCATCTTTAAAATCATATCCGTATGGTGGTCTTCCTTCTGGTCTTTCATGTTTTTCAAGTTTCGTTTCTTGATATTGTCTGGATTCATTAGATTTCTTTTCTGATTCCTGATGGTTCATGGTTGATTGTAATTGAACGAGTGGATTCTTTTCATCCCATTCTCCATCCATGTCAGTTGAATAAACTTTTATATTCGGATGTTCATTTTTTATTGGGGCTAAGATATCCAAAGGAAAATCATAGATTAGCCTAGAAACCCGACTATCTTTCCAAAAAATAATACTATCTACGTTAGAATTACTCATAACAAACTTTTTTAAGGCCAACATTTCTTTTCTTTTTGCAGCCTCTACATGAAAGGCAGATGTTTGCTTTTCCACAAAGAAAACAATTACTTTATAGCCTAATGAGCGAGCTTTTGCTATGATAGCATTCTGTTGAATACTGAAAGTATGTTTATCAGTTTGTCCAGCAGTTGACCAGCGAATATAGGCGACAGTAATTCTGATTCGATCTTTGAAGATATTAAAGGGTATTTGGTCCATTTTTGTCCCTCTCAGTTTAGAGCAACTTGAAATGAGATAGATATCATCAACTTTATAATAGTTATTCATTCTATTCTAACTCCTCCTTAAAAAATCTAGCAAATGGGTTAAAATATATGACCTTATCCCGATCCACCTCTACTTTTTCAATAAAAGACTGGTACATATAATAGAGTTCATACCGCTCTAATTCCTCAATTAAATAGTTCTTTATCAGCACTGAAAGCTGTTTTAATTCCTTAAAAGCATCATCTACTCTAGACAGGGAAGAGTGTACTTGTTCCAGTTCAACCATTAAGGCATCTATGCGATTAAATAAATATTTAATTTGATTAGAATCCGTAGGTGATAAAAAGGCTAATTCATCATTAAGTTTATTTATCACTTTTTCTATGCTCTGGAATTTGTTTTTTAATGTTTCTTCTTTTCTATTTAGAATAGCTCTGATTTCTTTATTTAATAGATCTAGGTCAAGACGAGGCATAATTTCTTTAACATGTTCCTCTAAATCTTCATTTAGTTCATCAACAGGAATCTTAATTTGATAGTGTTTGTTAGAACAAACATAGTAACCACTAGTCCCTAATTTTCCAGCTCTAAATTTCATTTGCGTTTTGCATCTTGCACAAATGGGGGTGATGTTCGAACGTTCAAGGGAAGCATTAATGGCATCTAGAACGCTTCTCTTTACCTGCTCTAAATTCGATGCAACCTTCAAAAATGTATCCAAATCAATAATAGGCTCTACGTGGTCAAGTCTATAATAGTGACCCCCTTTTCTTATATGTCCGCAATAAAAGGGATTACATAAATAATTCAGAATTTCATCAAATCTTTTATTGTGAAACACCGTTTTATTTTCAATAAGTAAATCGATTAATTCTTCAGCCGTTTTAATTTTAGTCACTTCATGAAAGAATCCCTTAATTTGAGGAGCCTTTTTTGGATCAGGAAAATAACGAGTTTCTGATTTTTTACCTTTTCTGCTGTATCCTAACCAAGGTGTTGCTGGAAACTGTTCCATGGCATCCTGAGTTCGACTACTGATTGTCAAACCGTTATTTTGTGCTAACATTCCATGAACCGCTTCCGTAAAAAAGTCCCTAGAAAAAGCAGGATGATTAGTTGCTACAAAGATGACTTCAACATTGTATTTATATAATTCTTTTACAAGAAAAGCGTATTCATAGAAATTCCTCGCGAGTCGATCCCGATGATCCACAATTAACGTTTTTACCTTTCCTTGCTTTATGAGCATTCGAAGTTCCTCTAAACCTGGTCTTTTTTCTAAAGAAAGTTTATTTGCCGAGATATCATTATCCTTTAAAAACTTAACTCTCTCTAAGGGTATATTGTTTCGTTTCAGATATTGTTTGATTTTGATAATTTGCTGCTCTATATCTTGCGAGGCTGTACTAACTCTGGCATAGGCATAAATAGTGTCTTCATATATCTGATTCATTCGCTTTAATAATGACATATCAATTCCCAATATGTTTAAATTCCTCCTTCTTATCAATACTCTCCAATAACTCTCCTTTTTGAAGTGGGTTAAGGTTAAGCTCATCTAATAAAGCCTTTTCAATTAATCTTCGCAAAAATAAATAGGACTCTTTTTGCAAATGCTCATTATATGAAGCCCTTACGACCCTTACTTTACTCATAAAAATATCCTCCTCTGCACATAATTAGTAGTACCATAATGTACAGAAGAGTTTATTTTTATACCAATTAGTTTGGTTAAGACGACTGCAGTTCCTCAAAATTAAGCTCCATCTGGTATTCACAAGCCTCTCTATTCTTACGGTTTTCCTGATTACGAGACACCGCTTTTATCCCCGAGTCCAATTGCACGTCGATCTCTCTTAAGAGTCTGAATAATGGTATCATCTTAACTCACCTGCTCTTTCTCCAAATAATATTTAGCAAATCTTTGAATTGTGATCTTTGGAATTTCACATTCTTCACAAATTGAAAGGACATCAAGTACCCATGGATGATTTTCAGCAATGTCCTCGTTTATCCTTGTCTCTTTGTCCATAATTTGAGGTTGATTGTTGTGTTCCAGTACTTTTCGCATGACACCTCTCCCTAATAAAACAAAAAAGCACTTCTTGTCGCCAGAATTGAAACAGGAAATAAACCTGTAACAACCCAAACGTCAAGAAGTGCTTCTTCTTATGTTTGATTTATATTTTTTACTAAATAGTTGATTATCCTAAGTTTAAAACCTTGTGAGGATAAAATCAAGAAGAAGAGATTATAAATTTTATGAAGATAATTATAGAATGTATTTAAGGTAACATTATGGAATAATAGATAGTTTACTTTATGGGTTGGCAATCCTGCTAGCTGCTTAACTAGTATCTGTTCCAATATTCATTTATCATAAGTTTCTAAAGGAAAGACGGCCAAAATTGACGACCTTCTTGTTCAATTATTGGGAGCCCCCGTTCGTGTAAGTACTTTTGTTCACAATCTTTGCTTCAACTTTTTCTAAATAAATCCAATACGTCCAATAAGTTTATACCCCAAAATTTATCAGGGAGTTCTTTTATTACTTTCACAAAAACATCTACGTGGTGATTTTCTTCATTAATAGCAGGGTAGTGTACAATATCAACTACTTCGCACAGTGCTGAACGTAACTTAACTTTTTCACCAATTCTCACATATACATTACTTACATCATAATCTTGTTTATTTTTTCCTGATTCAACTTCAATATATTGAACTCTCATGTTAAACCCCCCTCTCTTTTTATAGAAATTTTGATCCGTTAATTCAACAAATGTAGCGACATTTTGTTCCACTATTGCTCCCGTTGGTTGAAGAAAACTCTGTAATTATTACTAAGACAATTGCTTTTTCTTTTTATTCAATTCATTAGTAAGCTTAGTCATGAATTCTGGATTATTTACAATAAGTAACATGATTTTTTTTCTTGCACGGGTAACTGATTGATAAAACATTCGTTCGGGATCATAATGATTTTTATGTCTTACAGCAAGACCGCCATCTTCATTATAGTAAAAAGTAGATCCTACTAAAACAAGAACCTTATCAAACTCTTGCCCCAAAACACCATGCGCATTTAATCCTCTGTATAGTCTCATCTTTTCGATTAACTGACCGTTCCAATTTTCTCCTGTATAGTCGATAACCTGCCATCCTTCTATTTCCAAGCCTTCTGCAAATCCTCTAGCTTGACTAATATCATTAAAGTAGTGAATAGATATATTATCGGTATTATTGCAGTACTTCATATTTTTTAGGCTAAATAAACCCTTAATAAAAGCACCAAGCTCTTTATTTGTTCTAATCTTTTTACTTAGTTTATATTCTTCAATATCTTCGAGGGTCATGAGTGTACTTTTATTATCGTAATTCCATTCTTGAAGAGAGAGAATTTGCTTTGGATCAATCGAGAAAATACAGAATACATCATTTCCAATTACATATCTAATAAGATAGTCAAGTTGGTGAGGTCTCATTCTTTGAGTTTCATCAACAAAAATAAATTTTGGTTTAATGTGTTCAATCTCTATATAGTCTTTAATAGGAATAATGTTCCATTTATATTGCTGCTTCAATTTCAAATGCCCCGTATTTAAGGTTCCTGTATGAATAATGACAGTATTATAATCCTCAATAAATTCTTTTGCTAGATCGTAGAGTAATAATGTCTTTCCGGTTCCTGGTAGACCCTCTATAATTGTAAATTTTGCGGAACTGTTTAAAATAGCTTTCTTAAACTCCTGTTGTTGTTTAGTCAGAAAGTAAGAGCCACTATTGAATCTTTCACTATCATTGAAAGGGGACACCAGATAATTAGATGGATCAAATAATTCATCTAAATTCGAATGGTGCTCCAACTTTTGACTGGACAAATGTTTTTCAAATACATCAAATTGTATTTGCTGAAAGTTTTCATCATCATCTAGTTGATAAAGACTGTTATGTTCTGCGACATAAGTAAATGACTTTATTTTCTTGCCTAAGGAAGCTAAATAATATCGATTCATAATTAGTTGTTCCTTTGCATCATCTGCTTTCAAAATAGATTTTATTTCAACATTTAAGATATAGTTTTCTCCAAATCTAAGTAGATCGAATTCTTTGTCTATTTGGGGTATCTTGTAACCCAAATAAAAATATCCAAAATATTTATCTTCAATTTCTAAGTTATCTATAAACATTGAAATCTGTTCTATTTCATCTGTTCTTAAATCAAAATCAAAAAAGATCAAAAGTTCATTAAAAGTCTCTTCTGTTAAAGAGTTATAACTGCTTACTAAAGAGTTTAAATCCATTGGTTTTTTCAAAAATCTCACCTACGCATTTCCTTTATTTACTATATTACCATATACCTATAGTTAATAGTGTTACTCTTTTGCTCTATCTCTTGTGGGTAATAAGAAAAAAGCTTTCCTAAAAGAGAAAGCTTTTCTTCAACCAAATCATTTATTTTTCTTGTTCCTTGTTCAACTAAAAGGGGTATTATCTACAGTGTCTGCTATAAAATTTTGATGTGGAGCACCTTTTATCTTTATGTACATGTAGTCATAGATAAGAGGTTAAGGACTTGACTTGGAGCCTCTGTGGGCATGATTGGTCTTGAAAGGCTGAAGCAGTTGTTTCAGCAGGCAAACCCTATCATACCCACCCCTCCAAGTGAGTCCTATCGTTAAATACGTTAAAAACTATAAATACTTACTGTAGATAATGCTTCTACAAAGATAGAAAACTAGCATTTTTACTATCTTTACATAGGTTGAATACGATAGAAATTCATACTGTAGATAAGCTCCCGTTAGTTGAAGAATTCTTTATCATTTATAATCTTTTATGGAATAAAGCTTTTCAACAAAAATTTATACTAACCCTTGACAAACGATTGTTTGGTCAGATAAAATTCAACGTAACATTAGTAAGATGATTTTATTAAATTAAATGAATATCTATAAATCAACTGGATTACCCCACGGATTGGACTAGGAAGCACCTGCCAATCGAGTAATAAGATTATTTTTTTGTGATCTTATTATCTTGAGAGCAGTGTGCTTTTTTCCTATCTGTGGGGTTTTTCTTTTGATTTGAGCAGGAGGTGAACTATTCTGGACAGCCAAAAAAAATACACTACATGGAATTCACTTCCAGAAACATTGACAGCAAATCAACTTGCTGACTTTCTGGGGATTTCTAGAAAAACGATCTATAAATTGTTTCAAACTCCTTCCGTTCATGGTGGCATCCCTCATTCTAAAGTGGGTGAAACGAACATAGTAGATAAGGATGACTTCATACATTGGATCATGAACAAGAAAAAAGAAAAGTAAGCGAACTAAAAATCACCTCATAGAACAATACATTTTGTTTTCTATTATTGAGACATACTGTAAATGAATAAAATTAATTTTATTTTTTATGTACTTGTTGTTGCCGTCCGCGCTTTGAGGAGTTACCTTAAGAGTATAGAAAATAAATAAATTTATCAATGGGTGAAACCCCGCAGATTGGAAGGAAGGACCTTGCAATCCAAGCTATAAGACAACTCTCGTCTTATACCCTTGGGAGCACTATGCCTTTTTTTGACTCTGTGGGGTTTTTCTCTTGGACAAAAGGAGAGGAATTTTTATGAAAACCACAAAGGAATACATGACTTTGGAATCATTACCAGACATTTTAGAAGTTAAACATATTGCTCAATATCTTAGTATCAGTAAACGCCGCATTTACGAGTTATGTCATCTCTCTCCAAAACATGGCGGAATTCCTAACTTTTCCATTGGCGCTTCCATTCGAGTGGACAAGGAAGATTTTAAGCAGTGGCTTGCGCAGAAAAAGAAGTAATCATTCAAAGTTGGCTTAGTTGAATCAATGCTTGATGGTTGATCATTTGGAGGATTATTTTTCCCCTATGTGATCCATCAAAAAGTATCATTCACGATTAATTTGGGAATAACTTCAAATCGTAATATGAATTTTATATAAAAAGGAGGAAAAAAAGTGAAACAACTTGATTCTAGAAGACAGATGGCTGTCCTAGCATTCCATCTCGTCTCCATTACTAGCATGCGTTCCAATGAATTATTATCTCTTAAGAAAGCTAATTAACGTAAAAGGAAAGGTGAGTTGTATATGAAAGGATCATTTTACAGAAGAGATTGCACTTGTAAAAAGGAACCCAAGAAATGCACTTGTGGAGCTAAGTGGGCCTTTACTGTCGATATTAGTCCCCATCCAATCACCGGTGCGAGAAGACAACGACAACGAAGTGGATTTAATACCTTATCAGATGCTGAAGCCGCTGCGAGATCCCTCCTTTATGAAGTCGATAATGAAACGTATATCGATGAAAGTAAAGCGCTATTTAAAGATTTTGCACCGCAATGGCTAGCCATGTATAGCGAGGAACGGGAAGTGAAACCTGGAACCATTCGGATCAGACAAAATGAAATTAATAACCTTATGCCCTACTTTGCCTACATGAAACTCAAAGATATCAAATCCGATCACTATGAAGGGGCTATTAAAAAGCTAAAGGAACAATTTGCACCAAACACCGTAGACGGTATTCATCGAACCGGACGGATGATTTTCAAGAAAGCGATACAAAAAGAACTCATCAAGAAGGACCCCACCCAGTTTGTTGTGTTACAAAAGAAAAAGAAAACGATTGAGGACTTAAAGAAAGATGATATCCCAAAGTATATGGAAAAAGAAGAACTTGCGTTATTTCTAAAAACAGTGGCTACCCAAGGCTTAGAGATGGATTTACCAGTGTTCCTCACCCTTTCTTACACCGGCATGCGTGTCGGAGAACTGGTTTGTCTCCAGTGGGACGACATTGATTTTGATAAACAGACCATTCGCATTATCAAGACCTACTACAATCCAAAGAATAATACGGTTAAGTTTAATTTAAACACACCAAAAACTGTTGCATCCGCACGAACGATAGTGGTTGAAAAAGATGTCATTGAGGCACTTAAAGATTTGAAAGCCACTCAAGATAAGATCAAAGAACGCTTAGGCGATAAATACGTGGATCAAAATTTTGTGTTTGCTAAAACGAAGCGACACCCAGGTTATCCTATCGTCATTAAGACGGTTGAAGACCGAATGCGGCGTGCATTAAAATTAGCAGGTTTAAACAAAACTTTAGCGCCACACTCTCTGCGTCACACGCACACATCCCTTTTGGCTGAACTCGAAGTGCCGTTAGAGGATATCATGGAAAGACTGGGACATACCGATGACGATACCACACGACTTGTCTATCGTCATGTAACAAAAGAAATGAAGAAAAAGGCTTCCCGCAAGTTTGGTCAACTCATGGGAAGCCTACGCTAAGGCGATTTATGTTAGCAAAAATGTTAGCATTTTGCTTTTTGTTGATGAAATGCCTTGTGGCTCAAGGGGTTTGGTCGTTTATTACATCATGCCGCCCATTCCACCCATTCCGCCCATGCCGCCCATGTCAGGCATGCCGCCGCCTTCTTCAGGCTTATCAGCGATAACTGCTTCTGTTGTTAAGAACATTGCAGATACTGATGCAGCGTGTTGTAGAGCTGAACGAGTTACTTTTGTTGGGTCAACGATACCAGCTTCAACCATGTTTACCCACTCTCCTGTTGCAGCGTTAAAGCCCATGCCCACTGCTTCAGATTTAAGGCGCTCAACGATTACAGATCCTTCAAGGCCTGCGTTGTGTGCGATTTGGCGAACTGGCTCTTCAAGTGCGCGAAGAACGATGTTAACACCTGTTTGTTCGTCTCCGTCTACTTGAATCGCTTGAACGGCTTTAATAACGTTAACTAACGCTGTTCCTCCACCCGCTACAATTCCTTCTTCCACTGCAGCACGAGTTGAGTTTAAAGCATCTTCAATGCGAAGTTTGCGTTCTTTTAATTCAGTTTCTGTAGCTGCACCGACTTTAAGAACTGCTACTCCACCTGCAAGCTTAGCAAGACGCTCTTGTAATTTTTCTTTATCGAACTCAGATGTTGTATCTTCAACTTGAGCTTTAATTTGGTTTACACGAGCTGCGATTTGAGCTGTGTCTCCCGCACCTTCTACGATAGTTGTTGTTTCTTTTGTTACAACTACTTTAGAAGCGCGACCTAGTTGAGTAATGTTTGCAGATTTAAGGTCAAGACCTAAATCTTCAGTGATTACTTCTCCACCAGAGATAATCGCGATATCTTCAAGCATTGCTTTACGACGGTCACCAAATCCAGGAGCTTTGACAGCTACTGCATTGAATGTACCACGAAGTTTGTTCACTACTAGAGTTGCTAGAGCTTCACCTTCTACGTCTTCAGCAATGATAAGGATTGGTTTACCTTGTTGAACCACTTGCTCAAGCACAGGTAGAACCTCTTGAATGCTAGAAATCTTTTTATCTGTAATTAAGATGTAAGGATTATCTAGAACAGCTTCCATTTTATCTGAATCTGTTACCATGTAAGGAGAAGCGTATCCACGGTCAAATTGCATACCTTCTACTACTTCTAGCTCAGTTGTGAATCCTTTAGATTCTTCAATTGTAATAACGCCGTCGTTTCCAACGCGCTCCATTGCTTCAGCAATGATTTCTCCAACTTCATTGTCAGCAGAAGAAATCGCTGCAACTTGTGCAATCGAAGCTTTGCCTTCGATTGGTTTAGAGATGTTTTGAAGCTCTTCTACTGCTGCTTGAGTTGCTTTTTCAATTCCTTTACGGATAACCATTGGGTTTGCACCCGATGTTACGTTTTTAAGTCCTTCGCGGATCATAGCTTGAGCTAGAACTGTAGCTGTTGTTGTTCCGTCCCCAGCAATGTCGTTTGTTTTGCTAGCTACTTCTGCAACTAGTTTTGCACCCATGTTTTCAAATGCATCTTCTAGTTCGATTTCCTTAGCAATTGTTACCCCATCGTTTGTAATTAATGGAGAACCAAATTTTTTCTCTAATACTACGTTACGACCTTTTGGTCCTAACGTTACTTTTACTGCATCTGCTAAAGCGTCAACCCCACGTAGCATTGCGCGACGTGCGTCTTCACTGAATTTAATATCTTTTGCCATTATTCCAACCTCCTAAAAATGTATCTATTCGGTTCTTATCTTTGAAAATCAACCTAGAATTGCTAGAATGTCGCTCTCACGAAGAATTAAAAATTCTTTTCCGTCATACTTGACTTCTGTTCCTGCATACTTAGAGAATAAAATGTTGTCGCCTTCTTTAACTTCAAGAGCAACTCTTTCTCCACTATCAAGCACACGACCTGAACCTACAGCAACAATTTTTCCTTCTTGTGGCTTTTCTTTTGCTGAATCTGGAAGAACAATCCCACTCGCAGTCTTTTCTTCTGACTCAACTAATTCAATTACTACACGATCACCTAATGGCTTTAACAAGGAAAACAACCTCCTTAAGATATATTGTTTTTTACCTTCCTAATATGTATAAGTGAGGTG
This sequence comes from Bacillus alkalicellulosilyticus, assembly GCF_002019795.1. Taxonomy (GTDB): domain Bacteria; phylum Bacillota; class Bacilli; order Bacillales; family Bacillaceae_F; genus Bacillus_AO; species Bacillus_AO alkalicellulosilyticum. Next base: position 184,927 of record NZ_KV917381.1, on the reverse strand, counting down.
GAAGGTAGTTTTGATTTCCTGTTAGCACTCATCACCATCGAGTGCTAACACAATTATTATAATAATCATTTCAGTTTTGTTTTGCAAGTCTTTTCCCTTAAATTTTTTAACTTATTTTCTCATTTTTCTACCATTATTTACGACATTTTTTGCAGGGAACAAACCTTCATTATAATGTCCAACTTCTTTCTCTTTCAAACACATATTTATCGAAATAAAGTAATAGTAATAGACTATTACGCTTGACCAGTAAAAAAGTGAAAACCTGATGCCACTGAAAAAGTACAAACCAACTTTTTCAGTGCCTTTGTTTTATGGTTGCAATGGCTCCACTCCTTGCTCGCCTGCTACGAGAAACCCACTCGTAGCAGGCTTAAAAAAAAAGCAACGATTACGTACATTGCATCGAGGGCACTGTAAAAGTTAAAAACCGAACTTTTTCAGTGCCCTCGAAAACCTAACTCTTTTAGTCCCCGTATCATGTTCTGTTTCAGTGGTATCCTAATACTCTTAACTTATGGCGGGGGTCCTCTTCAGCTTTTTTACGGTAAGTATGATAAAATGAAAAACGAATTTTAATAAAAAGGAGCTTTTGTTTTGAATAGTCGCTATTGGTGGATATTACTCACCTACATCATTATGCAATTATCAAGCTTTATTGGACTGCCTTTATTATTGCTCTTTGAGATTCCATTAGAAATGGCCGTGGGAATTTGGACGACATTGGCCTTTTCAGTAGGGCTACTCGTTATCATTCTTTTTCTACGAAAGGAGATTACGGAAAGGCATTTAGAAAGAAGCCGTTCTACTAGAGGAGAAGCTGTACTCTGGTCGATTATTGGTGTGTTTCTTGCTTTTTTTGCTCAATACGTTGCAGCCATTATCGAGCTATTCGTATTAGGCATTGAGCCAGGGTCAGAAAACACAGAAAATATTATTCAAATGATAAAAGCTTTTCCCGCTTTGATTGTTGTCGTTGCCGTGATTGGACCTATCCTTGAGGAAATCGTGTTTCGACTAATTATTTTCGGTTCTCTTTATAAACGCTATAATTTCTTTATTTCTGCTATGATTAGTTCATTAATCTTTGCGGCTGTTCATGTTGATTTCACCCATTTACTTATCTATACAGCGATGGGCTTTACTTTTGCTTATCTTTATGTGAAAACAAAACGAATTTTGGTTCCAATCGTTGCTCATGTCGCAATGAATTCATTCGTTACGTTAACAAGAGTAGTATATGGTGAACAGCTTGAAGAACTTCAACGACAATTAGAACAGATGCAACAATTTATTGGAGGATTTTTATAACATGGGAGTAATCTATTTAATCATTTCCTTTATGTTTGTTTTTGCGGCAATTCACCGTGTCAATGATGTTGGCTGGGATTTCTGGACTTTTCTGCTCATTGCAGTAGCATCGATTGACATCTTAATTGCCATACGGTATTTCAAAGCCCCTAAAGCTGAAAGTGAATAAGAGGGCGGCTGGGACGTAAGATGCTTAAAGGGGTGTTACAAAAGGTTAGGAACCTTTTGTAACACCCCTTTTTTATTGCTCTTTATTCATTTCTTCCTCTGCTTTTAACACTTTCCTGTATGCGATATGCGAAATCCATATGCTAATTTCATATAACAATAGCAATGGTACGGTAACGAGTAAATGAGAAATTAATTCTGGCGGTGTAATTAATCCAGCAATGACTAGTAACACAAAATACGCATACCTGCGAACCTGTCCTAAAAAGGTTGGGGTAACAAGCCCTAGTCTTGTTAGGAACATCACCACAACTGGAAGCTGAAATAAAATCCCAAATGGCAAGGTTAACTGAAATAAAAATGAGAAGTACTCATTTATCCCGTACTGCTCCGTAATATTTAATTGTCCCGCTAATCGCCCCATAAATCCAATGACAAACGGAAATAAAATAAAATAGGAAAATGAGATACCGAGTAAAAACAAAAAGAACGAAATTGGTATATACGCTAACGTCACCCTTCGTTCTTTTTCATGTAAGCCTGGACTGATGAATGCCCAGAGTTGATAGAGAATAGCTGGGAACACAAGAAGGAGAGCACTTGCAAATGCAAACGTCATATATACGCGTATAGGGTCAGTTAACTTAAAAGCATTCATCGGTAACTCTTGCGCTGTAGGTGCCGCTTGCAAATACAGGATAAGCGGTTTTGCTACAAATAACCCTGCAATCATAGCTACCATGAAAAAGACAAGAATGGTGATGACTCGTTTCCTTAATTCGCCTATATGATCGTATAACGACATATCCTTATGTTCCATTGGTTTCATTCCTAACTATTGTTTGTTCTCTAGTTTTTCGTTTTTCTTAGCATCTTCCTCATCATCTGCTAGCCCTTTTGTTGCATTTTTGAACTCACGTAACGTATTTCCCGCTGCTTTTCCAAGCTCAGGTAATTTCTTTGGTCCAAAAATTAATAAGGCAACAAGAGCAATCAAAATCATACTTCCTACACCTAATGGCATAATAACACCTCCTCTAACATTGAACTATTTATTTTTCCTGTGATCCTTCTGGATAATGCTTTAAAAAATAAATTAATGCTTGTAATTCAACCGATAAGTCGATGTGATGAACGCGGACATCATCTGGAACGGTTAGCCTTGCAGGCGTAAAGTTCAAAATCCCTTTAACCCTATTTTCAACAAGACGGTCCGCAATCCGTTGTGCAGCTGGTGCAGGCACCGTTAAAATTGCTGCGCTTACGTCATCGTCGATTTCATCTTCTAAATGGTCTAAATTATAAATCGTCACTCCACCTATTTCAGAACCGACTTTTGATTGGTCTACATCAAATGCTTTGACGATTTTTGTATTGTTATTCTTTGAGAAATTGTAATTCAAAAAGGCAGTCCCTAAGTTCCCAACCCCTATTAACAATACTTTTGTGAGCTCATCTTGGTCTAACGTTTTTCTAAAAAACGATAGCAAATAATTAACATTATATCCATAACCCTTTTTACCTAATGCACCAAAGTATGAAAAATCCCTACGAATCGTGGCTGAATCAACCTTCACTGCTTCACTTAACTCTGATGACGACACTCTCTGCTTTCCGGAGGCATGGAGATTTTCAAGAAACCGATAATATAGCGGCAATCTTTTGGCTGTCGCTTGAGGGATTTTAGTTTGTTCGAATTTCATAAATCGCCTCCACCTAATCGTACATATTTGACATAGACTACTATACATATTGTACACCATTTTTTATGGTGTGCAATGCATACGCCTATCTGTTCATGAAGTTGTTGAATAGTAGGGAATGTTATACACTTAAATTATACTACTTATTATTCTCAGGAAGGACTATCTTATGATTTTATTACAATGTTACCAAGTAACCAAATCGTTTGGGGTTGACCCTATTTTATCCAATATAAAACTTGAAATACAAACAAGAGAGCGCATCGCCCTCGTCGGTCGGAATGGAGCCGGTAAATCGACTTTATTAAAAATAATTGCTGGACAAATGTCTTATGATTCTGGAGAAATCATGATGCCAAAGCATGTCACACTTGGCTATCTTTCACAGCAATCCGGACTTGAATCCGATTTATCGATTTGGGATGAAATGCTTACAGTGTTTACTCATCTCCAAACGATGGAAAAGCAACTCAGAAACTATGAACAACAAATGTCAGACCCTCGTATTATTGAAAATGAGGCACGCTATCAAAAGCTACTTAAAGATTACGACACGCTTCAAGTTACTTTCAAAGACGAAGGTGGTTACCAGTATGAAGCAGATATCCGCTCAATTTTATCTGGCTTGAACTTTGGTCATTTCGACTACTCCACAAAAATTGCAAGTTTGAGTGGAGGCCAAAAAACAAGGCTTGCCCTTGGTAAATTATTATTAACGAAACCAGACTTGCTGATTTTGGATGAGCCGACAAACCACCTTGATATCGAGACCCTAACATGGCTCGAAAACTATTTAGTCAATTATGACGGTGCCATTCTAATTGTCTCCCATGACAGGTACTTTTTAGATAAAATTGTTAACCAAGTATATGAGCTATCTCGTACAAAATCAACTAAGTTTACAGGTAATTATAGCGCCTACCTTGATGAGAAAGCAAAGCGTTATGAGTTAGAGTTAAAGCAGTTTGAACGACAACAAGATGAAATTGCTAAACTAGAAGATTTCGTGCAACGAAATATCGCCAGGGCCTCTACGACAAAGCGAGCCCAAAGCCGGCGCAAACAGCTTGACCGGATGACTCGACTAGACCGGCCAGCAGGGTCAGAGAAATCTAGTTCCTTCTCTTTTCAAATTAATAAGCAAAGTGGCAATGAAGTCGTACGAATTTCAAACTTAGCTGTTCAATTCGATGAGGATCCTCTCTTTTCTAATATTACATTTGATATTACGCGTGGAGAGAGTGTTGCCTTGGTCGGACCAAACGGGATTGGGAAGTCTACATTACTAAAGGCATTAATTAAGAAAATTACACCTAAAGAAGGAACCTTGCAGTTTGGGAGTAACGTCTCCGTTGGTTACTACGACCAGGAGCAAGCAAACCTAACGTCTAATAAACAAGTATTGTACGAGCTTTGGGATGAGTACCCGCATACCGACGAAAAAGACATTCGTACGGTTCTTGGTAATTTTCTTTTTAGTGGGGATGATGTCTTAAAAACCGTTTCTAGTTTAAGTGGTGGAGAAAAAGCTCGCTTAGCGTTATCGAAATTAATGATGCAAAAAGCAAATTTCTTAATTCTCGATGAGCCGACGAATCACTTGGATATTGATAGCAAGGAAGTGCTAGAAAACGCGTTGCTTGATTATCCCGGAACGATTTTATTTGTCTCACATGACAGGTACTTCTTAAATCGAATTGCTACTCAAATTGTAGAATTATCACCAACAAAAATTACAACGTACTTAGGCGACTATGATTATTTTGTAGAAAAGAAAGAAGAAATGCAAAAACGAAAAGAACTCGAGCAGGAACAACAGGAACAAAAAAACAAACAACCAGTTGAAGAACCAAAAACAGATAAAAACTCTTTTCAAATGGATAAAGAAGCCAAGCGAAAAGAGCGACAACGGGTACGACGAATTGAAGAAATTGAAGAAACCATAGAACAGCTTGAAGAAACCATTGCAGCTCACGAAGAGACGCTATGCGACCCTGATGTCTTCCAAGACCACGAAAAAGTTGCCGAACTTCAACAGCAAATAGATTCTGCAAAAGCATCCGTAGATTCTCTCCTAGAAGAATGGGAACAACTACAATAAGAAAATACCGCTTTGCGGTTTTTCTTATATGCGATGTGCGAAGCCACTGCCCTCTTTTGAAAAGTGCTTTAATAAGTGTACTTCTTATTAAAGTACGCGCAGTGTGCGAAGCCATCGCCCTTCATCGAATACCCAATAATTTATTATTTAGAAGAAAAACCAGACCGAAATCATTAAATGCGGTCTGGTTTTTTTTCTAACATCCAATAATAGCTGATTGAAACTAGCATAAACATTGATGTTGCAGCAGCAACAACACCTGAATCATTTAACAACAGCAAGGCCACAGAGGCCACGATTCCGGTTTGCAATATCAATTTATTGGCTTCATTCGTTACAATTCTTTTTTGGCGCCAAAGGACCACTCCTATTAAAAGATAGCTTGTAACAAATAGTTGCGTCCAATTGGAGAACTTAAATATTTTCCAATTCATCGCTGCTTTGCGTTTAATCACATCGGTAATATACTGGATGTCCCCACTGAGTAATCGTTCAAAAGCGTAGCCTATATGAGTGGTATTCCCTGTTTTTTGTAAGGCATAAAGGCCAAGCAAAGAAAGTAGAAATACCCCGGCCATCCCTATCAGCAAATATCTTACTTTTGTTTTCGGGAACCATTGCCATACTAAATAACCAAACGCAACTCCAGCAGCTAATGTTGCTCCTGCATTTGTTCCAAGATTACTGAATCCTAAAAATAACATGAGCGTAAAAAACATGAGCAAGACACCTGACACTTTTATCCACAGAGTAGATGTCCGTAAAAAAGGTGTGAGTAATAGCAGAGCCGCAACAATATACACTCCAGCGTATTCATTACCTATTCCGTAATACCTAGCCCCAATTACAGCATCATATCCGAGGTAAGACCGTTGCATGAGTGGATTCCCAAAGAGTAAATCAATTGAAATAAAAATAAAATGAGCACAAGCCACTACGACTATCGGGTTTTCAAAAAATCTAGCTAGGAGATAACCAGTTGCAATAGAAAGCAATGATATCGCCCAAAAGTAATAGCCTACCTCCATAACAGTAAGCCATCTAGCTGTTAACAAAAACCAGAGTGGGGAACTTGTTGCGGATAATAGAACCATTTTAGCAGCAGATATCCACACATTTTGTGTCGCCTTTTTCCACAGAAGTATACAGATAGCGACTAGCATAATCGTTAATAAGGTGATATAGCTTGATAGAACCACTCCCCGAGACTGAAAAACAGTGACTGCTAGGTCGACCTCCTGCTCAAGTTGGGAATATGAAAACGACCGGTCCGCTACCTTTTCAACAGGATGTCCTACCATCTTTTTATCCACAGGAATTTGAAACGCTGTAAGAATGGTAGGAGCAATGTCCATATTTGAAATGATATTCATTTGCCTAGTTGTATTTGATGTTAGAACGTGTTGACCGGTGTTTGACCAGAGCCAAAAAGGAGCTAACCGTTGTTTCTCTGAATAGGCCTCTTCATGAACCATTGGGGATAAAAGCATAACCACTCTATCTTTTTCCACAAGCCTATGTAACAATCGTTCTAATTCTCGCAAACTGTATTCATAATGTTTTCTAAATTGCTCCTCACTTATCCACTGTTTTTCGGCGAACAGACGTTGAATATCACCCCATTCGACAACAGTAAACAATTGATTATGCTCCATTTCAAGCTGAGTGAGTTTGTCCATGACTTTATCTGAATCAATGGATTGCCCTCCTGGTACATGGATGTCTTCATTTACTATACTTGTAAGTACACCAGGACTTTGCCCTTGCTTATCGACGGTAAACAAAGAGCCATATCGAATAAGTTCTTCTTCCGAGACATCGCTATGCCCCATAACAAAACGATATACTCCATACGTCTTTAAGTTTTCTCCTAATAACCCTACCTCACCACCATATGTCGAACCCCTATTTTTTTCGACAAGTAGCGAGTAGAAGGGATGTAACAATCCTTCTTGTGGATAAGTTCCATGCCATTGAAGCATTTTATCTTCTACATTAACGCCATTTACCTGTTCTCCATGTTCAAATGCATTCCAACCCTGGATGCCTAGACCTCTTGTACCCATGCTTAGTGACACTGCATTATTTAAATAAGAATAGGGTCCATCCGGTTTACTATTGACTGCAGCCATGCTTGCTGCACCCCAGAGTTCCCCCTTTTCACCAAATTGTTCAAACCACTTTGCTTCTTGAAACGATAGTTCAGGAGCTAGGACCAAAACGACACTTTGTTGCTCGGGTTGTGCAAAAACGGTATTGTTATGAAAAAAAAAGAATAGGAATACTAGTGTTACACACGCTTTTTTCACAAATACACTCCCAACCTTTGTCTAAGTCTTTATATATCCACACTATTCACATGTTTACCCACAGTTATTTTAGCGAATTTTGTAGGCTCACCATACTTACCCACACTATCCACATGATTATCCACATTATTTTATAAACAGGTAACCTACCTATAGGAATCGTACATTAGCTTAGTTTTCCACAAAAATATATAAATGTGGATAACGTTTTCCACAAAAAAAACTCTTCTTACAGTTTTGACTGTTGAGAAGAGTTTTAAACGTTATATATGGTTTAATTCTAACCCTGGTTGTCCATTTAATTCATAGTCTGCAAACTGTCCTTTTTGCAAATAGATGCTTGCAGCTGCTCCTATCATCGCAGCATTATCAGTGCATAATGATAGAGGTGGAATAATGAGTTCAACATCTACGTCACTGAGTTCCTGCTCTAGCTTTTGACGTAGCCCTCGGTTGGCTGCTACTCCTCCAGCTAATAAGAACTGTTTCACGTTATACTGTTCGATAGCTTTTTTTGATTTCGTGACAAGAACCTCAATCACACTTTCTTGAAAGCTAGCTGCTATATCTGCTTGGGATATTGTTTCTTCACGTTGTTTGGCATTATGCATCGTATTTATAACAGCTGATTTTAAACCACTAAAGCTAAAATCAAATGAATCGGCTTCTAACCAGGCTCGAGGCAATGGAATCGTAGGATTTCCCTCTTGAGCAAGTCGGTCAATATGTGGTCCTCCAGGGTACGGTAGACCAAGCATTCTTGCCACCTTATCATAGGCCTCTCCTACAGCATCATCTCGCGTTTCTCCAATGACTTCATAGGTTCCATGCTCCTTCATGAATACAAGCTCCGTATGACCGCCAGAGACGACGAGTGTTAGTAAAGGAAATTTCATCTCCGTAACCAATCGATTCGCATAAATATGTCCTGCAATATGATGAACGCCAATGAGTGGTAAGTCATGCGCAAACGCAACCGCTTTGGCCGCATTTACTCCGATAAGAAGTGCACCCACCAGTCCTGGTCCTGCTGTTACTGCAACAGCTGATAAATCGGAAAAAGAAAGCCCTGCTTCCTTCATTGACGCTTCAATAATATATGTTATTTGTTCGACATGGTGGCGAGAAGCTATTTCGGGTACGACTCCACCAAAACGTTTATGGCTTTCTATTTGGGAAGCCACTACGTTGGATTTAATTTTTGTACCATTTTCAATGACCGCTACTGCTGTTTCATCACAGCTTGTTTCAATGGCTAGTATGTATTCACTCATCTAATATCACCCACATTACTAATGCATCCTCTAGATTATCAGTATAGTAATTTTTTCGGATTCCACCGACTTGAAATCCTAACTTTTTATATAGCGATTGTGCAATTTCATTGGACACTCTTACTTCAAGTGTCATTTTTTTCGACCCATACATTTTAGCTAATTGCATAATATATTCTAATAATGCTTGTCCATATTTTTTCCCTTGCTGTGAGGAATGAATCGCGATGTTCGTGATATGTGCTTCATCTAAAACAAGCCAAACCCCACAGTAGCCTATAATTTCTCCAGAGACTTCCATTACAACATAATGAGCAAACTGATTACTTGTAAGTTCATTCATAAATGCGGTTTTGCTCCAAGGGACGGTAAAAACATTATGTTCTACATTCAGTACTGAATCGATGTCCTCTACAGTCATAAACCGAACCGTTGGTTGCTCACTCATTTCTGTTCACCTTGCACCTTTTGGGATTGTAACCAATTCGCTTCTGCCTCAGCGAGCTGTAAATAGGTTGGAACAAACTGGTGAACATCAGCGTGAGGCTCTTTTTTTAATCCGATACTAGCTAATTCACTTGGTCTTGGATTGGACATACTAGGTATCTCCAAAACGGCTTTTTCTCCTAGTATATCTTTAATCATTTGCTCATGGCTCACAACATCATTCCCTAAAAATAAAACACGTTCTTCTTTATCTTTTACCATTGAAAGCCAATCCTCTAGTAAGACTAGAGTGTCCGGTAATTTTTGTGCCACTTCTAGCTCCTGATTAGCCTGATATAGCCCTGTATACACTTGGCCTCTTCTAGCATCAATAAGTGGACTAATGAATCCAGAAAATCCTCTACCGTTTTGAGCCATAACCTCAAGGCTAGATACCCCTACAATAGGAATACCAAGAGACCACGCTAATGTCTTAGCTGTTGTTACCCCAATGCGAACTCCTGTATAGGAACCAGGTCCTTCTGCAACGATAACTCGGTCTAAGTCTTTTGGTTTGACTCCTACTTCTTTCAATAGGTCTGTAATAGCCGGCATTAGTCGTATTGAATGGTTCTTTTTTATGTTTGTAATTGTTTCTCCTACTATCGTTTGTCCATCGACAATCGCAACTCCCATAACAAATGTCGAAGTATCTATGGCTAATGCCTTCATTGGGTCTCAAACTCCTTACATAACAAATCATATCTGTCACCACGTGGGGTAAAGATAAAACTTCTTTCTCCATCAATACCAATTCGAATGACAATATCTAGTCTTTCCTCAGGTAACTGTTCTTCTATTATACTTGCCCACTCGATTACCGTGACGCCTTGCCCATTAAAATACTCGTCAAAGCCTAAATCTTCATCACTATGTTCTAGGCGATACACATCCATATGATACAGCGGAATTCGTCCTGAGTATTCTTTGATTATGGTAAACGTGGGACTATTCACGACGCGTTTTACCTCTAATTCCTTAGCTACCCCTTTTGTAAAATGGGTTTTTCCTGCACCTAAATCGCCTTCTAATGTAATCACATCTCCGGGTTGAAATAATTTTGCTATCTTTTCTCCTAGACTAATGGTTTCATCAGACCCTCGGCTTGTGTAGGTATACTGTTTCATGTCCTCACCTGCCCTCATCACTTTTTAAAGTGATTGTATCCTTTTTTCTCTATTCTTATTTTATCATGATTTCTTTGTAGAAAGACAGTTGTCTCCCCATCTTGAACGTTACCTATTTTCGATAGGGTAATCCCTTCTTGCTGACAGATAGAGCGTAAGGCTTCCCACTTATCTGCTGAGACGGTGCCAATTAACTGAAATTCTTCCCCACCATAAAGGGCCCAGTTCACTCGTTTCTCTTTTGAATAAGTGCTTGTCTCTTTTGGGAGTGGAATCGCTTGTTCTTCCAAAATAAGTTGCACTCTACTCGCTTCTGCTATCTCATAGGCTTCACTTGCAACCCCGTCACTAATATCATTCAATGCGATACGGAATCCACTTTTTATAAACATACGCCCAGCTTTTACTTGTGGTAGCGGCAATTGGTGAGCTTCAATTAGCCTTTGTTCTTCCTTAGTATACTGTCCATCTAGTCCTGATTTAAATAATAATTCTAACCCTGCTGCTGATAAACCTACATCTCCTGTGACAAAAACAACATCTCCAGCTTTAGCTGACCCCCGTAAAAGTGCCTTTCCTTTTTCAACACGGCCAATTACTGTCACTGTAATAACCAATTTATCAGATGTAGAAACGGTATCGCCACCGATTAAATCCATGTCATATTTAAGCGCCAACTCATTCATACCGTGATACAATTCCCGTACTTCAAACTCTTCCCATGAGGCTGGAATGGCTATGCTCACTAAATAAAACTGTGGAATTGCTCCCATAGCAGCCAAATCACTCACATTTACAGCCAATGCCTTGAACCCTACTTGATATGGTCGCAATGTATCTTTCCGAAAATGAATGCCTTCTACCATCGTATCGACACATATTACTTCATCGTATTCCTCCGTGCCACGATAAACTGCAGCATCATCACCAATTCCAACCACAAGTGAAGATTGCTTTTTCATATTTGGTGTAATGGCTTTTATAAACTCAAATTCATCATTCATATTATACACACCTTACTTTAGCTTTTGGGAACATGATACTAACATCAAAATGATTGTAAAAAAACCTCAGGATTGTTAGCTATCCTAAGGTTTCATTATATGTATTCACTTTCACTGACTAACATGTTTGGTTGCGGGGGCAGGATTTGAACCTACGACCTTCGGGTTATGAGCCCGACGAGCTACCAGACTGCTCCACCCCGCGACGGTATAAAGTTATTTGATGATGCTGTTTCGACGTTAAAATGTTACTGAATGGATATCTTTAAGTCGTAACTATTATAATACTATTGTTTTTCTTATCTGTCAAGAAGTTGTTCGCCTTATACAGTATATCCGGATTAACAGCTTAGTATACCTATTATATTAAATAAGGAAATGTTATAAAGCTCTAACATTTCCTTACTTAGATTATTAATTATATCTGAGCTTTTACAATCGCATTTTGGATAGCCTGAATGATGTCTTTTTCATCCTCAATTCCTATTGAGATTCTTACTAATCCTTTTGTAATTCCTAATTTGTTTCTAGTTTCATCAGGTACAGTCCTATGAGAAGTTCGGAGCGGATAAGTGACTGTTGTTTCTACTCCAGCTAACGTAGGAACAATTCGAATCCAAGATAAAGATTTAAAGAACTGTTCTATATCCACTTCTTTAGATAATTCAATACTTACCATTGCACCATTTCCCTTTTTTGAAAGCTCTTTTGGATAGTAAACTCTTTCTATCCCGTTGGTAGTAGAAAGTTCATTTGCTAATGCCTGTGCATTTTTAGATTGTCTGTCCATTCGTATGCTTAGTGTTTTCAATCCTCGACAAGCAAGCCACGCTTCAAACGGACTTAAATTGCAACCAAGACTAACCATCTTGGTTTTTGCTTTGCTAATTAATGCTTCATGTCCTACTAAAACCCCAGCAGTCACATCACTATGACCACCAATGTATTTTGTAGCACTATGAATAACTAAATCCGCCCCCAGTTTCATTGGCCGAATAAAATATGGGGTTGCAAATGTATTATCAATCATTGTCAATAAATTCTTCTGTTTTGCGATTTCAATCACACTTGGTAAATCCTCTACACGAAGTAACGGATTACTAACAGATTCAGTATAAAGTAATTTTGTTTTACTAGTGATGGCTTTTATTATTTCTTCCTGATTCTCGAATGAGACAAAACTTACTTCAATTCCAAGGTTTTTTAATTCAACAGCAAATAACTGATAAGTGCCACCATATAAATCCTCTGAAGCAACAATATGCTCACCTGGATTGACTACAGCTAATACACCAGCCAAAATAGCAGACATTCCAGAAGAAGTCGCGACGCCGGCTTCTGCCTCCTCTAAGAGAGCAACTCCTTTTCCTAAGTCTTCAGTATTCGGATTCCCAAAACGTGTATATAAAAATTCTTTCTCTCCTTGATAAAAGCTTTCCATATCATCTAAATCAGAAAAAGCAAACGCTGATGTTTGATAGATTGGTTTGGTTTTACTCATATTTTTTGTATTCTCTTTATCTTGAAAATGTACAGTTTTCGTATCAAAATTCATAGTCACATTATGTTCCACCCTTGTTTATAGTCAACCCCTATTCTATCTGTTTCCAAAGGGATGATCAATTGTTATACTTCTATAGTAAAAATGGGATTAGTATTCCCATTAGTCATTGTGCTACTTTATTCTATGGTTTTGATATTAGGTTTGCTTTCCGTTACCGGTGGGGCTGCTTTTTCCTTGGTTTAGGGCACGATTACTCGTTTTCGTTACCGCTCGGACTGCTTTTTCCTTCGTTTCGGGCACGATTACTCGTTTTCGTTACCGATGGAACTGCTTTTTCCTTCGTTTCGGGCACGATTACTCGTTTTCGTTACCGGTGGGGCTGCTTTTTCCTTCGCTTCGGGCACGATTACTCGTTTCCGTTACCGATCGGGTTACTTTTCTATTGGCCTCGGGCACGGTTCATTGATTTCCATTACCGACAGTACTCCTTTTCTTTATAAATTGGGCATGGTTCCCTTACATCCATTACCGCTCGTTCTGCGTTCCTCTCTGTTATGGGAACGGTTATTTTTTTTCGTTATTTTGTTAAGTATCTGTCTTAGTTTAACCTCTAGTGAACATAAAAAAAGCACACCTCGATTGAAGTGTACTTTATCTGCCTAGCAACGTCCTACTCTCACAGGGGGAAGCCCCCAACTACCATCGGCGCTGAAGAGCTTAACTTCCGTGTTCGGCATGGGAACGGGTGTGACCTCTTCGCTATCGCCACTAGACTTATGTAATTGAAATATCACTTACGTGATCTCTCAAAACTAGATAGTATGCATTGTAGTCAATCTTCGTCTTATTTATAGGATAAGTCCTCGACCGATTAGTATCTCTCAGCTCCACGTGTCACCACGCTTCCACCCGAGACCTATCAACCTCATCATCTCTAAGGGGTCTTACTGGATTAACTCCATGGGAAATCTCATCTTGAGGGGGGCTTCACGCTTAGATGCTTTCAGCGCTTATCCCGTCCACACGTAGCTACCCAGCTATGCTCCTGGCGGAACAACTGGTACACCAGCGGTGTGTCCATCCCGGTCCTCTCGTACTAAGGACAGCTCCTCTCAAATTTCCTGCGCCCGCGACGGATAGGGACCGAACTGTCTCACGACGTTCTGAACCCAGCTCGCGTACCGCTTTAATGGGCGAACAGCCCAACCCTTGGGACCTACTTCAGCCCCAGGATGCGATGAGCCGACATCGAGGTGCCAAACCTCCCCGTCGATGTGGACTCTTGGGGGAGATAAGCCTGTTATCCCCAGGGTAGCTTTTATCCGTTGAGCGATGGCCCTTCCATGCGGAACCACCGGATCACTAAGCCCGACTTTCGTCCCTGCTCGACTTGTAGGTCTCGCAGTCAAGCTCCCTTATGCCTTTGCACTCTTCGAATGATTTCCAACCATTCTGAGGGAACCTTTGGGCGCCTCCGTTACTGTTTAGGAGGCGACCGCCCCAGTCAAACTGCCCACCTGACACTGTCCCTGAACCGGATCACGGCTCGAGGTTAGAATTTCAGTACAGTCAGGGTAGTATCCCACCGACGCCTCCACCGAAGCTAGCGCTCCGGCTTCCAAGGCTCCTACCTATCCTGTACAAACTGTACCAAAATCCAATATCAAGCTACAGTAAAGCTCCATGGGGTCTTTCCGTCCTGTCGCGGGTAACCTGCATCTTCACAGGTAATATAATTTCACCGGGTCTCTCGTTGAGACAGTATCCAAATCGTTACACCATTCGTGCGGGTCGGAACTTACCCGACAAGGAATTTCGCTACCTTAGGACCGTTATAGTTACGGCCGCCGTTTACTGGGGCTTCAATTCAGAGCTTCGCCTTGCGGCTAACCCCTCCTCTTAACCTTCCAGCACCGGGCAGGTGTCAGCCCCTATACTTCGCCTTACGGCTTCGCAGAGACCTGTGTTTTTGCTAAACAGTCGCTTGGATCTTTTCACTGCGGCTCTCTCGGGCTTGCACCCTATCAGAGCACCCCTTCTCCCGAAGTTACGGGGTCATTTTGCCGAGTTCCTTAACGAGAGTTCTCCCGAGCGTCTTAGAATTCTCTTCTCGCCTACCTGTGTCGGTTTACGGTACGGGCACCTCTCACCTCGCTAGAGGCTTTTCTTGGCAGTGTAGGATCAGGAACTTCGGTACTTAATTTCCCTCGCTATCACAGCTCAGCCTTCATGGTGAACGGATTTGCCTATTCACCAGCCTAACTGCTTAGACGCACATATCCATCAGTGCGCTTACCCTACCTTACTGCGTCCCCCCATTACTCAAACGGTGAGGAGGTGGTACAGGAATTTCAACCTGTTGTCCATCGCCTACGCCTTTCGGCCTCGGCTTAGGTCCCGACTTACCCTGAGCGGACGAGCCTTCCTCAGGAAACCTTGGGCTTTCGACGGAGGGGATTCTCACCCCTCTTTTCGCTACTCATACCGGCATTCTCACTTCTACGCGCTCCACCAGTCCTCTCGGTCTGACTTCGCTGCACGCAGAACGCTCCCCTACCACTGTCCGTTAGGACAATCCATAGCTTCGGTGATACGTTTAGCCCCGGTACATTTTCGGCGCAGAGTCACTCGACCAGTGAGCTATTACGCACTCTTTAAATGGTGGCTGCTTCTAAGCCAACATCCTGGTTGTCTGTGCAACTCCACATCCTTTTCCACTTAACGTATACTTTGGGACCTTAGCTGATGGTCTGGGCTGTTTCCCTCTTGACTACGGATCTTAGCACTCGCAGTCTGACTCCCGAGGATAAGTATTTGGCATTCGGAGTTTGACTGAATTCGGTAATCCTGTGGGGACCCCTAGTCCAATCAGTGCTCTACCTCCAATACTCTTCCCTCGAGGCTAGCCCTAAAGCTATTTCGGGGAGAACCAGCTATCTCCGAGTTCGATTGGCATTTCACCCCTACCCACACCTCATCCCCGCGTTTTTCAACACGCGTGGGTTCGGGCCTCCATTCAGTGTTACCTGAACTTCACCCTGGACATGGGTAGATCACACGGTTTCGGGTCTACGACCACGTACTAACTCGCCCTATTCAGACTCGCTTTCGCTACGGCTCCGCCTCATCAGCTTAACCTTGCACGTAATCGTAACTCGCCGGTTCATTCTACAAAAGGCACGCTGTCACCCATTAACGGGCTCCAACTACTTGTAGGCACACGGTTTCAGGATCTATTTCACTCCCCTCCCGGGGTGCTTTTCACCTTTCCCTCACGGTACTGGTTCACTATCGGTCACTAGGGAGTATTTAGCCTTGGGAGATGGTCCTCCCGGATTCCGACGGGGTTTCACGTGTCCCGCCGTACTCAGGATCCACTCTGGAGAGAACGAAGTTTTGACTACAGGGCTGTTACCTTCTTTGGCCAGTCTTTCCAGACCGCTTCATCTACCCCGTTCTTTTCTGACTCCGTATAGAGTGTCCTACAACCCCAAGAAGCAAGCTTCTTGGTTTGGGCTGTTTCCGTTTCGCTCGCCGCTACTCAGGAAATCGCATTTGCTTTCTCTTCCTCTGGGTACTTAGATGTTTCAGTTCCCCAGGTCTGCCTTCACATATCCTATGTATTCAGATATGGATACCATCCCATTACGGATGGTGGGTTCCCCCATTCGGAAATCCCCGGATCAAAGCTTACTTACAGCTCCCCGAGGCATATCGGTGTTCGTCCCGTCCTTCGTCGGCTCCTAGTGCCAAGGCATTCACCGTGCGCCCTTTCTAACTTAACCTTGATGATAAATCATCTAGTTATTAATCAATCCATAGATTGACTTAAGACGTTTGAAGAATTCTTGACTTCTCAGATTCACTCACTCGATATCAAATAATAACGAGCCGGTAAAATCTTAATGCATTACTATCTAGTTTTCAAAGATCAAAGCAGCTGATTTGCTTACCTTCTTGATAAGCTACTTGAAACTACTACGTGCAGCTTTGCGACGAGAAAGCGACGCAAGGAGCGCGCAGGAGCACAAGGCATCACTGCATATTCTTACTTGAGAGATAACTCCCTCAAAACTGAACGAACAAAGCGCAAGCTATAGTTCAAACACAAGGTTTGAACTTCGACTAGAGTATTACTCCATAGAAAGGAGGTGATCCAGCCGCACCTTCCGATACGGCTACCTTGTTACGACTTCACCCCAATCATCTGTCCCACCTTAGGCGGCTGGCTCCTAAAAGGTTACCTCACCGACTTCGGGTGTTACAAACTCTCGTGGTGTGACGGGCGGTGTGTACAAGGCCCGGGAACGTATTCACCGCGGCATGCTGATCCGCGATTACTAGCAATTCCGGCTTCATGTAGGCGAGTTGCAGCCTACAATCCGAACTGAGAATGGTTTTATGGGATTCGCTCAACCTCGCGGTTTTGCAGCCCTTTGTACCATCCATTGTAGCACGTGTGTAGCCCAGGTCATAAGGGGCATGATGATTTGACGTCATCCCCACCTTCCTCCGGTTTGTCACCGGCAGTCACCTTAGAGTGCCCAACTGAATGCTGGCAACTAAGATCAAGGGTTGCGCTCGTTGCGGGACTTAACCCAACATCTCACGACACGAGCTGACGACAACCATGCACCACCTGTCACTTTGTCCCCCGAAGGGGAAAGCCCTATCTCTAGGGTGGTCAAAGGATGTCAAGACCTGGTAAGGTTCTTCGCGTTGCTTCGAATTAAACCACATGCTCCACTGCTTGTGCGGGCCCCCGTCAATTCCTTTGAGTTTCAGCCTTGCGGCCGTACTCCCCAGGCGGAGTGCTTACTGTGTTAACTTCGGCACTAAGGGCATCGAAACCCCTAACACCTAGCACTCATCGTTTACGGCGTGGACTACCAGGGTATCTAATCCTGTTTGCTCCCCACGCTTTCGCGCCTCAGCGTCAGTTACAGACCAGAGAGTCGCCTTCGCCACTGGTGTTCCTCCACATATCTACGCATTTCACCGCTACACGTGGAATTCCACTCTCCTCTTCTGCACTCAAGTCTCCCAGTTTCCAATGACCCTCCACGGTTGAGCCGTGGGCTTTCACATCAGACTTAAAAGACCGCCTGCGCGCGCTTTACGCCCAATAATTCCGGACAACGCTTGCCACCTACGTATTACCGCGGCTGCTGGCACGTAGTTAGCCGTGGCTTTCTGGTTAGGTACCGTCAAGGTGCCGACCTATTCGAACGGCACTTGTTCTTCCCTAACAACAGAACTTTACGACCCGAAGGCCTTCATCGTTCACGCGGCGTTGCTCCGTCAGACTTTCGTCCATTGCGGAAGATTCCCTACTGCTGCCTCCCGTAGGAGTCTGGGCCGTGTCTCAGTCCCAGTGTGGCCGATCACCCTCTCAGGTCGGCTACGCATCGTCGCCTTGGTAGGCCGTTACCCTACCAACTAGCTAATGCGCCGCGGGCCCATCCTGTAGTGATAGCCGGAGCCATCTTTTAATTTGAGGTCATGTGACCTCAAAGTTATCCGGTATTAGCACCGATTTCTCGGTGTTATCCCAGTCTACAGGGCAGGTTGCCCACGTGTTACTCACCCGTCCGCCGCTAACTGTTTAAAAGCAAGCTTTTAAACAGTCCGCTCGACTTGCATGTATTAGGCACGCCGCCAGCGTTCGTCCTGAGCCAGGATCAAACTCTCCATAAAAGTGAGTTGATTAAGCTCTTAAAAGTGTTGCTTTCGCAACTTGTTTACCATTACTGGCAATTGACGAGATATCATGTATCTCTTTCGCTTGGCTTTGTTCTGTTCAGTTTTCAAAGAGCTATGTTGTCTTCAAGAAAGCTTGTCCTTGAAGCAACTTTATAACTATACCACACATAAAATAACATGTCAACATTTTATTTTATGGTGGGCCTAAATGGACTCGAACCATCGACCTCACGCTTATCAGGCGTGCGCTCTAACCAGCTGAGCTATAGGCCCCTAAATAATTGGAGCGGGTGATGGGAATCGAACCCACTACATCAGCTTGGAAGGCTGAGGTTTTACCAGTAAACTACACCCGCAAATAAATGGTCGGGAAGACAGGATTTGAACCTGCGACCCCCTGGTCCCAAACCAGGTGCTCTACCAAGCTGAGCCACTTCCCGACAGTATATTGAATTAAAATGGCGCGCCCGAGAGGAGTCGAACCCCTAACCTTTTGATCCGTAGTCAAACGCTCTATCCAATTGAGCTACGGGCGCAAGAATTGTTTGTTTTTAGCCTTTGTGATGCGCAAACTCATGAAGTAAGTGCTCCTGCGTCTTATACAATTGCTTCGACGTTAGCTTCCTCGTCGCATGTTTCGCAATGGCGCAAACTCATGAAGTAAACATGGTGCGGTCGAGAGGACTCGAACCTCCACGGGAGTACTCCCACTAGCCCCTCAAGCTAGCGCGTCTGCCATTCCGCCACGACCGCACTATCACAATTTATCTTTATGCAATTACATATAATATGTGCACCTGACTAATAATAAAGTGGTGCGGGTGAAGGGAGTCGAACCCCCACGTCATAAGACACTAGATCCTAAGTCTAGCGCGTCTGCCAATTCCGCCACACCCGCAAAATAAAGACAAAAAAATGGCGGTCCCGACCGGGATCGAACCGGCGATCTCCTGCGTGACAGGCAGGCATGTTAACCGCTACACCACGGGACCACATTTCTGTAATAATGGTGGAGGATGACGGGATCGAACCGCCGACCCCCTGCTTGTAAGGCAGGTGCTCTCCCAGCTGAGCTAATCCTCCGTAGTATTATGAAGTTTTTGTTTCGGAAAATATATTGGTGACCCGTACGGGATTCGAACCCGTGTTACCGCCGTGAAAGGGCGGTGTCTTAACCGCTTGACCAACGGGCCACATATTATTAAGTAAGAACTGGCGGAGAAGGAGGGATTTGAACCCTCGCGCCGCTTACACGACCTATACCCTTAGCAGGGGCACCTCTTCAGCCACTTGAGTACTTCTCCAGTTTGGCTCCACAGGCAGGACTCGAACCTGCGACCGATCGGTTAACAGCCGATTGCTCTACCAACTGAGCTACTGTGGAATAACTTGTTTCGACTTATATGATTTTACAAAAATCATATTGAAAAGTCAACCACTTTTTAATTTTTTTCGTAAGCGTAATGAGTGTATGTCTCAAAAGCGACTTCTATAATATAACACAGGAGAAAATAGAGATCAAGTCAATCTGTAACTTTCATTAATTTTCCATTACACTTTCCGCATACATACTTTTTCGTATCTACTTTCCGTTTTCGTCGGTATAATAAATCACAACTCATGCAGCGATACGTATGGACAATACTGCTTTTATTTTTAACGTTGGGCAGCATTTGACAGTAGCGACTCCCTCCAACCTTTTGCAATAGCTGCTTAAAATCCTGGTCTTGGTGTTTATATCCTCTCTTTTGAATATGGAGATGATAATGACAAAGCTCATGTTTAATAATACCGATTAATTCATCTTCCCCATGCACTTCATATTGCAGTGGGTTAATCTCTATATCGTGCGATTGCAAGAGATAACGACCACCTGTTGTACGCAGACGTTTGTTGAACCGGGCTTCATGGACAAACGGACGATTGAAATAGGTCATTGATAGGGATTCCACTAATTGTTGTAATTGTTGTTGGTTCATTATTTGTACCTCGTTGTTTTAAGTTTACTAAAAATGAAAAAACACTCAACATAGACAATCCTACACTCATATAATAGGATAGTAACACACACATTAAGGAGATGGGTACCCCATGCCTTACTGGCTACAAAAACAACTAAAACAAGCCTACCATAAGAAGGATCATAAACAAGTCTTACTTTTAAATCAGTGTTGGTTCTATTACAGAAGAACACAAGACCCTTCAGATTATAAGAAAACCTGCGAAGAATGATTTCGCAGGTTTTCTCGTTTATTCTCTATTTTGCTGTTCTGGTTTAATCATTGTCAGAGCGACACGTTGTTTTTTCTGGTCTATGCTGTCGACCCAAACTGTTACTACATCTCCTACAGCAACAACATCTAACGGATTTTTCACAAATCGATTCGTTAGCTTCGAGATATGAACAAGCCCATCTTGTTTAACACCGATATCGACAAACGCACCAAAATCAACAACATTTCTTACAGTCCCTTGTAATTCCATACCTGCACTTAAATCTTCTAGTTTCAGCACTCCTTTTTTTAAGAGTGGTTTAGGCACATCATCCCTTGGGTCACGACCAGGTCGAATTAACGCATCTATTATATCCTGTAAGGTCGGTACACCAATCTCTAAGTCAGAGGCCAACTCGTGAACAGATAGTTGAGTTAACTGTTCTTGTAATTGTTCACTACCAATATCAGATAATTTCGCACCTACTTTTTCGAGGAGACGCTTTGTTTCATTATAACTTTCTGGATGAATCCCCGTGCGATCTAACGGGTTTTTACCATCCTGAATTCGTAAAAATCCGATACATTGCTCAAATGTTTTAGCACCTAGTCTCGGTATTTTTTTCAGTTGACTACGGTCGGAGAATTTCCCTTCTTCGTCTCTTTTTTTGATAATATTATTAGCTACAGACTTTGATAAGCCCGCTACATATTGAAGCAAAGAAGGAGAAGCTGTGTTTACATTGACCCCTACTCGGTTTACGACCGTCTCAACGACAAAAGTAAGAGATTCTGCTAAATGTTTTTGTGATACGTCATGTTGATATTGGCCAACTCCAACTGATTTAGGATCTATTTTTACAAGCTCTGCTAGTGGATCTTGTAATCTTCGGGCTATTGAAACCGCACTTCTTTCTTCGACTTGCAACTCAGGAAATTCTTCTCTTCCTAAATCAGAAGCAGAGTATACACTGGCTCCAGCTTCATTTACGATAAGGTAAGAACACGGCAAGTTATTCTCTTGTATCAGATCAGCTACAAACTGTTCAGATTCTCTTGAGGCCGTACCATTTCCAATAGCTACGACGGTAACACCAAATTTCTTAATTAACTCCGTGACCACTTGTTTACTTTTTTCGACTTCGTTTCGAGGTGGCGTTGGATAAATGACACGAATATCTTGCACTTTTCCTGTATCATCTACAATCGCTAACTTACATCCTGTACGATATGCCGGGTCAAGCCCTAATACAACTTGTCCTTTAATCGGTGGTTGAAGTAATAAGTTTTTTAAGTTCTCCGAAAAAATATGTATCGCTTGCTCTTCTGCCTTTGCAGATAACTCATTACGTATTTCTCGCTCGATTGAAGGCTCTATTAAACGCTTATATCCATCTTCAATAGCCTCTTGGACATAGATTGCAGCTGGCGAACTATGACGCTTCATAAAACTTCGTTGAAGCAGCGTAATAATACGGTCGACCGGAAAAGAGAGTGACACTCTTATAATATCCTCTTTTTCTCCACGGTTCATGGCAAGAATTCGGTGAGGGACAATTCGTTTTAGTGGCTCTTCGTAATCATAGTACATCTCAAATATGCCTTTTTCATCTTCTTCTTGTTTTTTTACTTTTGTAGAAATTTTGCCATCACGTTTTGTCATTTCCCGTATTTCTTTTCGCATAGTTGCATCATCTGATACCCATTCCGCAATAATATCTTTAGCGCCTTGAAGAGCTTCTTCCACTGTATGAACTTCCTTCTCCTCAGACAAATATGTTTGCGCTTCTTTTTCAACGTCCCCTTCTTTAGGAAGCGAGAATAACCAGCTTGCAAGTGGTTCTAATCCTTTTTCTTTTGCTACTGTTGCCTTAGTTCTTCTTTTCTGTTTATAAGGACGATATAAATCCTCTACTTCTTGAAGCTTAGTTGATTTTTCAATCGAAAACTTTAACTCATCTGTTAACTTTCCTTGTTCATCAATTAATCGAATCACTTCTTCTTTTCGACTTTTTAAGTTGAGAGCATATTGCCATTTTTCAATAATCGTTCGTATTTGAACCTCATCAATGCCACCTGTGAATTCTTTTCGATACCTCGCAATAAATGGAACCGTATTGCCTTCTTCCACTAACTGTATCACACTGTTAATTGTCTTTACCGAAAGTGACAATTCATTTGAAATTTGTTGGACTACCGAATCATCTTTGATTATTGTCGTCATGTTCCCTCTCCTTTTCCTATCGAACTACTTCCACCATTATAGCTATTTATCTGCCATAATAAAAGAGCGTATGGAGGGCGATTTGCCGTCACACGCTCTTTACGTTTATCTAATTTGCGCAATTAAAACCGTTAAGTCATCTTCTTTATTTTTTATGTTTTTTCTAATAAATTCTGTAGCATCATCCGGAGAATGAAGAGTGGTTAGGTTTAGTGGCTTAATATTCGATGAATGAAGTCCATCAGAATACAAAATAAAAGTGCTTCCTGACTCATATGGGAAACTTTCTTCTTTTATCATGACCTTTCTGCCAGATAAAAAACCTCTCTGTGGTATCGGTCTAACCACTTTACCACTTGGCAAATAGAAAACGAACCCTATGTTCCCTACATTACTATAATGAATTCTCTGTTGTTCATAATCAATTTTAACAATTGTCATTACAATTCCACGCCTAGACAGTTGAGCTTCATTACATTTGCTCATTAATACTTCGACAGGAGCATCATGATTTTCCTTTATAATGGTAATTGCTTCAACTGACGCGCAATGGGCACCTTCTCCACTACCTAAACCATCTGCTATAGCACATAAAAAATAACGGTCCGTTTCAATAATAACATAGGAATCTCCGCAAAGGTCATTACCTTGCTTTGCTTTTTGATATATCGCTACTTTTACAGAATCAAACTTTGTAAACTCAACCATTACAAACACTCCGAAGGTTCGATTCGTATCGATTGTCTGAGTTTCTCGAGTGCTCTTCTTTGTAGCCTTGACACATGCATTTGAGATATCCCTAATTTATCGCCTGTTTCTTTTTGACTTAAATTATCATAGTACGTGTACAGTAATATTTGTCTTTCCCTTTCATTTAAAACAGAGAATGCTTTTTCAATTAAGATTTGTTGGTCGGTTCGTTCAAATCCTTCTTCGTTTGCTCCAACTAGATCCAATAACGTTACCTCTCCACCTTCTTGGTCTGCCTCTAATGAACGATCGACAGATAACGCTTGGTAGCTTTGACCCATTTCCATAGCTTCAAGAACTTCCTCCATGGAAACTTGCAAGTACTCAGCAATCTCTTCTACTTTTGGTGAACGTTGGTGGTCTGTTGTTAGTTGTTCCACTGCTTTACGAATTTTTGGCCCTAATTCTTTAATTCTTCTTGGCACGTGAACACTCCACGTTTTATCCCTAATAAACCTTTTTATTTCACCAATAATCGTAGGCACTGCAAACGACTCAAAACTCCTACCAACATCAGAGTCAAATCGATTTAACGCAGCTAACAACCCTACCATACCGACTTGATACAAATCATCCTCATGGTCTTTACCCTTCGCGAATTTCTTAGATAATGACCGGACTAGGGCGTCATAATGCGTGACCAGTTTTGTTTGGACTTCTTCATTTTTATTTGTTTGATACTCAAGAATCCATTCAAATATTTCATCATCGCTCTTGTGTTGTTGCTGAGGTTTCGTCGACATATCGTTCCACCCCATCTCTTTGAAGAAACTTCGTCATAATTAAGATTACTCCTTGTTCTTCGCTTATCTCCACTTTATCCATTAACGTACTTATCAGAAAGAGGCCAAGCCCCCCTTCTTTTAATTCTGTTACTTTAGCATCAGCACTGACAGGTCCCATTGTTGAACGGATTTCTTCAACATCAAAACTTTGTCCCTGGTCTGCCACGACAACTTCCAATCGGTCCTCATACACGTGAAATGAAACTCGTATTAGCCCTTCTTCTTCATAAGCATGATCGACTACATTGGTACACGCTTCAGCAACGGCAATCTTAATATCCTCAATTTCATCGTAAGAGTAGCCAATTCGATTTGCTATTCCTGAAACAGTTAACCGAATAACACCTACGTATTCTGGTTTTGCAGGCACTTTCATTTCTATGAGGTCAGCTCGGTCTATCATTTTGCTTCCTCCCTTTTATCTTCGATGTCAATCACTTCGTCTAATCCCGTGATTCTAAACAACCTTTCAACACGACTTGTTAATCCTTGAAGGCTTATTTTGCTTTGATGAGTATGCGAGGACTTTAAAGCTCCGATAAATATTCCTAGTCCTGTACTATCTATATAAGAAACATTCGCTAAATTTATAACAACTTGATTACCGCTTTGCTCTGTTAACGGAATCAACACTTCTCTAAGTTTTGGCGCAGTATATGCATCAACTTCTCCAGATAACATAACTATTACTTTTTCGTCAGTCGTCGCCTGGTTAATTTCTAAATTCACGAAAGAGCCCCCCTACTTTCCATATATATTTTACATACCACCGTTCGTCCAAAATTAAACCTTTCTACGTAAAATCATTATGGTAAAATCATCCTTTAATGTAAACCCTTGAATTTGCGCTAACTCTCGGTATATGTTTTCGACCATTTCTTGTGCAGGAAGATTAATAAATTGTCTAATTATAGTTGTTATTTCTTCTCGTTCAAGAAAACGGTCATCTACTTTTGTTTCTGTAACTCCATCTGAAAGCAACACCATGAAGTCACCTTTATTTACCACTCTTTTATATTCTCTAAACGTCGCTTTTCGAGAAACACCAAGAACGAGACCTTTGGCATACAATTCTTCAAATTCATCGCTGTCATAATGATAATAAAAGCCCGGTTCATGACCCGCTCCTGAATAATAAAATTCATGATTTCTTGAATCATATGAGCCATACATCATTGTTATAAACATGCTTTCATCTACATTGTTGGCAACAACTCGATTTAAATTTTCTAATAGCGCTCCTGGCTGCATTCTCTGTTCAGGCAAGCTATCAATCGCATACTTAATCATAGACATACATAAAGCTGCGGGTACACCTTTTCCAATAATATCTGCAATAGCTAGCCCAATGCATCCATTGTCATCCTTGACACAATAATAATAATCTCCGCTCATTTTACTCGCTGGGATACTAATAATCCCTATATCTAAAGTATCTAGAACTGGAATTTCCTTAGGCAATAACGTTTGCTGCATATTAGCCGCTACATCAATTTGAAGTTCTAACTCTCTTTGTCGATTACGGAGAATCTGGTGCTCGCGGTAGGCAAGACCATACCCAATCATAACCTCTAGCAAAAACTCAAAAGAGTTTTTCACTTGCTCTGGGATATCAGGAAATACTTCTTCTAGTACGGAATAATGCAGGCTTACCAAGTCTTCAGGTGAAGTTTTATTATCCAACAGTACCTTACTATATTGTTGAGCTTGGTATAATCCTGCTTCATTTTGATTTTGTAGATAGAAAGCTAGGAGTTCTTTATATTTGTTTTGTATGGTGAGATCCGATTCTTTTACTTGAAACACCTATCATACCTCCTTTTATCGGAGCCATTTTATCGCGGTAATCATTGTTCCTTTTCCAGGAGAAGAATTTATAAAAAACTCATCCATTAGTCTTTTTACTCCAGGTAGTCCAGCTCCTAGTCCTCCTGAAGTCGTGAAGCCATCCTCCATTACTTTATGAATATCTGAAATGCCAGGTCCATCGTCTGTTGCAATTATCTTTAATCCCTTTTTTAGCAATTGCTTCTCATTACCTTGGACCAATTCCAATGTAATTGTTCCTTCTTTTGCATATAAGTATATATTTCTAGCTAATTCTGAAATTGCTGTTGTTATTCGTGCTTGGTCTACACTTCCAAAACCAATTTCTTTAGCGAGCGTTCTTCCTGCTTGCCTTGCTGCAACAATTTCCCATTCGCTTTTGACCTCAACAGAGGAATGGATTGTCATTGGTTCATCCCTCCAGTTCCTGTTGCAATTTCTCCAAACCTTGTTCTAGATCTAGTGCAGTCGGAACATTCTTTAACGTTATGCCCATATCGATTAGCGTGATGGCTACGGCTGGCTGAATTCCCGTTAATACAACCTTTGCACCCATTAAATTTGACATATCTACTACATCGCCAAGAACCTTGGCAATAAATGAATCGATCATTTCAACCGAGGTTAAGTCAATGACAACCCCCATTGAACCTTCTGTATGAATTTTATTTAATAAGTCCTCTTGAAAGCGTAGTGCGGTTTGGTCATCTAATTCAATTTGAACGCTGACCAATAGATAATGATGTAATTTTAAAATCGGTATTCTCATGACTGAGCCTCCCTTCTATAGATCAATAATTTGCTTTTTGGTATGCTCTAGCGCAGATTCAATCCCTTTACGTAACGTACTCTTTGTTGGAAAGTTGCTTAAATCAATTCCTAAATTAACGATCGTTTGAGCAATTTCAGGGCGAATGCCAACAAGAATGCAGTTAGCACCTACTAAACGAATTGCCTCCGCAGCTTGAATGATATGGTGAGCTACCATTGTATCTACAACAGGAACGCCTGTAATATCAATTAGCACAACTTGTGAACGATGTTTTCGCACTCCATCTAGGAGGTTTTCCATAATTAACTTCGCTCTCGTCGTATCAATTGTACCTACTAAGGGCATCACACTAATATTTTCAAAGACTGGTATTAACGGAGCTGAAAGTTCAAGCAACGACATTTTTTGAAGTTCAAAAGTATTCTCCCAAGACCCAGTATAATCATTAACTAATTGATTAATAATACCATCAATCCAAGCTTCTGTTTTATAAAATAATTCTACTAATTTTTTTACATCCTTTTCATAGTCTGATAGCAATTCAAAAATCACTCGTCGAAATGCTTGAAGACCTTGAGTAAAGTATGACAACTGCCAACCCGCACGGATTAATCTATCCGTATATTGGCTTAGTCTCTCATTCGCTTCGGGTATACTAAGCTCTAATGTATCTAAAATCAGATACCCAAACTCTTTGTTTGTATATTCAATCGTGTCATTAGAGACCGCCTTGTTATAAGTTTCATCACTTACTTTTTCAATTTCTTTTAACCAGCGGCTAATTAATTCTTCTTTATTTTTAATAATAAAATCAACAATAAACGGTTGCACTTTCTTCCCCACCTCCGAAAACTCTATTAACCCATTTTATAAATTTATTAGACATGTTGCAAAACATCCGTATGATGCATACTGTATATGATATTACTCTAACAACAGAAAAGACTCCTAAATATACAAAAAAGTTGCTCCTCATCCATCAGGCGCAACCTTTTATGTTTACTATTAAAAGTCAATTAAACCTAAGCTAATTTGTAATGCTTCATTTACCCGACTCATCATATCATCATCCAAATGGGTAATCTTATCGGTTAGACGCTGCTTATCGATGGTCCTTATTTGTTCCAATAAAATCACTGAATCTCGGTCAAATCCATACCGTTTTGCATTAATTTCCACGTGAGTCGGCAGCTTCGCTTTCTGAATCTGAGCAGTAATAGCTGCGACGATGACGGTAGGGCTAAACCGATTCCCTATATCGTTTTGTATGATAAGGACAGGTCTGACGCCACCTTGCTCTGAACCTACAACAGGAGAAAGGTCGGCAAAGTATACATCGCCACGTTTAACTATCAAATGCTACACCCCACTAACTAAGCGGTCTAGGGTATGCTCAGCTTCCTCCTCAGCAAGAAAAGCTTCCGATGCAATATTTAAGTTAATCTTGGCCATCTCCATATAACCTTGCTGCATCGTTTCCCGAATTTTTCGTTTCTTCCGTTCATTAAGATACATTTTCGTTGCTTGATAAATAAATTCACTACGGTTCACATTCTCTTGTTTAATAACACCGTCCACCTCATTTAAAATGTGTTGTGGTAAATTTACCATGATTCGTTTTGTGCTTTGATTAGACACAAACAAACACCCCCAACATACGACTAACGACCATATTATCTTCCAAAATTAATAATAGCACTATAAGCCAAGAATTGCAAAGACAGATATCCCTAATAAATCTTATTTTTTATAGAGACAATCTCGTTATTTCTTATGAATACTCTCGGTATCCGTTGTCCTAACATACAAGGAATTTCATAATTTATTGTCCCTAACCTTTGTGCGACATCATCCACAGTAATAGACTGTTTTCCTTGTTGTCCTATTAATGTTACTTCTTGACCTTCTTCAACTTGATAAGGGAGGCGTATCATGCATTGGTCCATACAAATTCTGCCTACAAAAGGCGCTATTTGCCCATCAACTAGGACATATCCCCCGTGCGTAGAATGATACCGATACCAGCCATCAGCATATCCTATTGGAATTGTCCCGATCCATTCCCAATCTTTAGTCACATATGTTGCTCCATAACTAATCCCTTCCCCAGGCGGCACCTTTTTCACTTGAATGACGCGACTTCGCAAAGAAATCGCTTCCTCTAGTGGAACGGGAAGTTGGTCCTTTATATCAATTGATGGCGTAAGTCCATACATCGAAATCCCGAGACGAAACATATTAAAGGACCGCTCAGGAAAACGAATACCAGTGGCACTATTTCCACAATGAATATACGTTGGCTCTACACCGATTTCTTTAAGATTCTCAACAATCTCTGTAAATCGACGACTTTGCATTTCAAAATAGGTAAGATCTAACTCATCAGCAGTTGCAAAGTGAGTAAAAATTCCCTCGATTTTCAAATTGGTACTATTATTAATCAAATCAATTACAGAATGTCCTTCTTTCTTAGAAGTTATACCAATTCTCCCCATACCGGTATCAAATTTTATATGAACGTTAACCACTTTGGAGTCATGATAGCTTAGTAAAGCTCGTTCAACCCACGATTTGCTCATTACGGTAATAGTGATGTCATAAGCTGCAGCAATTGATAGTTCTTCGGGCCGAATATAGCCTAATACTAAAATCGGTGCATGTATTCCAGCCTTTCGGAGTTGAATTGCTTCATCTAATATAGCAACTCCTAAATAGACTGCTCCAGCAGCTAGTGCCGTCTTCGCAACTTCAACAGCTCCATGTCCATAGGCATCGGCTTTTACAATGGCCATTACACTCATTTCTTGCCTAAACCTTGCTTTGATTCTTTTTACATTATTCTCAATACAATCCAGATTCACTTCAACCCATGTATCGCGATGAAAGTTGTCCATTCTCTGCAAGCGTAGGTCACCCTTCCTGCTCAATATCCATGTACTGATTATCATCATTCAGGAAGGCGATGTCAATGGAATTAATAATAAGAAAAACGGCAAATCCAGAGGCACTGAAAAAATTCGGTTTTTAACTTTTACAGTGCCCTCTAAGCAATGTGCGTAACTGTTGCATTTCTTTAAAGCCTGCTACGAGTGGATTTCTCGTAGCAGGCGGGCAACTGGTGGCGCCATTGCAACCATAGTCAAAGGCATTGAAAAAGTTGGTTTGTATTTTTCAGTGGCCTCCAAAGCCGGCTTTTATTTGAAAGGTGTAGGCTCAAAAACTGAGCCTACACCTAAAATGACTTATTTTTCTAATGTACCGTAAACGGAACGAGCAATGGCCATCATTTCTTCTGAATTTAAGTCTTGGGAGGCAAGAATAAAGTCAACACCTTCATAAGACCACATGATGGATTCATCCGTCATGACACCCACGGTAAAGCCTAAATCAACAGGTTCGCCGTTACTGATATTCATTGGCGTACTTGCAGGAACAACTCGGCTTTGCTGTTGGATAATAGTGAAGTTTTGGTCTCCCGTATAGGATAGTACGACCTTTTCTCCCTCATCGGTATTTACCGTCTGCGATCCCGCTAGATCAGAACCTTGAGGTGTGTACATTGGATAAAGAACTGTCATTGGTTGGGCGATAACTTCTTCACCTTCAGCCAGTACTGGAATTTCAGCCAAGTCAGCAGCTGTCATATTTCGATCCATGTCAAAGTCGCCTTCACCAAAGCTAGCATTCATTTCAAATGAAGTGAACATAACTTCTACTAACACTTCAAAATCTGCATTCATAATTTTAATGGAGGCCGGCGATAAATCTTTTTTATGCAACGTAATTTCCTGACTGTTTAGGTTCTTATTTTGATAATTTGTTTTCGTTTGGAAAACATAATGGTCTTCACTTGCACTAAACGTACGGTCAGGATCCATTAAAATATCGGATACAAGCGACTCATACAAGTAAACCTGACTATTGTTTTTCGGCCAGTCACTTTGGAAGCGGAAACTCTTGTTTAATGCTGGTGTTAATACAAATACTCCGTCATCGTTTCTTAAAATGATTTGGTGCTGATCTTTGCTTTCATTGTGCAAAGCAACACGATAAAAATTTTCAGCGTTATGCCAAATTTCTACTTCATATTGCTGAGGTTCCTTACCTGTTTGTAGGGTCATTGTTGCATTAGCCTTATACCCCGTCATTTCACTTAACTTTCCTTCTAAATCCTCAATGATGTCCTCTTGCGTTTTTTCTCCGCAGCCTGCTAATAGAACCAACGTGAGAATGATACCGACAGCGATTGTCCATACATTTTTTCTCACTTATATTCACCCCTTTGTCTCATTTCACGAGAAAGGAACTTGGATTTGCTATGTAGTCGGCTTTTAAAGCAGTTGAAAACAATGAAGTAAAAAAGAGGACAAATGGCAAGTACTTTTATTTTCTTCTAGTCTTGCGCCTGTTAAAAAGAGAAAGTGTCCTTTAGGAAATGTAAGATTTGGCTGTTCTATAGAGACCAAGAACCGGTTCCTATTCTGCGATGACTCAGAACAGAAGATGATGTTAATCAATGATGACAAAAACTACGAGTTCTCTGTCCTCAATAGGACTTGCTCAATCTTCAAAATAAAGTCGATTCACTCTACTCCTTTACGTCTGTCCGCTTTATACTTCTAGCTTTGCTACACTCAAAAGCACTACTCACAATCTCGCTCCTTCCTACCGCACTAACACTATATGAGACAAACTCACACAATATGCAGACTAGCTTGACAGGCTTTCAATAATTACTTGTGCAACTGCATATTCCTTACTATGAGATATCGATAAATGCACCCGTTCCACAAGGTCTGAAACCACCTTTGGCTTTCCACTTACTTCAGCGATAATTTGAATGTCCTGCCATCCATAACGTTTTGAAATTCCTGTACCGACCGCTTTCACAAATGCTTCTTTTGCCGCAAAACGGCCCGCTAAAAATTCTATTTTTCGTTTAGGCGATAGCAATACATACTTCTCTTGCTCCGACTTGGTTAAAATTCTTTTATAAAATTTTTCATTTCTGTTTGCTACTGTTTCTATCCTTTTTAACTCTACGATATCTACACCGATTCCGAGTATCACATCGGTCACTCCCCTACATCATAAATTTTAACCACAGTCATAAACATACCAGTGAAGAGCATTTTCATGGTAAAATAAAAAGATGACAAACATAAAGGTGGGTCCTCATGTTTATCCGTAATGAAACTTTTTATACGTTTAGGAAAAATTACCCTGTAATTACTGTCATTGTCGCGATTCATCTTATTTTATTTTTATGGATGAACTTTTTCCCAGGTGGAACATGGATACGCACACAAGGGATTGGCTTTAATTTGTCCGTGTATTATGGAGAGTACTGGCGCCTCCTCACCCCAATTTTTATGCATATTGGAGTAGGGCATGTCCTTTTTAATTCCTTTTCTCTCGTATTGTTTGGTCCGGCTTTAGAAAGAATGCTCGGAAAAGTACGTTTCCTTCTTGTCTATGTATTATGTGGAGTCATTGCGAATATTGCCACATACTTTATTGGCGGATTAAATTATCCAGCTCACTTAGGTGCATCTGGGGCCATATTTGGATTATTCGGTTTGTACTTATATATGTCGCTCTATAGAAAA
The DNA here is from genome assembly GCF_002019795.1 of Bacillus alkalicellulosilyticus. Taxonomy (GTDB): domain Bacteria; phylum Bacillota; class Bacilli; order Bacillales; family Bacillaceae_F; genus Bacillus_AO; species Bacillus_AO alkalicellulosilyticum. The sequence continues at coordinate 152,057 of NZ_KV917381.1, read as the reverse complement.
GATTTAATTGATCAAGCAAACTCTCAAATTGTAATGACCATTTTAATTATTGGTCTTGTTATGACTTTTGTAAACACTAACATTAATATTTTCGCACATCTTTTTGGATTAATTGCAGGTGCCGCCTTTGCTCCAATATTCTTAGCAAACGCAAGACCTTATTACATGAGGCAACCTGTGCATGATCCCGGTGAAATCTCTTTCAATCCGAATCGTTGGCGTAAAAAGGGAATGAATCAAAATCTCAAAAAAGCTTTATGGGCAGGTATCATCATCCTCGTCCTAGTAGGGCTATTTTTCAGATGACGATAGTGAGCAAACAACAAACCCCAAAAGGTTTTCCTTTTGGGGTTTGTTGTTTAACTACAGGTTTATTTCAATCCTTCAACAAATGTATTAACATTGTGGCGCATCATATCAATATATGACTCTGCTCCGCTTCCCTCTTGACCAATTGCATCGGTATAAACTTCTCCAGCAATGTCAACACCTGTGTTTTCAGAAATACGCTTCATATAACGGCTGTCGACTGTCGTTTCAACAAAGAGCGCTGGGACATTCTGCTCTTTGACTAAATCAATCACTCGTGCAATCTGACCTGGAGTTCCTTCTTCATGTGAATTAATTTCCCATACACCTTCTGTTTGGAAGCCGTATCTTTCACCAAAGTACTTAAATGCATCTTCACTTAGAACAATGACGCGGTTTTCTTGTGGTATATCTGCTACCTCAGCTTGAATCCACTCATCAAGTTCTGTAAGTTGTGAAATATATGCTTCAGCATTTTCACGATACACACTTTCTCCATCCGGGTCACGAGCTACCAAATCTTCAACTATATTTTCTACGTATGTTATAACATTTACTACACTCATCCAGGCGTGAGGATCTTCTTCTTCTCCACCATCTAACATTACTGGTATAATTCCCTCATTCGCTGCAACAACAGGAACATCTCCTGTATTCTCGACCAGCTTCTCTAACCACTCTTCTAAATTAAGACCAGCCATATAGAACACATCTGAATCACTTACTTTTTGAAAATCACTTGGAACTGGCTCATACTCATGTGGTTCCTCACCAATTGGTACGATATATTCAACCGTTCCCCTGTCACCAATTACATTTTCAATAATTTCACCTAAAATAGAAAAACTAGTTGTAATCGTTAAGCCTTCTTTTTCCCCATCTTCTGTACCATTGTTCCCTCCGCAGGCAGCTAGTAAAAATAACATTGAAAACAAAATTGATGAAAAAATATTTTTTTTCATTTCTTCCCCTCCTTAAAAGTATCTTTATGTGTTTATTTAGTTTTCCGCCGCAAAAAATGTTGTGTACAGGCAACAAGTAATGTAAAAAATTTTATCTCACCACATATCTTTTATTAAACTAAATTTGTTTCCTTTGCACAACTTTTATTTTACACGATATTCATGAATTGTCTAGACGTTATACAAAAATAGGACCTTACCACTAAAATTTCTACTGGGCATCCTCCCCCATTATATGCAATTAAAAAAATCATGTTCACCAATGACATGATTTTTTCACTTCCTTAACTATTTGCTTATTGTTTAAAGTAACGACAAGATTCACTTTGCTTACAGTGTTCAAAATCGCAGCTATCAATGGCCTGATAAATCGAACACCATGACCGTTTTGCATAACAGATTGGAATCCCCTGGTCAGTAGCTTTCTTTTTTAAAACAGAAGTTAGATTGTGATTTATATAATCGGTTAGAATTAACACTAAATCTACATGACTCGGAATTTCCTTTTTAACTTGTTGTACTTTTCTCCCACTTATATGTATTACTTCTTCAAATCCAACACTGGCTAATTTACTTGGAATTTTCCCTAAATGATCTGCACCGACAACAAGAAGAGCTGACATATACTAACCTCCAATTGATAATAGCTTTCACTTACGTATAGTTTAATTGATAATGATTATCGATGTCAATATTATTTTCCCTTTTTTTGTGTCATTGTTGTAACAAAAAAGCTACCTGCCCATAAACAGATAGCTTTGATTAACTTTAATTTGAACTACGGTCAAGTACTTTATGGAAGAAAAAGATACATACGGCACTAATCAGGATTATTAATATAGAAGCAAGTGCAGCTTCGTTTACCATTTCGTCATTGGCATAGCGAAAGGCTCTGGTCGCTAGTGTATTGAAGTTAAAAGGTTGTAGAATAAAGGTTAAAGGCAATTCTTTTAAGATATCAACAAATACTAAGATAAAGCCTCCGAAGATTGCACCTTTTATTAAAGGGATATCGACTCTTAAAAAGGTTTTGTACGTTGACATCCCTAAGGACCTTGACGCTTCTGTATAACTAGTTCCTACCTTCTCAAAACCGGCCTCAATGGAGTTAAATCCAACCGCTAAAAAACGAATAATATATGCTGATACTAGCATGACTAGAGTCGTACTTAATGCCACAGTTGGATTAGAACCAAAATAGGCAGTAATTGAAATCATGTATCTATCTAACGCGAGAAAAACTGTAATGATCGCAATTGCAATGACAGCCCCTGGAACAGAATACCCTAGTGTTGTAATCTTTGAAAATAGCTTTGTTACTATATTTACATGTAGTCTTGTATAATTGGCAACAATAAGTGCAATGACAACAATAAAAGTAGCCGCAATCGTTGCTACAAATACGGAATTCCAAATCAAGGTGAGAAACTCAGGACTAGCAATCTTTTCATACGTCATAAAGACCCAATGAAGAAGTTGTAAAAACGGAATTAAAAATGCTACAGAAAATATCCCAAAACAATACGCGAAAACCAACCATGCTTTTATACCTTTTAATTGTTTTGGTTTGATACGACTAACCGTTGATGTAGAATTATTAAACTTTCTTCGTCCACGAATTAGCTTTTCTAACACTAGTATTATAATTACAATCGACATAAGGATTCCAGCAAGCTTCAGCGCTGAATCGAGGTCGCCCATGCCAAACCACGTTTGAAAAATAGCCGTACTAAATGTTTGAATTCCGTAGAATCGAACAACACCATAATCATTTAATACTTCTAATATAACTAAACTAACACCACCAACTATCGCTGGTCTTGATATTGGTAAAATGACTCGGTAAAAAATACTAAATGTATTACTACCTAATAAAGAAGCATTCTCCAATGCGGTAGCTGATTGGTTTTCTAAAAAGCTTTTCATAATTGTATAGACATACGGGAACAGGAAGATTGTAAAAATAAAGACCGCACCTTGCATATTCATAATATCAAAATACCGTTGGTTTACAGTTATATCAAAACTGTTTCTTAAAGTCGATTGAATAATACCTGTATAATTTAACATGCCATGATACGTATATGCTCCAATAAATGGCGGTATGGCTAAGGGTAAGATTAAACCCCACTTTAAGAAATTACGTAAGGGAAATTTATATATCGTAATAAACCACGCTAAACTTGTACCAATTATTGTTGTTGCTATACCAGTAAAAGTAATAAGGACTACCGTGTTATAAATATAATTTTGCAATAAATATTCTTTTATATGTGCCCAGTTCTCATTCGGTTCTGTGAAAAACTGAACAACAATTAATAGATTCGGCAATAGAATAATAAATACGAAGAAAAAACTTAGGATCGCCCACAGATTTATATGTTGTTTTGTCTGTTCAATTAATCTCATAGGTGACACTTCCTTATGGATTATAAGAGTTTAGTAGGATACAAGGGATCAAACTAAGTTAAAGTATACAGAAAAGTATTCTATATGGAAACAATATCTTACCATGAAAATAATGTAACCGTATCACAGAAGTGATACGGTTCATTTTACTAAAAATTTATTTCCAGCCAACTTCATTAAAGATTTGGATAGATCTTGCATTGTTTACACCAAGAATTGTTAAATCAATATCTTGCTCTTTAAACTCTCCCCAAGATTTTAATGTTTCAGATTGTTCAACATCTGGATTTACTGGATACTCATTGTTTCCTTCAGCAAATACTTTTTGAGAATCATTGCTAGATAAGAATTCGATAAATTTAATTGCATTTTCAACGTTAGTTGCGTGTTTTGTTACAGCAGCTCCACTAATATTAACATGTGTACCATTAGTGTCTTGGTTCGGGAAGAATACTCCAACTTGTTCAGCCACTTTTACTTCTTCTGGATTTTCAGAATTTAATAATCTACCTACATAGTACGTATTTGAAATAGCAACGTCACCTGTACCAGCAACAACTGCTATAATTTGGTCAGTGTCGCCACCTTGTGGGTCTTGAGCCATGTTATTAACAATACCAGCTGCCCATTCTTTAGCAGCCTCTTCACCATTTAGTTCAATAAATGAACCTAATAATGATTGGTTGTAAATATTTTCAGAAGCACGAATTAATACTCTTCCCTCCCATTGTGGTTCCGTTAACGCTTCATATGTTGAAAGTTCTGATGGGTCAACTCGGTCTTTTGCATAAACGATAACACGTGCTCTTTTTGTTAAACCAAACCAGTGATTATCATCATCACGGAATTTATCAGGAATATTTGTAGCTAATACATCACTATTTACTTCTTGTAATAAATCTCTTTCTTTTAGACGGTGTAAGTTACCAGCATCAGCAGTAATAAATACATCAGCTTCTGTATTTTCACCTTCACGGTCAAGACGCTCCATTAACTCATCGCCTTTTCCTTCTACAACATTTACTTTAATTCCAGTTTCTTCTTCAAACATTTTATATAATTCAGCATCAACATCATAGTGTCTGCTTGTATAAAGATTAACAACTGCATCCCCTTCAGGTTCTACTGCTGTTTCTTCATTTGTTGCCACTTCATTTGTTTGCTCTTCTGCTATTGGTGCCTCTTCTGTTTGGTTCTCTCCATTTGAACAACCTACAATCGTAATCAGTGCAAGGATTAAAAGTAATCCTAATGTTAATAGTTGTTTTTTCATTTTCCTATCCCCTTCTCTGTATATGTATTAATAATGAGATTCAATCTCATTTACTACAATTCCTAATTATAATGATAATCATTATCAAGTCAATACATTTTCAGAAAATACCTAATAATTTTTTTTAACTTTGTTCATTTCTGCCATATATGTAGTTCTTAAGATAGTAAAGAACTCGCAGGAGTGCAGTTATTCATCCCCAAGATTTAAACCAAAAAAAAGCTAGTTAAGTAGGTTTATCTACTTAACTAGCTTTTACTATCTTTAGTCTACTAATGCTACTAATTCAGGGGTTATATCAAATGAAATGACGGAACCAACTTCAACATCTTGTTCAATCGATGCATAAATAACCATTGGTTCAACAGTCAAATCTCCATTTAATCGTACAGTTACCTCTTGGTATTCACCAGTGTACGTCACTCGTTCAACGGTTCCAACATACCTACCTTTTTCTGATAAGCGACAGCCCTCTGGACGAATGGAAACCATCACATTATCCATACTCTCCGTCAAAGCTGAAGGCAAACAGACGCGTCCAATATTTGTCTCAACATGCTTTAAGTCTGGACATAACGTTCCTGATAGCAAGTTGGTTTTCCCAACAAATTGAGCCACAAAGCAGTTTTTCGGACAACGGTACATTTCCTTCGGAGAGGCAATTTGCTGAATAATTCCTTCATTCATCACTACTACCCGATCAGAAACTGCGAATGCATCTTTTTGGTCATGAGTAACGATAATTGCTGTTGTATCTGCTTTACGTAAAATAGCTGTTACCTCATAACGCATTTTTTCACGTAGTCCAGCATCTAAATTACTAAAGGGTTCATCCATTAAGATAACATGCGGACGAGGAGCTAAGGCTCTAGCCAATGCAACCCTCTGTTGCTGCCCACCGGATAACTCACTAGGATATCGCTTATTGAACTCCGAGAGACCAACTAATTCTAATACCTCTCTGACGCGTTCTTTCTTCTGTTTCGTTGACCATTTATTCAAACCAAACATCACGTTTTTTTCAATCGTTAAATGAGGAAACAGTGCATAGTCTTGAAAAACCATACCAATTCCCCTTTTTTCTGGTGGTAAACTACGCCCGTCTTTAAATACAACCTCGTCCCCAACTTGAATCGTTCCCGTACTAGGTTGTTCGAAACCTGCAAGCATTCGTAACGTAGTGGTCTTCCCACAGCCGCTTGGTCCAAGTAATGTAATGATTTCGCCTTTTTCAATATGTAGAGAAAGGTTATCAACTGCTGGTTTCAATGTTCTTGTAAAGAATTTAGTAATCCCGTTTAATTGTATAAAGCTCATGGTTCTCCCTCCCAAAAGCTAATTTTATATATAATCCATTGAGAATGATAATGATTTTCAATATCTCCGATTATATCACAGGGAAAACTAGACCGTCAATGAGATCAACCGTATTCTCTACACCCTATCTTCCAATTTTTTTCTTGTTATAATACCCTCTTTGACCGGTGTCATTTATCTCAAAATCAACAGTAATCTCAAAATTTGCATTTTTCCAACCAGTTGTTTCCCAATCTAATTTTTCAAACAGTCGCGGATTAGTTGCCCAGACACGGTGGCCTAGTAACCATGGTTCTATATTAATTTTCTTCATTTCTTCTATTGCCGCTTCGATTTCTTTCTTTACTTCTTCTTCAACCGTTGTTTCTAAACTTTCAAGAAATTCCGGTGTTTCTCTAGCCGTGACATCCGATAACGCTATTAGTTGTCCTTCTCCACGAACATCAAGAGTGAAAGTAATTGGACTCTCCTTATCAAAACGCACTTTCTGCTTCAAATGCATTCTAGTAATTGAGCTAGTCACTTTTTTACCAACATGATCTACAACAACTGTTATATTCATGTCATCCACTTCATTGTTTTTAAGGAGTTGACTTACCCCAGCTTGCACCATTCTCAGTTTCCCGACCATGCTATAGTCTTTAAAAACACCCAGCCCTTCGATAACGATACTCTCATCGTTTATTCTTCCAAGAGGCAGTGTAGCGGCATTGGATATCATATTCGTGTCACGCAAAAATTCAAAAAGCTTAATCCGTTCCGCTCTTGATATTTTTTGGTCCGCTTGAAAGAATCGGTGTAAATAGAGTGCAGGTAAATTAATTAAAGGTGATTCTGTCCTTATAAACTCTTCTGCCTTTCCTTCAACAATGATTAGGGATACTTGATTAGCAACTGTTGCTTCTCGGTCTAATGTGTCAATGACATCACCAAGTCCATTTCGAGCAAGTTCTTCAGAAATCGCAACAACCTTTAAATGTCCGAAGAAAAGAACAGAAGGTGTATAGGACTCTAGTTCTGCGAACGCTTCCCAAAGAGCATCACTCTCCACAGAAAACACCTCAAATTCTCGGCTCGCTTGTTCAGCACCACTATTTGGTTCTTCAGCTAAGATAGGAAGTTGAATCGACACTTTATAAAGTTTTTCTTCTCCCCTATCAATTGCTAACCCTAGGATCATCGATCTTTCATCAAGCTCCCTAGCATCTGGACTACAACTGGTTAGTATGAGTAACACGACAAGAGATGTCGTCATTTTCTTAATCTTTTGTTTCAAGCTTGCCTCCCTCCCTTTTTTCTCAGTAGTAAATAGATTAGCAAGACTGACGGTAAAACCAGTGCGTACATGGCTGTATTAAAATTATGAACTCTCCAATAGTCTGAAATGATTGGTGGCAAAAATAGATTAAGAACAAAGAGCATTCCACAAATGAGCAAAATAAACCATTTCCCATTTACATTTGGAAAATTCTTTTTCAACATAAGAACTAAAAACCAAATATGAATGATGATAATCTTAAAAAACAAAACAAGCCAAAAGGCTAAAAATATTAAATCAAGCCTTTCAATAACACCTCCTGCCGTAGAGTACGTCTGGACTAATGCAATAAAAGGTGAAATCAACTGAAGAGATTCTTCAAAACCAAACGTTCCTAGAACAACAATCGATAAAGCCGTATATACAATCAATACAAATAACAAACCAAAACTAGTTGGTTTAATTATGGATTGATTAGGCTTACTATAGACTACTAAACCTAACAGCGTCACAAGTCCACTATATCTAGCAAAATCGGATATTGTACTTTTCAAAAGCAAACTAATATCAATGTCCATAACCGGTGGAATGTAAATCCAGCGGAAAGGCTCTGTAAAACCTATTGCAATGATTACAAGCAAAATAGAAAATTCAATAACAATCGTTAATACAACAAAACGGATAATTGCAGCTAATCCATAATAAACTCCAACTGCTACGACAACTAAAAAAAATAAAATATAAACCCATTGAGAAGTGTTAGGGAGCAAATAGGTATTTACTACCGCCCCCATTCCCGTTAGTACGATTCCTCCTGCATAAATAATACTTATAAAAAGATATCCGATAATCAACCAATACACGGGCTTCCATATACGTTTTTTTAATTCTAAGAAAAAATCACCCGTTGAATACCTTTTGTTGAAAAGATGGAGCAAGAATAGGAAACCAAAAAACGGAAGAGAACCAATCATCACTTTGAGCCAAGCGCTTCGAATCTCTTCCCCAGCTACATATGGTAAAAATGCAATACCTACACTAATCGTAGAGGAAACCGTAAACGCAAACAGGTCAAAGCTTTTAAGCGTCTTTTGAACTGTTTTCATTAGAATTTCCTCCTTTGTCATTTTTCCGAATGGCATTTCTCACAAACACATCAAAGAATTCTCTTGGATTTAATGGACTTAATGATGACATATATGGTTTTTTAAATGATGTAAGTGCCGATGTATGCATCGTAAATAAACATATTCCTAGAATTAACCCATAAAGCCCCAGAAAAGCTGCAAAAAATAGAAGCATGTAACGAATGACACGCCATGATGAAGCTAATTCCCATGATGGAGCTGTAAACGCCGATATCGCGGTAAATGCGATAACAATGACCATCGCACTACTCACAATTCCAGCCTCAACTGCTGATTGTCCGATTACTAAACCACCGACAATACCAATTGTTTGTCCAATAAAACTAGGAAGCCTAATACTTGCTTCAACTAAGACATCTAACGCAAACATCATTAAAAAGGCTTCAGCTGGAGCTGGAAATGGAATATTGTTCCTTGACTCTGCTACAGTTAACGCCAATGTGGTAGGTATTAGCTCCGGATGAAAGGCCACGAGCGCGACATAGGTTGCAGGTGCCAATGTTGCAATGAACATGCTTGAGATACGAAGCAACCTCATAAATGTTAGGTTCCACATCGACCCTTCGTCATTGTCGTCCCCTGTTTCGTAAAACATCCAAAGTGTTGTCGGCAAAATGATAGCAAAGGTCGAATTATCTAAAAAAATTACGATTTTTCCTTGTGTGAGTGCAAAAGCGACTTGGTCAGGTCTTTCTGTCTTTTTCACTTGTGGAAATAATGATTTCGGAAATTCCACTAAATGCTGAGCAAGGTTCATCGTCGTTATAATATTGTCCGTTTTAATATCGCTCATTTTTTTCACAACGTCATTAAGCAAATCATTATCTACATATTCATCAAGATACACAAGGTATGTTTTTGTCTTTGATAATGACCCTAACAGAAATTTTTGAGCTTTTAATCTTGGGTCCTGAAAATACTTCCGAACGATAGAGAGATTAGCCAAGCTGTCTTCAATAAAACCTACCTTTGGACCATACACTTGTTGTTCCGTCGTCGGTTCTGATAAATTTCTTTTTTCAAACTGTACAAGTGGTATTGTAATTGGTTTTATCCCAGATAAGTGACAAATCACATCCCCTTTTAAACAGTTTTGAATTAAATCCTTCCAATTTGTTGGAGTATCATACTGGATATTGTATATAACCTCTCCTAATTCAGAAATGAATTCTGTTTTGTGATGTTCAATTCTTGATATAAAAGGGGTAACCACCCCTTCCTGTAACCGTTCATGGTTAATGATACTATTAAAAAAATATATCGTTAGTTTTTGTCCTGAAGGGATATTGATGTTTCTCTCTTCAAAATCGATACTATGTTCAAACACTGTTTCAAGGATGGAAGAGACTTTTTCTGTACTTGTAGGAATTTCTTCTAAATTGGTTATCCCGATTTTTTGTTTTAAAAAATCCTCATAATTTGGAGTTACATACTCATTATTTTTGGTTTGTTGCTGTTTTTGTCTCATTTTTTTTCGTAGCACAATCATTCCCACCTTATCATGTGGTTCTCTTTTTTAGTATGTTGTGGAAATTAAATGCTATTCATATAAAACCAGTTTTGACATTTTTTCTTGCAAAGGATTTACTAATAAACCTTGATTTAGTACATTAATAAGACATGTAGCAGTTTTTATGAAATGAGGTGGTTGTTTTGAATGCGAATTTGACAGAAGACCAAATGCTCGTATTAGTCATCAAATATGTAAAAGAAGGTAAAAAAATAGCCCTCCAGGAAATCCTAGAAGAGCTCCACCCCTATGATTTCGCACAGTTATATCGAGGACTTCCTGAAAAGCATCATCATAAATTTTTAATGTTCTTAACTCCAGAGCAAATTGCAGGATTAATCCAGGAATTAGAGAGTGACATTCAAATTGAAATTCTACATAAACTTGGGATTGAGCGTTCTTCCAATGTGATGAACCATATGGATAACGACGATCTTGCTGATTTGTTAAGTGAGCTGTCTGTTGATAAAATCCAAGAGTTTTTAGAAGGGATGAAACGCGAAGAATCAGAGACGGTTCGTGACTTAATGAGTTATCCTCCTGACACTGCCGGGGGGTTAATGACAAACCAATTCATCTGGATAAAAGATGACTATACAGTAAGACAAGCTGTTGATAAGCTGAAAAGTTTTGCGAGTTTTTCTGAAAATATTTATTACCTGTACGTTATCAATGATGAAAAGAAGCTTGTCGGAGTAGTGTCTTATCGAGACTTACTTATTGCCTCTATTGAAGATAAAATTAGTGACTTGATGTTTAATCGAGTTGTCTCCGTTCAAGTTGATATGGACCAAGAAGACGTTGCTCAATTAATTGAAAGATATAATTTTATTTCAATTCCCGTTGTCGACGAAGCACAAAGACTATTAGGAATTATAACTGTCGATGATGCTATCGACGTTGTCATTCAAGAAGCAAATGAAGATATACAAAAAATCTCTGCTGCAGGTAAGGATATCGATTTTTTTACACCTGCGATAACCGCATCTGTTCGGAGATTACCTTGGCTAATTTTATTATTATTTATTGGACTTGTTTCAGGAAGTATTATCAGTAGCTTTGAAGCAACCATCGAAAGTGTTGTTGCCTTAATTTTCTTTATGCCGATGATAGCCGGGATGACCGGTAATACAGGAACTCAATCATTAGCTGTTGTTATCCGTGGACTTGTCACTACCGATGTTAGTAGAAAGACCATTTTACAACTAGTTTTCCGTGAATTACGTGTCGGTATCATCATCGGAATAACTTGTGGCTTATTAATTTGTGCAATTGCTTATTTTTGGCGAGGTGACTTAATCCTTGGTTTTGTGGTCGGTGTTTCGTTGCTAATCACTTTAATCGTAGGTACATTAGCTGGAACTGTGATTCCCTTAACGTTATATCGTTTAGGGATTGACCCAGCAGTTGCATCAGGTCCATTAATCACAACGTTAAACGATGTTTTTTCTCTGTTAATATACTTTGGTATTGCGACTGCATTTTTAACACATCTACTATAAGAAAAACGGCATAGCCAGAGGGCACTGAAAAAGTTCGGTTTTTAACTTTTACAGTGCCCTTCCTGATTTACCATGCAGGGCACTATGAAACATCTAAATTTTTATACTTTTTCAGAAGCACTGGAATCCTTTAAAGATTCCAGTGCTTTTTCTCGTTGTCCATATCATAAGTTCTTTATTTACACTTGTCGGCATACGATTGAAACAAGCCTTTATTGGAAAGAGTGAGGTTCAACATGTGGAAAGCTGTTCAAGCTGTAGTCATTGGAAGTATTATTATTGGTTTGGGTATTAATCTTTTCTTTATTCCTTACCATATCCTCGATGGTGGAATTATTGGACTAGGTTTAATCTTTCATTATTTATGGGATATAGAAGTCGGTCTAACAATTGTTATTATTAGTATACCCATCTATATCTTTGCCTGGAAATCGTACCGCACCTTTTTTTATACAAGCATACCAGGACTTCTTGTTTCAGCACTCTTTATTGATTTATTATCATTTCTAACTAACTATGCCCCTTTACTTGGCCCATTATCAAGTTCACTAGTCGGAGGTCTTTTATTAGGCGTTGGGGTAGGCATCATGTTTTTGTATGACATTAGTACAGGCGGCTTAGACTTATTAGCTCAAATGGCAGCTGAAGCTACTAAGATCAATGTAGGAGTTATGATTTTCATAGTAGATATGATAGTTGTCGGCTTTGGTTGGTTTGTTGTCACTCCTCAGGAAATAGTTTTGTCGACTATTGCCGTAACTGCAACGGGTTTAGCGACAACTATAATCACTGGGGGGCACCATTCACCAAAACGTTCTTCGTAACAACAATATGATTTGAATTTCCCGGGAAACGACACGAACTATGTCAAGAAATACCGGAAAGGGGAAGAATACCCCTTATGATTATTGTTACGGTATGAAACAAAAGGGTGGGACAGAAGGCTTAGTAACCTTTGTTCCACCCTCTTTAATAGATTAATGTATCCCATTGGCAAAGATAGTAGTTGAAATAGGTCCTGTTAAGTCATACGGACCAACTTGATTTGTGCCTGCCTGTTCGAATTGGATCGACTGGCCATCAAAGCTTTTTGCAGTTAGAAGTAATCCTTCAATTACAGCTTGTGCCCGAGGTTCTTCGGCAAGATTAGTCCCCTCTGCAAATGTGATGACGAATTCACCTTTTCCAGTGTCAATATTTTCAATTTGGATTGATGGTGGAATTAAATTTTCAACTCCATTTTCTTGAAAAGGTATTGCCATGTATTCCACTAATCCTTGGAAACTATCAGGTGCACTTTCACTTCCGCCAATATACGTACCTGAAACTAAGAATTGTTCTCCGGTTTCTGTTGTTAATACACGATAACCGACTTCTTTATATTCCAATGGCATATCACCAATCTCACCTTCATTACCAAATAATAAGCCTACTTGGTCTTCGGTTTTAAGAATTGCTTTTTCATACCCTAATCCCCCGAATGTCTTCCCAATGGCTGCCCTAATTGCCTCAGTCTCTGTAGAACCAAAAAAAGCTGCTTCTTGAAAATCTAATACAACCTCAGTATCATTTTCTGAGCTCATGAAAACCACTTTGTTTAATGGACTCTCCATTAGTCCTACCGTCTCAGGATTGAACTCAGTTACAAACGTCTTTATTTTCTCAAACATTCCTTCTTGTTTTTCATAGATAAAACTTATCGGAACTAGATATTGGGCTTGTTCGTCTATATATGCAACAGTTACCGCATGTTCATATTCTTCAAGTTCCTCTTGGCGAATAGCGGAATAATAGTTTGCTTCGAGTTCTGGACTGCTTTCAGGAGCTTGCATCATTCCAATTTCGTTTCCCGGGTCATCAACTACTGCAATTTCAGATGATTCCGGCAACCCTATTTCAGTAGATTGGAGAGACAATTCTTCTTCCCCACTATTTAGAATTGATGGTGCTAGCACTGCTAATAGCACTACTGCGGCCGCACTTGCTATACTTGGCGCAACCCATTTAAAGTTTCCCCGTTTTCTGGGAGGGTTTTTCTCAAGTCCCTTTTGCACAAGCCCATATATTTCTTCCTTGGATCTCCTATCTTCTACCTTTGGCATCTGTCGTATTTGTTGTTCAAACGAACTCTCTATTTCAGTTACATTTCTCTGCTTCATGTTATCCCTCCTTTACCTCTGCTAGATTAGGATGTTCAACAATGTCCTTTAACGCCTTTATCGCACGATGCTGTGTTGTTTTTACTTTGCTATCGGTCCATCCTAGTATTTGAGCTGTTTCAGCTATAGATAGGGATTGAATGTACCTTAAAATAATCACTTGCTGTTGGTCAACACTACATTGTTGAAGTCCTTTATATATTTGTCGTATTTCTTCTCGTTGCGTTACAACCTCATCGGGAAGGGGGGCTGAGTCACGAATAATTTCTTTTTCAATGGGGGAGAACATTCCTAACCATTTCCGCTTTTGACGATTTTGCATTCGTATCCAGTCAATAGCTACGTGACGTGCAATTGAATATAACCACGTCTTTTCGCTACTATTCCCTTCAAATGATTCATATGATTGCAGCACTTTAATGTAGACTTCTTGCACTAGTTCCTCTGCCGTTTCTCTGTTTCTAACCATGTAAAATATAAACTGAAACAATGACTGGTGATACGTTTCATACAAATAATCAAACTGACTCTCCAATCCTTTACACCTCCCCATATAATTAGACGACATTTTATTTTCAAAGTTTCATATTTCCAAACAATACTATGATAAAAAAGCTCAAAAGGTTTCCCTTATGAGCTAATTCTCTATCATTATCTCGTTTCCCTGCATATATAAAATGTGATTTGTTGTATTGAATCTCATCACCTTGAGTTAACTAATTAGCCTACTACCAATTATCCAATATAATAAGCCATACAACAATCCAATTGCTGCGATCACAATAAATAACGTTTTATTTGATAGTTTTTTCAACATTTCCACCTACCCATAGCTAGTATATCTTTAGTCTTTCCTTTTTATTTCACAATCATGACTGGGCAAGTTACTCGTTTCGCTACTTTATGGCTAACACTTCCTAGCACCATTTCTTGTAACTTATTTAACCCTCTACTTCCAATCACAACAAGATCTATCTTGTATTCATTCGCATATTTTATAATTGCTGGACCTGGTTCTCCTCGAACAATTTTTATTTCATACTTTATATTTTCTTTTTGCGCTTGCCTTTCAATCGTAACTAACTTGTTTTGTCTTGTTTCTTTTATCCCAAGGGAATCCCAGTTTCGTAGCACATCCGCTTTCGAGGTGCTTCCATCCACTACATATAATACAGTAACTATTGCTTCTCGATTATTTTTTGCAATGGCGATGGCTTTTTCAGCAGCTCGAATCGAGTGTTCAGATCCATCAGCAGCTAGTAAAATGTTAGTAAACATAATACCCCCCCTAATCTGTCTGTATATCTATTTTCCTCTATAACAAATTGAGTTGTCAATGTGTAATGACGTTTTAAATGTCAGGAAAAAGCTAACAATAGAAAAAAGTACTAAAACTGCAAAAGTAAGATTTACTTTTATCTTCTTGAATGTATATAAT
Organism: Bacillus alkalicellulosilyticus; assembly: GCF_002019795.1. GTDB lineage: Bacteria > Bacillota > Bacilli > Bacillales > Bacillaceae_F > Bacillus_AO > Bacillus_AO alkalicellulosilyticum. Next base: position 136,772 of record NZ_KV917381.1, on the reverse strand, counting down.
TAATTATCTTTACACCGTGTCGAAAAATGGGGTATTATATGGAATTTTTTGAATATCTACTTTCTACATATGGGTACTTCGCAATCTTTGTCATCTTAGTGGGGGGAATTATTGGCCTACCTATACCAGACGAAGTGTTGCTTGCCTTTATTGGATTTTATATATATAAGGGAAAATTAACATTCATCTTATCAATTATTACAGCCTATACGGGGTCAGTCATTGGGATTTCAATAAGTTATTACCTTGGGTATAAGCTCGGTTTGCCCTTTCTGCAAAAATACGGTCCGAAGATCGGAATAACACATAAAAAAGTGGAAAAGACTCAAAAGCTATTCGAAAAGTATGGTGCTGTTCTCTTATTTATAGGTTATTTTTTGCCCGGAATTCGCCATATCACAGGGTACTTAGCCGGGATCTCTCGCTATAGTTTACGGAAATTTGCTTTATTCGCTTTTTCGGGTGCTTTCTTTTGGGTCATCTTCTTTATTTCACTAGGTCATCAGGCAGGATACAGATGGTATTTAATCGAGGAGTATATTATTAAATATAGTATTTACGGTTTGCTATTGTTCTTTATTACTGTCGTTTTGATTTGGCTTTATTATCGTAAAAAGCAGAAAAAACAACAGCAGTCTTCCTGACACCTCTTACCAAGGGGGTGTTTTCTTTTTTTCCTCCATATAGCGGATTCTAGCTTTTTCTATAATAAGTGTAATGGCTGTGATATATTTTTTCGATTCGCTATACGAGGAAGCTTCATTCATTTTTTCCTGTAGTTGTTGTACTTCGTTTAGTTCCTGGTCATTTAAATACTTAAGCTTTTCCAAAGGAGATTCTCCTTTCTCTTAAACTAGTATTTTGTTTTTTATGGGGTGCAAACACATGAGGAAATACGAGGAATAATTCAGTCCTACTATACCATATTTTCAAATTAAAACCAATTTATCTTGTTTATTTCTACAAAATTTTCATGTATCATTAATAGAAAGATAACAATTGATATCGTTTCTTTACAAACCTGCAAAACATATCCAAGGAGTCGATACATATGAAATCCGATAAAATAAGAGGAGCAAGCATCCATGTTACGGGCAGTGGCTTAGCTTATTATATCCACTTTGCTGAAGCCGGGACACGACTTGTCACAAAAGAACAGTATGATCAAGCCCTAATTGACCTTGAATACTGGAGTACACAAATTCATGAAAACAAAAGAGAAGCAACATATTTGAGATTCTAATTGGTTAAGTAGAGGAGTGCACGGGCGGCACTCCTCGTTTTTTATTGTGGAAAAAACGGCATGTGAAACACATAATGAGCGATTAAAAAAACGATAACCATTAAACCAATACCTAATGTGACACTCTTAATAGCCTCGTTTATCAATAATTGTTGTTCTTTCCCATCATTTTTAGGCTCCACTTTTCTTCCTCCTCTACTAGTAAGTTCAGGAAAGCGGAGAAAGAAAGAGCGAGCTCTGTTTTTTAATAGGTAAGAGAAAATCCTTCAATAATAGTTGCCTAATTCTTCGATTTAAATAAACTGAGTGAACTATAAAAACAATTAGTACTAGCAGGATAAAAGGGCTTATTGATAACTTTCCATCTTTTTCAGGAGAAAGAATTGTGCCTTGACCCACATCAGATATGTCATAACTTGAACTGAGAAAAGGCTCTGAATCGATGCTTACGTATGTTTCTATCGTAAAACAAAAAGAGCATACTAGAACAACGAGTAATCCCATCTGAACTTTCAACATACCTCTTTTCACGTGTGAGCTCCTTATTTAAATTTGTTGTTCTTTTTCCTCATACGGGTGTGCCACCCATCCATCTGTATCAATAAATAAGCGAACTGCAACAACTTGACGGTCTTCCATTAGCGTAAAGAAGTGAGGTGTATGTTCAGGTACTGAAATCACATCACCTGCTTCAAGCTCTATATCAAAATAACCAATCTCGCCTTCTCCTTTAACGATAAAAATTCCATGACCCGCTGTAATTACTCGAACTTCATCATCAGTATGAGTATGAACTTGTTCAAACTTTTTTAATAATTCTTCTAAATTTGGTGTGGTATCAGAAAGAGCGATAACATCCCAATTTACATATCCTCTTCTTTCTGCCAACGAACGAATATCTTGGTCAAAAGCTGTTAAAATCTGCTGTTTGTCCTCATCAGATAAGTTAAATTTCTCATGAAGCTCCTGAGGCAATTTACTCATATCCCAGTGCTCATATAATACTCCCTGTTCTTCTAAAAATGCTCCTACTTGCTCCACACCTTCGATTACTTTCCCACTATTTCTCACTTTAATAACTGCCATTTTAACACCCTCCCTTTACATAATTCTTTATCAATTCTTATAAAAAAAACGGCTTCATTTGAAGCAACTTCAAATGATAGGAAAATAAAAATTCACACGCCTCTAGATGTCTCTTTGCTTCAAAGGCATTTTTCCCCCAAGCGGTAATGCCATGATTCCGAATTAATACAGCCTTTGTTTCAGATGTAATTGAATCGGCGATAACCTTTGCTAATTTAGGGAGGTCATGAATATTCTCTACGATAGGGATGATTAATTGCCCATCTTCTTCCCAAATTCCAAACGCCTTTATCAATTCTTGATTCGAAAAAGAAATATACCCTTGGTCTGCATAAAGCTCAGAAATTACATTGTTATCAACGGTATGAACGTGTAAGCTACAAGCCGCATCTGTTTTTTTATATACTTCTAAATGAATGACTGTTTCTGCAGAAGGCTTTAACGGCGAACCAATCACTTTTCCATCTTCATCGACCAACACAAAATCTTCGTTCGTTTCCTTATACTTGTCTTTTCCACTTACGGAAACAAGACATTGAAGTGGCTCATCGCTAACCTTTATTGATAGGTTACCACTCGTTCCTGGAAACCAATATCGTTGCCCAAGCTCACGTTTAATGCTTGCTATTTCATCCCATTGTTGTTTCATAGATTCACTTCCCTCGTTTTTAACACATTGATGATATCAAAAAACGTTGTAAACGGCGCATGCGGCAAATCAAGTTGCTGGCATTCCTTTAATAAATAATCACGGGCAAATACAAAATCCGCTTGTTTTGCCGCTTGTACATCCGTAATTGAATCACCAATGACTACAACTTGTCGTCCATTTGCTACTTTCCTAATAATAGACGGCTTGCAACATCCACAGTCGTTTTGACAGTCGTCATCACAACGATACGGCCACCCTATTTTTATAACATCATCAGAAAAATCAGAAGTATTGCAATAAATCGGAATTTGATAGGATTGTAACAGAGGGTCGATAAAAAAATCAATCCCTCCACTCACAATATTTAACTCTACATTATGTCTATGAGTATACGCCACAAACTCATCAAATCCTTCTCTAAACTCTGCTTGTTCTAATGTAAATGAAATTATTTCGTCTTTCTTACTTGTAGGTAATAGAGCAAATAATTCATTTACTCCTTTACGTATCGATTTTTCCTTCGAGAGGATTTTCATCGCAATGATTTCCCACTCTTTTGGTGCAAACATTTTCATGATTTCAACAATATTATCATTATTTGTAACCGTTCCATCGAAGTCACAAAAAATGACGTAATCTTTATTTACCTGATCCCCAAAGTGTAATGGCTGTTGCAAGTTCTTCACTTCCTTTAGCTATCTCTTCTAGTGTTTCTCCTCTCATGACACCGTTGATGGCAGCCACAAAAGCTTGTCCTCCTGCAATCGTTCCCCCGGGATGTCCATGAATTCCTCCACCTGCGTTTATGATACTGTCCACACCAAAGTCCTCAATTAATTGTGGTACTAATCCTGGGTGAATCCCTGCAGACGGAACAGGAAATGCCCTTTTGTGGAATGTATCTTCTGCTATAGCGTAGTTCTTAATTCCAAGCGTATCCTCTTTGTTCATTGCAACAGAGCCATAAGGCGATGGGAACAAAATAAAATCAGCACCCGCCAAACGAAGAAGTTTTCCTAATAATAGCGGAGCTGCAACCCCGTACTGAGGCGAGGAAATAAGAGCCCCTGCATAAGCTGGATGTGCCATTATCGGAACATTTATTTCCTGATCCTCTGCCAGTGCTTGTAATACGTCAAGACCATATGAAAACACATTAAATAACAATGCTTCCGCTCCAGCATCAACAGCACGTCTTGCTTGATCGATAATGTCATAAGTTCGACCGGTAACGTTAACAGCATATAATGTTCGTTTTCCAGTTTCTTCGTAGCTTTCTTGTAATGCTTGTTTACAGACCTTTACCCTATCTACTAAAGGAGATAACTTATTTTCAAACAGAATCTCGTCGTCTTTTACGACATCTACTCCTCCTAAGGCCTGTGCTTTCATTTGCTCTTGAATGTACGTCAAGTCTCGCCCTATGACTCCTTTGAAAATACTCATAAGCAATGGTCGGTCATACGCATTGATTTGTTGTCGAATCCCATCTACACCAAACTGAGGCCCAGGGAATGCCTTTTTTAGGTCATCTGACAACTCCAGATCCAACAATTTAATTTCCCCATCAAGGGATAACTTCCCAAAAGTAGTCGTTATGATCGCTGGTAGGTCACTTGTAAAATTCGCACTCGGGTAGGCTATCGTAATCTTCCCTTTTCCATCTGGTAGTTCCTCGATAGATTTTACCGAGCCTTTATGCTTTTGCAGTTGTTCCTGCTCGACTAAAAGTAAGTCTGTCCAGGAACCTACAGTCAGACCAATCGCTATTCCATTCGCTTTTTTTTCTAAATTCTTACTGTCTCCTACTAAGTATGTGGCTGTCACTTCTCCCACGTTTCTATCACCCTTCCTCTATCTGTATATATGTACTATTTTTTACGAGATATGAATTGTGTTGATTATCTATTCTTTCATAAATCTTGTCAATTATTATCGTTCTTTTTCTTTCACCATTAGTATGACCAACGCGCTGATTTCTAGATATCTTTCACCGACTTCTTGCTTATTTCCTGAATATTTGCTTCATTTCAATTTCTTTTATTGCTTTCCTCTTGATAGAAGTGTATGATTTCAATCATAACCAACTACTCTTATCAGAATAGAGAACACTAGTCTAATCTAGCTTGGAATGGATAGATGAATTCATCCTTTTTTGCTTATAGCTGAAGAGGGTTTTTATTGTACTGTAAGGAGGAATTATGATGACAAAGGAATATCCGAATTATGCTCCTTTTACTGAACAAACAGTAATCGAGTATCTTAAAGAAATAGGACTTTTCGCTAAAGAAGAACCCGTAAGCTCAGAGGAAATTGGTGATGGCAACTTAAACCTAGTTTTCCGTGTGAAAAATGAAAAAACAGATAAATCCTATATTGCAAAGCAAGCGTTGCCTTATGCAAAAGTGGTAGGGACAAGCTGGCCGCTGACATTAGATCGGGCTCGTATAGAATACGAAGCCTTAAAGAAAGAAAATACGTTACTTCCGGAACTCACACCCACTGTTCATTATGCAAACGAAGAGTTAGCTTTAACTGTCATGGATGACCTTTCTCACCTTGTCATCATGCGCAAAGGGTTAATTCAAGGAGAAGTGTACCCTAAAGTAGCCAAAGACATTGGTACTTTTTTAGCTCATACCTTATTTTATTCTTCTGATTTCGGCATGGATCAGCAAGATAAAAAGCTAATGGCCTCTTCTTTTACAAATCCTGAGCTTTGTAAAATTACGGAAGACCTTGTCTTTACCGATCCGTTTTTTGACCATGACACAAATTCATTCCCAGAAGAATTAAGACCATATATCGAAGACACGATTTGGTCAGCTTCTGATTTAAAGGAAGAAGTAGCTTTATTAAAATTTAACTTCCTGACCAAGGGAGAGGCACTGATTCATGGTGATTTGCACACCGGTAGTATTTTTGTTAGCCCTAATGAGACAAAAGTAATAGATCCAGAGTTTGCTTTTGTAGGACCTTTCGGGTTTGATATTGGTGCTTTTATTGCAAATCTGATTTTGAATTATCTTTCTCAAGAAGGACATCAACCTGACGAAAAACAACGAGAACAATATCAAAACTACCTTTTATCGTGTATCCAAGAAGTTTGGGAAGTGTTCGAAGAAACGTTCACTTCACTATGGGAAACTAATCAAAATGATGTATACATGACAGTTCCAGCTTTTCGCAAAAAGCTACTAGAATCCATTTTTCAAGATGCAATCGGCTTTGCTGGTTGTAAAGTAATCCGAAGAACCATTGGACTTGCCCATGTAGAAGATATTGAAAGTATTCAAGATGCTAACGTAAAGCTTACGGTTCAAAAGAAAGCTCTTGCTCTTGGAAAAGAACTTATTTTAACTAGACATCAATTTCAAACAATCGATGATATTGTAAAGGTTGTGTCCCAATCATGACAATTAGAGCTGTTGAATGGAAAGACGATTATATATTATTGTTAGACCAACGATTACTTCCGCATGAAACGAAATTTATTGAGCTTCGTACCCTTCAAGATGTTTGGGATAGTATTTTTGAATTAAAGGTTCGCGGTGCTCCCGCGATTGGGATAACAGCTGCTTACGGGTTAGCTTTATGGGTTTCAACAACTGACTTTTCCTCATTTGCTGATTTTAAGGATGAGCTTGAAAAGGAAAAAGAGTTTTTATGCTCTGCTCGCCCAACTGCGGTAAATCTATTTTGGGCGTTAGAACGACTCATGACTTCAATCAAAGATGTATCATCTGTTCAGGAAGCAACAGAACGGATTGTCCAAGAAGCGATTTTGATTGATAAAGAGGATGAAGAAGTGTGTAGACAAATTGGCGAACACGCACTAACGCTAGTAGAGCATGGCGACACGTTGTTAACTCATTGTAATGCTGGTGGAATTGCCACTTCAAAATACGGTACAGCCCTTTCTCCTTTTTATTTAGGAAAAGAGCGTGGGGTTACACTGCACGCCTTTGCTACAGAAACTCGCCCAGTGTTACAAGGCGCTCGTTTGACCGCATGGGAGCTACAAAATCTAGGAATTGATGTAACATTGATTACGGATAATATGGTAGCTCATACGTTAAAAACAAAAAACATCAAAGCTGTCATTGTAGGTGCAGACCGCATTGCAGCAAATGGCGATACAGCAAATAAAATTGGCACTTATGGAATAGCGTTAATCGCTAAGTCACTCGGGGTCCCTTTCTATGTTGCTGCACCTTTATCAACCATTGATTTATCTACCGATAAAGGTGAAGCAATTGAAATCGAAGAACGTCATCCTGATGAAATAAGAACTCTAGCCAACGCTGCCATTGCTCCAGCCGATATTAAAGTCTTTAATCCAGCCTTCGATGTAACCCCAGCACAGTTAATTACGGGCATCATTACTGAAAAAGGGATTATAACTGAGGATTTTCGTACTGAACTAGCTAAATTATTTTCGTAAAAGTTTGAGTTACGTTACCGCTCCTTATGTGGGCCGGTAACGTTTTTTGTTTGCGTTACCGTTCGGTCGGTTTTTTTGTTGGTCGGGTATAGTTCTCGCTTTCCATTACCGCACGCTCCTCTTTTTCACTTGCTTCGGGTATGGTTCTCTCTCTTCCATTACCGTACGCTCCCTTTTCCAGCGTCTGCGGTTTCGGTTCTTCGATTACAAGAAAAAAGAAAAGCTTACTGTATCTCCAGTAAGCTTCTTATCATTCTTATAATCTCTTATATAAATTAGGAACACGGCTTTCAAACACGGGTACAATCTTTCTTGCGGTGGTTACTTCCTCAAGCTTTAGTTCTGCGGTTATCGTTTGTTCTTCGCTAGCACTTCCTTGTGCGATAACTTCTCCCCATGGAGTAATTACTTTAGAACGACCGCAAAACTCCACGTCATTATAAGTTCCTACTCGATTTGAGGAGACCACATACATTTGGTTTTCAATCGCTCGAGCAATTTGAAGATGCTTCCAGTGTTCCTTCCTCGCTTCGGGCCATTCTGCTAGCAAAAATAAGACCTGTGCTCCTTCTAGTGCCAGTGAACGGGCAAGCTCTGGGAAACGTAAATCATAACAAATGATGACCCCCATTTTAACCCCATCAAGTTCAAACGTAATCGCTTGTTCTCTTCCACCTTTTAAATATAGATGTTCATCAAGCATCGGAACGAGATGCATTTTATCGTATTGATGAACGAGTTTGCCTTCTCTGTTAAATATGAACGCTCGATTATAAATATTGTCATTTTCCTTAGTTGCAATAGACCCCGCTACGATATTTACGTTATACATCAAAGCCCAGTGAGAGAGGAGCTCAATTGTTTCTTTTGTATCTTCTTCTGCAAGTTGAGCCAAGTCCGTTAACGTATAAGCTGTTGTCCACATCTCAGGTAAGACAAGAACATCCGCTCCATCACCTTCCATCACAACTTGGATCCAATCTCTTACCTTCTGCTGATTGGCTTTAGGGTTTCCAGGAATGATGTCCATTTGATAAATAGCTACTCGCATCAAACAACCTCCTCCTATGTAAATAGCTTTAATTTGTCAATTCGTTTAACAGCTTCATCTAGTCGGTCAGTGTCTTCTAACAATCCAACTCGAATATACCCCTCCCCATATTGACCAAAGCCGCGACCAGGTGCAACAACAATATGAGCTTCTTCTAATAAATAATTGGCAAACTCATCTGAGCTAAAACCTTCTGGACACGGCAACCAGGCAAAGAATGACCCAGGAGGTGCAGTAACATTCCACCCAATCGACTTCAACCCATTCATCAGATGGTTTCTTCGTTGTTCATATAATTCAACAAGGTCTGTCACACATTGCTGAGAACTAAGGAGTGCTGTAGCTGCTGCTTGTTGAATTGCCCCAAAAATACTAACGTACATATGGTCTTGGAGAACATTAAGCATTTCAATGACAGATCGGTTCCCTACAGCAAACCCTATTCGCCAGCCTGCCATATTGTATGTTTTTGATAATGTATAGATTTCAATTCCGTTTTCTTTTGCCCCTTCTGTTTGCAGGAAGCTAATCGGTTTTTTTCCATCAAAACCTATTCCTCCATATGCGAAATCATGGACAACACAAAGGTCGTGGTGCTCCGCAAATGAGACAGTCTCAGAAAAGAACTCGGACGTCGCCACCGCTCCCGTTGGATTGTTAGGATAATTTAAAAATAGTAATTTTGCCTTTTCTAAAACCTCAGCACTAATGTTTTTATATGAGGGAAGAAAGTTATTTTCAGGAGTTAATGGCAGCATCTCCATCTCTCCGCCAGCCATCGCAACCCCAGACCAATAATCAGGGTAGCCTGGATCTGGTACAAGAGCTACATCGCCTTTGTTTAATAAACATTGACTAATCTCTACTAATCCGCCTTTTCCACCAAACAGGATACACACTTCATGCTCTGGATCTAAGCTGACACCGTATTCCCTTTGATAAAAGGTAGCTACAGCTTCTTTTAAAAAACTGTGACCGCGAAATGGGGAATATTTATGAAATATAGGATTGGCAGCTGCCTCTTGTAGACTTTTTACAATATGCTCTGGCGTCGGCTGGTCGGGGTTTCCTTGACCCAAGTTAATAATATCGAATCCTTGTTCCTTTAACCGCATAACTTTTCCGACAAGCTTAGCGAAGTACTGCTCTGGTAAGCTATTCATCATGTCATTTGCTTCAAATACTTTCAAAGGTGACACTCCATTCACTGATAATGTTACTTCTATATGTAACGTTATCATTTTTTACGTAAATAATCGATAAAATCTTCTAATCACTAGTATTGACTATTGCTTCGGGAATCATTATACTTAATACCAAGTAAGTTTATAGGAATACACAATATAAAAGAGTAGGTGTATACAATGGTCAACCAAGTTACAATCGCTTCAGGTAGTCGCAATCTTTCAGGAGCTGTTCACTTCCCAAGTAACCAACCTAAAATCCAAAAACCAGCTATCGTATTTGTTCATGGTTTTGTAGGTAGTAAGGTAGGCGAACATCGATTATTTGTCAAAGCTGCCCGACATTTTACGGAGCAAGGCTTTGTTGTCGTTCGTTTTGATTTTAGTGGATGTGGAGAAAGTGATGGAGACTACGGTGATGTAACGTTGACTAAGCAAAGAAACGAGCTTAAGGATGTCCTTTCTTTTGTTGAAGAGTTACCTGACGTAAACCGAGAAGAGATAACTGTTATAGCCCACAGCTTAGGTGGGGCGGTTGCTTCCTTAGTCGCTAAAACGGATACACGTATAAAACAATTAGTTTTATGGTCTCCCGTTGCGAATCCATATGAAGATATTACACGAATAACCGGAAAACACGCTGTGAAGCAGGCCTCACAACATGGTATTATTGATTATAAAGGTTTTTATGTAAGTCATGATTTCTTTGGCGATTTAAAAAAACATCACCCTCTTCAAAACATCTCTTTCTATCAAGGACCGGTCTTTATTTTACATGCCGATAAGGACCAAGATGTACCTAAAGAAAATGCAGAATTATACTTCAAATGTTTATCTATAGCATCAATTGAACTTCAATCAGCTGTAGATTATATCGAACACGCTGACCATACATTTACAAGCTATGCTTTTGAAAATGAATTGTTCTTGAAAACAGGGGATTGGCTAAAAAGTTTAATCGAAACAACTGTGTATTAATCGTGGGGTTAAAGTCGCTTAGACTTTTACTCCATTTTTTTATTAAAGCCTTCGATATACTCACTTTCCACATCTGCTTGCATAAACTAACACGAGGGAATTAGAGCTGAGTAAAGGTATGGAGGCAATCTATGAGATTTTCAAAAACAGTTTTACTAGTTGTTACGTTATTTATTGTCATTTCATTTGTTTTTGGCCCAAAAAGAGAAGGGCACGACGCTCCTGCAAGTCCCCTATTATTATTTGACCAAGATTAAACATAAGATAGGATGGTGTTTGTCATGAGCCACCGAGGTTCACACGGGAGTGACCCTTATGCGTCCTTTAAAGCCTTCGCAAAAAAACGGGGAATGAACCTTTCTCCTGAACAAATCGCTATAATTGCAGCTATTCTGACAAATTCATTACGTGTTCAATCTATCCTCTTAGACAAAGATAAAACAGTTCAAATCTTATTACAGGGTAATGTAGCAGGGGGGATGGATGAACTGATGCGGGAAATTCGTCATATGCCAGTTGGTGATATCCTAGACTCTTTATTTGTTCCACCTAAGCAATAGAACATCTGTTGATGAATGGCTATAATATGCTATACTGCCAATAGTCATTCATTTAACGGAGGAGTAAGATGAAAACCGCTTTTCAAATTCGTAGATTTGGTCCTGTTCAATGTTTACAAGGGTCTATTTATCGTTTCGGACGAAAGTTCACCTATTGTTGTTACTATATTGACGGACTTTTAATTGATACCGGTCCACCTTGTGCAAGAAAGGACTTACAAAAGTTTATTAAAACCCTTCATATTACAGGGATTGTAATTACTCACTATCATGAAGACCATACAGGAAATGCTGCCTGGATTTCAAAGGAACGAAATGTACCTGTCTATATGAACCCTGCAACAGCAATAAAACTGGGACAAGCTCATATCCCACTTTATCGTAAACTCATTTGGGGTCACTTAGAAACGATTTCAAGTCTTCCTCTACACAATGAATTAAAAACAAACCATTTTCATTTTTCGATTGTAGAAACTCCAGGTCACTCAGAAGATCACATTACAATTGTAGAAGAAGACCAAAAATGGTTATTCTCTGGTGATCTATTCTTAGGAAGACGATTATTGTATGGAATGAGAAATGAATCGGTTCCTCAATTAATTGAATCCATAGATAAAGTCGTAAAATATAACTTTGACACCCTGTTCTGTGGCCATGTCGGGATTGTAGAGGACGGGAAGGAAGGTCTACTTGCCAAAAAGGAATACTTACAATGGCTTATGCAAGAAACGCTCGATTTAAAAAAAGAAGGCTATTCGCTAGAGTCTATAACCGAAAAACTGTTACCTTCTCAAAGATTAGTCAGCTGGTTCTCAAGAGGAGAGATGTCTCCTATGCATTTAATATCGTCAATTGTTGAGCAACCAAACTCAAAGCATTAGGAAAACACACTAAAAAAGCAAAGCAAGGTGGATAGTCCACTTGCATTGCTTTTTTCTTATAAAAAAACGACTTCTTTTCGTTCAATTGATTTTAAACACGCTTCGACGGTTTTCATATTTAAAACCGTTTTATCACTGGAGTAAGCTGGCTCCGTTCCTGAGAGGATGCTATTAGAGAAGTGTTCGATCTGTTCAATGTACTGATGACCTGTAACCAACTCTTCACGTTCACCATCATCAGACTTAATGATTATTTTAGCAACTCCACCTTGGTTATCTGGTCGAAAAGCAACCGGGACGTGAATGACTCCTTTTTTTCCGATAACTGTATACTGTTCTTGGAAGAAGTGTTGAAAGCTACTGCGGAACGTAGCCGTTACATTCCCAGGAAAATGAAGTGTACCAAATGCTGAAATATCGACGCCTTCTTCGTTAAGCTCTGCGGAAACATAGACACTTTCTGGCTCACTTTCCGTTAACAAGCGACTGACATGCAAACAGTAGCATCCTACATCAAATAAGCTTCCCCCACCTGTTTCCTTTTTCAAACGAATGTTTTCTTGTTCAATATCAAGCACAAATGAGAATACCGAATCAATTGCTTTCAATTCGCCTATTTCACCTGACTGAATAATTTCTTTGACTCGATGATGCTGTGGGTGAAATTGATACATAAAGGCTTCCATAAAAATAACTCCGTTATCACGGCATGCTTGTCCCATTTCTTCAACTTCAGCTGAAGTGATAGCTGCTGGTTTTTCACATAGGACATGCTTTTTATAATTTGCCGCCTTGATGACCCATTCTTTATGTAACGAATTTGGAAGTGGAATATAGACTGCATCAATCTCTGTGTCTTCTAACAATTCAACATACGAGTTATAGACTGTTGGAATTCCAAATTCATCTGCTGTTTTTTGCGCAGAACCACTTGAGCTAGCAATAGCCCATACTTCGTTGTTCTCTGTTTCTTTTATAGTAGGAATCATGACACTTCTGGCAATACCAGCATTCCCAAGGATTCCCCATTTTATTGTCTTTTGCATAGTAACCACTCCTGCTTGTTTAAAGTTAATTCTCTTATTAACTATTAGCTATTTAATAGGATTATCCTTCCTAGTTAGAAATAAAAGAGGCAATGAAGTGTAAATTTAACCTCATTGCCTCCATATAAATTACTTCTCTTCTACAGTCTCTGTTGACACTTCTTGTTTACTTCTAACTTCTTCAGTTAATTGGTCTATGCTTTGTCGCACATTCGCTTTACCTGAGAAGTTCTCAATTAATTCCTTCACATCAATTCCAGATGATGCTTTAAGTGATTCCTGAAGCGAACTCATTAAGTCGGTAGCGTAACCTGTAATTTTGTTTGCACCACTGTTTTTACCGCTACCTCCTGTGTCAACAACAGTAATCTTCTCAATATTCGATAATGGACTTGCGACTTCTTTAGCGTAAGAAGGCAACATTTCTAAAATCATATCGAGCATTGCAGCCTCACCATACTTCTCATAAGCTTCAGCAATTTTTTCTTTCGCTTCGGCTTCAGCAAGACCTTTCAAGCGGATAACTTCTGCTTCTGCTTCCCCTTGTGCTTTTTCAGCTTCTGCTTTAGCTAAACCATCGATACGAATTTTTTCAGCTTCTGCTTTCGCTTGAGCTTCAATACGATATTTATTAGCATCTGCCTCAGCAAGTTGTTTACGTTTATCTGCTTCGGCTGCTTGTTCTACAGCATAACGGTCTGCATCTGCTTTCTTTTTCACTTCAGAATCATACTGCTTTTCACGACGAGCAATTTCTTTTTCTTCGAGTTCAATTTGCTTTTGACGCTCGATGATTTGAATTTGCATTTGTTGTTCCATTACATCTTGCTTCGAACGTGCTTCTTCTAGATGATAAGCTTGGTCGGCACGGGCTTTCGCTCTGTCTTGCTCAGTTCTAAATTCAGCTACTTTTAATTGATTGGATTTTTCAGCCTCGGCAATTTCAGTTGCTCTTTCAAGCTCTGAACGCTTCGCTTCTTTCTCTGCCTCAGCCTGCTTAATTCTTGTTTCTTTAATCGCTTCAGCAGTGGCTATATCAGCATCACGCTTCACTTGAGCGATTCTAGGTTTTCCTAACGAATCTAAATACCCATTCGGGTCACGAACATCTTTAATCGTAAAGGAAACGATGACTAGCCCCATTTTCGCTAAGTCCTGTGAGGCTACCTTTTGCACTTCTTGTGAAAACTTCTCACGGTTCTTATAAATTTCCTCAACGGTCATTGAACCCAAAATCGAACGAAGATGTCCTTCTAATACTTCCTTCGCTTCTTGTTCACGGTCTTGTTTTGTCTTTCCTAAAAATTGCTCAGCAGCTGTGGCAATTTCGCTTATAGAACCTCCAATTTTTATGATGGCTGTTCCATCTGCCATAACAGGTACACCTTGTTCCGTGTATACTTCTGGAGTCGAAACATCTAGTTTACTAGATAATAGACTCAGAGGTTTGGCTTGTTGAAAAACCGGTAGAATGAAAGTACCTCCACCTCGAACAATTTTAATTCGATTTCCCGCTTCATCAATATTTACATTTTTCTTTCCTAAGTAACTTCCTGTAACAATTAGGGCTTCATCTGGTCCAGCAGTTCTGTATTTTGAAACAAAAACTCCAATAAGTGCTAAAACAATAACAACTAAAACGCCTATTACGATAAAAATTGGTTCCATTGTTCCCATTCATATCCTCCTTTTTATTTCTTACTTTTATAGTTTCTCATGTTTTGTAACATGTAGAACTCCTTGGTTCACGTCAATGACTAGGACTTCGCTATCATATGGAATATCGACCCCATCAAAGCTACGTGCAGATTTGGCAATGCGAAGCGTTTTGCTTTCAATGATAACTTCACCAAAACCATCTGCTGGGATTGTAACAATCACTTTCCCTATTCGTCCCTTTAAATCTTCATCTGAATACGCCAGTGACTCTTCTGCATTAGAAAGTGGGATAAAGACAAAGATATTTAATAGTGTCACTACTAAAAAAGCTATACCACCAGAAAAAAAGAAGATGACGAAGCTGTTCATCGCTGATAGCCTTTCAAATAAATAACCAGCTCCACTAAAAATTGAAATAAATGATAAAACAAGACTCGGATTAAAGATGCCCTCAGGTATGAATTCAAACATACCTTCAATGATATCACCTAATAAGATATAGAGGAGAGTTAAACTCCCCCCAATGATAAGTCCTGCTAAATATATGTTCTCTAACGTATAGCCTAATAGCTCCATAGTCATTATTCCTTAGGTTGATTTTTTTGTGCTAACTTTTCCTTTAAACGCTCGAGTTCATTATCAACACCCGATTTTTTATCAAGCTCTTTTAATTCTTTATCAAAACTTGTTGAAGTATCTCTCATTTCCTCACTAGCCTCTGCTTCAGCTTCAAACCTTAGAATCTTCTCTTCCATTCTTTCAAATCCTCGTTTTGAGCCTTCGCTATTCATATTGGATAACGATTTATTGACCTGAGATTGGGCTTTTGCTGCTTGTGCCCTAGTGATAAGAGCTGACCTTTTTTGTTTCATCTCTTGGAACTCAGATTTCATTTCTGTTAATTTACCTTTTAAGTCTTCTACTTGTGCAACTGCGTTTCCATGTAATGTTGTGATTTCCGCTAACTCTGATTCTAGTCTAGCTTTATCACTTAACACTCTTCTCGCTAGCTCTTCATTACTGTCCTCTAACGCCTTAAGTGCTTGTTCCTCACGGATAGAAATTGTTTTACTAGCATCTTCACATTTACGCTTTAGTAGCTTTTCTTCAGCCATAATTTTAGCCGTAGAGCTTTCCACTTCTGCGATTTCTTGTTCCATTTCACGCAAATACTCATCTAGCATTTTCACCGGGTCTTCTGCCTTGTCAATCATATTGTGCAGCTCAGAACTTACCAAAGTACGGATTCTTCTAAAAAATTGAAACATGAATATTCCTCCTCATCATTTCTGTTCTTTGTAATTACATACTATACTTACGGAACTCCAAACAAGACGTTTCATTTTTTTAGGATTTTTTTAGTCGGATGACTAAATACTCAATTATATGGTAGTTACAAAATAAAGAAGTATAAGAAAACTGTACCAATTTTAGTAGACAAACACAACACTTTTATAGGAAAACAATAAAGCAAAGGTAATAGGATAAAAAAAGGATGAGACACAGGTTTTTTCACCTTTTATCTCACCCTTTTGTCCTAGACCCTATTCAGCTTCTGGCTCAAATGTTCTTTTAGAAAACTCTTCATCTAACATGAAAAATGCGTTGCTATCATCATCAATTCGTTTTAACTTTTGGATAATCGTGTCAAACATATCTTCTTCTTCTACTTGCTCTTCAATGAACCACTTTAAAAAGTTAATTGTGGCGTGCTCTCTTTCGTCCCAAGCTAAGTCTGATAAGTGATAAATTCGTTTTGTAACTTCTTTTTCCTGTAATAATGCTTTTTCGTAGGTGTCTAATATTGATGTGAATTTGTTATTAGGTTTATCAAAACCAGTAATTGTTGCTCGTTCACCAATGGCATTGATAAAGTTATAAAACTTCATCGCATGAAATCGTTCCTCTTCTGCTTGGATTAAATAAAAATTTGAAAATCCATCTAAGCTCTCCGCAGAACAATATGCTGCCATCGCTAAGTAAGCATGTGCCGAATAGAACTCAAAGTTCATTTGGTCATTTAATGCTTCCACTAATTTTTTGCTAACCATTATATCACCTCTTATTTTTCATTTTGTCTAATTATACCATTCATATACCCCATTCCCCAAAATATACGCTTCCTTGGTATATAACTAAAAAGGAAGACTCCATGAGTAGCCTTCCTTTTAAATCAAAAAAATAAAAATTCTATGTTAATAAATGAGTAGTACATTTAACTTTAGGCAAGTAACATTGAGTTAACAACACTCATTCTGTCCTAATAAAACAAAGCCCTTTTGTCCATTGTATTCTTGAACATCAAGAGTTAAAGGTTCAGCTTCTCTTTCTATCACTTTTTCAATAGCGACTT
The DNA here is from genome assembly GCF_002019795.1 of Bacillus alkalicellulosilyticus. GTDB lineage: Bacteria > Bacillota > Bacilli > Bacillales > Bacillaceae_F > Bacillus_AO > Bacillus_AO alkalicellulosilyticum. The sequence continues at coordinate 119,635 of NZ_KV917381.1, read as the reverse complement.
GAATTCCATTAATCGTTTCCACTTTATCTTCTGCTTCTGGCTCATCCAGAGCCAGTCCTAATTTAGGCGATCCTCAGCCCATGCCAGCTAAGTAAATGCGTATCCCATTCGCTTGCTTTTCTTCGAGGATTTCAAGCAAAGTTTCTTTTGCCTGGTCTGTAATTTGCATCAATATTCCTCCTAGTTTACTAACGATTTTAAAAGTTCATATCCTATCGTACCATGAACTTGCCATGGAATTACAGCAACTTGATTGTTATTTTTAGTTACTTCCTTTATCCATCGACCTTCAGATAAAGCTCGTCCGTGTAGAATTGGGTCTGTTGTTTGTGTTGCGGCTAAACTTTGGTTAATAACCCACCAACTTGGTGTAATTCCCGCTCGCTTTAAATCATCCTGTAACCGACTTGCTTCGTATACTGGGGTTGCCTCTGGTAAGGTAACGATAACAACATCAGTTTCTTTTTCATTTCGTAATCGTGGTAATAATTTTTGTACGGAAGGATGAACGTCTGCACCTGTTCGTTCTACTTCTTTTTGATACGATTGAGTGGCATCCAACAAAAGTAATGTATGCCCTGTCGGCGCCGTATCAATGACAACAAAGCAATCCTCTGCCTCTTCTACCACTTTAGCAAATGCTTGAAAGACAGCAATTTCCTCTGTACATGGAGATTGTAAATCCTCTTCTAAATAGGCTAAACCCTCTTCATCTACACCCTTTGCTTTTGCTTGTAAAAGTACCTGTTTTCGATACTTTTCCACCTCAGCTGTAGGATTGATTTCACTAAGTGTAATTCGGTCCTCTATCGTATTTTGAAAAACATACGATAAATGAGCGGCAGGGTCAGTTGTCGTTAACTTTACTTTGAGTCCTTTTTCAGCAAGACCAACTGCAATTGCAGCAGCTACAGTCGTTTTCCCCACTCCGCCTTTGCCCATTGTCATGACAACACCCGTTTTTCTTTCACTCATTTTTACCACAACGTTCTCAAGGGTTGGCATATCCATAATCTCGGGTTTTTCTGTTGGATTTTCGATGTTCCCGTTCGTAAATAACGACTTTAATGATGCTATTCCAGTCAATTGATAAGGGACATACGGAATTTCATAGGTTGTAAGATCCAGTAATTGTTTAGGAATATGTTTAATCGCCTCTTCTTGTTTTTCATAAAAGGCAGAAGCAATGACATCATCTTTCTTATATTCTTGAAGCTTACCATTTATGAGCAACCATTGATTTTCAAGACCAACCTCTTTTAATTCTTTCGAAGCTCGATTGGCCTCTTCAATTGAAGATATATCAGGTCTTGTGACCAGGATTACTGTTGTTTTAGCCTTATCTGATAACACCTCTACAGCATCATTGTACATGTTTTTTTTAGCTTCTAATCCAGCTAATGGTCCAAGACAAGATGCCCCATGCGGTGTTTGGTCTAAGAAATGAGTCCATGCACTTGGCAATTGCAACAATCGTAGCGTGTGACCTGTCGGCGCCGTATCAAAAATGATATGGTCGTACATTTGATTTTTCAGATCGTTTGTTAAAATTGACGTAAACTCATCAAACGCAGCAATTTCAACGGTACAAGCTCCAGATAGTTGCTCTTCCATTTGAGAAACGACGGGTGCAGGCAGTTTATCACGATACGGCCCTATTACTCTCTCACGATAGGCTTTTGCTACTTCTTCTGGGTTAATGTTAACAGCATACAAACCTGTAACACCAGGAATGCGAACAGGTTCTCGATGAATAGGCACTTCAAACACATCTTGTAAGTTTGATGCAGGGTCTGTACTGACAAGTAATACTCGCTTGCCTTCTAAAGCTAAATGAACGGCCGTGGCACAAGCAGTTGATGTTTTCCCAACTCCTCCTTTACCTGTAAAAAAAAGATAAGGAGTTAGGTTATGTGCGGTGGGTTGAAATTGTTTGTACATTTTTTCACCTACTCCGGTTTATCGTAGCTCTATATTCAATTGTGCTTGCTTTTTCTCTAACAAGGAAGGCTCCACTCCGAGGCATAAGGCAAGCTCCTCGTTAGTCGGATAGGTTCCTTCTTTTTTTACTTCTCCATCTACTAAAAATATAGGTAAACTATCCATCCCTTTTGTTTCTAGCAGATTTTGAACTTTCTCATTTGTTACAAATGCATCCGGCTCAGAAGTTAAGTTATAGCGTGTGATGTTGTAGCCATTTTTCTCTAATTTAAAAATAGCTGTTGCCACTCTCGTTAATTCAGGGTCAACCGAAGGACCACAAACACCAGTTGGACAACACATTGGCGGATCAAACAATTCCACTTTCATTAAAACTCACTCCTATAAGGAAAGCGACATAGTCGCCTTTTAGTAAAAGATAAAAGTATAGAAATTTGGGGTCATTCACTGAAGAGCACTGGCTTCGCTAACTCCACGTCAAACAAAAGAACCCCACTTTTGTTTGACTTTAAAAGATGGTAGCGGCTTTGCTCAGTGCTTCTAAGAAAAGACAGCTTCGCGTTTTTCTTCTTATTTCCCTGTTTCACCAAATTGCTTAATTCTGTCACCAATTTCATCACGAACTCGTTGGAAGAATGCCCATTTTTCTTCTTCTGTTCCTTCCGCTTTCGCTGGGTCGTCGAATCCCCAATGTACTCTTTCTTTATTTGGTGGAGTTGCTGGACAAACATCATTGGCATGACCACATAACGTTACAACTAGGTCTGCCTTTTGCAAAATTTCTGGGTCTATCGTATCCGATGTTTGGTTTGTTATATCAACATCAACTTCTGCCATAGCTTTTACGGCATTAGGGTTCACCCCGTGTGCTTCAATCCCCGCTGAATAGACCTCGTATTTGTCACCTAAATATGTTTTACCCCATCCTTCAGCCATCTGACTTCTGCAAGAATTCCCTGTACATAAAAAATAAATAATTGGTTTTGACATGTTTACTACTCCCTTTTTTATAAAATAATTATTAACCATAAATAAAGACCAACTAACGTGATAAATAAGGTAGGTACCGTTAGGATAATTCCAACCTTAAAGTAATAACCCCAAGTGATCTTTACACCCTTTTTCATTAATACGTGGAGCCACAATAGTGTAGCTAATGACCCGATTGGGGTTATTTTCGGACCAAGGTCAGAGCCAATCACATTCGCATATATTAAGGCCTCTCGCATCACACCAGTTGTGTTTGTATCTGCGATTGCTAATGCATTAATCATCACTGTTGGCATGTTATTCATCACAGACGATAAAATCGCTGCAATAAATCCCATAGAAATTGTCGCTATAAACAACCCTTGGTCAGCTGCCAACTCTATAACTCCTGCAAGCATTTCAGTCAAGCCAACATTTCGTAAGCTGTAGACAACAACATACATCCCAATTGAGAAGACTACAATTTCCCATGGCGCACCTTTTATTATCCCTGCTGAACTGAGCTTCTCATTTTTCGCGCTCATCATTCTAAAAATAAAATAGAAGATAAGTGCAATTGGCATCGCAACAAATGAAACAGGAATTTGAATAAATTCACTTACAAAATAACCGATAAGTAGGAATGCTAAGATATACCAAGATAAAGTAAATAACCCTTTATCCTTTATTGCTTCATTTGGTTTTTTTAATTGTTTTACGTCATATTGAGCTGGTATATCTTTTCGGAAATATAAATACAGAACAAGCATACTAGCGCCTAGCGCAAAAAAGTTAGGAATAATCATACGAGTCGCATATTCTATAAATCCTATCCCAAAAAAATCAGCTGAGACAATATTTACTAAATTACTTACAATTAAAGGTAATGAGGTCGTGTCTGCAATAAAGCCACTAGCCATAATGAACGGTAAAATCATGGCATCCTTAAAGCGAAGAGCACGTACCATCGCTAACACGATAGGCGTTAAGATTAGTGCTGCCCCATCGTTAGCAAACAATGCTGCCACAACAGCTCCTAACAAAGAAATAAAAATGAACATTTTTATACCATTGCCCTTAGCGATTCGTGCCATATGTAGGGCAGACCATTCAAAAAAGCCTATTTCATCTAATATTAATGAAATAATAATAATCGCTACAAAGGTTAACGTTGCATTCCAAACAATGCCTGTTACCGTAACCACATCACCACGGTCAACCACGCCAACACTAAGCGCTAACACGGCTCCTATTGTTGCAGACCATCCAATTGAGAGTCCCTTTGGTTGCCAAATGACTAATGTTAAGGTGAACAGAAATATCACGGAAGCTAAAATAATAGATGTCACCTGTTTGTTTCCCCACTTCCTTTATAATCTTTTAATCACAACACACACGTAGCCCTTTTTTTTCAAGCATATCAAGCTTTTCCTTATGGTTTGGGATATGCTCTAATACATTTGCTACTAAATGGAATGCTTCATGAGTTCGGTTAATTCGATAAAAAATCCATTGTCCCCGTCTTTCTTCTTCTACAAGGCCAATGTCCCTAAGTTTTCGTAAATGTTGACTTACTGACGGTTGACTCATTTGAAATAATTCAACAAACTCACAAACACAGCATTCGTCCTCAGCTAAAATCGCTATCATCGTAAGCCTTGTCTTGTCACCAAGCAATTTCAAAACTTTACTTGCATCTGTCACTCCTAGTTTTTCTACGATTTCAGTCATGTAATACACCCCTCACTCAAACTTCCATAAGTAGTATATAATTATATACTTATATACTCAACTGATTTCTCTCATTTTCTTTATGTAGTTTTTGTTACTACATTTACAAATATGTTAAGAAAGATTAGAAGGATCGACATAATGAAATCTTACCCTTTTTGTCCCACCCTGCTTATAAAAAAAGCTAACAAAAGGTTCCCCTTCTGTTAGCTTTTTTACAATTTATTCAGCTGCTTCTTCTGTATCTTCAATCTCTACTTCTACTTCTGGTGTATCATCTACTTCTACCTCATCAACTGGGTTGCTATCAACTGGGTCTTCTACACCGTCTCCACCACATGCTGCTAATACACTTAGTGCAAACACACCAGAAATTAATGATAATAATAATTTTTTATTCATTATGTCCCCTCCAAAAAAATATTTTTGGTTTACTTTGAAATAGTAACAGGTGACTATACATTTGAGGAAGGGTTTTTGGTGCATTTATACATTTTTATAGTTTCTATGATATTACTCCACTTTTTTTTATACTTTTACAAATTGTTTTTATCAACTTTCTCTGGTTCATTGGATGTTCGGAGCTCAATTTCATTTAACAATAAGGTAAGTAAAAAGGCCACAACAATAACAACACCGCTTACAAAAAACACTGTAGTTAAGCCTACATTTAATGCTTCTCGCATCATACTAATCACTTGTTCAAATGCAGAGTGAGTTTCTACTGGCAATGTTTCTTGTACCGACGTTACAAGGTCTGGGTCCATAAGTAATTCTGGACTTTGAAGCTGCTCTACTTGTTCGGATGGTAACTCTGGCATCGTTGCCCCCACTAAATCATTTGTCATTTTTGAACTCATCACATATCCTAGGACAGCAACCCCAACCGTCCCTCCGATTTGTCTTGAAAGCTGAGAAGTGGCTGTTGCTACACCTAAATATTTATGCTCGACTGCATTCTGTACGGTTAGCGTGAAGATTGGCATTGTAAGCCCTAAACCCACTCCGGTAATAAGTAAATGAATAACTAGTGTAACTAGGCTAGCATCTGCCGCTAAAGTTGAATTTAAGAAAAAACCAGTTGCCATTAATGCAAACCCTACTAATGCTATTTTCTTATATTTTCCTGTTTTTGTGATGAGTTGACCCGATAGAGCACTTGCCGCAACTAACGCAAGGGTCATTACCATTTCCACTAAGCCTGAGGTCGTTGCAGTTCTTCCGAGTACACCTTGAACATAGAAAGGGACATACATGATAACACCAAACATCCCCGCTCCAGATAAAAAGGCTATGCTATTTGAGAGTGAAACTATTTTATTTTTAAATAAGTGAAGAGGTACGACTGGACTTTCTACCTTTAATTCAATGAGTATAAAAATTCCTAAAGCTACAAGTGAAACTAGAAATATAGTTATAATTTCAAGAGAAGTCCAAGCGTATTCTGTCCCTGCCCAACTAAAGCCTATTAACAATAGAAATATAAAAATGGATAATACGAACGACCCGAAGTAATCAATTTTTTCTTTATTCCTCTGAACGGTTTTTGGATATAGCTTAAGTATCATGAAAAAGGCTATGACACCAACGGGTAAGAATACCCAAAACACCCATGACCAATCCATATTATCGACAATTACACCACCTAATGTGGGGCCAAACAAACTCGAAACACCAAATACTCCGGTCATTAATCCTTGCCAACGACCTCGTTCACGAGGAGAAAATAAATCACCAACAGTTGTTAGTGCCGTTGACATGATCATACCGCCACCGAAGCCTTGAATGCCTCTAAATATAATCAATTGCACGATCGTTGCTGAAAATCCACAAAGGAGTGACCCGATTACAAAGATAATGATTCCTATGAGGATAAAAGGTTTTCTTCCATATATATCTGATAACTTACCTACTAAAATAGCGGTTATACTAGATGCAAGCATATAAATCGTGAATGCCCAATTAAAATGCTCCATCCCACCAATATCAGCTACAATCTTTGGTAAAGAGGTTCCAACAATGGTCATATTTAAGGCAGCAAATAGCATCACAGATAACACCGCAACCATAATTGTTACTTTCTTTTTCATTTCAAGCTGTTCCACAGTTTACCTCCTCGACCCACTTTTTCTACTTTTGTTGCTTTGCCATCGTTTTAGAAATCTTTTGGATTGCTTTACTCGCACTTACTATTTCTTCGTCTGATAACTCTTTAAGTACCTCAGCCACTTTATTAATGTTCTCCTTCTTCTTTCTTTCTACATATAATCTTCCTTTTTCAGAAAGAGAAATAAGCACAATTCTGCGGTCCTTAATGTCCCGAATTCTCTCAATTAATCCACTTGTTTCCAGCTTATCAGCAATGGCTGTCGCTGCCCCAGGTGTAATGCCAAAGTGATTGGAAATATCGGTTGTTTTAATTTTCTCTTGGCTATGTATATAAAAAAGTAAAAACATTTGACCATAGGTTATGCCTTCCTCTTCTGAAGGAGCCATAATTCCAATCATCTGTTCATGAACTTCTTTTAAAGACACAATAAGTTCTTCATACTTATTCATCCGTATTCTACTCCTTTAAAATAGTTTAATGATTAAAATATATCACTTACCAATGTGAAGTCAATCTATAGCCTGACACACAATATGATTCAAAACGCACCCATTTATGAAATATGTTATTGATAATTAACATAATGTTAGGTATACTTAACAAACAAAGTGATACCATGTTTATCCAGGAGGGTGTGTTCGTGGAAAAAAAGCTCTATAACAGAGTAAAGGAACTCCGAGCTCGATTTAACTTTACTCAAAGTGATTTAGCCGATAAGGTTGGAGTCACTCGACAAACGATAGCTGCCGTTGAAAAATGCGAATATATTCCTTCTGCTTATCTAGCTCTTCTAATTTGCCGTGAATTTAATCTGCCTATGGAAAATGTATTTTCATTAGAGGAGGAAACATTGTGAAAAAAATGGTTCGTAGTTATTGGGTCACCATTCTAATTTTCGTATTGTTTGGGTGGGCTCTTGTTAATTTTAATCATGTATTTTCAGAATTCGCTCATGTGGTCACGACTGGTCAAGAAGGATTTGATCTTTCATTAAACGTTATGCCGATATTTATACTATTTCTAGTAGCTATCACTCTGGCAGTTCCTACTTATCTTTATCGAAGAAGACGTAGAAAAGAATCATGGAAAAGCATTATTGTCATTCCTGAAGAATTTTTAGATGACGATGAAAGGGAAGCGTATATTACAGCAAAAGCCTGTCAAAAAGCTTATCTATCGATGCATTTTGTAGTTCCTGCTTTTGCCGCTATCACTGCTATCGTCTATCCATTTTTTACAGAAACGGTTCCTTACTTGCCGATTATTTTTATCCTTTTAATCGCCATTGTGCAAATTACCGTCTTTCATGTTTCTGTAAGGCAACAAATCAAAGCCTAATTCTAAAGCATATTGCCCTATTAAATGAATAAACTGATCATTGTATGTTATTTCTTAAAGTAATGTACGACGGTGGTTAGATAAAAATAAAACTACCTTGGAGTGGAGAACTATTGCAAACTAAAATCGACAACGAATCTTTAAATTTTGAACCTTTATTAGAAAATGAAAATGTACAAAGGGGAAAGGCACTGACTTTCCTTTCTCTTTTGTATAAAGGTCAAATTAAAAATCTACTTTTCTCTTTGTTTTTCTTTCTGATAAAACACTCACCTGTTTGGGTCATCCCTATTGTAACAGGAAACGTAATTGATATTGCTACAAATCCAGAACGCCATAGTATATCTGAGCTCTGGATTAACTTAGCTATTGTATCTTTTGTGATTTTACAAAACATTCCGTCGCAAATGTTACATATTAGCTTTCTTAGTAAAGCGTCTAGACATGTAGAAGCGGGTTTACGAAGTACACTTATTCGAAAGCTCCAACATTTATCAATTTCCTACCATAGTGAATTACGATCGGGAAAACTTCAAGCAAAGGTCCTTCGCGATGTTGAAAATATAGAGATGTTATCAAAGCAGATTATGTTCACCTTTTCTGCTGCCATTACAAACGTACTTGTAGCGATTACCATCACCGCGATGAAAAACTTACTTGTAGCGTTATTCTTTATTTTGGTTATTCCTCTTGGTCTTTTTATTGTGTATATCTTTAAAAAGAAACTATTAAAGAGAAATAGAGAATTCCGAAAACAAATCGAAACGATGTCAGGGCAAGTCGCTGAAACTGTGGAAATGATTCCTGTCACAAGAGCACATGGACTAGAAGACTTAGAAATCCAGAAAACAGACTCCACCTTACGAACGCTAAAAGGAAAAGGATACAGATTGGATTTAACAGAAGCCTTATTCGGTTCTTCTAGCTGGGTTCTCTTTCAAATGTTCCAAATGTTCTGCTTGATTTTCACAGCAATTCTCGCCTTCCGCGGTGAAATAACGGTTGGTGACGTTGTGTTGTATCAAGGATTTTTCACAACGATTTTAATGTCGGTCAATCATGTCATAAATGTTTACCCTCAGTTAGCTAAGGGCTATGAGTCTATTATCTCTGTTTCAGAAGTACTTCTATCAAAAGAAACAGCTGAATACCAAGGACAGAAGATTCTTAATAAGGTGGAAGGCCATTTTTCGTTCGAGCATGTTTATTTTCATTATCATGACACCGATAAGCATGTATTACATGACTTTAACTTACAAGTAAAAGCAGGTGAATGTATTGCCTTTGTTGGAGAGTCAGGAGCTGGAAAATCAACTGTGCTTAGCATGATGGTCGGTTTTTATCGCCCAACTTCTGGTCAGATTTTTATCGATGGTAAAACATTTGATGACATTAATATGCAATCATATCGTCAAAAATTAGCGGTTGTTCCACAAACGACAGTATTGTTTTCTGGGTCAATCCGAGAAAACATTACATATGGACTCAGTGGTGTTACAGAAGAACAGCTTAATGATGTAGTAGAAATGGCAAATCTTACAGATGTCATTGCCGATATGCCAAATGGGTTAGATACGCTAGTGGGAGAACATGGGGGCAAGCTTTCGGGAGGCCAGAGGCAACGAATTGCGATTGCTCGCGCCCTCATTCGTAACCCGCAAGTCATTTTATTAGATGAAGCAACATCAGCGTTAGATAATAAATCTGAATATAAAGTTCAACAAGCGATTCGCCAACTCATTAAAGGGCGGACGACATTTATTGTAGCTCATCGTCTATCGACGATCCGAGACGCCGATCGAATTGTCGTGATGAAAAACGGTCAATGTGTGGAAGTTGGCACGTACGATGAACTTATGGACAAAAAAGGAGAATTCTATCAACTCAAACAAATGCAATAACATGTACATTCGTTTGTTTTCTCATACTGTCTAATCAAACAGACCCCCTTTCTCATACGATATAGTATCGTCAGATGAAAGGGGGTCTTTCGATGAGTGGTTATGGTCACAGATTTACTGGGGGGTTTGCGTTAATCGTTGTACTCTTCATTCTGTTAGTAATTGTTGGAGCAGCTTGGTGCTAGGATTATAATTTGGAGAGCGCCTTTTATGGCGCTCTCCCCTTATTTATGAGACAATTAGATTAGGTGACTGTAATCGATTACTGAATCGTAATACATATTTTACTTTGACTAGCTTACTTAAGCTTGGGTCTTGTCAACATATATCTGATATTGTGTTTTAATTAACAGGGATAATTAGCACACTATTAACGATAGAACCTACATTTATCGGTAGAAAATTAATTTACTGGGAAATAATATTCATTTTCGTGAATGAAAATCCTACGGGTTCCATTTAAACTATATTTTTTATATGATTTAATAGAGCCTTTTTTGAGAGGAGGACTTACGTTGGATTTGAAAAAAGCGTATGAGGTTTTAGGGATAGCTGAAACAGCTACAAATCAAGAGCTTGAAGCTCAATACCTTTTATTAATTAGACAACACAAAGCCGAAAGTAACAAAACAAATGAAGAGCCCTTTAGTTTGGAAGAGGTGAACAGAGCCTATTCTATTGCTTGGGCCCATATTAATAAAGATGATGAATTTTTAAATCCAAAGGACACACGCCGATTTAATCATCCATTATTAAAGAAACTTGATCATTTCTTTTATTATTATAAATATCACACATTGGCTGCCGTTTTATTTATTATTGTTCTAGTGACATCTATTCAAGGCTTTTTGGACCATAAGCAAGAACAAGCCGTTTTGGATAGTCTTCCACCTGAGGACGTTAGTATGATGTTTGTTGGTGATTACTATATATCTGATATTGACAGGATCGCAGACTATATTAGTGCAAATGTACCCGACTGGGAACGTATCAGTATCGATTTAAGTTATTCACCCTTAGGTGAAGATGCTGTTGATGTCGCTGCTATTCAGAAAAGTGCGGTCATTCTTGCGACTCATCCTGTAGATGTCTATGTGTTAGATTATGAAAATTTTGATAGATTAAATAGGACTGGAGCATTTGTAGAACTTGAACCGAGTCATTTTAATGAGCCCGTTAGTGAAAATCGATTTATATCTGGACAAACTGAAGATGATGCAGTAGAAAAGGTTTATGGAATCGACATTACCGATAGTAGCATATTTAACGGTCATGATGTAAGAGCAGAAGTCATGATTGCAGCCGTCCGCCTTGACAGAGACCATTTTGAAAACTCGATTAAACTAATAGAACAATTTTTAGCAGAATAAAATGGCAAAGCCGTTTTATTTTGAATAGTCCAATATCGTTTTAGAAAAATCTGCTTTAATCACTAAAAAGGTGCCCCACTCGAGGGCACCTTTTCTACATTTATTATACTTCAAACCATTTATTTTCTAAGAATTTTTTATACCAGTAGTAACTCTCTTTTGGAGTACGCTCTAATGTACGATAGTTAACATGAACGATACCAAAGCGCATTTTATAGCCTTCAGCCCATTCAAAATTATCTAATAATGACCACGTCATATATCCTTTGATGTTAACACCCGATTCGATAGCACGGTTTAATGCTGTTAAATGTTGACGAAGGTAATTTAAACGACCATAGTCATGTACCTTGCCATCTTGTTGTGGCTCATCATTATAACAAGAACCATTTTCTGTGATGTAAATTGGGATTTGGCCATAATTATCTGAAATGTATTTCAACACATTGTAAAATCCATCAGGATAAATGTTCCAACCGATATCTGTTTTCTCGTATCCTCTGTCCACTCGCTCATGATCGAATAATCCTTCATTTTCTTTATAGCGGCCTACACTTCCTGTATAGTAGTTAATTCCAAGGAAGTCAATCGGTTGATTGATAATCTCAAGGTCTCCATCTAAGACAGGAACTTTAACCCCTTTTTTCTCAAACCAATCTATCATGAATTGCGGATAAGACCCTTTAAATACTGGATCAAAGAACCACTCAATAAAGAATGCACTCGCTCTTTTACAAGCATCGATGTCTTCTTGTTTGTTACTGTATGGCTCATTCCATTCAACGTTTGGCGCATACCCAATTTGTCCTTTAATTCCAAGCTCTCTAAACTTTTGAACGGCTTTACCATGTGCAACCAGTAAATGATGAGCTACATTGGTAGCTAGTTGTAAATCTGTATGTCCAGGTGCATGCGCTCCAATGAAGTTAGAAAGGAAAGACGAACACCAAGGCTCATTAAAAGTAATCCAGTTGTCAATTTTCCCTTCGAACTCTTTAAACATCACTTCTGAATAGTTTACAAAAGCATCGATCGTTTCTCTATTATCCCAGCCGCCTTTGTCTTGTAGCGCTTGAGGAAGGTCCCAATGATAAAGTGTACACATAGGCTCAATTCCTGCTTCAACAAGAGCATCAACAAAACGGTGATAGAAATCAAGCCCAGCTTGGTTAACTTCACCAGTTCCATTTGGAAAAATTCTTGGCCATGCCACAGAAAAACGATATGTAGTAATTCCTAAGTCTTTCATTAATGCAATGTCTTCTTCATAGCGATGATAGCTATCACACGCTATATCTCCATTGTCACCATTATATACTTTACCAGGCGTTCTAGAGAATGTATCCCAAATTGAAAGGCCACGACCATCTTCATGAGCAGCACCTTCAATTTGATAAGAAGCGGTTGCAGTACCCCACTTTAGGTCTTTCGGAAATTGAATAATTGCCATATAATATGCACTCCTTATTTTTTATATTTAACGAGATAAAACAAGATAAGGTTAGTATTACCCCGATAAAACCGTTTAATGATATGAATCGTTACATTTATGCCTATTAAATGAAACTAAATAGGCATATTTTGACCCTTAGTATCGACAAAGAAGGAGTCATTAGGAATAGTTGTTTTTCCTTCAACAATACTAAGAATATCAGATGCACTTTCCTTCGGGTCCCCTGGCGCTTGGTCTCCGCCCATTTCTGTTTTCATCCAACCAGGATGAATCGCAAACACACGAATCATGGTTTCTCCAAGGTAACTCCTCAACTGTTTCGTATACATATTAAGTGCTGTCTTTGAAGTAGCATATGAAAAATCGCCACCATATGCATTTGTAATACTTCCAGCTTCAGACGAAACGTTGATAATAACTCCCCGTGATTCTCGGGACATCATTGGGAGAAGATGCTTTATAACATTCATTGGCCCTATAACGTTAATGTCATACGTTAATTTGACTTCTTCTAGGGATAGAGTTTCTATTGTTTGCCCTCGACCTAACAATATACCAGCATTATTAATAATCGCATGCAGCGGTATTTGTTTTTGTTTTAAGGTTTCAGAAAGAGTTCTTAAATTCTCTTCACTAGTTACATCTAACGTTACTAAAGTTAATTGACCAGGGAACTGTTCCGTTAACAATTGAAGTTGGCCGGTAATGTTTCGTACACCAGCAATTACATTATGACCACCTTGAAGTGATGCCTTTGTTAACTCATATCCCAGTCCTCGACTTGCACCTGTAATAAAAATGTTCATAGTCTAATCCTCTTTTTTTCGTAGTTTATTAAACGTTTATAAAAAATTCTGTCCATTATTGAAAATTATCCTATGTACAATAGTTTTTAAAAAAAACTAACTTAATTTGCTAAACCGCTTTCGTAACAACAAATGTAGCTTCGCAAACGAAACTCTAAGTAATAGTTTACATGAATTTAACACGGATATCTAGCATTTTCATCTATTAACCGAAACAAGTTTATATTTTGACACAAAAAACAACGTCTTTCTTTAATTTTTATGGGTATATCTAAATTTTTCGTAACCATTCGTAACATTCACGAAAATTATTTACTAAATCATTATATTAGCGTTGATTCCCTTTATTGCATTACTTACCAATACCTGTAATAATATAATGGTACTCTTTGAGATACGAAAGCTTATAAGGAGGGATTTCTATGGAAAACGGTGTTATTAAACATATGGCATTTTTCACGTTAAAGCATCCTCTTGAGTCAAAAGAAACTAAGACATTTTTAAAGGATGGATTAGACATATTAAGTGCTATTCCTGTAGTTAGAAACTTTGAAGTGCTAAAGCAAGTTAGCGCCAAAACAGACTTTGACTTTGGATTTTCGATGGAATTTAATAATGAAGAAGATTATCAAACGTATAATGAGCACCCAGATCATCAAGCGTTTGTTGAAAAACGATGGAAAGTAGAAGTAAATAGCTTTCAAGAAATCGATTACATTTTGTTAGATAAGTAAGTTGAAGGGGATGATATGAGGTTGTATTACCTTGCCATCCTCTTTCTCCTTTTTTCTATCTTAAAACTCCTTAATTGTTGATAAATGTACATTTTTTAAAGACCTTCCTATTTTTCGCTGTGGATAACCTATATTTTTACGCTTTTTGGGGATAATTTTGTGGAAAGTGACTAGTGATTTGGGATAACTATAAACAATTTACTCAAACAAATTATCTAGATGTAAATTTGCTTGTGGATATTTATAGTTTTCTTTTACTTAATGAGGAGGTATTGGTATGAGACTTATTGGGAGTAACCTTGAGAAGGAGTTTGAACAACAACTTATCACATCAAGTAACGCGTTATTTAATAAAGAAGAATAAAAACCACCAGCCGGATAATGGCATAAGTCATTGCCAGGCTGATAGTCTTTAAACAGGTTTATTATTACGATTAGTAACTACTCCACCTTTGAAAGTATCTCCTCATGGTACTTTTGCAACGCTTCCGTTGCTTCATTAACAGATTGCTTACCGTCCATAAAACCTTTTAATACATTCCTAATTTCCTGTTGGTACTCATACGAAATGACAGATCTCAACTCAGGAAACACACTAGTTGCTTCATTCGTTTTTTTGATAACCTCACGTAACAGTTCATTGTTCATAGCTGGTTCGACACGTAAGGCAGGTATAAATCCATAATTAAGGTTATAATCTAACAGAAATTCTTCCGACCATAACGTTTCAATAAATTGATAAATCATTTGTTCT
Source organism: Bacillus alkalicellulosilyticus (assembly GCF_002019795.1). Classification (GTDB taxonomy): domain Bacteria; phylum Bacillota; class Bacilli; order Bacillales; family Bacillaceae_F; genus Bacillus_AO; species Bacillus_AO alkalicellulosilyticum. Next base: position 104,528 of record NZ_KV917381.1, on the reverse strand, counting down.
TCTATTTCCGTTACATCTGCACGAAAGACGAAACCATATAGGAAGTTTCCAGGAATAGAGGACGGATCACCTTGTGCCCCTGGTACAGGTGGTAAGGCCATGACCCCAATGTTGCCGTCCATATGAGCAAACTCGTCACTAGACTGTATGTTGGCTAAGAAATCACCCGTATAAATAAACAAAATATCTTCTGTTAAAAATGCCTCTATGAGCTCCATTGGATCTCCATCGAGCTCTGTACCTAATAGGGAAACATCTATCTTTGTCATGCTTTCCATGACCTCAAATGCAAAAACAAATTCAGCATCTGTCCACTTCGCTTGCCCATTCATAAGGTTATCCATCTTCTCTTTGCCTGCTGTCCGTTGCAAAACCCCTTCGAACAAACTGAGGATTTCACTTCCATACTCATCAAAGACAATAGGCGTATAGCCTGCGCGACTCGCTTCCTCCATCCTATCTATGAATTCATCCCATGTTTGCGGCACTCCTCCTAATTCTTCAAGGAGTTCTTCATTATAGAATAAATGGTTTGTGCTTCCACTAAAGGGTAGACCATATATACGGTCGTCTATTGTAAAGCTATCCAACGAATAAAACTGATCCATCAGTCCACTTTCTTCTAGAAAGTCTGTCAGATCCAATAAATGATCTCTTTCTTCACTAACAAAAGAACTGGAGGAACTGGAGTAAATTTCAATGATATGTGGCAATTCCCTCCGAGACAATTCATTTTTAAGAAGTGCCTCATACTCAATCGTTCCCTGAGGGTTCAGTGTCATAGTAACACCTGTTCTCTCCTCAACTTTTTTTATCATTTCCGTTAACCGATTACTATCCTGCTCAGAATAAAAATGACGAACCCTTAATTCCTCGTTTTCTTCATTTGACAGAGGATCCGACACTTCTAAATTTGGTTCTTCTTCATAATCCTCAATACTCTTGCAGGCCCCTAAAAACAAAACAGTTATCAAAACGATGACAACAGACAGTTTCCATCTTCTCATTATGTTCCCCCTCCACCTACACTACTCAATAAGGTTGGCTTCCTTTAGTACCCGCTCATGATAGCTTTGCATAGCTTCCAATGTTTCTTCGGTGGACCGATTCTCAAATATAAAGCGGTTAAGTATTTTACTTGTTTCCGATTCGTATAAGAACGGATCATAACTATTTTTACCTGCATAGGAAATGAACTCTTTTATTCCAGGAAAAACACGTTCTGCTTCATTGGTTGTATTGATGATTTCCTGAAACAATTCATTGTCCGTAGTGGTTTCCACACGTATTGCAGGTAAATGACCATATTGTGCATACTGATCAAACATCATTTCTTCAGACCATAATGCTTCAATAAATTGATATATCATTCTTTCCTCTTCTTCTGTAACATTCCCACGAAACACATAACCAAAAGGAAAGCTACCATGGACAGATGACTGTTCAACTAGCCCCCCAGCTACAGTAGGCAATGATATCATTCCGATATTACCTTGCATATGAGCATATTCATCCATAGATAGTACTCCTAGCAACCAATCATTTGAGTACGCAAATACAGTATCCTCAGATAAAAATGCCTGAATAAGTTCCAATGGATTTCCATTCACTTGAGATATATTTAACGGTTTAAGCGCTTCCAGCAACTCAAATGTGGCAACAAATTCAGCATCTGTCCACTTTGCATCACCACTCATTAGGTCAAGCAACTTCTCATTAGATACGGTTTGCTGCAGAACCCCTTCTAACAAACTGAAGGCTGAAAACCCAACATCATCTAATAAAAGAGGATTATATCCAGCGCGACTCGCTGCCTCCATTGTTTCTATTAAATCTTCCCACGATTCTGGTACCCCACCCAGTTTCTCTATGAGTTCCTTGTTATAAAACAATTGTACCGTGCTCCCTCTTTCTGGTAAGCCATATACTCGGTCGTCTATTGTAAAATCAGCTAATGTATGAAACTGTTCCATCAAACCACTATCTTTTAAAAAGTCTGTCAAATCCAACAAGTGTTCGTAATCCTCGTAAAAAAAAGTTCCATGTTGCGTCGTATACATTTCAATAATATGTGGTAATTCATTACGATTTGCTTCGTTGCTAAGAATAGCTTCATACCCATCTCTTGTGCCTTCATCCAACGTCACCTTTACACCTGTCTTTTCTTCAATAATATCAAACATCTCTCTTCGTGCTTGGTTACCACCAGAATCTTCTGGTGAGTACAGATGACGCAGGATTAGCTCTAACTCCTGGTCCTCATTTACTACTGGATTAGATACTTCTACGGTTTCATCATCTTCATACTCGTCAATATTTTTACATGCGCCTAAGACCAAAACCGTTAACAAAACCATAACAATAGACACTTTCCACTTTTTCATAAAACCGCCCCCTATATCACTATGAAACTCACACAAAAATCAGTAAAACCTACTCAATTAGTTTAACTTCTGCACTATATCTTCATGAAGCACGGTTCGTATTAATTCTGGACATCGTAATTTTTTGTTACATAACGAAAGAAGGTAACCAAGCATAGCCTAGATATAAAACTAAATTTCCCCACTTTTTCATCTGCGCTCCCCCTTAAGAGTTATAAATTTTTTCCTCATAGTTATCTCTTATACGCATACCAGAGCTAAAAAGTTTTAGTAGTTTATTAAAAACACTTAAAACTTTTTCAATTTAATAAACGTGTGTTTAGTAACTACTAGTTCGTCACGTCTAATTTTGGACTAGAACCAATTTCAAATTACTATTTTTGTATTAAGTACTTACTTTTTTAATAAATACCTTTTTAAGGAAATAACAATATCATACATGTTTTATATCGTCAATAAATTTACAGAATTTTTAAATAATTAGTTTTCGATATAGATCAGTTATAATTAGTTTTTATAGTGGACTAAAATATCATTTTTACCATTATTAGGTTTTAGGAAGAGAGGTGATGGAATTGTCAGGATCAATTCTTCAAACAAACGATATCATCCGAACATTTGGTAGCGGAAAGAAAGCTGTTCATGCCCTACGCGGTATAAACATGAATATTCAAAAGAACTCGCTTATTATTTTAAAAGGAAGGTCTGGTTCAGGAAAAACAACATTGATGAATGTATTAGGAGGACTGGACCAACCAACAGAAGGAACCGTTACTTTTTTAGAACAAGACTTATCTCAACTTAGCCAACGAGAAATAGATGAGTTTCGTAAAAAACATGTCAGTTTTATCTTTCAAGCTTTTGCTTTATTGCCGATGTTGTCAGCATATGAAAATGTAGAATATGGGCTGCGAGTTTCTGAAATTCCATCAGAAGAATGGGAGAAACGAGTGAAGGAAGCGTTGGATTCGGTAGGTCTTACAAAACGAGCGAAACACAGACCTTCTGAATTATCAGGAGGGGAACAACAACGTGTAGCCATAGCTAGAGCGATAGCAAAGCGTCCTTCTTTAATTTTTGCGGATGAACCGACAGCAGAACTTGACTCGAAGCGAACTTTTCAAATCATGCGTTTATTTCGCTCATTAGTGGATAAGCAAAACATGACGATAATTTTAACAACACATGACCCAAGTGTGTTACATATGGCTGATCATATATTTGAATTAGAAGATGGTATGTTACTAGATTCTGAGGTAGCTCTTCATGTTTAATTGTCAGGGGGATTTTCCATGAGTATGATCGTTTGCGATAACGTTGTGAAAATTTATAAAGCACATGAACTTGAAGTGTTTGCTTTACAGGGATTAGATTTAACCATAGAAAAAGGTGAACTGATGGCCATTATTGGTAGCAGTGGTAGTGGAAAATCCACTTTACTGAACTTATTAGGAGGATTAGAGCGTCCTTCAGCAGGCTCACTTTTGGTCGATGGAAAAAATCTTTTGCGAATGACGGAAAAAGAGTTAAAGCTGTATAAACGATTAACCGTTGGATTTGTATGGCAAAACCAAGGGCGGAACTTAATTCCTTATCTCACCGCTCAACAAAATGTAGAACTACCAATGCTTATTAAGGGACGAGCACAATCTCAAAAGGCTAAGGACCTACTAAAGATGGTTGGTCTTGGACACCGACTCCATAACCGCTTAGACCAGCTATCTGGTGGTGAACAACAAAGGGTAGCGATCGCTATTGCTTTAGCGAATGACCCTCCTTTATTGCTTGCGGACGAACCGACCGGAAGTGTCGATTCAAAGACAGGAGATCAACTTCTAAACGTCTTTCGTGAAATTAACGAAACGCTAAACACGACAATTGTCATCGTCACACATGACACTCAACTCATGAAAAAGGTAGATCGAGTCGTTTCTATCCGAGATGGAAAGACATCTAGTGAAATGTTCCGGATGCAGCCACACGAATTAGAAGAACAGATGAGAGAAGGAATGTTTACAGAAGAAACTCATATGGAATACACCGTTGTCGATCGTGCGGGTCGGTTACAAATACCAGAGCAATTACTACAGACACTAGGCCTACAAGAAGACGCACAAAACAGGGTACAAATTGAAGAAGAAGACGGACGAATCATCATAAAACCACAGCATTCAGTGAAAAAAGATGCGTAACTATTTTAGAAATTCAACTGTCCAAGAAAGGTGGAACCTCGTTGAAACAGATAACATTAGGTCATGTTAATTTTAAACCCTTCTCCGTAGCTATGAGTCTAGTTTTTTTACTTAGCGGATGTTCATTACTACCAAAGGAACAAGAAGCGCTTGCTCCCCCGTTACTTGAACCCGCTGCAACCCAGTATGAAACAGAAACAGTAACACGTATAGATTTGATAGATGCATATGAAGCAAGAGCAGAATTCCAGTCTACTAACTCCGCTGATGTGTATTACAGGGAACTGGGTCAACGTGTCAAGGAAGTCCATGTTAAACCTAACCAAGCTGTTAAAAAAGGAGATTTGTTAATTGAATTGGAACAAGATGACCTTCCTTTTCAAGTACAACAACAACAAATCAACTTGAACGAAGCCAAACTAGATGTAGAAAGTGCATTAGAGCGAAAAAAAGAACAGGAAAAACTTCAATCAGACATTCAAGCTTTGAAAAACGAAATGACTAAAGTAGACAATGAAATAAAAGAACAAAAAGATAAAATACGTGCTACTGATAATGAAGAAAAGTTGATAGAAAGACAAACTAAGCTAGATAGTACGGAACAAAAGAAACTTCAAATCGAACAAGAATTAGCTATGAAGGAACTACAACAACAAAGCATGTCTGATATAAACCGCGATATCCAGAGAGCGGAGTTAAATGTAGAACGCCAACAAAACCAATTAAATAATTACAGAACAAAACTAGAGGCTTCTCTAATCACTGCCCCGATATCGGGAATCATCACCTCATTAGCAAAACTACAAGCAGGCGAAATGATAGAACCTTTTCAAACGTTAGTAACCATTTCTGACCCTAACTCCTTACGTCTAGTATCAAAACCAAGTGGAAATAGAGTGAACGAGTTGAGTGTCGGTATGGAAGTTATCGTAACAATAGATGGAAAAGAGTTAAACGGAGAAATATTTGATTTACCTGATGAAAATGCTCCTGATAAAGATATAAGCATTGAAGTAAAAGATATTCCAAGTTCAATAGATTTAGGAGAACGGGCAAACATTAAAATTATATTTGAGATACGTGAAGATGTGATTACTATTCCAGCGAGTGCAATTAGAAACTATGAAGACCAACAGGTTGTTCGTATATTAGATGGTGACAACTTAACAGAGGTTGGGGTCCAAACCGGATTGAAAGTAGATGATAGAGTCGAAGTCATCAGTGGATTGGAAGAAGGCGACCAACTCATCTTGCGTTAGGAGGAGTACCTTGAACATATTAACAATGATAGCCAGAAAAATCATAAAAAACTACTGGTTAGTCCTCAGTTTGTTTATTGGGATATTGGTCACCATCACATTAGTCGCCTCCATCCCTATCTATACAACTGGCTCTTTACAAAATCTTGTCCTCAGTGATTCCCAACGTTACCAGGAAAACCATGGAACCTACCCTGGAATCATTACACACGAATTAAATTGGAGAGAATTACAACCGCAACTTGATCGAGTAGAGATATTAGAGCAAATTGTTGAAGCTAATGAAAACGTTTTGCGACGTCAGATAGACATGCCTAGAGTAAACTCAGGAATCATGTTGACCTCCAGTGGTCTCCAAGGAGAGCGCGCTTCATCCGATTCAACCCTGAGAAATGTCTTCTTGCGTTCCCTCTCAGGCTTTGAAGATCATATTACTCTTGTTCAAGGAAGAGAACCAGAGCATAGTGGCACCCCAGATGTCTTTGAAGTGTATGTTCATGACCGTGCCTTAGTTGATATGGATATTTTTCTAGGTGAGGAAATACGGTTAAAACATCGAAGCATGAATGAAGACATTATAGTTCGTCCAGTAGGAACTTTTCAAGCTAAAGAACAAACAGAATTATTTTGGCCAGAACCACCTGAAACGTTAGAAGGCATGTTTATTCTTGCAGACGATGTATTCCAAGAACATTTACTTCCGCTAGATCATTTTGTAGAGAAAGTATTAATTTATAGCACATATGATTATACTCGTTTAGACATAAGTGATGCATATAAACTACTGCCGATTCAACGTATGCTTCGAACGGAATCCATACGTGCTACTGAAAGCACCGATGTGTCAATCAGTAGTCCTATGATTAAAATCGTTCATTACTTTCTCCACCAAGAAGGCCAGTTTCGGATGATGACCATTTCGTTTTTCATCCCGATACTAACCATGTTGCTCATATACTTATTTATGATTTCGAATTTAATCGTTGAAAGACAACAAGCCGAAATCGCTGTATTACGCAGTCGTGGGGCTGGCAAACGTCAAATTTCATTTATTTATTTGGTAGAAACACTCCTTCTGTGTGGATTAGCCCTACTCATTGGACCATTTCTCGGCTTATTGATGAGTAAAATGGTTGGCTCAACTCTGGTTTTATGGAATTTGTCCAACGCCAAGCTTTACCTGCCAAACTCACATTAGATACATATTTATATGCTAGCTTTGCCGCCTTAGCTTGTTTTATCAGTGTAATGATTCCAGTTATTTTGGCAACAAAGAAAAACATTGTTTCTCAGAAACGAAAACATTCGAGTGGACAAGCTCAAGCTACTTGGCATAAATATTTTATCGATGTCATCTTACTGGCTATTGCTGGCTATGGTTGGTATACCTTGCGTCAAAGTTGGCGTCTTGTTGACTATTCACATGAGAGTATCGCTATTGATCCACTATTGTTACTCGTTCCGGGTCTGTTTATTATCGGCTTAACTCTTTTATGTTTCCGCATCTATCCATGGATCATTGCTTTCATCACCTGGATAGGACGAAAAAAATGGCCTGTTCATATGTATACAGCCTTAATTCAAATCGGACGTACGTCCAAACAATATCAGTTTTTTATGCTCTTTCTAGTGATGACCATATCGATTGGATTATTCAGTGCCAATACAGCTCAAACCGTCAACCAAAACCTAGAGGAACAAGTGAGCTATGAAGCTGGTGCTGATATTGTACTTCAACAATATTGGGAACGAGACATCCCTGTTGAATTGACAAAAGCAGGAGAGTTTATTAAGGAAGAAGACCGAAGAGACAATGTGAGAATCCTATACTATGAACCAAATAGTGCACACATAAAAGACTGGCCCGGTATTAAACAAATATCAAGAGTGTTTACGAAAAACCGAGTAAATGTCACCAATACAGCTGAACCTAATAAGAATAAAAAAACTCTGCTCATGGGAATAGACACCAACACATTTGGGGAAACCGCCTACTTTAGGTCTTCTCTTTTGTCACCTAACCGTCATTGGTTTGAATACTTAAACTTAATGGCAAGCGAGACAAGTTCAGTCATGATATCAAGAGAACTAGCCAAAGACCTTGATGTTCGTCCTGGAGGTTACATCTCATTGAATTGGGATATGGCACAACATGCACATTTTGTGGTTTATGATATTATTGATTACTGGCCGTCCTGGAATCCCGATACGAATCCATACTTTGTCGTTGGAAACCTTTCCTATATCCAAAATTCAATGGCAATCGAACCTTATCGATTGTGGATTAGTCTAGAAGAAGATGCCGACCGCGGAGAACTATTGTCAAAATTTGAAGAAGAACGACTCCGACTTACTAGCTTCAATGATGTGTTAGATGGTTTAAACAGCTTAAGCAAAGACGCCTATTTAACGGGCTTAAATGGCTCATTAACGCTTGGCTTCCTTATTGCATTGGTGATTACATTCATAGGATTTTTGTTATACTGGATTTTATCACTAAGGTCCCGAACCTTGCAGTATGGTGTTTTCAGGTCTATGGGAATGTCTGCTCGGCAGCTATTCATTATGTTATTTTGGGAACAGGTATTAACCACAGGTATGGCTGTTCTATTAGGAGTAGTTATTGGGAAAATAACGAGCATTCTGTTCATTCCATTCCTGCAAAACTCACTAGGTACCGAGGGACAATTATTGCCTTTCCGTATTGTTTTCGAACGCAGTGACGAAATACTCATCTACTCGTTCGCAGGCTTATTGCTCATTAGTGGGTTAGCGATTTTGAGCTGGATGATTTCAAAAATACGTATCCATCAAGCTATAAAAATTGGTGAGGAGTAGGGAATTTCCCTACTCCTTTTTTAACTTATTCAGCTTTATGATTGACCAAGTCAAGTAAAAAAAGTCGAGAGGAATCCTCTCGACTTTCAATCTCCAAGCTCATAAAAAACTTTATTCAACTGTTACGCTTTTTGCTAAATTTCTTGGCTTATCAACGTCACAATCACGGTGTAACGCTGCATAATAAGATATCAACTGAAGTGGGATAACAGTAGCTAAGGCAGATAAGTGTTTGTGAACTGGTGGGATAACAAATTGGTCATCTTCTTGTGCACAATCACCCATACTAATGATGCACGTCGCTGCACCGCGAGCAGCCACTTCTTTTACATTACCACGGATGCTCAAGTTCACGTGGTCTTGAGTTGCTAACGCAATTACTGGTGTACCGTCTTCAATGAGAGCGATCGTTCCATGCTTCAGTTCTCCACCAGCAAAGCCTTCAGCTTGAATATATGAAATTTCTTTAAGTTTTAAGGCACCTTCTAAACAAACATAGTAGTCTGCTGCACGACCGATAAAGAAGCAATTTCGTGTAATTGATAAATAGTCTCGTGCAATTTTTTCAAATGTTTCTTTCTTATCACAAAGGGTTTCCATCGCATTCGCTACAATACTTAACTCCTGAATTGGATCGAAATCCACTGTTATACCTTTCGCATTTGCTAAATCACAAGCTAAAATAGCTAGTACTGCCATTTGCGCTGTATAGGCCTTTGTGGAAGCCACCGCAATTTCAGGACCTGCATGAGTGTGAAGTGTAAAATCAGCTTCACGCGATAACGTGGAACCAGGGACGTTTGTAATCGTTAATGCCGGATAACCTTTTTCTTTAATATCAACGAGAACACCACGGCTATCTGCGGTTTCCCCGCTTTGTGAAATAAATATAAAGAGTGGTTTTTCGGAAAGAAGAGGCATATTGTATAGAAACTCACTTGCAATATGAACTTCTACAGGTTTCCCAGAAATCGTTTCAATCAATTGTTTTCCCATTAAGCCTGCATGGTAACTCGTTCCTGCTGCAATGATATATAAGCGGTCAGCTTCTTTTAACGTAGCTCGAATATCTTCATCTAATATAATTTGACCATTGTCATCTTGATATTTAGAAATGATATTACGGATAACAAACGGCTGCTCATCAATTTCTTTTAACATAAAATGAGGATACGTACCTTTTTCAATATCACTAGCATCAAGTTCTGCAACGAAATGGTCTCGTTCAACCGTTTGGCCGTCTATTGATTTAATCGTAACTGCATCACGGGTAACAATAACAACTTCCTTATCCATTAGCTCGACAAATTGGTTTGTGACTTGTAGCATTGCCATTGCATCACTTGCAATTACATTTACCCCATCACCAATTCCAACTAATAGAGGGCTTTTGTTTTTGCCTACATAAATCTTTTCAGGCTCTTGCTCATCAAGTAACGCGGTTGCATATGATCCTTTTAATAGAGAAAGAACTTTGCGGAATGCTGCTTCTACTGATTGGTCTTCTTTCATAAACTGTTCAACAAGTTGAACAATAACCTCTGTATCCGTATCACTTGTGAAAGTAACATCCTCTAAATACTCGCGTTTCAGCTGTTCATAGTTTTCAATTACACCGTTATGAACGATCGTAAATCGCGATGACGTACTTTGGTGCGGATGTGCATTTCTCTTACTCGGTGGTCCATGTGTCGCCCAACGAGTATGCCCAATTCCAGCAGTAGCTTCCGTTGATTCATCAACGACATTGCGTAAGCTTGCAATTCGTCCTTTTTCTTTATAAATATGAACGCCTTCCTTGTTAACTACGGCAATACCGGCAGAATCATAACCACGATATTCAAGCTTTTCTAAGCCTTTTAATAAAATTTCCTTTGCATCTTCATTTCCAATATATCCTACAATACCACACATATAGTGTTACCCTCCCAAGTTAGGGGGCAAGAGACCAAGGGGCACACTTGCCCCACTCTTTTATCATTTATATCATCTTTGTCTTTGCTTTTGTGCCATGAGTCGCCTCATTGGTTTTTACAAAGACTTACGGTTGAGATGTTACAACAACCGAGGGGCATCCGCCGAAAAAATCGATAAACCCCTTCCTCGTCAACTACGCTTTATTTCCGTCCGTAAGCATAGTTCAGGCGCTTCTTATATCTTATTATTATATTTACCTATCCACCTTTCTTTTATTAGTTCCTTCATCATACACTATAAATTGTAAAATGGTCAATGCGAAAACACAACGCCACTTACACTATAAAAATATGCATAAACATCACTTGACGTGATGCTTATGCATTCTTTTTTCTTATAAACCCATTTCCTCTTTGACAACATCTGCAATTTCTGTGACATACTGCTCACATAATTCTTCGGTTTCTGCTTCTACCATTACTCGTACAAGCGGCTCAGTACCTGATGGTCTCACAAGAACTCGGCCATTTCCGGACATTTCTTGTTCAACCTTTTGAATGACTTCACTTACCTTTTCATTCGCTTCTACCGCATACTTATCAGTGACTTTAATATTAACTAACGTTTGAGGGAATTTTTCCATTTCTCCGGCAAGTTCGGACAAAGGCTTTCCTGTTGCTTTCACAATATTAACTAACTGCAAAGCTGAGAGCATGCCATCTCCTGTTGTAATATGATCTAAAAAAATGATATGTCCGGATTGCTCACCACCAAGGGCTAAGCCCCCTTTTCTCATTTCTTCCATAACATAACGATCACCTACAGCAGTCTTTTTCACATCAATCCCTAATGCTTCCATTCCTTTAAAGAACCCTAGGTTACTCATCACAGTTGTAACCATCGTGTTGTTTTTCAACCACCCTTGGTCACGCATATATTTTGCACAGATATACATAATTTGGTCGCCATCGACGATCTGACCTTTTTCATCAATTGCAATGAGACGGTCAGCGTCACCATCAAAAGCCAAACCAACATCGGCGCCTTTTTCGAGTAAAAACTTAGATAGAGCTTCCGGATGGGTAGAGCCTACTCCGTTATTAATATTTACTCCATTTGGACAATTTCCCATCGTAGAGATATCAGCTTCTAAATCAGCAAACAAATGCGGTGCCAATGAAGATGCCGCCCCGTGAGCACAATCAAGGGCAATGTGTAGTCCTGAAAAATCTTCTTGAACCGTTTGCTTTAAGAATTGAAGATATTTATGACCACCCTCAAAGTAATCACTCACTTGCCCTAAATTAGCACCAACTGGTCTTGGTAATGTATCTTCTTGGTCAAGTAACTTTTCAATTTCTTGTTCTTGCGTATCTAGTAGCTTAAAGCCATCTGGTCCAAAAAACTTAATCCCATTATCCTCAACTGGATTGTGTGATGCGGATATCATAACTCCGGCTTGAGCACTTAATGCTTTTGTTAAGAAGGCAACTCCAGGTGTTGAGATTATTCCTAACCTCATAACCTCAGCTCCAATAGATAGAAGACCAGCAACCAAGGCACCTTCTAACATTTCACCTGAAATACGCGTATCTCGACCAATGAGAACCTTTGGTTTTTCTGTATTCCTTGTTAGAATATACCCTCCTGCTCTTCCTATTTTAAAAGCCATTTCTGGAGTTAGTTCTGTATTCGCAATTCCTCTAACCCCATCCGTACCAAAATATTTACCCATCCTTTATCTCTCCTTAAATGATTCATTCTTCCACTTTATGACTCGATTTCAGAAACGCTCACTTTTACAGTTGTTTGACTTGGAGTAAACACCAGGTTTTGCGGCCCTACAACTTGTATAGGGACTTCATGCTCCCCAGGTGCTAACTGACTTACATCAATATATATCTGTATATCTTCTGGTCTAATTTTTTCTAAGAGTGATTGTGCTCCTCTTATCGTCAACGATACTTCTTCAAATTCAGGTTCTACAAATGCCACTATCGTTGTAGCTGGAGTCCCGGTAATCTCTATCGGCATACTTTCCATCGTAATCGACTCTTCCTCAGTTAACTCGATGGTCACCTCAATAAAACCAGGTTCAACCGACTCAACTCCATCTGGAACAGGTACAGCTAACTCAACAGTTTGACTTTCAGTTAAGTCGTCTAGGTTAAGTGTAATTCCTTCTAAAACCGAAATTTCGTTAAGAACATCTTGTGGTCCATAAATCGTCACTTCTTTTGGTGTAGAAACGATAGAACTGATACTTACACCTTGTGGTAACTGTCCCTCTCTTGAAATTTTGTATGGAACACTTTTAAATGGGCTTGTTATCGGAACTCTCACATCGACAACAGCTGGGTCAACATCCAAATGCAACTCATTTCCAGCATGGTCATAAATCTTTACAGGAGCGCCTTTTTCAATCGTTTCATCTGCTCCAGCCACATCGACGTATACTTTAGCAATTGCTACTTGGTCGATTAAATCCTCAGCTGCAGTAATCTCCACATTTACAGGGTTTACTATTGCCGTTCCTATTGAATAGCCTTCTGCAATTTCCCCTTCATTAACAATATCCACTTCTACCGGAATAGAAACCGTCTTTTTTTCCTGTAAAATAACTCTAGCTGTTTGAGGCTGAATACTGACCGATAAGTCCCCCGGAAAATTCCGATATTGAATCGGCACATGGTGAACCCCGGCTTCTTTGCCACTTAAGTCAACATATACTTCATAAGATGGTCTAGCGAGTTGGAACATCATAATTGAGCTTTGTTGTCCTCTCAAATTTACCTGAACAGATTCTGTCATTTCCATGATTGCAAAACGTTCTTCATCAAAGATAGCGTCTAACTTCACATCTTCAATTTGGAATGTCCCTTCACTTATTGGTGGGAGTACCGCACCTGGTTGGTTATGTAAATTATCCAAATTAACCATTAAAAATAGCATCAGTGCAATGAAAAAAGCAAAGATCTTTAAAAACCAACGATTTTCAAACAGTTTATTCATTCTTCTTCCCTCCCCACTGCCAGCGGGACGTGGTTACATGCTTCATTTCATCTATTAATTCTTTTTCTAACAATTGTCGTAATTGTTCTTCATTTAAATCTCGATGGAGTTCCCCACTCTTTGTGAGTGATATGGCACCTGTTTCCTCAGAAACGACCAAAGTAATACTATCGGAGACTTCACTTATTCCTAATGCTGCTCGGTGTCTTGTCCCCAATTCTTTGGAGATGAATGGATTTTCAGAAAGAGGCAAATAACAAGCAGCGGCTAGGATTTTATTACCCTTAATAATGACTGCACCATCATGAAGAGGGGTATTTGGAATAAAGATGTTAATTAACAATTCTGATGTTAAGGTAGAATTCATACCTATCCCTGTTTCAACATAGTCATTCATACCCGTTTCGCGCTCTATCGAAATTAACGCACCTATTCTTCGTTTAGCCATATAGGTCGCCGATTTCACAATGGCATCAATTGAGCGAGATGCTTCTTCCTCTTCAACAACATTCGTTCTTCCGAAAAAACGCCCTCTCCCGATTTGTTCCAATCCTCTTCTTAACTCGGGCTGAAATATAATAATAATCCCAAGCAGTCCGAATGTTACAACTTGTTGCATAAGGAACTGTAGTGTTCGCAAGCCAAAAAACGAACTCAAGAACCAAACAGCTAAAATTACTGATATCCCTTTGACTAGCTGTACAGCTCTTGTTCCCTTTATAATCATAATCAATTTATAAATAACAAACGTAACTACTAATATATCTATAATTTGCACTAAATATCTTAGTAGCTGAAAGTCTTCACCAGGAAACATACCCTTCCTCCAAACTAACACACATACTGTGATTTTCTCTTTTAGTATATCCTTCTCATTATAACATAATTTATAACAGCAATCGTGTTACGACTCTTCTGTTGGTTCATCGATGAAGCTAACGACATCAACGAAGAAATTCTTAATATGATACCATACCCAATCTAACATTTGATTGACCTCTTCAATTTCTCCTGTGACGGAACCAGCCGATGCTAAGTACTGTTCGCTATTAATGAGCAGTACATTTCCTCTCACTTCTCCGTCGACTTGTAGCGTCCCATTTCTAACTGTTAAATCTCCCTCAACCACTTCACCCTCTGGCACAACAACAGCAGCTCGCTCCTTATCAATCTGTAAGTTTGCTGCACCTGTAACCATCAATTCATCAGTGTTACTATTCCAGAATGAAAACACACTAGATGACATTAATAGAAAGAAAACAGCTGCTGAAACCGCAAATGGATGTCTTTTAATCCATTGTTTCCAGGCTACCTTCGCTTTGCGTTTAGGTAGTTGACTCATTACATTTTCCGTAAAATTCACTGGCGCAGCAATATGAGAAGAGCTCTGAATAAAAGCAATTGCTTTCTTTAATTCAAGGTAATGCGACTTACAAGAAGGACATTGCTCGAGATGTTTATGAAGCTCGTCTTTCTCCTGTTCGCTTGCTTCACCGTCTATATATTTATTAATTAGTTCGTTATAAGTAGCTTTACAGCTCATCTTGTCCACCCCTTCTATACATTTCCTAAACTTTTTCGTAATGCTTCTCTTCCACGATGAACACGTGTTTTTATTGTAGTCTCAGGTAAATTTAATATTTCACTAATCTCTTTTAATGATAAATCTTCTATATATTTAAGGATAATAGCCGCTCTATACTTTGGCGGTAACTTATGAATCGCATCTTGAATCCATTCTTGCATTTCCAGCGTCACTACTTGGTCTTCAGGTAACTCTTGGTCAGCTGCTATTTGCGACTGCATCGTTAACCCTTCACTATCTTTGATTTCTTCATCTAAATAGTAATCTGGCTTTCGCTTCCGAAGCCGGTCAATCGAAAGGTTAGTTGCTATTCGAAAGAGCCACGTAGAAAATTTTCGATTGGTATCATAACTATCTATATTGGTGTATGCTCGTAAAAAGGCTTCTTGTGCTATGTCCTGTGCCTCATGTACATTCCCAACCATCCGGTATGAAATTTGATAGACTTTATCCTTATATAAATCAACTAATTCTGCAAAAGCTTGCTGATCCCCATTTTTTACATCGTTTATAATTCTCTTTATCACAAGTTCCATTTTCTACCCTCCGCTTAAGCGGTTTATTCTATATACGAATCAACCGACGTTAACGTTACATTTCTCACGTATTTATTTTAACATGAATCAAATTAGACAGGGGCGTTTTTCCAATTATTCATTTTTCAACAAATCTAAAAACGTCGATGTAAATCAAGATGTCCTACAATCTCATGAAAAAGGAAACCCAGTTATAGATAGCTAATACACAAAAAAACCTTAGCACCAAGAAGCGCTAAGGATTATTATGTATGTTTGGTGGAGCCTAGCGGGATCGAACCGCTGACCTCCTGCGTGCAAGGCAGGCGCTCTCCCAGCTGAGCTAAGGCCCCGAAGTATTAACGATGTTTATTCAAAAGTAGGTCCCTGTTTCTTCCTCTACAAGCTTTTCTTGAAGAAAATGCGTCGAAACAACTCGCAGTTCTTTCAAGACGTTACTGCTCGTAGCTGAGCTAAGGCCCCGAAGTATTAATGATGTTTATTTAAAAGTAGGTATTTCTGGTTACTCTTTATACTATGAGAAATCAGTAAAAGTGTGATACTAAATTAGTGGAGCGGGTGATGAGAATCGAACTCACATCATCAGCTTGGAAGGCTGAGGTTTTACCACTAAACTACACCCGCGTAACTGGAGCGGAAGACGGGATTCGAACCCGCGACCCCCACCTTGGCAAGGTGGTGTTCTACCACTGAACTACTTCCGCAACAACTTATACTTTATCTCTATGTATTACATTAGAAAATGGTGAGCCATGAAGGATTCGAACCTTCGACCCTCTGATTAAAAGTCAGATGCTCTACCAACTGAGCTAATGGCTCTAATGGCTGGGCTAGCTGGATTCGAACCAGCGCATGACGGAGTCAAAGTCCGTTGCCTTACCGCTTGGCTATAGCCCAAAACTTAAATGGTGGAGGGGGACGGATTCGAACCGCCGAACCCTAAGGAGCGGATTTACAGTCCGCCGCGTTTAGCCACTTCGCTACCCCTCCGCGTTTATATACGTATAATTGCTTGTCTACAGGATGATTACTCAATGTAGTAGAAATATGCTCCTGCGTCTTCAAGTTTAATCATTGAAGTTTAATTCCTCGTCGCAAACCTGCATGATTGATTATACAACGTAGTTGGCTTGGTGCCGGCCAGAGGACTTGAACCCCCAACCTACTGATTACAAGTCAGTTGCTCTACCAATTGAGCTAGGCCGGCATACTAGTTGGTGACCCGTACGGGATTCGAACCCGTGTTACCGCCGTGAAAGGGCGGTGTCTTAACCGCTTGACCAACGGGCCATTTATTAACTGACGAATTATATTATAACTAACGTTTTACTTTTTTTCAATATATATTATTTCCAAATGTGGACATAAACAAATAAAAAAGACCTCTATATTCTGAAGTCATATTAATAGATTCAACCTGGAGCTTCCAAGCG
Source organism: Bacillus alkalicellulosilyticus (assembly GCF_002019795.1). Classification (GTDB taxonomy): domain Bacteria; phylum Bacillota; class Bacilli; order Bacillales; family Bacillaceae_F; genus Bacillus_AO; species Bacillus_AO alkalicellulosilyticum. The sequence continues at coordinate 87,372 of NZ_KV917381.1, read as the reverse complement.
GACTCGAACCGCTGACCCCTTCCTTACCATGGAAGTGCTCTACCTACTGAGCTATGGAAGCAAAATGGCTCCACAGGCAGGACTCGAACCTGCGACCGATCGGTTAACAGCCGATTGCTCTACCAACTGAGCTACTGTGGAATGTGCTTGGTAAGGAATAAAATTGGAAAAGGCTTAGCAACGTCCTACTCTCACAGGGGGAAGCCCCCAACTACCATCGGCGCTGAAGAGCTTAACTTCCGTGTTCGGCATGGGAACGGGTGTGACCTCTTCGCTATCGTCACTAAACCTTATGTAATTGAAACATCACTTACGTGATCTCTCAAAACTAGATAGTATGCATTGTAGTCAATCTTCGTCTTATTTATAGGATAAGTCCTCGACCGATTAGTATCTCTCAGCTCCACGTGTCACCACGCTTCCACCCGAGACCTATCAACCTCATCATCTCTAAGGGGTCTTACTGGATTAACTCCATGGGAAATCTCATCTTGAGGGGGGCTTCACGCTTAGATGCTTTCAGCGCTTATCCCGTCCACACGTAGCTACCCAGCTATGCTCCTGGCGGAACAACTGGTACACCAGCGGTGTGTCCATCCCGGTCCTCTCGTACTAAGGACAGCTCCTCTCAAATTTCCTGCGCCCGCGACGGATAGGGACCGAACTGTCTCACGACGTTCTGAACCCAGCTCGCGTACCGCTTTAATGGGCGAACAGCCCAACCCTTGGGACCTACTTCAGCCCCAGGATGCGATGAGCCGACATCGAGGTGCCAAACCTCCCCGTCGATGTGGACTCTTGGGGGAGATAAGCCTGTTATCCCCAGGGTAGCTTTTATCCGTTGAGCGATGGCCCTTCCATGCGGAACCACCGGATCACTAAGCCCGACTTTCGTCCCTGCTCGACTTGTAGGTCTCGCAGTCAAGCTCCCTTATGCCTTTGCACTCTTCGAATGATTTCCAACCATTCTGAGGGAACCTTTGGGCGCCTCCGTTACTGTTTAGGAGGCGACCGCCCCAGTCAAACTGCCCACCTGACACTGTCCCTGAACCGGATCACGGCTCGAGGTTAGAATTTCAGTACAGTCAGGGTAGTATCCCACCGACGCCTCCACCGAAGCTAGCGCTCCGGCTTCCAAGGCTCCTACCTATCCTGTACAAACTGTACCAAAATCCAATATCAAGCTACAGTAAAGCTCCATGGGGTCTTTCCGTCCTGTCGCGGGTAACCTGCATCTTCACAGGTAATATAATTTCACCGGGTCTCTCGTTGAGACAGTATCCAAATCGTTACACCATTCGTGCGGGTCGGAACTTACCCGACAAGGAATTTCGCTACCTTAGGACCGTTATAGTTACGGCCGCCGTTTACTGGGGCTTCAATTCAGAGCTTCGCCTTGCGGCTAACCCCTCCTCTTAACCTTCCAGCACCGGGCAGGTGTCAGCCCCTATACTTCGCCTTACGGCTTCGCAGAGACCTGTGTTTTTGCTAAACAGTCGCTTGGATCTTTTCACTGCGGCTCTCTCGGGCTTGCACCCTATCAGAGCACCCCTTCTCCCGAAGTTACGGGGTCATTTTGCCGAGTTCCTTAACGAGAGTTCTCCCGAGCGTCTTAGAATTCTCTTCTCGCCTACCTGTGTCGGTTTACGGTACGGGCACCTCTCACCTCGCTAGAGGCTTTTCTTGGCAGTGTAGGATCAGGAACTTCGGTACTTAATTTCCCTCGCTATCACAGCTCAGCCTTCATGGTGAACGGATTTGCCTATTCACCAGCCTAACTGCTTAGACGCACATATCCATCAGTGCGCTTACCCTACCTTACTGCGTCCCCCCATTACTCAAACGGTGAGGAGGTGGTACAGGAATTTCAACCTGTTGTCCATCGCCTACGCCTTTCGGCCTCGGCTTAGGTCCCGACTTACCCTGAGCGGACGAGCCTTCCTCAGGAAACCTTGGGCTTTCGACGGAGGGGATTCTCACCCCTCTTTTCGCTACTCATACCGGCATTCTCACTTCTACGCGCTCCACCAGTCCTCTCGGTCTGACTTCGCTGCACGCAGAACGCTCCCCTACCACTGTCCGTTAGGACAATCCATAGCTTCGGTGATACGTTTAGCCCCGGTACATTTTCGGCGCAGAGTCACTCGACCAGTGAGCTATTACGCACTCTTTAAATGGTGGCTGCTTCTAAGCCAACATCCTGGTTGTCTGTGCAACTCCACATCCTTTTCCACTTAACGTATACTTTGGGACCTTAGCTGATGGTCTGGGCTGTTTCCCTCTTGACTACGGATCTTAGCACTCGCAGTCTGACTCCCGAGGATAAGTATTTGGCATTCGGAGTTTGACTGAATTCGGTAATCCTGTGGGGACCCCTAGTCCAATCAGTGCTCTACCTCCAATACTCTTCCCTCGAGGCTAGCCCTAAAGCTATTTCGGGGAGAACCAGCTATCTCCGAGTTCGATTGGCATTTCACCCCTACCCACACCTCATCCCCGCGTTTTTCAACACGCGTGGGTTCGGGCCTCCATTCAGTGTTACCTGAACTTCACCCTGGACATGGGTAGATCACACGGTTTCGGGTCTACGACCACGTACTAACTCGCCCTATTCAGACTCGCTTTCGCTACGGCTCCGCCTCATCAGCTTAACCTTGCACGTAATCGTAACTCGCCGGTTCATTCTACAAAAGGCACGCTGTCACCCATTAACGGGCTCCAACTACTTGTAGGCACACGGTTTCAGGATCTATTTCACTCCCCTCCCGGGGTGCTTTTCACCTTTCCCTCACGGTACTGGTTCACTATCGGTCACTAGGGAGTATTTAGCCTTGGGAGATGGTCCTCCCGGATTCCGACGGGGTTTCACGTGTCCCGCCGTACTCAGGATCCACTCTGGAGAGAACGAAGTTTTGACTACAGGGCTGTTACCTTCTTTGGCCAGTCTTTCCAGACCGCTTCATCTACCCCGTTCTTTTCTGACTCCGTATAGAGTGTCCTACAACCCCAAGAAGCAAGCTTCTTGGTTTGGGCTGTTTCCGTTTCGCTCGCCGCTACTCAGGAAATCGCATTTGCTTTCTCTTCCTCTGGGTACTTAGATGTTTCAGTTCCCCAGGTCTGCCTTCACATATCCTATGTATTCAGATATGGATACCATCCCATTACGGATGGTGGGTTCCCCCATTCGGAAATCCCCGGATCAAAGCTTACTTACAGCTCCCCGAGGCATATCGGTGTTCGTCCCGTCCTTCGTCGGCTCCTAGTGCCAAGGCATTCACCGTGCGCCCTTTCTAACTTAACCTTGATGATAAATCATCTAGTTATTAATCAATCCATAGATTGACTTAAGACGTTTGAAGAATTCTTGACTTCTCAGATTCACTCACTCGATATCAAATAATAACGAGCCGGTAAAATCTTAATGCATTACTATCTAGTTTTCAAAGATCAAAGCAGCTGATTTGCTTACCTTCTTGATAAGCTACTTGAAACTACTACGTGCAGCTTTGCGACGAGAAAGCGACGCAAGGAGCGCGCAGGAGCACAAGGCATCACTGCATATTCTTACTTGAGAGATAACTCCCTCAAAACTGAACGAACAAAGCGCAAGCTATAGTTCAAACACAAGGTTTGAACTTCGACTAGAGTATTACTCCATAGAAAGGAGGTGATCCAGCCGCACCTTCCGATACGGCTACCTTGTTACGACTTCACCCCAATCATCTGTCCCACCTTAGGCGGCTGGCTCCTAAAAGGTTACCTCACCGACTTCGGGTGTTACAAACTCTCGTGGTGTGACGGGCGGTGTGTACAAGGCCCGGGAACGTATTCACCGCGGCATGCTGATCCGCGATTACTAGCAATTCCGGCTTCATGTAGGCGAGTTGCAGCCTACAATCCGAACTGAGAATGGTTTTATGGGATTCGCTCAACCTCGCGGTTTTGCAGCCCTTTGTACCATCCATTGTAGCACGTGTGTAGCCCAGGTCATAAGGGGCATGATGATTTGACGTCATCCCCACCTTCCTCCGGTTTGTCACCGGCAGTCACCTTAGAGTGCCCAACTGAATGCTGGCAACTAAGATCAAGGGTTGCGCTCGTTGCGGGACTTAACCCAACATCTCACGACACGAGCTGACGACAACCATGCACCACCTGTCACTTTGTCCCCCGAAGGGGAAAGCCCTATCTCTAGGGTGGTCAAAGGATGTCAAGACCTGGTAAGGTTCTTCGCGTTGCTTCGAATTAAACCACATGCTCCACTGCTTGTGCGGGCCCCCGTCAATTCCTTTGAGTTTCAGCCTTGCGGCCGTACTCCCCAGGCGGAGTGCTTACTGTGTTAACTTCGGCACTAAGGGCATCGAAACCCCTAACACCTAGCACTCATCGTTTACGGCGTGGACTACCAGGGTATCTAATCCTGTTTGCTCCCCACGCTTTCGCGCCTCAGCGTCAGTTACAGACCAGAGAGTCGCCTTCGCCACTGGTGTTCCTCCACATATCTACGCATTTCACCGCTACACGTGGAATTCCACTCTCCTCTTCTGCACTCAAGTCTCCCAGTTTCCAATGACCCTCCACGGTTGAGCCGTGGGCTTTCACATCAGACTTAAAAGACCGCCTGCGCGCGCTTTACGCCCAATAATTCCGGACAACGCTTGCCACCTACGTATTACCGCGGCTGCTGGCACGTAGTTAGCCGTGGCTTTCTGGTTAGGTACCGTCAAGGTGCCGACCTATTCGAACGGCACTTGTTCTTCCCTAACAACAGAACTTTACGACCCGAAGGCCTTCATCGTTCACGCGGCGTTGCTCCGTCAGACTTTCGTCCATTGCGGAAGATTCCCTACTGCTGCCTCCCGTAGGAGTCTGGGCCGTGTCTCAGTCCCAGTGTGGCCGATCACCCTCTCAGGTCGGCTACGCATCGTCGCCTTGGTAGGCCGTTACCCTACCAACTAGCTAATGCGCCGCGGGCCCATCCTGTAGTGATAGCCGGAGCCATCTTTTAATTTGAGGTCATGTGACCTCAAAGTTATCCGGTATTAGCACCGATTTCTCGGTGTTATCCCAGTCTACAGGGCAGGTTGCCCACGTGTTACTCACCCGTCCGCCGCTAACTGATTAAAAGCAAGCTTTTAATCAGTTCGCTCGACTTGCATGTATTAGGCACGCCGCCAGCGTTCGTCCTGAGCCAGGATCAAACTCTCCATAAAAGTGAGTTGATTAAGCTCTTAAGTTTCTTTAAAAAAATTGACGAGATATCATGTATCTCTTTCGCTTGGCTTTGTTCTGTTCAGTTTTCAAAGAGCTATTTCGTCATCCGATGAACAGCTTGTCCTAACGGCGACTTTTATATAATATCACACCTTCAAAGTTAATGTCAACAACTTCTTTTAAAAAGTTATAACGTTTCTTTGCATCAACCTTGGCGGTATTGAATACTATAACACGCTCTTATTATCGAGTCAAGGTGAATTTCCACCTTTTTTTATTGTTTCATTCTACGGTCTTGCGGAGTTCGTATGTACTTAGCACATTCCTTTGGTGAAGCAAACCTCCGATAGATACCAAAGATAATCTGATACTTCTCTTCCATTGCTTTTTTTACAACGTCATCAATTCTTGGGTCTGTTAGATCTAGTAGAAGCTCCTCCATTTCTTTTTTTGCCATGTATTCTACCTCTTGTACTTCTTTGTTGTTCAACAAAAAACCTAGCATCAATTTCCACCTCTACCAATTTTGTCTTTGTATATCGTTTTAAAATTGTTTTCTTTTTTCCCTCTTTTTATTCATATCTTGTCCTTAAAAGCATAAATTGAATTGAATAGAAGTTGTCTAGGAGGGGTTGAAATGAAGTTCTTTTGGGTTTGGAATGGCAAGAAACTAAAGCAAATATCCATTATTATTGTGGCTGCATTTTTTACTGCTGGAATTTTGTTTGTTGAAAGAAGTGAACTAATGGTATTCTCCACACCTGAGGGACCACAAGTATTTTACAAAGGTGATGTTAACGAAAAAAAAGTTGCGTTAACCTTTAATATAAGTTGGGGGGAACAACGGGCCGTACCTATCTTAGATATACTAGATGAGAAAAACATAGATGCAACATTTTTTGTATCGGCTGCTTGGGCTGAGCGCTATCCAGAACTCATTGATAGAATTAAAGAGGATGGACATGAGATAGGGAACCACGGATACCGTTACGAAAATTATCCCTCATGGGATGGTGAGAAAATTAAGAAAGACATCCGTCACTCCCACCAAGTTTTAACAGACCTTACAAAACAGAAAGTGAATTTGTTAAGACCTCCGAATGGTCAGTTTGATAAACGTGTAGTAAATATTGCGGAAAACCTAGACTATTCTATTATTCACTGGAGCGTCGATGGTAAGGATTATGAGAATCCTGGGGTTGACGCTATTGTTGAAAATGTCGTTACCCAAACAAAAAACGGTGACGTCATACTTCTCCACGCTTCGGATAGTGTAAAACAAACACATAAAGCATTGCCTATTATCCTCGATCACCTTAGCAAAAAAGGCTATAAGTTCGTTTCTGTCACCGAACTTATGGCTAGCACAGAAGCAGAAACTAAAGAAGTAAAATAAACAAGGGTGGGGCAAAAGGTTAAACGACCTTTTGCCCCACCCTCTTCCTATTTCGACTGGTTTTTATTTTCAGTTAATCGATGTAACACTAATAACTGCCACGTATTCCCTATAATAAGTGGGGTAAAATAAATCCATAGCCACTTAGGGTCGTTTACGGTAAGTGCTGGCACCCATTCAATTGTCGTTACAACAATAATAAAAAATAACGCAGGGATAAATGCAGTTTGATTGGTTTCCTTCGCTTTTATATAAGCAATAACTAAACCGTATACTAATAATAGGATAGGCAATATCAAATAATGAAGTATGGTTTCAGTTTCAGTCGCAAACCCTAAATATCGTAAATAAGCTAAGTCAAACAAAACAAATGCAATGATAACGATTTGAACTCTATTCCATAGTTTAGTCGTTTTAAATAACCCTAAGCCAAAGCGATGGATTGTCAGGTAAGCAAAAAATCCCATTTGACTGATTAAGCTAAAGGCGGCACTTATTCCAAGAAGCCAAAGAAATCCAAAGAAAAAGTTTAGTATTCCTTTGGAGAGATACATTTCCCAATCAATGGTGATTCCAACAATTGCTCCACTAATGCTTCCAAGTAATAATGTAGTAAAAAATAAAAAAACAACTTTACGGCTATTCACAGCGAACGCTCCTCTAAAAATAATATGGCTCTCATGATTTTACCAATGGTGAATTGAAAAAGCTAGTTTACACCTGTTTCAAATGTATATTTTTTGATGAAACATTTCATATTAATGACAAATGATCGAAAGGAGCAGATTTTTATGTTGAGTAAGTGGAAGCTGCTCATTTTACTAGCCTTTCTTACTATTGCTGGTTGTGCACAGCCTGAAGCAAGTGCTAATCAAACACCTGATTACGAAAGCACAAAAAAAATGATGGTCGATATGTTGCAAACGGAAGAAGGAAAAGAAGCAATTAAAGAAATCATGACTACAGACGAAGAGTTACAACAGGCAATTATCATGGACCAAGCATTTGTAAGAAAAACCATTCAAGATACGTTAACTTCAGAACAAGGCAGACAATTTTGGCAAGAGACGATGAAAGATCCTGAATTCGCTAAAGCTTTTGCTGAAAGTATTCAAAAAGAAAATGAAGAGTTGCTCAAAACACTTATGAAGGACCCAGAGTATCAGGAAATGATGATGATTATTCTTAAGGATCCTGAGATGGAAAAGGCTGCACTTGATTTAATGCAAACAAAGGAGTACAGACAACAAGTAATGACGATTATGACTGAGGCCTTTGAGAGTCCTTATTTCAAAGCACAAGTAAGTGAAATTTTATCAACTGTCGTACAAGAACAAACACAAAAACCAGCTTCACAAAGCGGAGGAGAAGAAGGCGGTTCTTCCTAAAATGAAGGCGTGACACAACTAGTTAACATAGGGCTGGGACAGAACTAACTAAAACAGAGGGTGGGACAAAAGGTTATAAACAACCTTTTGCTCCACCCTCATTATTATCATTCGTTCTTTTCAATAATTCGATTGGCTATCCCTTTATATATTTCTCCAATCGGGTGGCTTTCTTCATAAACAGATGGAGCGAAATTATCAAGGTCAACTTCCGGTTGGCCAAGTGGAATTTGTCCTAATAACTCTGTTTTCAATTCTTCGGCCAGTCTTTCTCCTCCACCTTGACCAAATACAAATTCCTTTTCTCCGGTTACTTTACTCTCAAAATAGGACATATTTTCAACGACACCTATAATTTCATGATGAGTTTTAATTGCCATCGCTCCTGCACGGGCTGCTACAAAAGCAGCTGTTGCGTGCGGAGTGGTCACAATGATTTCCTTAGAATGCGGTAACATTGTATGTATATCAAGCGCGACGTCACCTGTTCCAGGCGGCAAGTCTAAAATCAAGTAATCTAAATCGCCCCACTCTACTTCACTAAAAAAGTTGTTAATCATTTTTCCTAACATCGGACCTCTCCAAATAACCGGGGCATTATCTTCTACAAAAAAGCCCATCGAAATCACTTTTACACCAAATCGCTCTACTGGAAAGATTCGTTCCCCACTTACACGTGGCCGTTCTTCAATTCCCATCATGTCAGGAACACTAAAACCATAAATATCTGCATCAATAATCCCAACCTTTTTTCCAAGACGTGCTAGGGTTGTAGCAAGATTTACTGATACAGTTGATTTCCCAACTCCACCTTTCCCGCTTGTTACTGCAATAAAGGTTGTTTTTTCTTCCGATAATAACCCAGGTCCTGTTGCACCTTGAGCCGAACCACCTAAGTTTTTGATTTCTTGTTCATCTAACTGTTCAAAACGCAAACCTACAGATTCTGCACCTGCATTTTTTAATGCCTGTACAACACGTTGTTGTAACTCCATTTGTTCAGGAGTACCTGTTTTAGCTAACGCTATTTTTACACTCACATGATTTTCTTTAAGCTTTACTTCTCTAATGCCTTTTGTTTCTACGATACTTTTATTAAAACTTGGGTCTTTAATATTCTGTAATACTTCAAGAACTTGACTTTCTGTTAACATGAGTAGTCACACCTTTCCAATATCACCAATATAAACTTAAGTATAGCATAATCAATCGGCTTGCTCATTAATCTGAGCTAGTGGCGCTTCATTGGTGTAGAATCTTAGAAGTCCTTGATAGATGGAAGCGGCTACTTTTTGCTGATAATCCTTTTGTGATAACAGATTCGCCTCTTGTGGATTTGATAAAAAACCAACTTCCACAAGAACTCCAGGTATCTCTGCTTTTCTAATAAGGAATACATTATTTATTGGTTTTGCTTCACGGGTTGTATTCTCTAAATTTCTGCGTAGTTCATCTTGTACAAATTTAGCCATGTTTTTATTTTCATCAAATGAACGATTGTAAAACGTTTGTGCCCCACTCCATTTAGGCGAAGGTATCGCATTTAAATGAATACTGATGAACATGTCGGCATCAGAGTCATTAACCATATCAACTCTTCGTTTTAAATCTTGTACTTTTCGGTCTCTCACTCGTCTTACATCATCGTCTGCTAAATCACGATCTTCTTCTCGAGTCATAAGAACTAGGGCTCCTGCTTCCTGTAAATAATCTCTTAACTGAAATGCAATATCGAGAGTAACTTCCTTCTCAAGCAACCCTTCTTTCGATGTGGCACCCCCGTCAAGTCCTCCATGTCCAGGGTCAACAACAATTACTTTTCCTGATAAAGGCAATTGCCAGGATGTTGAGTCATCACTCAAAAATTGATATTGTATTATAAATAATAAGCTAACTACGCCGAGAGCGAACGCTCCACCTTTAACCCACTTCATCATTCCATTTCCCTCCTACAACATGTCCGATATAACATATATATTGGGACAAGGAGAGAAATATGTGAGCTATCTATAAATTTAATGGAGTCGCAGTCGATGTCTCTTTTGACCTTCTAAGAAACCTCTTTCCCACCAACTGTCGATAAAAAAGTCTACACAGACAGCTAATGAATCCATACTTACTCCACCATACAAAAACCATCGTTCTAATAAATCAAAAATTTGAATGCGAATTTCCTGAAGCTCATCTTCACATCGATTTTTAACAATGCTGCTACTTTCACCAAAATAACCAAAACGACTATATTCTGCTCCTAATAAAAAGGCATCAATGGCTGTGTCGATACAAGGATCAAGAATGTAAGGATGGTCCGCGAACTCAATCGGAAATATCGGACCAAATTGTTCCTTAACGTCTTTTCGAAGGTCCGCTAATGAAAGCTGACGTAGTACCTTTCTTTCGAATTTCCACCGTTTTTCCCGTTGTTTCTCCGTAAAGGTTGTGATTACAGTCATGTTTTCCTCGCCTCAACTTCGATTGTTTTTTATCTTAGTATCAGGAAAATATGGTGTGATATTCAGTGGAATTCTTGTTGTTTTTCTCCAATCCAATTATTACCTTTCATAAGGTTTTGTTTATTCAAAAGATGAAAGACCTCTTTTGGTTACATTAATAATAATCTTTGCCATTTCCTTTGGTGGTTGGTCCACGCCATTCTTTAACCACTCTTTAATGACATGTATACAACCACTAAGAGTGAACACACTTACATATTTTGACGAGCCAGAATCAATATCTTCAATTTCTAGCATCATGTATGTACGGGCAATTTCCATAACGCGCTTCTGAAAACTTACATCGCCATGTTCGCCGAGTAAAGTTTGGCAAATATCACGATTCAGTGAAACGTATTCTAACAATTTTTCGGTCATTTCTAATGCTTCTTCATCCTTATTATGATTATAGCTTTTTAACGTGTTATTCATATCTTCAAGAAGGTCATCTTCAATTTGATACAGGAGGTCATATACATCTTTGTAGTGGGAATAAAAAGTAGAGCGATTAATATCCGCATCTTCACAAAGTTCTTTTATTGTAATATTAGAAATCGATTTTTCTTTCAGTAGAATAATTAAGGATTCTTTTAAAACCATTTTTGTGTATTTTTTTCGCCTATCCAACTTTAAATGCTCCTTTCGCTTATCTTTACATCAGTTTTTCAACACATAACTACATTGTGTTGATTACTTAACGTTATTTTCTAAACTGTTTGTTGAATACCCAACACAGTGTCATTATAATTGTGTAGTGGAAACGCAGCAAGAGGGAGTGATTCGAATTAATATACCAGCACATATCGTCAGGCATAAAAAAGCAATTGTTATTTTCTTTTTTCTGATTACAATTATCTGTACCATAGCCCAGTTTTTTGTATCCGTAAACTATAACATGACAGATTATTTGCCTGATGAGGCGCAGTCAACATTAGCGATTGATATTATGGAAGAGGAATTTGGCGGCAGCGTTCCTAATACTAGGATTATGATTCATGATGTGTCCATTCAAGAAGCTCTTATGTATAAAAACAATTTATCATTAATTGACGGTGTGACAGATGTTATTTGGTTAGATGATGTTGTTGACCTTAAAACACCTCTAGAAATGATAGATAACAAACTCGTTGAAACTTATTATAAAAACGATAAAGCTCTTTTCTCTATCGGCATCCGCGAGGGAGAAGAGGTTGCCGTAACCAATGAAATATACGCTTTAATCGGTGATGATAATGCAATGGCTGGAGAAGCTGTAGATACAGCCACTCAACAAAGCATGGCAGTAACGGAAACGTTATACGCTGCTGCCTTACTTGTCCCAATTATTATAATCATTCTTGTCGTTTCTACGACATCTTGGGTAGAGCCAGTTTTCTTTCTAACCGCCATCGGTGTTTCGATCCTAATTAACTTAGGAACGAATATATTTATTGGTGAAGTTTCGTTTGTGACTCAGTCTGTGAGCCCTGTACTGCAGCTCGCAGTTTCCCTTGATTACGCTATCTTTTTACTTCACAGTTTCTCTAGCTACCGTAAGAAAATGGGAAGTCCAGAAGAAGCGATGCAAATGGCTATCAAAAAATCATTTCCTGCCATAGGAGCAAGTGCCGCGACTACGTTCTTTGGATTTTTAGCTTTAACGTTAATGAACTTTGAAATCGGTGCTGATTTAGGCTTAAACCTCGTGAAAGGGATTGTGTTTAGTTTTATTAGTATTATGATATTTTTGCCAGCGTTAACGTTGTGCTTCTTTAAATGGATTGATAAAACACAACATAAATCATTTGTTCCTGACTTCACTAAAGTAGGCGACTTCGTAATGAAAGTACGTTTCCCTACATTAATTATTGTTTTACTGTTGATTGTCCCTAGCTTTTTAGCTCAAAATAATACTTCGTTTACGTATGGAATAGGAGAGCAACCTGAAACTACTCGTTCAGGAAGTGATTTACTTGCGATTGAAGAAGCGTTTGGAAAGTCGACTCCTGTTGTACTCCTTGTTCCAAGAGGAGATATCGTAAAAGAAATGGAACTGGCACAAGATCTAAAAGAATTACCTCAAGTTACAAGCATTGTTTCGTATGTAAGCTCAGTAAGTTCCGTGATCCCACCAGAATATCTAGATGAATCGATACTTTCAGAGTTTTATTCTGATCATTACACCCGAATGATTCTTTATACAAATACGGATAAAGAAGGAGACACTGCTTTTTCTCTCGTTGAAACGATTCAGGAGATGACTGCTTCTTATTATGACAGTGATGCGTACTCCCTTGGCGAAAGTGTAACCCTTTATGAAATGAAGAGGGTTGTTGAAAGAGACAATGTCGTTGTGAATACGATGACCGTTGTAGCTATTGCTCTCGTCCTGTTCTTTACGTTCAAATCAATTTCAATACCGATCATTTTACTGCTTACGATTCAAACAGCGGTTTGGGTCAATCTATCCATTCCTTATTTTACGGATGTATCGTTAGTGTTTGTTGGCTACTTGATTGTCAGCACAGTTCAGTTAGCCGCTACCGTCGACTATGGCATTTTACTGACCGAAGCGTATATGAAAAAACGAAAAGAAATGACGGCTATCCAAGCATTTAAGCAAACATTACATGAAAAGACATTTGCGATTACGATTTCAGCAGCCATTCTTTCGAGTGTTGGATTTATATTATGGCTTACCTCCACTAATCCTATCGTGTCTTCAATCGGACTCTTACTAGGAAGAGGAGCAATGCTTGCTTTTATCATGGTCGTATTATTCCTGCCAGCCATGTTGCTTGTATTTGATAAAGTCGTCAGCAAAACTACATTTAAATCAAACTATTATAAGGAGAGAAATGATGATGAGTAAAAAGAAATTACTTTTTTTGTTTTTGATTACCACCCTAGTCTTGCCTTCATTTCTCGCTCATGCGACAAGCAATGATCGCAATATAAATGAAAATGAAATCACAGATGAACGAGTTACTGGTGAGTATGTTCGAAAAGATGAAGTCGTCTATGCGAACTTATCATCCGATGGGGATTTAAATGAAATTTATGTTGTCAATATACTTGATGTGAGAAGAGCGGGTACCATTATTGATTATGGCGACTATGAAAGTGTTAGGAACTTAACAAGCTTAACGGAAATAAAACAAGACGATGACCAAGTTCTTATTGACGCTCCTGAAGGACAATTTTATTACCAAGGAAACCTTCAAAGCCAACAGCTTCCTTGGAATATTGACGTATCCTATTTTTTAAATAACCAGGCTATTGACGCCGATGCACTAATTGGGCAAAACGGCCAATTTAAAGCGGAAATCAAGACATCAGCCAACGACCAATCAGACCCACTTTTTTATGAAAACTATATTTTACAAATTTCATTCATCCTAGATGGGGAAACATTCACAGATATTGAAGCTCCTGATGCGACGATGGCAAACGTAGGAAAAAACAGACAAGTTACGTTTACAGTGATGCCAGAACAAGACGGAAACTTTTTTGTATCAGCTGATGTGATTGACTTTGAGATGGAGGGCATTGAAATTGCAGCAGTTCCTTCTTCTATGGCCATAGACGCACCGGATATTGATGATATGACTGATGATATGAATACATTGAATGATGCAATCCAACAACTTCACGACGGAGTGAAAGAGTTAGAAACTGGGGTCTCTTCCTTAAATAATGGCATGAGCGAGTTACGAAACGGCTCTAGTCAATATCTTGCTGGTATGAATGATGTGAATGACGGATCTGCTCAACTCATCTCAGCCTCACAGAAAATCAATGAAGCTTTAGCAACGATTAGTCGTTCTTTTGAATCTGGTGATAGTATTGACTTAAGCTTATTACAGGCATTGCCTGACGGTCTTACCGAACTTTCTTCTGGTTTAACCGAAACCGCTAGTGGATTAAACGTATTGCAACAAAATTATGCTCAAGCGTTTGCGGCATTAGACTCCGCGATGAATTCAATTCCTCAACACGCCATCAGCGAGGATACCATTCAAGAATTATATGTAAGTGGTGCCAACCCAGACACAGTCGACAAATTAGTTCAGACTTATACTGCGGCATTGCAAGCAAAAGGAACGTACAATGCTGTTCGCGATGGTCTGGCTGCTGTCGATTCAACATTAGTAACCATTGGTGGTTCTGTTCAGGAAATGGGTACAGCATTATCATCCATTGCGGGTGAGCTTCGTACATCGTTACAATCAATGGATGCGATGGACTCGTTAGCTCAGCTTGAAGAAGGGCTACAACAACTTTCCGCAAACTACGGTGATTTTCATAAAGGCCTTTCAGACTATACGTCTGGAATCTCTCAGTTAGCCAGGTCCTATCATGATATTCATTCTGGCATTGTCGAGATAGCAGATGGAACTTCTGAATTAATTTCGGGTGTAGGTGAACTTCGAGACGGTACAGGCGAATTAGCTGATGCAACAAATGATTTACCCGAACAAATGCAAGAAGAAATCGATAAAATGATTTCTGAATTTGATAAATCTGATTTTGACCCAATCTCATTCGTCTCACCTAACAACACAAAAATAAACAATGTCCAGTTTGTGATCAAAACCGATTCAATTACTAAACCTGAAGAAGAAACAACAGAAGAAGTAGAGGAACAACCTAAAGGATTCTGGGAAAAATTAAGAGATTTATTTAACTAAAAATGCGATTTATCGCATTTTTAGTTTAGCAAGGAGCGAAGCCACTGCTATCTTTTGAAAAGTGCTTCAATAAGCGTTCTTCTTATTGGAGCACTTCCAGTGTGCGAAGCCCTTACCCTTCATGATTTAACTCACGCGGCTTCATTGTTATTAAAATAAAAAAGGTATCACAAAAGCTAGAAAGCTTAGGTGATACCTTTTTTTATGACAGGAATTTGCTGTTCAGATTAAGATGTGTAACTAATAGGCTAAGGCAATCTTACGTCCAATGTTTCACTAAAGAAACTATTGCTCTTACTAACAGTCTAACTGCAAGAATGAATAGGTCAGGAATGTACAAGAATATATCGGCAATCCAACCTCTATCCTTTTTACCTTTCCGGTTATCCCTTCCCAACTGCATTCACCTCTATTAGTAGACTTATCCCTAATTTTATTCCTGTACCCTTCAACGAATACCTCTTAACCAACTGAATCTACTCGCTTTAGAAATATATTACTAATCGTTGTCTACATGTTGACAGGATTGTCTTTTAATAAGAGTAGCTTCTATTTTTTCAATAATTCCACGTTGTTCATTTTGCTCGATTGATTCAATTAGTAACGTCGAAGCTCTCTTCGCCAACTCAACAAGTGGCATATTAATGGTTGTTAATGGCGGTGATAAATACTGTGAAAATATCGCATTATCAAAACCAATGACCGAAATGTCTTCTGGTATATTCAAACCTAATTCTTCAGCAGCTTTATATACACCTAAAGCCATAGTGTCATTACTAACAAAAAGAGCTGTTGGACGATTCGGTTTATCTAACATCTGTTTTGCGCCGCTATATCCACTGCGCTCGATAAAGTCACCGTAATAGATGAGTTCTTTTTCAATTTGTAATCCATTCTTTATAAGTGTATCTTTATATCCTTGGAGTCTATCCTTTGCTGAGAGCTTATTTATGTTTCCTGTAATCATTCCAATTCTTTTATGTCCTAATTCTATTAAATAAGAAATAGCTTTGCAGCTTCCTTCATAGTTATCAGCATTGACATATATCGCATTGTGATTATTATTATGTATTTCACTCGTATCGATAAGTGCAATTAAATATTTCTGTTCGATCAGCTTAAAAATAAGATTATTCTCAGTCTCCTGGGTTCCAACAAAAATAGCACCATCTATCATTTTTTGCGAAAATAACTTTTCAACTTTCTTTAAATCTTCCTTCGAATAAACGATAGAAATTAATACATAATAATCCAATTTATTAGCTTGGTCACTCACTGCATTTATAACTGGTGAGAAAAACGGATTATCGTATATGAGTGTGGCTTCTGTTGTTTTTAAATGATGTGGTACACCCTCTTCTTTTACATCCAAAACGACAATTGCTATCATGTTATTTCTTACTCCTGCTAGCTTCCGTGCCGACGCATTTGGTACGTAATTATATTCCTCTATCGCTTTCCACACTTTTTCACGAGTGGCTTGTGGAATATCTGGATAATTATTTATGACTCTCGAGATTGTACTTCTAGAAACCCCTAAAAGTTTTGCTAAATCTTCACTACGCACTGGTTTACACCTACTAATTCAATATTTACCCATATTATAACACTTCTTGGATAACTGTAGACAGTATCCATTAAATCCACAGCTTATTTTTACCTTACATAAAAAGGTTGTCGCAATGGCTATTACCCACTTGGACAACCTTTTTATTAACAATTATCTTCTATTATTCGACTATTTTTTTACGGCTTCTATAATAAAGAAATGCTCCTGTTGCAAGAATCAATAAACCAATTGCCAAATAGTTATAAAGAGATGTTGCGGTATTCGGTAACTTCTTACCACCTGTCTCATTTCCCTTTTCTTTATCGACAACTGTTTCTCCTGTTTCTCCATCCTCAACTACTGGTGTTTCTGGTGTCTCAGGTACTTCTGGTGCCTCAGGTGTTTCTGGAGTCTCAGGTGTTACTGGGATCTCTGGTTCCGGTTGTACTCCGTTATCATCTAATTCCTCTAGTGGAGTGTACCTTACCCAATCGTACTCCGTTACAACTGGAGTGTCTTCACCGTCAAATACACCTGTCCACGCATCCACTCCAATACCTGGCCATAAATTCATCATGATTTTTTGTGGGGTTTGCGGGATGTTTTCTGTGGCCGTATAGACTAACTCCCCATTGACATACCAACTAATCGAGTCAGGTCTCCACTCAAAAGCATACGTATTAAAAGATTCTGATGCGTCAAACCCTAGGTCGTGGTAGTGTTCATTGTTTCCTACGCCGTTAGTAAAATAGTTAAATTGAACTCTTGTTGTATCCTTACCAAGGAACTCAATATCAATCTCATCCCACGGATCATTATCCCAATCCCACGGACCCGTATACGTAAAGAATGAAGATACCGTTCCTGTTGATTTCGCTGGCTTCATATTGACTTCAAACAACCCGTATTGATAAAACTGATTCGTTCTTAATTCCCCAGCCTTATATTCTGGAACTGCTTCTTCATCATCTTCTTTGTCAATTTGCAACTTCATTTTTCCATCTGAAAATGTCACCTGTTCTGGATACCATGTTGCATTAAACATTGCACCATTTGTCCATACTCCTGCTGTTGACCAGCGCTCTGTATTAAAGGTATCAAAAAGTTCTTCAAATTTTGAGCCCATCGGACGTTCAGCAGGACTTTCATTATCTTCGCCTGGTTCTTCTTCATCTACTGGAGTTTCTGGCACTTCTGGTTCCGGTTGTTCCCCGTTATTATCTAATTCATCTAATGATGTATACCTTACCCACTCATATTCAGCTACAACAGGCGTATCCTCTCCATTAAATGCACCTGTCCATCCATCTACACCAATTCCTGGCCATAAGTTCATCATAATTTTTTGTGGTGTTTGCGGGATGTTTTCTGTGGCTGTATAAACTAACTCTCCATTAACATACCAACTAATTGAATCTGGTCTCCACTCAAAAGCATACGTATTAAAAGATTCTGATGCGTCAAACCCTAAGTCATGGTAGTGTTCATTGTTTCCTACGCCGTTAGTAAAATAGTTAAATTGAACTCTTGTTGTATCTTTTCCAAGGAATTCAATATCAATTTCATCCCACGGGTCATTTTCCCAATCCCATGGACCCGTATATGTAAAAAATGAAGATACGGTTCCTGTTGATTTAGCAGGCTTCATACTTACCTCAAACAATCCGTAATGATAATGTACATTCGTTCTTAATTCCCCAGATTTATAATCTGTCTCTGATTCTTCATTGTCTTCCTCGTCAATTTGCAATTTCATTTTTCCATCTGAAAATGAAACCTGTTCTGGATACCATGTCGCGTTAAACATATCTCCATTTGACCATACTCCTGCTGTTGACCAGCGTTCCGTATTAAAAGTATCAAACGTTTCATAAAACGTTGATCCCATGGGTCTGCCATCTTCTGCTTGAACCCCACCTGTATTTGCAAATCCTGTAGAAAACATGCCAATTAATAATGTAAGTAAAGAAAATAATACAAATGTCTTCCTTTTCATCGACTTTTCCCCCTTATTCGACCACTAACACGCGTTAGTAGTCCTATAAAAAAAATAAACATTCGTTTTGCTACCAACAACTAACGCGCGTTAATTGTTTTCGAAAAAAATATTTAAGATTCTTTTATTTTTTGTCCTTCACCAACTCCTAACCTATTTATTATTAGGTTTTCTGAATGGTCTTATGATGTATCCGCTTACACTCTATTATATACATTATTCGAATAATTTCAATCTTCTTTTTAAATGTTTTGTTTCTTTTTTTTTAATAGATGGAAGACAATGAAAGAAACCTAAAGTTTCGCCACCAATAACATATTAATCTAGATTATCCTCCTGATTTAATAGCCGTTTCAGCTTGTTTTATATGAGCATAAAATATCTATGAAAACAACTAAAAATAGATAGAGGAGTGAGTCAATTGACTAGAATTTTTATCGATCCAGGACATGGTGGTTCGGATTCAGGAGCAGTTGGTAATGGCCTTCAAGAGAAACATTTAACATTGGACATTTCTAGTAGAATTCGGGACATGCTCCTTAACGAGTATGAAAATGTTGAAGTATCAATGAGCAGAACCAATGATGTTTCTGTCAGTTTAAGTGAACGAGCTTCTCAAGCAAACCAATGGCAAGCTGACTATTTTATTTCCATTCATGTTAATGCAGGTGGTGGTACAGGCTTTGAATCTTATATTCATACCAGTCAAGCATCCCGCACTGTTCAACTGCAACGATTAATGCATTCTGCAATAATTAATGAAACTAATGTTAGAGATCGCGGGAGAAAAACCGCTAACTTTGCTGTGCTAAGAGAGACTTCAATGCCTGCTATTTTAACTGAAAACCTATTTATTGATAACCCGAACGATGCTGACTTACTCTCCAGTTCATCCTTTCTCAACAAAATTGCACGAGGACATGTAAATGGCATTGTCCAGGCATTTAACTTACAACAAAAACCTCAAACTATGTACAAAGTTCAGGTAGGGGCTTTTACCAATAGAGCAAATGCAGACCGACAGGCTCAACAGTTAGACAATGAAGGGTATACAACTTATATCTTTCAACAAGAAGGCCTCTGGAAAGTTCAAGTTGGAGCATTTCAAAATCGTGAAAACGCAGAAGCATTTGCGGATGAACTACGCTCTAAAAATTATGATGTCTGGGTCGTTAGTTCTTAGAATCGTTTCGTGTTGTATTTTTTGAACGAATAATATCAGCACTATCTTAGGCAAGTTGTGAGTGGTTTCTCACAACTTGCCTATATTGAATGAGTTTTTCTCAACGGGCTTTGAGATGAGTGAAGACAGTAAATATGCTTTTACTGGTTAGGTCCGAGCCTCACTCCTTGACTTGACAACTCAACAGATAAGCAATTCTCATTTACCAATCACAATCTGGTCTCCTCTCCCACACTCATACAAACGACCATCTCTCCTAAAAATAAAGCTCTTTTACCGAAACTTACAATAGAGGACATGAGTTGTTTAATGAGAACGAAAATTGTAATAATAAATAAAAATGTTTCTCCTGATTCATTAGCGAGACGATGTTTTTTAATGCGATTAGCCTTACTAATGAAAAACTATCTTCTTCACTGTGTAACCATAAACGGACCTCGTCATACTACTCTTTCCCCTACAAAAAAAGACTCCCACCCAATAGGATGCGAGCCTTGAAACGCAAGTATATTAACGTTTTGAGAACTGAGGTGCACGACGTGCCGCTTTAAGACCGTATTTTTTACGCTCTTTCATACGAGGGTCACGTGTTAGGAAACCTGCAGATTTTAATGATCCACGGAATTCAGGATCCGCTTCTAGTAATGCTCTTGAAACACCATGACGGATTGCTCCAGCCTGTCCTGTGTAGCCACCGCCTGTTACGTTTACAAGAATATCGTATTGACCTTCTGTAGCAGTTTCTACTAAAGGTTGTTTTACGATTAACTTAAGTGTTTCTTTTCCTCTGAAGTATACATCAATTTCACGGTTATTGATAACGATACGACCATCACCCGGCACTAAACGAACACGTGCTACAGAGTGCTTACGACGACCAGTACCATAATATTGTACTTGTGCCAAATTTATACCCTCCTTCGATTATCCGCGAAGCTCATAAGCTTCTGGTTTTTGTGCTTGGTGGTTATGCTCACTACCCGCGAATACGTGTAGTTTCATTCCTTGTTTACGTCCAAGAGTGTTTTTAGGTAACATCCCTTTGATTGCTAGCTCAAGCATTCTTTCTGGTTTGTTTTTCAACATTTCACCAGCAGTTGTTTGCTTAAGTCCACCAGGATGATTACTGTGACGGTAGTAAATCTTGTCAGTTAGTTTTTTACCTGTTAAAACAATCTTTGATGCATTGATAAGAATTACATGGTCTCCTGTATCTACATGTGGAGTAAACGTTGGTTTTGTTTTTCCACGTAGGATAGAGGCTAC
Organism: Bacillus alkalicellulosilyticus; assembly: GCF_002019795.1. Taxonomy (GTDB): domain Bacteria; phylum Bacillota; class Bacilli; order Bacillales; family Bacillaceae_F; genus Bacillus_AO; species Bacillus_AO alkalicellulosilyticum. The sequence goes on along the minus strand of NZ_KV917381.1, from coordinate 66,218 downwards.
TTCACTTGCTAAACGACCTAATGTTTGGCCTTCAGCGTCAATAACGTACCACTTACGTTCAACTTCGTTTGGCTTTGCCATATATGTTGTACGCATGATTTTCCCTCCTAATATCGTATCTTTAATAATTACATTTTTTATCGGAATTCCATTGTCTATAGTAACAAGCCTAAACCCGGGGCTAGTGGGTTTATTTTCGAAATACCATCTAACATCATATCTCAATTAAAACCCAATGTCAACGTTTTTGTCACACTAGGAAGAGTTGTTTTGAGATATTTTTTATTTTGCTAGTTTTTACGACCCTTTTCTGCGTTCAGTTGCGCGGTTTCGTCTTTATATGTGACTTCCCACAAGTAAAGTCCATGACCAGGTGCCGTTTTTCCTGCTCTTTTTCTGTTCTGAGCTTCAAGGATACTCTTTATGTCTTCCGGCTCACGTTTTCCTCTGCCTACTTCTAGTAGTGTGCCAACGATAATACGAACCATATTATAAAGAAATCCATTTCCTACGATGCGAAATACAAACTCGTTACCATCTCTTTCAATGTCTAGTTCATAAATTGTTCTTACCCTGTTTGAAGTCGCTGTTTTCGTGGAACAAAAGGACGTAAAGTCATGTTTACCAAGTAAATGCTTGCTACCAGCTACCATACGTTCAAAATCCACCTGGTACGGAACATAATGCTGGTATTGCCTTGAAAACACGTCTCGTGTACGTGAGCATAACACTCGGTATCTGTATTCTTTTTTCTCAACGTCATAGCGCGCATGAAAATCTCGGTCCACTTCTGTTATTTCTCTGATTTCGATATCTAATGGCAACTGTCCTCGAAAAGCAAAAGGCCATTTTTCTTCAGAAATTGCTAATGATGTATCAAAATGAAAAACCTGACCATGTGCATGTACTCCTGCATCAGTCCGCCCAGAGGCTGTAATGATGACCTCTTCCCCTTTATGAATTCTAGTGAGGGCTTTTTCTACTTCTGACTGCACGGTTCGAAGGTTTGGTTGGGACTGAAACCCGCAAAAGTTTGTCCCATCATACGTAATAACTGCCTTCATTCTTCTCATTTACATCCCTCATTATATCCTCAATAAAAACAATCCAAACCCAAAAAGACACACAATAAAGAGAACAGACGTGTCCTTTTTTCTCCACTCTAATTCTCGTAACTTCGTACGACCCTCTCCACCCCTATAACCGCGTGACTCCATCGCTAGAGCAAGGTCTTCTGCTCGTTTAAAGGCACTTATGAATAAAGGTATTAGTAACGGAATGACTGCTTTCATCCGTTGCATGATAGAGCCACTACTAAAGTCAACACCTCTTGCCATTTGAGCCTTTAGAATTTTCTCTGTTTCTTGCAAGAGCGTAGGAATAAAGCGAAGTGATATCGACATCATCAGTGCTATTTCATGGGCAGGTACCCTAAAGCGTGTTAATGGCTGTAACAAGAACTCCAGTCCATCTGTTAAATCAAGTGGTTTAGTCGTCAACGTTAATAATGATGTTAACACAACGATGATTAAGAGTCGTAACGCTATAAAAACACCTTGTGTTATACCACTTTCATATACAGAGAAAGGACCCATTTCCAGTACAACTGCTCCCTCTTTATTTAGAATGAGGTGCATGAGCATCGTAAACACGATAATCAAAAAAATAGGTTTTAATCCTTTATAAATATATAATAATGGCACTTGTGAGATGATAATAGATAATAACGCAAAGATGATAAGAACAAAATAGGATAACCAATTGTTTGCTAAGAAGACGATAAGCACGAGTAAGAAAATAGCAATCAACTTTGAACGTGGGTCCATTTGATGGAAAATCGAATGGCCTTTTACATATTGACCGACAATGACATGTTGAAACATTGTATCACTCCTTATAACAAATGTGCTTGTCAATTTCCTCTGCAACTGCTAAAGAAGTGAATACATCCCGTTTCATCTGGACTTGGAATTGTTTCTCTACCATTTCAATCATCTGTACCGATTCCGGGACATCTAGTCCTATCTTTTGTAACTCTTTCGTAGACGCAAATATCTCTGCAGGCGTTCCTTGCATTGCGATCTCCCCTGCATCCATTACATATATATGGTCAGCAAACAGGGCAGCATCAAGCATGTTATGAGTAACTAGGACTGTTGTGAGTCCTTCTTCTTGATGAAGCTGATAAAACAAGTTCATAATGTCACGACGCCCCTTTGGATCGAGTCCTGCTGTTGGCTCATCTAGGATAAGCACACTAGGTGTCATCGCAAGTACACCTGCAATCGCAGCTCTCCTCTTTTGGCCACCACTTAATTCAAATGGTGATCTATGTAAGACGTCCGCGGGAAGTCCTACTTTATGAAGAACTTCTCTTGCTTTCTTTTTCGCTAGCTCCTCACTCATACCAAAATTCACCGGACCAAAAGCAATATCTTTTTCAACAGTTTCATCAAAAAGCTGATGCTCTGGATACTGAAAAACAAACCCCACAGATCGACGTAAGTCTTTCATGTCTTTTGATTTCTTCCCTCCTTCAATAACATGCGTACCTACTTTTATTGTGCCTGCAGTTGGCTTAAGGAGACCGTTCATGTGTTGGACTAATGTTGACTTCCCAGACCCCGTATGCCCAATAATGGCCGTGTATGACTTGGATGCAATATGAAGCGAAATATTAGTCAAAGCTTTTTTTTCAAATGGCGTCCCTTTTCCATACCAATGATCTAGGTTTTCGACTGTAATGTCCATAGTTCATTAATCACTTCCTCCGCAGTTAATGCTTGCGTTGAGATATCATACCCTAATTCTACTAACCTTTCTCTTACTTCAACTGCGAATGGAAGCTCTAAACCATACCGATATAATGTCGCACTATTTTCAAACACTTGTTTCGGTGTTCCTGTTAAAACAATCTCACCTTGATTCATTACAATAATACGGTCTGCTAATGCTGCTTCTGCTAAGTCATGCGTAATCGAGACGATAGTAATCTTCTCAGTGTGATTCACCTCTTGAATCGTTGAGATAACCTCTCTACGTCCAATAGGGTCTAACATGGATGTAGCTTCATCTAATACGATAACTTCCGGTTTAATGGCGATAATACCAGCGATCGCAACACGTTGTTTTTGTCCACCTGATAACCGGTGGGGTTCTTCTAGTAGCAAGTGGTCAATCCCTACCTTACTTGCACTTTGAACAATCCTGTCTTCCATCGTTTCTCGGTCGAAACCAAAGTTCTCTAGACCAAAAGCGATATCATCTTTAACGGTAGTTGCAACAAGTTGATTATCAGGATTCTGAAAAACTAAACCTACCGTTCGTCTAATGTCCCATAGAGATTGCGCATCTTTACTATTATAACTAGAAATCCTAACATCCCCTTGTACAGGGAGAAGGAGCGCATTAAAGAAACGAGATAACGTCGACTTCCCTGAGCCATTATGCCCAATGATGGCTACCCATTCCCCTTTAGCAATATCTAAGTTTACCCCTTTAAGGGCATACTCAGAACTTCCCTCATAGCGGTATGAAAGGTTTTTAATACTAATTTGCTTTTCCATCCGATTAGTCCTCCCACACCATTCTACTGGTTCATACAAAAAAGGGCCCCTCAGAGTCAGAGCCTAAGCTCAGATCTGTTGTGCCCTTTGTCGCAGACTCTTTTGTTATACTAGTTCAATAATCGCCATTGGTGCTCCATCTCCACGACGAGGACCCACTTTCAGGATACGAGTGTATCCTCCTTGACGGTCTTCATAACGAGGTGCAATATCACTGAATAATTTTTGAATTGCATCTTGATTCTCTTCCTCATTTGCTACTTCACGACGAACGAAAGAAGCAACTTGACGACGAGCATGAAGATCTCCACGCTTACCTAATGTAATTAATTTTTCAACGATGGAACGAAGCTCTTTCGCTTTAGCCTCAGTCGTTTCGATTCTTTCGTTAATAATTAAGTCAGTAGCTAAATCACGGAAAAGTGCTTTACGTTGTGAACTTGTACGTCCTAATTTTGCATATGCCATAATAGTTTCCCTCCTTTTGCAGTTTTACCACAAGGGTAAACAGTGATCTCTATTCTTCGTTGCGTAAGCCTAGGCCAAGCTCTCCAAGCTTCTCTTGAACTTCTTCAAGAGATTTGCGACCTAAATTACGAACCTTCATCATATCTTCTTCAGACTTATGCGTAAGCTCCTGCACGGTATTTATACCAGCACGCTTTAGGCAGTTGTAAGAACGAACAGATAAATCTAGCTCTTCAATCGTCATCTCAAGAACTTTTTCTTTCTGATCTTCTTCCTTCTCAACCATAATCTCAGCATTTTGAGCTTGGTCAGTCAATCCTACAAAGATATTTAAGTGTTCAGTTAAGATTTTTGCCCCTAAAGACACTGCCTCTTCTGGGCGAATACTTCCGTCAGTCCAAACATCAAGGGTTAGTTTATCATAGTTTGTGATTTGGCCAACACGCGTGTTTTCAACTTGATAATTTACGCGAGAGACAGGTGTGAAAATTGAATCAATTGGAATAACACCAATTGGTAGCTCTTCAGACTTATTCCCTTCTGCTGGTACATACCCGCGACCACGTTTAGCAGAAACTCTCATATGCAAACGTGCACCCTTACCTAAAGTAGCAAGGTGTAGCTCAGGATTCAGAACATCAACATCACTATCGTGTGTTAAATCTCCAGCAGTAACGACCCCTTCACTAGATATATCAATTTCCAATGTTTTTACTTCATCAGAATATATTTTTAGAGCTAACTGTTTTAGATTAAGTATAATCGTTGTTACATCTTCTACTACACCTTCAATGGTAGAGAATTCATGTAAGACACCATCAATTTGAACTGATGTCACAGCAGCCCCAGGTAAAGAGGACAAAAGAATACGACGTAAAGAGTTGCCTAGTGTTGTACCATATCCACGTTCTAGTGGTTCCACTACGAACTTCCCATACTTTGCGTCTTCGCTAATCTCAACCGTTTCAATATTTGGCTTTTCTATTTCTATCATTAAACAAACCCTCCTTCAAAACGTCGAACACCGGTAGATAAAGCTATTTGCCTAACCGGAATTCCCCATTAGGCAGTTCCGAACATATATAACCTAAACAGTCAATAACTTGTAAGAACCGTTTCACAGGGAAATCTCGTCTTAACCCATTATTGACACTTTAAGGAAATCTATTCAACCCGTTTGATTTCTTTTATACTCTACGACGTTTTGGCGGACGGCAACCATTATGTGGAACAGGAGTAACGTCTTTAATCATGTTAACTTCTAATCCAACTGCTTGTAGTGAACGGATCGCAGCTTCACGACCAGCACCAGGTCCTTTAACAGAAACCTCAACCGTCTTCATACCATGTTCCATTGCTGTTTTACCAGCTGCTTCAGCAGCCATTTGTGCAGCAAATGGAGTTGATTTACGAGAACCTTTAAAGCCTAAATTACCAGCACTAGCCCAAGAAATTGCATTTCCGTGAGTGTCTGTAATCGTAACAATCGTGTTGTTAAAAGTAGATTTGATGTGTGCTACACCAGTTTCTACGTTTTTACGTTGACGACGCTTTGTACGTGTATTCGTTCTTTTAGCCATTTACGCTACCTCCTTACTTCTTCTTATTTGCTACTGTACGACGAGGACCTTTACGTGTACGAGCATTGTTTTTAGAATTTTGTCCACGAACTGGTAAGCCACGACGGTGACGGATGCCACGGTATGAACCAATCTCGATAAGACGCTTAATGTTAAGTGAAATTTCACGACGAAGGTCACCTTCTACGCGATATGCATCAATTACTTCACGAATTTTATTAAGCTCATCTTCTGTTAGGTCTCGAACGCGTGTGTTTTCAGAAACACCAGCTTTTTCAAGAATCTCAGCAGATCTTTTACTACCCACTCCAAAAATATACGTTAATGAGACAACAACTCGTTTGTCACGAGGGATGTCGACACCTGCAATACGTGCCATTTAAGCACCTCCTTTAATTTAACCTTGTTTTTGTTTGTGCTTTGGATTTTCACAAATTACCATGACCGTACCTTTACGACGAATGACTTTACATTTTTCGCAAATTGGTTTAACTGATGGTCTGACTTTCATCCTTTTTACCTCCTTATGATGCGGAGTGCCATAAACAATTCCTAGTTGTGAAATTGTTTGGGTAATACGAGTAATTATTTATATCGATACGTAATTCGTCCACGTGTTAAGTCATATGGTGACAACTCAACAGTTACTTTATCCCCTGGAAGAATACGAATAAAATGCATGCGAATTTTTCCCGATACGTGGGCTAATACTTTGTGCCCATTCTCAAGCTCAACTCGAAACATCGCGTTTGGCAGTGGCTCTATGACGGTACCTTCTACTTCAATCACATCTTCTTTCGCCATGAATTTACTCACCTTCCTTCAGTAAATGATTTTCTTGCTCTAAAAACTTTTGTAAGGCATATCTCAATTTTCCGTTTGTTACCCGACCAGATTCTTCTATGCTACTTTTCACTTCAGTAGAGACGTAATTGATGAGCTTGAGGTGATGAATATTCTTCCGTTTCGCTCGGTCATATTTACGTTTGTCTCCATCCGCTATATAAACAAAGCGTTCCGTTTCGATTCGGATAATCACACTAAACTGTTCTTTATCTCGACCTTTAATAATCTCAACAATCTGACCAAGCTGCGGTCCCGATTCAGGATCTATCATAGTCGTCTTCACCTACAATTACAATTTCGTTAATATCTCATACCCCGTGTCTGTAATAGCAATCGTATGCTCGAAATGCGCACAATTCTTCCCATCCGTTGTAACAACTGTCCAATTATCAGCTAACGTGCGAACATAGCGACTACCCGCATTCACCATTGGCTCTATTGCTAGAACCATTCCAGGCTTTAAGCGAGGGCCTTTACCCGGGGGACCATAGTGTGGAATTTGCGGGTCTTCATGCAAATCTTGGCCAACACCGTGCCCTACATATTCTCTTACAATTGAAAAGCCAAAAGGTTCAACATAAGATTGTATCGCATGAGAAATATCTGATAACCGTTCACCTGGTTTTGCTTCTGCTAGACCTTTATACAATGATTGTTCAGTGACATCGAGCAACTTTTGGTCTTCTTCGGATATATCCCCAACAGCATAGGTCCATGCAGAATCTCCATGATAGCCTTTGTAATTGGCTCCAATGTCAATTGAGATAATATCCCCGTTTTTAAGAACTTTTTTACCTGGAATCCCGTGTACTAATTCTTCATTTACTGAAGCACAGATACTACCCGTAAATCCATTATAGCCTTTAAAAGATGGCACCGCATCATAGGAGCGAATTACCTTTTCCGCTAGTTCATCAAGTTCCCTTGTTGAAATACCAGGATTGACATGTTTCTTTAACTCCTGGTGTGTAAGAGCAACGATTCTACCAGCTTCTCGCATGATTTCTATTTCTCTTTGTGTCTTACATATAATCATGCATGTAATCCTTTCAGAAGTTGTTCAATGTCTGCATAGACCTTTACAATATCCTGCTGTCCATCAATGTTACGAAGATAGCCTCTTTCGGTATAAAAATCAATTAACGGTTGTGCTTGCTTGATGTTAACCTCTAACCGTTTTGCAACAGTTTCTGGTTTATCATCATCACGTTGAATCAGGTCACTACCATCTACGTCACATTTACCTTCTACTTTAGGAGGGTTAAATATAACATGATATGTTCTGCCTGATGTCGGAGAAACACGACGTCCAGTTAGACGTTCTAATAAAATCTCTTCAGGAACATCAATGTTTAAAACATAATCTATTTTTCGTTCTAACGAAGTTAACATCTCTTCTAAAGCTTCTGCTTGAGCAACGGTTCTTGGAAAACCATCTAACAGAAAACCTTTTGTACAATCATCTTGACTTAACCGTTCACGAACAATTCCAATGGTTACTTCGTCAGGAACTAATTCACCTGCATCCATAAACTGCTTGGCTTTCATTCCTAATTCCGTTTCATTTTTTATTGCTGCTCGAAACATATCTCCTGTTGATATGTGAGGGATGCTATATTCTGCTACAATCTTCTCAGCCTGTGTGCCTTTCCCAGCACCAGGAAGCCCCATCAATATTAGATTCATATTATCCTCCTCCAACGGCCTTCTAAACAAGGGTAAGGGGAAACATCCCCCTTCCTTCTTTACTTGATAAAGCCTTTATAGCTTCTCTTAATTAACTGACTCTCGATTTGTTTCATCGTATCTAATGCTACACCAACGACGATTAATAATCCAGTTCCGCCAATTTGAACCGCAGGAGGTAATTCCATAAACCTAGTAAAGAAAAACGGTAGAATTGACACTGCTGTCAAAAATAAAGCACCTACTAGCGTTAAACGGTAAAGGATTCTCGTTACATATTGTTGTGTTGTTTTTCCTGGACGAATCCCTGGGATGTATCCACCCTGCTTCTTTAAGTTTTCAGCCATTTGTTCTGGATTCACTTGAATAAATGTATAGAAGTATGTGAATGCAATAATTAATATCGCATAGAACACAAGTCCAATATTGTTTTCAAAGCTTATATATTGTGTAATCCAGCCTGCAACCGCACTGTCTGGGAAGAAACCAGCAATTGTTCCTGGGAATATAAAGAGCGACATTGCAAAGATTACTGGAATAACCCCAGCTGCATTTACTTTAATTGGTAAGTGAGTTGATTGACCACCAACTGGATTTCTACCAACAAGTCGCTTTGCATATTGAACCGGAACTTTTCGAAGTGCTTGCTGAACATAAATAACTCCAACAACAACTGCTAAAATAACTAAAAGTAGGATTAGGACCGTTACAATGCTTAAGAATAAATTATCTCCGGCATTTTCAATTTGTGTACCATAGATTTGATTCACTCCAGTTGGTATTGCCGAAGCAATCCCAGCGAAGATAATAATTGAAATTCCATTACCTACCCCTTTGGCAGTGATTTGTTCACCAAGCCACATGAGGAAGGCTGTTCCTGCTGTCATTACTAATGCAATGAACAGATATTTTGGAACACTTGGGTTAGGAATTAACCCTGGGAATATTGAATTAAAACCAACGGACATAGCTAGAGCTTGAAGAAATCCTAATACAATCGTTCCATAACGAGTGATTTGAGCCAACTTACGTCGACCTGACTCACCCTCTTTTGCCCATTCAGCAAATTTTGGAACGACATCCATTTGCAATAATTGCATAATGATGGATGCAGTAATGTAAGGCATAATCCCAGTAGCGAAAATGGAATAGTTTCCTAGTGCGCCACCACCAAATGTATTTAGCAATCCAAATGCATTGGCTTGATCAAGGAAGTCTAGAGCCTCTCGGTCAGAACCTGGTACAGGGATAAAGCTTCCGATACGAAAGACTACTAGCATTAATAATGTAAAAATTACTTTCGACCTTAAATCTCCAACACGCATAATATTAGATATCGTCCGAAACATTAAATCACCTCAGTATTTCCGCCGGCAGCTTCGATTGCTTCTTTAGCAGAAGCAGAGAACTTATCTGCTTTAACAGAAAGTTTTTTGTCGAGCTTACCATTGCCAAGGATTTTGATTCCATCCTTTACGTTCTTCACAACCCCAGTTTCGATTAATAACTCAGGTGTGATTTCAGTCCCTGCATCAAAACGGTTTAGTGTTTCAACATTTACAATCGTAAACTCTTTACGAGTTGGGTTTGTAAATCCACGTTTTGGCAAACGACGGAAGATAGGGTTTTGTCCCCCTTCAAATCCTAGACGAACACCACCGCCTGAACGTGAATTTTGACCTTTATGCCCACGGCCTGAAGTCTTACCATTTCCACTACCGATACCACGTCCTACACGATTGCGCTCTTTACGAGAACCTTCTGCAGGTTTCAACTCATGAAGTTTCATGTTGCCACCTCCTCATACGAGAGTTATTTGTATTACGCCTCAATTTCTTTAACTGTTACTAAATGAGACACTTTATTGATCATGCCACGAATTGCAGCATTGTCTTCTTGAATTACTGAATGATGCATTTTGCGTAAGCCCAATGTTTGAACTGTCACTCGTTGGTCACCAGGACGGCCAATCAAGCTACGAGTGAGGGTAATTTCTAACTTCTTTGCCATTTGATTTCCCTCCTTATCCTAACAGTTCTTCCACAGATTTTCCACGAAGTTTTGCTACATCTTCTGCACGCTTAAGGCTGTTAAGACCTTGGATAGTAGCACGAACCATATTAATAGGGTTATTAGATCCTAATGATTTTGATAAGATATCACCAACACCAGCTAGGTCTAACACTGCACGAACAGGTCCACCAGCAATAACTCCTGTACCTTCAGAAGCTGGCTTTAATAAAACGCGGCCTGCACCAAAGTGACCTAAAATTTGATGTGGAATTGTTGTTCCTACTACAGGAACTTCAATTAAATTCTTCTTTGCATCTTCAATCGCTTTACGAATTGCTTCAGGGACTTCTTGCGCTTTTCCTAATCCAAAACCTACATGGCCGTTTTTATCGCCTACAACAACTAGTGCTGCGAAACGGAAACGACGTCCACCTTTAACAACTTTCGCCACACGATTGACGGCAACAACTTTTTCTTCAAGTTCTAACGTATTAGGGTCAATACGACGCATTCATTTTCCCTCCTTTGTTTCTTAGAATTGTAATCCTGCTTCTCTTGCTGCATCAGCAAGCACTTGTACACGGCCGTGATAGATATATCCGCCACGGTCAAATACGATTGTTTGGTACCCTTTATCAATAGCACGCTTGGCAACTAGCTCGCCAACCTGTTTAGCTGCTTCTCTGTTTCCACCGTTTTCTAAATTAAGTTCCTTATCTAAACTAGACGCAGATGCAACTGTAACTCCAGCTACATCGTCAATTAATTGTGCGTATATATGTTTAGATGAACGGAATACGTTTAGACGAGGACGTTCAGCAGTACCTGTGATCGTACGACGAACATGAGCATGTCTTTTTTTACGTGCTAAGTTTTTATTAGCTTTCGTAATCATTGAACGTCATTCCTTTCCGTTTATCTTTTTACTTACTTACCAGTCTTACCTTCTTTACGACGAACAAACTCGCCTTCGTAACGGATACCTTTACCTTTATAAGGTTCTGGTAAACGAACTGAACGGATATTAGCCGCAATTGCACCAACACGTTCTTTATCGATTCCTTTTACAAGTACTTTTGTATTTGAAGGAACCTCGATCTCAATACCTTCTTCAGGTACGATTTCAACAGGGTGAGAATAACCAACGTTAAGAACTAGCTTTTGGCCAGACTTTGTTGCACGGTAACCTACCCCAATCAGTTCAAGACCTTTTTCATAACCTTTAGTTACACCTTCAACCATGTTAGCGATGATACTACGAGTCGTACCATGTAACGCACGGTGTGGTTTACTTTCAGAAGGTCTTTCAACAGTTAGAACATTTTCTTCTACTTTAACGATCATGTCCGGGTGAAGGTTTCTAGAAAGCTCACCTTTTGGACCTTTAACCGTGATGTTGTTTTCGTTTAATGTGATTGTTACATCACTTGAAATTTCAACTGGTTTATTACCAATACGAGACATTACATACACCTCCGTTCCTATCCAATTGTTCTTACCAAACGTAAGCTAATACTTCTCCGCCTACTTGTTGTTGTCTAGCCGTTTTATCTGTCATTACACCATTTGATGTTGACACAATAGCAATCCCTAACCCACCAAGTACACGTGGTACTTCTGTTGCTTTCGCATATACACGAAGGCCAGGTTTACTGATACGTTTTAATCCTGTGATAACACGCTCGTTATTCACACCGTATTTCAAGAAGATACGCAAAACACCTTGTTTGTTATCTTCAATGAATTCATAGTCACGGATAAACCCTTCATTCTTAAGGATTTCTGCGATATCTTTTTTAATTGTTGATGCTGGAACTTCTAATTTCTCGTGACGTACTACGTTCGCATTACGAATGCGAGTTAGCATATCTGAAATAGGATCTGTCATGACCATCTACATTACCTCCTTCCCGTTTTCGGGTTACCAACTAGCCTTTTTAACGCCAGGAATTTGACCTTTATAAGCAAGCTCTCTAAAGCAAATACGGCAAAGTTTAAACTTTCTAATTACAGAATGCGGACGTCCACAACGCTCACAACGTGTGTACTCCTGAACTTTAAACTTTTGAGTGCGCTTTTGCTTTGCAATCATTGATTTTTTCGCCAAGGTTTTCCCTCCTCTTCGGCAGAACCGATTATTTTTGGAATGGCATACCCATTTGTGTTAGTAACTCACGAGCTTCTTCATCAGAATTAGCAGTTGTTACAATTACAATGTCCATACCTCTAACTTTATCTACTTTATCATAATCAATCTCAGGGAAAATTAATTGTTCTTTCACACCAAGTGTGTAATTTCCACGTCCGTCAAATGCTTTTTTCGAAACTCCGCGGAAGTCACGCACGCGTGGTAAAGAAACGGAAATTAATTTATCTAAGAATTCATACATACGCTCACCACGTAAAGTAACTTTTGCCCCGATTGGCATTCCTTCACGTAGCTTGAAACCTGCAATTGACTTTTTCGCTTTAGTAATGAGTGGCTTTTGACCAGCAATTTCAGTTAACTCTTCTACTGCTTTATCAAGAGCTTTTGGATTAGCAACAGCATCACCAACACCCATGTTAATCACGATTTTTTCTACTTTTGGAACTCCCATAATTGAAGAGTAGTTAAACTTTTCAATTAAAGAAGGAGTAATTTCGTTTTTGAACTTTTCTTTTAATCGAGCCATACGATTGACCTCCTTTCCTTGTCAGTCTTACTTGTCTAAAGCTTCGCCTGACTTTTTAGCAATACGTACTTTTTTACCATTTTCTACTTTATACCCTACACGAGTAGGTTCACCGGTCTTTGGATCGATAGGCATCACGTTAGAAACATGGATAGATGCTTCTTTGTTAATGATTCCACCTTGTGGGTTATCTTGTGAAGGTTTTGCATGTTTTTTAACAATGTTAATACCTTCTACAAGGACACGGTTTTTCTTCGGGAAAGCTTCTAGGATAACTCCTTGCTTTCCTTTATCTTTACCTGTCATAACCTTAACTGTGTCACCTTTTTTAACGTGCATTGACATTCTCGCACCTCCTTAAAAGGCATTAATTTTTTTATTAAAGAACTTCTGGAGCTAATGAAACGATTTTCATAAATTGTTTTTCACGAAGCTCACGTGCTACTGGTCCGAAGATACGAGTTCCACGAGGACTCTTATCATCACGCACAATAACTGCAGCATTTTCATCAAACTTAATATAAGAACCATCTTGGCGACGAGCTCCTGTTTTCGTACGAACAATAACAGCCTTAACAACGTCACCCTTCTTGACAACGCCACCAGGTGTTGCTTGCTTAACGGAACAAACGATAATATCGCCGATGTTAGCCGTCTTACGTCCAGAACCACCAAGTACTTTAATACATAATACTTCACGGGCACCAGAGTTGTCAGCGACCTTTAATCTAGATTCCTGTTGGATCATGTTAATTTACCTCCCTTCGTTTCGACAGAGAAAATCTATTAGATAATAACCGCTTCTTCTACGATTTCAACTAATCGGAAACGTTTGTCTTTTGAAAGCGGGCGTGTTTCCATGATTTTAACAACATCTCCAATTTTAGCAGAGTTATCTTCATCATGCGCCTTAAACTTTTTCGTATATTTAACACGCTTACCGTATAAACGGTCTTTTTTATATGTTTCAACTTGAACAGTAATTGTTTTTTCCATCTTGTCAGAAACAACACGTCCAGTATAGACTTTACGTTGGTTACGTTCCATCTTTGATAACCTCCTTTCGAATTAGCCGTTGATCCCAAGCTCTCTCTCACGCAAAACTGTTTTTGCACGAGCAATTGCTCTTCGAACTTCACGAATGCGGGTTGGATTATCCAACTGCCCAGTCGCTAATTGAAAGCGAAGGTTGAATAATTCTTCTTTTAGTGACTTCGTTTTTTGTTCGAGTTCAGCAGTGGTCAAATTACGGATTTCATTAGCTTTCATTTGCGTCACCACCCACTTCTTCGCGTTTTACAAACTTACATTTAACAGGAAGCTTATGAGATGCAAGACGTAATGCTTCACGTGCTACTTCTTCAGATACTCCTGCGATTTCAAACATAATTTTACCAGGTTTTACAACTGCAACCCATCCTTCTGGAGCACCTTTACCAGAACCCATTCGGACTTCAAGAGGCTTAGCTGTATATGGTTTTGAAGGGAAGATTTTAATCCAAACTTTACCTCCACGCTTCATATAACGAGTCATTGCAATACGAGCTGCTTCAATTTGACGGTTAGTAATCCAAGAAGCTTCAACAGCTTGTAGACCATATTCACCAAAATGAACTTCAGTTCCACCTTTTGCACGACCACGCATTTTTCCACGATGTTCACGACGATATTTTACACGTTTTGGCAATAACATGGTTATTTGCCTCCTTCCTCTTTTTTCGTTCCTTTCGTTGGAAGGACTTCACCACGGTAAATCCAAATTTTAACTCCAAGTTTACCGTATGTTGTGTCTGCTTCAGCAGTTCCATAATCGATATCTGCACGTAATGTGTGTAGAGGAACTGTTCCTTCACTATAGTGTTCTGCACGAGCGATGTCTGCTCCACCTAGACGACCAGAAACTTGAGTTTTGATCCCTTTGGCACCAGCACGCATCGTACGTTGAATTGCCTGCTTCATAGCACGACGGAACGAAATACGATTTTCTAATTGACGAGCGATATTTTCTGCTACTAATTTAGCATCTAAATCAGCTTGTTTAATTTCAAAGATATTAATGTGTACACGCTTGCCTGTTAATTCATTAAGGGCTTTACGAAGTGCTTCCACTTCAGATCCACCTTTACCAATTACCATACCAGGTTTTGCAGTGTGAACAGTGATATTTACACGATTTGCAGCACGCTCAATTTCAACTTTTGAAACTGATGCATCTTTAAGTCGTTTTTCAATATACTCACGAACTTTAATGTCTTCATGTAGTAAGTCTGCATAGTCTTTGTCTGCGTACCATTTAGACTCCCAATCACGGATGATGCCGACACGAAGTCCTATCGGATTAACCTTTTGACCCACGCGTTATCCCTCCTTGTTTTCTTTAACTACTAAAGTGATGTGACTTGTGCGTTTGTTAATTCTACTTGCACGTCCCATTGCACGAGGGCGGAAACGTTTTAACGTTACACCTTCATCTACAAACACTTCACTAACAAATAGATTATTTGGTTCCATTTCATAATTATGCTCTGCATTTGCAATTGCAGAGTTAAGCAACTTTTCTACTACAGGTGACGCTGCTTTTGGTGTGTGGCGAAGTATTGCGATCGCTTCACCCACTTGCTTTCCTCGAATTAAGTCAACGACTAAGCGAACTTTACGAGGAGCAATGCGCACTTGTTTAGCTACGGCTTTAGCTTGCATAGGTTTTGACCTCCCCTCTTAACTTAGCGTCTAGTTTTCTTATCGTCAGCAGCATGGCCTTTATAAGTACGTGTTGGTGCAAATTCACCAAGCTTGTGCCCAACCATGTCTTCAGAGATAAATACTGGTACATGCTTACGACCATCATAAACCGCAATTGTGTGCCCAATAAATTCTGGGAAAATAGTAGAACGACGTGACCAAGTTTTAATTACTCTTTTTTCATCTTTCTCATTCATAGCTACAACTTTCTTAGCTAAATGATCATCGACAAAAGGTCCCTTCTTTAAGCTACGACCCATAGTTAAACCTCCCTTCGTGACCAGCCCCACGGTTCAAGCGAACCGTAGACCAATCCCGTTATTTTTTACGACGACGAACGATATATTTATCAGAATGCTTGTTTTTCTTTCTCGTTTTGTATCCAAGAGTTGGTTTACCCCATGGAGACATTGGTGATTTACGTCCAATTGGAGAACGACCTTCACCACCACCGTGTGGATGGTCGTTAGGATTCATTACTGAACCACGAACTGTAGGACGTTTACCTAACCAACGAGAACGACCAGCTTTACCGATGTTTACAAGTTCATGCTCTAAGTTACCTACTTGACCGATAGTTGCGCGACAAGTTGATAAGATATAACGAGTTTCGCCAGAATTCAAACGAACTAATACATAATCTCCTTCTTTACCAAGAAGTTGAGCTTCAGTACCAGCAGAACGTACAAGTTGACCACCTTTACCAGGCTTTAACTCGATGTTATGAATCACTGTACCAACTGGGATATTTTGAAGTGGTAACGCGTTACCTACTTTAATATCTGCATTTGGACCAGATTCAATAATTGTATCAACTTTAAGTCCTTTAGGTGCAAGGATATAACGTTTTTCACCATCAACATAGTTGATTAGCGCGATGTTAGCTGAACGGTTCGGATCATATTCGATCGTAGCAACGCGTCCTGGAATACCATCTTTAGTACGTTTAAAGTCAATGACACGGTATTGACGTTTGTGTCCACCACCTTGATGGCGTACTGTTAATTTACCTTGATTGTTACGACCACCTTTTTTGTGTAAAGGTGCAAGTAATGATTTTTCAGGCTTATCCGTCGTAATTTCTGCAAAGTCTAGAACAGACATGCCACGACGACCAGCACTGGTTGGTTTATACTTTTTAATAGGCATTTCAATTTCCTCCCTTCTCTAGAACTTAAACACCTTCAAAGAATTCTAATTCTTTGCTTTCTGGTGATAAAGTAACAACTGCTTTTTTGCGACGAGCAGTATATCCTGAATGACGTCCAAAACGCTTGAACTTACCTTTGTAGTTCATTGTGTTGACTTTGTTCACTTTCACGCCGAATATTTCTTCGATTGCGTCTTTAATTTGTGTTTTGTTTGCACGAACATCAACTTCAAATGTATATTTCTTATCTGCCATTAAATCTGTTGAACGTTCTGTGATGACGGGGCGCTTAATGATATCTCTAGCGTTTGACATTACGCAAGCACCTCCTCTACCTTTTCAACTGCGTCTTTTGTAATTACAAGCTTATCATGCTTAAGAACATCTAATACATTTACTCCATCTGCAGCTACAAAAGAAACTCCTGGGATATTTCTAGCTGATAACGCTACAGTTTCATTGTAGTCAGCCGTTACAACTAGAGCTTTACTATCTACTGATAAGTTAGTTAGTAGAGCCACCATTTCTTTTGTTTTTGGAGCATCAAGTGTTAGATTGTCTAAAACTACAATTTCCTCTGCTTGAACTTTGCTTGAAAGTGCAGATTTAATTGCTAAACGACGTACTTTTTTCGGTAAATTGTATCCATAACTACGTGGCGTTGGACCAAATACTACTCCACCACCAACCCATTGTGGAGAACGAATTGAACCTTGGCGAGCACGACCCGTACCTTTTTGACGCCATGGTTTACGACCACCACCGCGAACTTCAGAACGTCCTTTTACTTTATGAGTACCTTGACGTAAAGAAGCTTGCTGCATTACGACTGCTTCGTGTAATACATGTTGATTTGGTTCTATACCAAATACCGCATCAGATAATTCTATATCACCAACTTGTGAACCTGATTGGTTAAATAATGCTACTTTCGGCATGATGTATCCTCCTTTCTGTTAGACGTTAGTTTTTAACTCCGCTTTTCACTGTTACATAACTTTTCTTAGCTCCAGGAACATTCCCTTTAACTAAAAGAAGATTACGTTCTGTATCAATTTTTACAATTTCAAGGTTTTGAACTGTAATTTGCTCTCCACCCATACGACCAGGTAACGCTTTTCCTTTAAATACACGGTTTGGCGCTACAGGTCCCATTGAACCCGGACGACGGTGGTAACGAGAACCATGAGACATTGGTCCACGAGATTGGTTATGGCGCTTGATCGAGCCTTGGAAACCTTTCCCTTTAGATGTTCCAGTTACGTCTACGATATCTCCTTCAGCAAATACATCAACTTTGACTTCCTGACCTACTTCATATGCTCCTGATTCAGCACCACGAAGTTCTCTAACGAAGCGCTTAGGTGCCGTGCTAGCTTTCTCTGCATGGCCTTTTGCTGGCTTTGTTGCTTTTGATTCTTTTTGGTCATCGAATCCTAATTGGATTGCTTCATAACCGTCTGACTCAACAGTCTTCTTTTGCAGAACAACGTTTGGAGTTGCTTCAATAACAGTTACTGCAATAACATCACCGTTTTCAGCGAACACTTGAGTCATTCCTAGTTTTTTCCCTAAGATTCCTTTGGTCATCAGTCACACCTCCTATATGTTTTCATCTTTTTTTTGCCATTATTTATAATTTGTTTAATCTCAAATCTATTAATGATTTGAGCGTTAGCGTCATACACTATAATTAAAGCTTGATTTCGATATCAACGCCTGATGGTAAATCTAAGCGCATCAAAGCATCAACGGTTTGTGGCGTAGGATTAACGATGTCAATCAAACGCTTGTGAGTACGCATTTCGAACTGCTCACGAGAATCTTTATACTTGTGAACCGCACGTAAGATCGTATATACACTTTTCTCCGTTGGAAGTGGGATCGGTCCAGATACACTAGCACCTGAGCGTTTAGCAGTTTCTACAATCTTCTCAGAAGATTGATCTAGAATTCTGTGATCATACGCTTTTAAACGAATACGAATTTTTTGCTTTGCCATTATAGCCCCTCCTTTATCGTCCATTTTTAAAATAGACATGCTCCGTGAAAATTTCCTCACGCCCCGCCATGGCAATGGGGCCGGGTGTGTCAGCAACCTTTCACATCATCACTGTCACTCAAACAACATCCAAGCGATGAATGTCGCATGAAAATATGTGCCTATTGACCGCACTTTTACTATTATACAGAGTTGAATGTATAAATGCAAGTGAACATGATATATTTTTATTTTGTTAATTTTTACATTAAAAGAGCACCTAGAATCAGGTGCTCTTGAACTTATTACTTTTGGATAGAAGCTACAACACCAGCGCCTACAGTACGTCCACCTTCACGAATAGAGAACTTAGTTCCTTCTTCGATAGCGATTGGAGCGATAAGCTCAACTGTCATCTCGATGTTGTCCCCAGGCATAACCATTTCTACGCCTTCAGGAAGGTTACAAATACCAGTTACGTCAGTTGTACGGAAGTAGAACTGAGGACGGTAGTTTGTGAAGAATGGAGTGTGACGTCCACCCTCTTCTTTTGATAATACATATACTTCAGCTTTGAAGTTAGTGTGTGGTGTAACCGTACCTGGTTTAGCAAGTACTTGACCACGTTGGATATCTTCGCGAGAAACCCCACGAAGAAGTGCACCAATGTTGTCTCCAGCTTCAGCATAGTCAAGAAGTTTACGGAACATTTCTACTCCCGTACAAACCGTTTTTGAAGGCTCTTCAGTTAATCCAACAACTTCGATTTCGTCACCAACTTTAAGTTGTCCACGCTCAACACGACCAGTAGCAACTGTTCCACGACCAGTGATTGAGAATACATCCTCAACAGGCATCATGAAAGGCTTATCTAGGTCACGTGTTGGAGTTGGGATATAGTCATCAACAGCAGCCATAAGCTCAACGATTTTTTCTTCCCAAGCTGCGTCTCCTTCTAATGCTTTAAGAGCAGAACCTTGGATAACTGGAACGTCATCACCAGGGAAATCAAACTCAGTAAGAAGGTCACGAACTTCCATTTCTACTAATTCTAATAGTTCTTCGTCATCAACCATGTCACATTTGTTTAAGAATACAACAAGGTAAGGTACACCTACCTGACGAGATAAAAGGATGTGCTCACGAGTTTGTGGCATTGGACCATCAGCAGCAGATACTACTAAGATTCCTCCGTCCATTTGTGCAGCACCAGTGATCATGTTTTTAACATAGTCAGCATGTCCTGGGCAGTCAACGTGTGCATAGTGACGATTATCAGTTTCATACTCTACGTGCGCCGTAGAGATTGTAATTCCACGCTCACGCTCTTCTGGAGCACCATCAATAGCGTCATAAGCCATTGCAGAACCTTTACCAGAACGCTTATGTAGCACTGTAGTGATAGCTGCAGTTAAAGTTGTTTTACCATGGTCAACGTGTCCAATTGTACCAATGTTGGCATGTGTCTTGGAACGATCAAATTTCTCTTTACCCATTTTACAATTCCTCCTTAAGTGGCAATAAAAGTTTTATGGATAAGAAAGGTGTATATCCAATGATTATCACCTTTCTTAGCTTACAATAAAATACCGCAAGAAACAATCTTTTGGAAAATTATTGTCCAGTTTGTTTCTTAACGATTTCTTCAGAAATACTCTTAGGTACTTCTTCATAGTGGTCAAAGAACATTGAGTATGTTCCACGCCCTTGTGTGCGAGAACGAAGTGACGTTGCATAACCAAACATTTCAGCTAATGGTACCATTGCTTTAATTGTTTGAGCATTACCACGTGCTTCCATTCCTTCTACACGTCCACGACGTGATGTGATGTCACCCATTACGTCACCCATGTAATCTTCAGGAACAACAACTTCAACTTTCATCATTGGCTCAAGAAGAACTGGTTTACAATGAGATTTTGCATTTTTTAGTGCCATTGAACCGGCAATTTTAAATGCCATCTCATTCGAGTCAACATCATGGTAAGAACCATCAAAGATAGTTGCTTTAATATCAATTACTGGGAATCCAGCAATCATACCGTTTTGAAGAGCTTCTTCGATACCTGATTGAACAGCTGGAATGTATTCACGAGGAACTACCCCACCGACAATCTTGTTCTCGAATTCAAAACCAGCACCTTCTTCGTTTGGTTCAAACTCAATCCATACATGTCCATACTGACCGCGTCCACCGGATTGACGTACGAATTTACCTTCAACTTTCGCTCCTTGGCGAATTGTTTCACGGTAAGATACTTGCGGCGCACCTACATTAGCTTCAACTTTGAATTCACGTCTCATACGGTCAACGATGATATCAAGGTGAAGTTCACCCATACCAGCGATAATCGTTTGTCCTGTTTCTTCATCAGTATGTGTTTTGAATGTAGGGTCTTCTTCCGCTAGCTTTGCTAACGCCATACCCATTTTGTCTTGGTCAGACTTTGTTTTAGGTTCTACAGATAATGAGATAACTGGCTCTGGGAATTCCATAGACTCAAGAATAACTTGATTCTTTTCATCACATAGAGTGTCCCCTGTAGTTGTATCTTTTAAACCAACACCAGCCGCGATGTCTCCAGCATATACTGTAGAAATCTCTTCACGGCTATTGGCATGCATTTGAAGAATACGACCAATACGCTCACGTTTACCTTTAGTTGAGTTAACAACATATGAACCTGAATTGATTGTTCCAGAATACACACGGAAGAATGTTAGCTTACCAACGTAAGGGTCTGTCATAACTTTAAATGCTAAAGCTGAGAACGGACCTTCATCGCTAGCTTCACGAGTTGTTTCTTCTTCTGAATCTGGTAATGTACCTTTAATTGCAGGTACATCTAATGGCGAAGGAAGATAATCAAGAACGGCATCAAGCATTAACTGAACACCTTTGTTCTTAAATGCAGATCCACAAAGAACTGGGTAGAATTCTACGTTACAAGTTCCTTTACGAATAGCACCTTTGATTTCTTCTTTTGTTAATTCTTCACCTTCAAGATACTTCATCATTAGTTCTTCATCTAGTTCAGCAGCTGCTTCAACTAGTTTTTCATGAAGTTCTTGAGCTTTTGCTTTATACTCTTCTGGAATCTCTTGAGCATCCGTACGAGTTCCTAAGTCATCCTCATAGAAATAAGCAACCATATCAATAAGGTCGATAATTCCAGTGAAATCATCTTCCGCACCAATTGGTAGTTGAATCGGATGAGCATTAGCTCCTAGTCGGTCATGAAGTGTTCCTACAGAATATAAGAAGTCTGCACCTGTTTTATCCATTTTGTTAATGAATACAACACGAGGTACCCCATAAGTTGTTGCTTGGCGCCAAACCGTTTCAGTTTGAGGCTCAACTCCAGATTGGGCATCTAATACTGCTACTGCTCCGTCTAATACACGTAATGAACGTTCTACTTCAACTGTGAAGTCTACGTGTCCTGGTGTATCAATAATATTTACTCGGTGACCTTTCCATTGAGCAGTTGTTGCAGCAGAAGTAATCGTAATTCCGCGCTCTTGCTCTTGGGCCATCCAGTCCATCTGAGATGCACCTTCATGAGTTTCACCGATTTTATGGATACGTCCAGTGTAGAAAAGAATACGCTCAGTTGTTGTTGTTTTACCAGCATCGATGTGAGCCATGATACCGATATTACGTGTATTCTTTAAGGAGAATTCTCTTGCCATAGTGTATTTCTCCTTCCTTACCTAATTAGGATTATTAGTTTAATTCGTTTGATCCTACCAACGGTAGTGAGCAAATGCTTTATTTGCTTCTGCCATTTTATGAGTATCTTCACGCTTTTTAACTGCTGCACCAGTATTGTTAGCAGCATCTAAAATTTCATTCGCTAAACGCTCTTGCATTGTCTTTTCTCCACGAAGTCTTGCATAGTTTACTAACCAGCGAAGACCTAGTGTAGTACGACGGTCAGGTTTAACTTCGATCGGTACTTGATAGTTTGCACCACCAACACGGCGAGCTTTAACTTCTAGTACTGGCATGATATTTTTAAGAGCTTGGTCAAATACTTCCATAGGGTCTTTCCCACTACGTTCTTGAACAAGTTCAAACGCATTATATAAAATTTGCTCAGCAACACCTTTTTTTCCATCAACCATAATACGGTTGATTAAACGAGTTACTAATTTTGATTTATAAAGCGGATCAGGTAATACATCTCTACGAGCTACAGGTCCTTTACGAGGCATTATTTCCCCTCCTTTCATCGACTAAACATCTATTTTGATAGTTACTTATTTTTTCTCTTTCGGTCTTTTTGTTCCATACTTAGAACGACCTTGCATACGGTTTTGAACACCAGCTGTATCAAGCGCACCACGAACAATGTGATAACGTACCCCTGGTAAATCCTTTACACGTCCTCCACGAATAAGTACAACACTATGTTCTTGTAGGTTGTGTCCAATTCCTGGAATGTATGCTGTTACCTCGATTCCGTTAGTTAAACGTACACGAGCATATTTACGTAAAGCTGAGTTTGGTTTTTTCGGTGTCATTGTACCAACACGCGTACAAACTCCACGCTTTTGAGGAGAAGACAAGTTTGTTTGCTCCTTTTTAAAGCTGTTATATCCTTTATTTAGAGCAGGTGAGTCAGACTTTTTAATCTTAGCCTCACGACCTTTTCTAATTAACTGATTAATTGTAGGCATCTTTTTTCCTCCTTCCTTTGTTTATTTTCAAGACCACCGATCCTGGTGGTTCGAGAAAGTGCAAAAGTAAAGTTTTTGCCAAGTGAGCGACGCCACATTGGCAAAAACAATATTACTTTATTATGGCAACAGTCGAAGCCCCAACATCTATCCCACAAGCTTTTCCAAGCTTTTTCATGGAATCAACATATGTTACTTGCAGTTGTTTTTTCTGTGCTACTGCTTTCACTTTCATGACAACACGACGATCCGCATCTTCAGCAATAAACACTTCTTTAACAACTTCAGTCTCAAGAGCTTTTAATGTTTGCTTCGTCCCTATTACTAGGTTTTCTGCCTGTGTCACTTTTTCATAAGACATTTACAATCCTCCAAAGCTACAGGGTTCTTTCAGGCACACTACGATATAATATCACTCTCTCATATTGAATGTCAACACTAAAATTAATCTTGTGTCACCATCGACTCAATCGGTTCAAGTTCATCCTCTTGCGCCTTATCGTTATCGTACTTTGAAAGGATGTTTAGGTTACGGTATTGATTCATGCCTGTTCCAGCCGGTACAAGCTTACCGATAATAACATTCTCCTTCAGACCAAGAAGTTCATCTTTCTTACCTTTAATTGCAGCGTCCGTAAGAACTCTTGTTGTTTCTTGGAACGAAGCCGCTGATAAGAATGATTCTGTTTCTAATGATGCTTTTGTGATACCAAGTAAGACTGGGCGACCAGTTGCAGGGCGCTCATCACGCAGTAACACTCTTCTATTCTCATCGTTGAATACATGGATGTCAATTAATGAACCTGGTAATACATTTGTATCTCCAGCGTCGATAACACGGATTTTACGAAGCATTTGGCGAACCATTACCTCTACGTGTTTATCACCAATTTCAACCCCTTGCATACGATAAACCTTTTGTACTTCGCGGAGTAGGTATTCTTGAACACCTTGCATTCCAGTAACGCCAAGAAGTTCTTTAGGGTCAATCGAACCCTCTGTAATAACTTGACCTGGAACTAGTTCATCATCAACAACAACTTTCAGACGGGAACCATAAGGGATGGCATAATTTCTTGTTTCCATTTCCCCTTGAACAACCACTTCACGCTTATCAGAGCTATCATTAACAGTAATTACTTTACCTTCTATCTCAGAGATAACCGCTTGACCTTTAGGGTTACGGGCTTCAAATAGCTCCTGGATACGAGGTAAACCTTGAGTAATATCATCTCCAGCTACCCCTCCTGTATGGAAGGTACGCATCGTAAGCTGTGTTCCTGGCTCACCAATTGATTGAGCTGCGATAATACCAACTGCTTCTCCAACTTCAACATCACTACCTGTTGCAAGGTTACGGCCGTAACATGCTTTACATACTCCATGACGAGTATCACATGTAAATACGGATCGAATCGTAACTTGTTCAACACCAGCGTCAACGACTTGTTTCGCAAGGTCTTCTTCAATTAACTGATTTTTTGCAACGATAACTTCTTTTGTTTCTGGGTGACGTACTGTTTTAAAGGCAACACGACCAACCAAACGGTCAAATAAGTTCTCGATAACATCTGTTCCTTCAGCAATTGCAGCCACTTCAAGTCCTCTGTCCGTTCCACAATCATCTTCACGAACGATTACATCCTGTGCAACATCTACTAGTCGACGAGTTAAGTATCCTGAGTCAGCTGTTTTCAGGGCTGTATCGGCTAGACCTTTACGCGCACCATGAGTAGAGATAAAGTACTCTAATACTGTCAGACCTTCACGGAAACTTGACTTAATCGGAAGTTCAATGATTCGACCAGATGGGTTAGCCATTAGTCCACGCATCCCGGCTAACTGTGTAAAGTTAGATGCGTTACCACGGGCTCCAGAGTCACTCATCATAAAGATCGGGTTATGATGATCTAATGATTTCATCAGTTTCTCTTGGATAATATCTTTCGCTTCACTCCAAATGGAGATAACGCGGTCATAACGCTCTTCTTCAGTAATTAAACCACGTCTAAATTGCTTTAATACGCGATCTACTTTTCCTTCAGCCTCTTCAAGAACAACTTTCTTCTCAGGTAATACTACGATGTCTGCGATACCAATCGTAATACCAGCTTTGGTAGAGTATTTAAATCCTAAATCTTTCATACGGTCAAGCATTTTTGAAGTCTCAGTAATCTTAAAGCTCTTGAAAACTTGCGCAATAACATCACCTAGGAAACCTTTTTTAAACGGCTTTACTACATCACGCTTAGCAAATTCTTCTTTTACATTTGCTGTCATTGGCACTAAGTATTTATCAGGTAATGCAACCTCAAGATTCGATTCTGTTGGTTCATTAATGTACGGGAATGATTCAGGTAATATTTCGTTAAAAATCACCTTCCCGACCGTAGTTAATAGTAACTTTGTATTATCTTCTTCCGAGAATGTTGGCTTGTTAAGAGAAGCAACCGGAAGTGCAATACGACTGTGTAAATGAACATATCCATTTTGATAAGCCGTTAATGCTTCATTTGTATCTTTAAAGATAGAACCTTCTCCAACCACATTTTCGCGTTCAAGAGTAAGGTAATAGTTTCCTAAGACCATATCCTGTGAAGGAGTAACAACTGGTTTTCCATCTTTAGGATTTAAGATGTTTTGTGCAGCTAACATTAAAATACGAGCTTCTGCTTGTGCTTCTGCTGATAGAGGAACGTGAACAGCCATTTGGTCTCCGTCAAAGTCGGCGTTATAAGCTGTACATACAAGTGGATGTAACTTAATCGCGCGTCCTTCTACTAGTGTCGGTTCAAAAGCCTGGATTCCTAATCTATGAAGCGTAGGTGCACGGTTTAAAAGAACTGGATGCTCACGAATAACTTCTTCTAAAACATCCCACACCTCAGGTTGAATACGCTCAACCTTTCGCTTTGCACTTTTAATGTTATGAGCCAATCCCTTACTTACTAACTCCTTCATAACAAATGGCTTGAATAACTCAAGAGCCATTTCTTTTGGAAGTCCACATTGGTACATCTTTAAGTTCGGTCCTACAACGATAACTGAACGTCCAGAGTAGTCAACACGTTTACCTAATAAGTTTTGGCGGAAACGACCTTGTTTCCCTTTTAACATGTGAGACAATGATTTTAACGGGCGATTCCCTGGTCCAGTAACCGGACGACCACGTCTACCATTATCAATTAAGGCATCTACCGCTTCTTGTAGCATACGCTTCTCGTTTTGAACGATAATGTTTGGCGCTCCAAGGTCTAATAGACGTTTTAAACGATTATTTCTATTAATTACACGACGGTACAAGTCGTTTAAATCAGACGTCGCGAAACGACCACCATCTAATTGAACCATTGGACGAAGTTCAGGTGGAATTACCGGTAAAACATCAAGAACCATCCATGAAGGGTCATTTCCTGAATGACGGAATGCTTCTAACACTTCTAGACGCTTTATCGCACGAGTACGACGTTGTCCTTGTGCAGTAATCAATTCTTCTTTTAGTGAATCGACGTCTTTTTCAAGGTCAATGTCAGCTAAAAGTTTTTTGATGGCCTCAGCACCCATTTGAGCCGTAAAGCCTCTTCCGTATTTATCACGGTACGTGCGGTATTCTTTTTCAGAAAGAAGTTGTTTCTTTTCTAATGGTGTATCTCCAGGCTCTGTTACTACATAAGAAGCGAAGTATATCACTTCTTCAAGTGAACGAGGTGACATATCTAGTACAAGGCCCATACGACTAGGGATTCCTTTAAAATACCATATATGCGATACAGGAGCAGCCAGTTCGATGTGACCCATTCTTTCACGACGAACTTTTGCTCTTGTGACTTCTACTCCACAACGGTCACATACTACACCTTTATATCGAACGCGCTTATATTTCCCACAATGACATTCCCAGTCTTTTGTCGGACCAAAAATTCGTTCGCAGAACAAACCATCTTTTTCAGGCTTAAGTGTACGATAATTAATTGTCTCAGGTTTTTTAACTTCTCCACGAGACCATGAACGAATCTTGTTTGGCGAAGCAAGACCGATCTTCATATACTCAAAATTATTAACATCTATCAAGGGGCCAACCTCCCTTTTGATCTTAACTTGCTATTATTTTTGTGACGAGGCTGGGAAACCCAGCCCTCGTCTATTTAACCCTCGTTTGTTTCAAGGTTTAAGTTTAGTTTTTCATTGACTTGCTCATCTTCGTCATCTAGCTCTTTCATTTCAATCTCTTCTTCATTGCTAGATAACATCTTAACGTCCATACCTAAGCTTTGAAGCTCCTTGATTAATACTTTAAACGATTCTGGAACTCCTGGTTCTGGAACGTTTTCCCCTTTAACGATAGCTTCGTATGTTTTCACACGCCCAACAACGTCATCGGATTTAACCGTTAAAATTTCTTGTAATGTATAAGCCGCACCATATGCTTCAAGTGCCCATACTTCCATTTCCCCAAAACGCTGTCCACCAAACTGCGCTTTACCACCAAGTGGTTGCTGCGTAACTAGTGAATAAGGACCTGTTGAACGAGCATGTAGCTTATCATCAACCATGTGGGCAAGCTTAATCATATACATGATTCCGACAGATACACGGTTATCAAATGGTTCACCTGTGCGACCATCATATAAAACTGTTTTTCCATCACGGGCCATACCTGCCTCACCAAGTGTTGCCCAAACATCTTCCTCACGAGCTCCATCAAATACAGGAGATGCTACATGAATCCCTAGTCTTCTTGCAGCCATACCCAAGTGAAGCTCTAGCACTTGTCCGATATTCATACGTGATGGTACCCCTAAAGGATTTAACATGATGTCGATTGGTGTACCGTCTGGTAAATATGGCATATCTTCTTCAGGTAAAATCTTAGAGATAACACCCTTATTTCCATGACGTCCAGCCATTTTATCGCCTTCATGTATTTTACGTTTTTGTACGATGTACACGCGAACTAGTTGATTTACACCTGGTGGTAATTCATCTCCGTTTTCGCGGTTGAAGATTTTAACATCGAGTACGATACCGTCTCCACCATGAGGTGCTCTTAGTGATGTATCACGAACTTCACGCGCTTTTTCACCGAAAATCGCATGTAAGAGTCTTTCTTCAGCAGTCAATTCAGTTACCCCTTTTGGTGTAACCTTACCAACTAAGATGTCTCCATCCTTTACTTCTGCTCCGACACGGATAATTCCACGGTCATCTAAATTACGTAATGCATCCTCACCTACGTTAGGAATATCACGAGTAATTTCTTCAGGTCCAAGTTTTGTATCACGCGCTTCTGACTCATACTCTTCAATATGAATCGACGTGTATACATCGTCCTTAACAAGACGCTCACTTAAGATAATCGCATCCTCGTAGTTGTACCCTTCCCATGTCATAAATCCAACCATGACATTTCGACCAAGAGCTAATTCGCCTTTTTCCATTGACGGACCGTCAGCAATGATTTCACGTTTTTCTACGATGTCCCCTTCGCTTACGATCGGACGCTGGTTATAGCACGTTCCTTGGTTGGAACGAATGAATTTTTGTAACTTATATTTGTCTAAATCGCCTTGAATTTCTTTCCCATCTACTTCTTCAAGGCGACGAATCCACACTTCTTTTGCTGTTACTTTTTCAGCAATACCACGATGTTTATTAACAATCGCAGCTCCAGAGTCTTTCGCAGAAACATGCTCCATACCAGTACCAACAAGTGGTGCTTCAGGCACCATTAAAGGAACTGCTTGACGTTGCATGTTTGCTCCCATTAGAGCACGGTTAGAGTCATCGTTTTCCAAGAACGGAATACACGATGTCGCAGCTGATACAACCTGCTTAGGCGATACATCCATGTAGTCCACTCGTTCTCTTGGAACTACCGTATTCTCACCACGGAATCGAGCGATAATGTTATCGTCAATAAATGATCCATCTTCTCCAAGCTTCGCATTGGCCTGTGCCACTACATAATTATCTTCCTCATCGGCAGTTAAGTAGTCAATTCGACTTGTAACCTTACCTGTATCAGGGTCGACTCTACGATATGGCGTTTCCATAAAACCAAACTCATTAACTTTTGCATAACTAGACAATGAGTTAATTAAACCGATGTTTGGTCCCTCTGGCGTTTCAATCGGACACATACGACCATAGTGAGAGTAATGAACGTCACGCACTTCAAATCCAGCACGTTCACGAGTTAAACCACCTGGCCCTAATGCTGATAAACGACGTTTATGAGTCAATTCAGCTAATGGATTCGTTTGGTCCATGAACTGCGATAACTGAGAGCTTCCAAAGAACTCTTTTATCGAAGCAATAACAGGTCGAATATTAATTAACGCTTGTGGTGTAATCATATTAGGATCTTGAATTGACATACGCTCTCGTACAACACGTTCCATACGAGATAAACCAATTCTAAATTGATTTTGTAGCAATTCTCCTACCGAACGAAGACGACGATTTCCTAAATGGTCAATATCATCGGTATCACCTACACCGTGTAATAAGTCAAAGAAATAGTTAATAGAAGAAATGATATCAGCAGGTGTAATGTGCTTAACATCTTTTTCTACCATCGCATTTCCGATTACTTTGATGATTCGTTCACCATCTTGGTCATCAGGAGCATAAATATGCACCGTTTGAAGAGCGATATCATCATCTTCAACTACTCCACCAGATACACTTACTGTACGGAACCCTACATTTTTTTCAAGATACGGTAGAATTCGGTCAAGTGTTCGTCTATCAATTTGAGTTCCTTGTTCCGCAATAATTTCACCAGTTTCTGGGTCAACTAATGTTTCTGCAAGTTTTTGGTTGAATAATCTATTTTTAATGTGAAGCTTTTTGTTAATTTTATAACGTCCTACGCTTGCTAAGTCATAACGCTTAGGGTCAAAGAATCTAGACTCCAATAGACTTTTTGCATTATCTACTGTTGGTGGTTCACCCGGACGTAAACGCTCATAAATTTCTAATAGTGCTTTATCAGTACCATCTGTATTGTCTTTTTCTAATGAATTGCGTAAGTACTCATCTTCACCAAGTAAATCAATGATTTCCTGGTCTGAGCCGAAGCCTAGGGCACGCAAAAGAACCGTAACAGGGATCTTCCTTGTACGATCTATTCTCACATACACAATATCCTTAGCATCTGTTTCCAACTCTAACCAAGCACCACGGTTTGGTATAACAGTAGCCGTGAAGCCTTTTTTACCATTTTTATCGATTTTCTTACTATAGTAAACACTCGGAGAACGCACAAGCTGTGAGACGATAACACGCTCGGCTCCGTTGATTACAAATGTTCCCATTTCAGTCATCAATGGGAAATCTCCCATAAATACTTCTTGCTCTTTTACCTCACCAGTCTCTTTGTTAATGAGACGAACTTTCACACGCAATGGTGCCGCATATGTAACATCACGTTCTTTTGATTCATCAACAGAATACTTAGGTTCTCCTAGGTTATAATCAATAAACTCTAGTACGAGATTTCCTGTGAAATCTTGAATTGGAGAAATATCTTGAAACATTTCTCGTAAACCATGTTCAAGAAACCATTCGTATGAAGCTGTTTGAATCTCAATTAAATTCGGCAGCTCTAACACTTCATGAATTCGCGCGTAGCTTCTTCGTTGGCGGTGGCGTCCGTATTGAACTAGTTGACCTGTCAACTCATTCACCCCTCAAATCTTTCTTTTTAAGATTATTTACTAGCAAGACTTAAGTAAGTCGTACTGAAAAAGAAAAATGGTTTATAAAAAACCACATAAGTAAAACACATTTTTTCAATTTTATAAGTATAACCATCTCAGTAAAAAATAAACAGTAAATTCCTCTTGACTTTTCGTAAAATGGTCTACTAAAAATTTGCAGTCATACGCATTAAATAACAATATCACAAACTAAATCACGAGTCAAATCTTTTTTGCGCGGATAATATAATAGCCCTTTTTCTTAGAAACGACTTCACATTCTTGAAAAAGTGATTTGATTTTTTCAATTGCTGAGGGAGCCCCTTGCTTCTTTTGTATGACTACCCATAATTCACCGTTTGTTTCTAGCTGTTCAAAAGCCTGCTCAAACAATTCATGAACAACCTGTTTGCCTGCCCGAATAGGAGGGTTCGTAATAACAGCACTAAACTTCTGGGTATTCACGTTATCAAACAATCTACTCTTTCTTACGACAACATTCGCAGCCCCGTTTTTTTCTGCGTTTTTTCGGGAAAGTTCGAGTGCTCTTTCATTAATATCTACCATGTACACTTTTCGACTTTTATCTTCTTTAGCCAACGTTATACCAATTGGGCCATAGCCACAACCAACATCAATAAGAGCCCCCTCGCCACTAGTCGGAAATTCAAAAGACTCTAGCAAAAGCTGTGTGCCGAAATCTATTTCTTTTTTTGAGAAGACACCACTATCTGATACAAACGAAAGTTGTTTCCCTCTTAACTCAAAAGTAATTTGTTTTGGTTTACTTTCAACAGATGGGTTCTCTGAATAATAATGGTCACTCACCGCAATTCCTCCTTATCCTACACTAGTAAATAGTATAGTCATAAAACGAAAACCTTATAAAAACTGTCAACACCATACCCATAAGAAAAAAGCTAGACACGATTATCGTATCTAGCTTTCTTTAAGATGTAAATTACTTAACTTCTACAGAAGCACCAGCTTCTTCAAGTTTAGCTTTCACTTCTTCAGCTTCTTCTTTAGCTACGCCTTCTTTAATTGGAGCTGGAGCGCCATCAACAAGAGCTTTAGCTTCTTTTAAGCCTAAACCAGTGATTTCACGAACAACTTTAATTACGTTGATTTTTGATCCACCAGCACTTGCAAGAATTACATCGAACTCAGATTGCTCAGCAGCAGCATCAGCAGCAGCTCCACCAGCTACAGCTACAGGAGCAGCAGCAGTTACACCAAACTCCTCTTCGATTGCTTTAACAAGGTCGTTTAATTCTAAAACTGTCATTTCTTTAATCGCTTCAATGATTTGATCTTTACTCATTTTAAAATCCTCCTATTATGGTTGTTATTTTTTTAGTTTCTGGTCTTACACGTTAAAGCTAGGAAACTTAAGCTCCTTGCTCTTCTTTTTGGTCTGCAACAGCTTTTGTAGCCAATGCAAAGTTACGTACAGGTGCTTGAAGCACGCTAAGTAACATAGAAAGTAATCCTTCACGAGATGGAAGCTCAGCTAATGCTTGCACATCCTCAACAGAAGCAATATTACCTTCAATTACACCAGCTTTAATTTCTAAAGCTTCATGCTTTTTAGCAAAACCGTGGATGATTTTTGCTGGAGCAATAACATCGTCTGCACTAAATGCAATCGCAGTTGGTCCAACAAGTTGCTCGTTAAGTTCAGCTAGGTTAGCTTCTTCTGTAGCACGACGAGACATTGTATTTTTATATACTTTGAATTCAACGCCAGCTTCACGAAGTTGCTTACGAAGTTCTGTCACTTCAGCTACGTTAAGTCCGCGATAGTCAACTAGTACAGTTGATTTGCTCTCACGTAACTTTGCAGCAATTTCAGATACAACCTGTTTCTTTTTTTCGATAATTTGGCTCATAGTTACACCTCCTGTAAGTCTTGTGTCACACCTGTAAACAAAGAAAACCTTCGTATAGACATACGAAGGTTGTTAGAATTTCAGAAAGTCTGATATCCAAACCTCGGTAGGAAATTAAGCACGTTAGGCACCTACTGTCTACGGTATGAGTCATTTATATAATTAGCGCTCTAAGTGAACACTTTTAGAATTATACTTAGTTATTCGACTAATGTCAACAATTACTTTACTAAAGCAGTTGTATTAACTTTAACACCAGGACCCATAGTTGAAGTAACAGAAACGTTTTTCATGTATGTTCCTTTTGCTGCTGCTGGCTTAGCTTTCATAAGCGCATCAACAACTGCGTTTAAGTTTTCAACAAGCTTAGCTGTTTCAAAAGAAACTTTACCGATTGGAGCGTGGATGTTACCAGCTTTATCAACACGGTATTCAACTTTACCTGCTTTAATTTCGTTAACAGCTTTTGCTACATCAAATGTAACAGTACCAGTTTTAGGGTTAGGCATTAAACCTTTAGGTCCAAGCACACGTCCAAGTTTACCAACTTGGCCCATCATATCTGGAGTAGCTACGATTACATCAAACTCAAACCAACCTTGGCTGATTTTATTAATATAATCTTCGTCTCCAACATAGTCTGCACCTGCAGCTTCTGCTTCTTTTAGCTTTTCACCTTTAGCAAAAACTAACACGCGTTGAGTTTTCCCTGTTCCGTTTGGAAGAACAACTGCTCCACGAATTTGTTGGTCAGCTTTTTTAGGGTCTACTCCTAGGCGAAACGCAGCTTCAACTGTTTCATCAAACTTTGCCGTTGATGCTTTTTTCACTAATTCAATCGCTTCTTCAGCAGCGTATGCTGTTTCGCGATCAATCAACTTTACAGCTTCTTGATATTTTTTTCCTCGTTTAGCCACTTTCTTTTCCTCCTCAATTGTGGTTTTAGCGGTAATACCTCCCACTAATAAAGGTTGCAGGAAAGGAGCTTCTCCTTACTCGCAACCCTCGTCAACAAAACTTAGTCTTCAATCACAATACCCATGCTTCTTGCAGTACCTTCAACCATACGCATCGCTGATTCAACGCTTGCAGCGTTTAGATCAGGCATTTTAGTCTCAGCAATCTCGCGCACTTTATCACGCTTAACAGTTGCTACTTTTTTAACGTTAGGTTCACCAGAACCAGACTCAATTCCAGCTGCTTTTTTAAGTAATACAGCAGCAGGTGGAGTTTTTGTGATGAATGTAAACGAACGGTCTTCAAATACCGTAATTTCAACCGGAATAATTAAACCCGCTTGGTCTGAAGTACGAGCGTTGAATTCTTTACAGAATCCCATAATATTTACACCTGCTTGACCTAATGCTGGTCCTACTGGTGGAGCCGGGTTAGCTTTCCCTGCTGGAATTTGTAATTTAACCATTTTAATAACCTTTTTAGCCACGTGACACACCTCCTTAGTCCGTGATGTGGTAACCGGGTTTATACCCTCCCACTCAATTCAAACAATAGAACATGAAAATTCTATCACTTTCATAACAAGATAGCAAGTTCTTTTTATAAAAGCTATAGAGTTTGTTAAATTTTCTCCACTTGAGTAAACTCAAGTTCAACAGGAGTTTCACGACCAAACATATTGACGTGAACTTTTAATTTTTGCTTTTCCACTGCAATTTCTTCGATTGTTCCAATAAAGTTAGCAAAAGGACCTTCTTTGACTTTAACAGATTCTTTTAATTCAAAATCAATTTCAGCCTTAGGCTCTTCGACTCCCATTTGTTTCAGGATATTTTCTACTTCCTCTGGCAGTAGTGCCGTTGGTTTTGAACCTGCTCCTGCTGAACCTACGAATCCAGTTACACCTGGTGTATTACGAACGACATACCAAGAATCGTCAGTCATGACCATCTCTACAAGGACATACCCCGGAAACACTTTTCGACTAACTGTTTTTGATTTACCGTTTTTTACTTCTGTCTCATCTTCAACAGGCACAAGCACACGGAAAATCTTATCTGTCATTTCCATTGTTTCTACCCGTTTTTCGAGATTTGTCTTTACCTTATTCTCATAACCGGAATAAGTATGAACCACATACCAATTTTTCTCCATACTGTGTAGGACTATATTTGTCCTTCCCTCCTCTATGGATAATTACCTTATTTTTAACCTAAAATTAGCCGTATAAGACCAGAGATTCCAGTGTCAACAATCCAAAAGAAAACTGAAATAAAGATTACCGTTCCAATAACAACCAGTGTGTATCTAGTTAATTCCTTTCGAGTTGGCCAAGAAACACGTTTCAACTCCGCTCCAACGCCACGTAAAAACTTCCCTAAACTTCTTTCCCCGTTAGCCATTTACGACACCTCCGTACTCCAACTGCTATTTTTACTTTTATAAATTAAATCGGTTCAAGCAAAAAAGAACCGCTTGTCCAATTATTTCGTTTCTTGATGAAGTGTGTGTAAGTTACAAGATTTGCAATACTTCTTCATTTCAATGCGGTTTCCAAGATTCTCTTTATTCTTTTCAGTTGAATAATTTCTTGACTGACATATTGTGCACGCCAATACAACCTTCTTCCGCATTGTACACCTCCACAATTGGAAAATAAAAGTTACATACTGTTTTACTCTATCATACTGAATTTTTAGTGTCAATAACGCTTTCATACTACAAGGAAATCAATACGCTACTCCCTATTGTAGACGAATCTTTTTTAATATAAACATTATAAAAAACAGTACCTAACCTACTTCCCCAAAAAAGCAATAGGAACTCTTCATGCCCAGAGCTCCTATTGCTTTCTTTAACGTCTTAATCGAATTTATAGACTAACACCTTTTAACTCCACATAACGTTCAAGTTTTCTCTTTACGCGCTGAAGGGCATTATCTATTGATTTTACATGTCTATTTAATTCAGCTGAAATCTCTTGGTAGGATTGACCATCTAAGTAAAGCATTAATACTTTTCTTTCTAAATCGCTCAAGATTTCACCCATTTTTAATTCAATATCATCAAATTCTTCTTGATTAATAATCAATTCTTCTGGGTCCGTGACACGTGAACCGCATATCACATCAAGGAGTGTACGGTCGGATTCTTCATCATACAAAGGCTTATCAAGAGATACATACGAGTTCAAAGGAATATGCTTTTGTCTTGTTGCCGTCTTAATTGCAGTAATGATTTGTCTAGTAATACATAGCTCCGCAAATGCTTTAAAAGAAGATAGCTTGTCCCCTTTAAAATCACGGATCGCTTTATAGAGTCCAATCATTCCTTCTTGAACAATATCCTCGTGGTCTGCACCAATTAAGAAATATGATCTAGCTTTTGCTCTTACAAAGTTCTTGTATTTATTGATTAAATATTCAAGTGCAGTGCTATCGCCTTCTCTAACTCTCTCAACCAAACCTTCGTCTTCTTCTTGTCCAATGTTTACTTGAATCGTCTCCTTAAGGTCCATGCTCACGTAAAATCCCTCCGACCTTGCTTTTTTGTATAAAAATAGAAATATAGCAATATTATATAGCACGTTTTTAAAAAGCGTCAACTAGTCATCTGTCGCCTCGACGCCATTTTTCAAAAAGTTCTGCCATTTCTTTTGTAAGAGGGATTTTTGTCGAAGGTTGTTTTTTTTGAGTCTTTTCGACACTATTCTTAATGCCTTTTTCTGCAATTTCCAATTCAATTCGTAATTCACGGGCAGACTTTCGAAGGGCTCCTCTCCCAAAAGTTACTGATTGTTCGACAAAATCTGAGGTCGCTACATATATTTGCGTATCGACTCGTTTTAATTCGATAACCAATTTTTCAATTCTTTCATCTGCTGTTTCATTTTCTTTCGTATAAATGACATCAACTCTGTAATTTTGATACTTTTTCCCAATTCCTTCTACCATGTGAGCATCAAAAATGACAATTACTTTACTTCCAGTAAACGCTTGATATTCAGCCATTTTTTCTAATAATAAATCCCTTGCTAGCTCTAAATTCCGTTCTTTTGCTTCTCTTAGTTCTGGCCAGGCACCAATAATGTTATAGCCATCGACTAACAATACTACATTCATTTTAATCGCTTCCTAACGGGTTTCGTTTGCGATACACTTCATACATCAACAAACTAGCAGCAACTGACGCATTAAGGGAAGTTACTTGTCCAACCATCGGGATTTTTACAAGAAAATCGCATTTCTCTTTAATTAATCTACTAATGCCTTTTCCTTCACTACCGATTACTAAACCAAGTGGTAAATCAAATGAAGCTTGTCTATAATCCTGTTTTGCTGAAGCGTCTGTTCCCGCAAACCAAATGCCTTGTTTCTTAAGTTCATCCATCGTCCTTGCGATGTTAGTTACTCTGACAACTGGTACATATTCAATCGCTCCTGTAGAAGCTTTTGCCACTACTTGGGTCAAGCCAACAGCACGTCTTTTTGGAATAATAACACCGTGTGCTCCCACTGCATCAGCAGTCCGCAAAATTGAACCTAAGTTATGTGGATCTTCTAACTCATCTAAGATTAAAAAGAACGGTTCTACTCCTCTTTTTCGAGCTAACTCAAACAAATCTTCCATTTCCGCATATTCATATGCCGCAACAGAAGCCACTACTCCTTGGTGATTTGTCGAATTAACCAACTGATCGAGCTTTTTTTTAGGTACATGCTGCACAAGAACGCCTTGTTCTTTAGCAAGTTCTAAAACTTTCGACATTTGTCCTTTTTGCGAACCCTCGCCAATCCATATTTTATTAATCGGGTGTTCAGCTCGCAAAGCTTCAATAATAGGATTTTTTCCTAAAATAAATTCACTACCCATGTATGTCACCTCCTTCTTGTTTTTTTTCGATTAGATTAAACATTTCAGTTATTATCTCATTTAGGCGTTCATATTCATTTTGTAAATATAAAAAGCCTAGGAGAGCTTCAAATGCCGTGCTGTAACTGTACGTACTTCGGTCTGTATTCTTGGGAACCGTATTTGATTTGGCATTTCTTCCCCTCATAACAATCGATACTTCTTTTTCAGATAAAAAGTTAGTCTCTAGTAAAATCATGATTACTTTTGCTTGTGCCTTTGCGGATACATAGGAAGTAGCCTCTGCGTGTAAACGCTGAGGCCTAACTTTCCCATTCGCAATTAGGTGATACCTTACAAACATATCTAGTACAGCATCTCCCATATACGCAAGCGCTAAAGCATTCAATTGCGCTGCATCGACTTGTAAAGGTTCTAACTTATCCATCGTTAGGCCCTCTTCCAACGAACCCCTTGAGGAGTATCCTCAAGTATAATTCCTTTTTCTTTTAAGTCATCACGAATCTTGTCAGCCAGTTGAAAATCTCTATCTTTTCTTGCTTGATTTCGTTGCTCAATTAAAGCATCGACTTCTTCATCTAATAACTCATTTTCAGTTACAACTGAAAATCCTAGAATGTCACTAAATTCAGTTAACATATCAATAAAGGATGATAACACCTTTTTATTTGTTTGTGCTTCTCTCAAGTATACATTGGCTTCTTTTGCACTATCAAACATTACTGAAATTGCATTTGCCGTATTGAAATCATCATCCATTTCTGAAATAAAACGGTCTTTTAAATGCTTAATTTTATCAAGCCATTCATTTTCATTGATTGCCAAATCTGCACTTTCTTGTAATCGGTGTGCTACATTTGCCACAGTTGTTCGTAGACGGTCTAACCCTTGTTTTGCACTTTCTAAAAGTTCTTCACTAAAATTGATCGGGCTACGATAATGAGCCGTTAACATGAAGAACCTAACAACATCAGGGTCATGTTGTTTAATGATGTCATGAACTAACACAAAGTTTCCAAGCGATTTCGACATTTTCTCATTATCAATTTTAATATAGCCGTTATGAAGCCAATAATTCGCCATCTTTTTCCCCGTTAGAGCCTCTGATTGAGCAATCTCATTTTCATGATGAGGAAAGGCTAAGTCTTGACCTCCTGCGTGAATATCAATGGTATCCCCTAAATATTTTTTTACCATGGCCGAACATTCTATATGCCAGCCTGGTCGACCGCTTCCCCAAGGACTGTCCCAGGAGATTTCGCCATCTTTTGCATTTTTCCATAAAGCAAAATCAAGTGGGTCATCTTTTTTCTGCCCTACTTCAATTCTTGCTCCTGATTGGAGCTCTTCAATTGACTGCGTTGACAGCTTTCCATAACCTTTAAAAGCTCTTGTGCGATAATAAACATCGCCACCCACTTCATACGCGAATCCTTTGTCGATTAAACGCTCGATAAACTCAATAATCTCCTGTATTGTTTCAGTTACCCGTGGATGAGCATCTGCTTTTTTTACTCCTAAGGCACATGTATCCTCATGATAAGCATCAATAAAGCGGTTTGCTAACGTCAGAACATCTTCTCCTGTCTCTGCTGCTGCCTTTATCAATTTATCATCCACATCAGTGAAATTCGAAATATACGTCACATCATATCCCCGGTATTCGAAATAGCGACGGACTACATCAAATACAATCGCCGGTCTAGCATTTCCAATATGAATATAGTTGTAAACGGTTGGCCCACATACATACATTTTTACTTTCCCTTTTTCTAATGGGATAAACGGTTCTTTCGTTCTAGTTAATGTATTATACATTTGAATTGACATCATCTTTTCCTCACTTTCCACGTACTTTCCCTTAGTCTATTCACTTTCGTTTTTTCTGTTTACTCCAACTTTATCAAGCTCTTGTTTTAGTTTTTTGATTTCTTCTTCTAATTCTTTAAACTTATCGGAAATGGGGTCAGGTAATTTATGATGGTCTAAATCACCTTCTACTCGAATTCCGTCTTGTAAGACGACCCGCCCTGGAATTCCTACCACCGTAGAATTTGGTGGAACTTCTTTTAGCACAACAGATCCTGCACCAATTCTTGACCCATTTCCTATCGTAAATGAACCGAGTACTTTCGCACCCGAAGCAATTAAGACGTTATCCTCTATCGTTGGATGCCTTTTCCCTTTTTCCTTACCCGTTCCTCCAAGTGTTACACCTTGATAAATTGTTACGTTATCACCAATTTCACAAGTTTCACCGATTACGACACCCATACCGTGATCAATAAATAAACGTTCTCCTATTTTAGCACCTGGATGAATTTCAATACCGGTAATAAATCGGCTCACCTGAGAAATAAACCGTGCTAAAAAATAGATTTTCCTTTTCCAAAGCCCATGAGCTAAACGATGGGCCCAGATGGCATGAACACCTGAATAGGTAAAAATAACTTCAAGTCTACTGCGTGCAGCAGGATCCTGTTCGAATACGACATCAATGTCATTAAGTAGTGTTTTTAATCCTTTCTTCATTCGAATTCCCCCATTGTCTTCCCCTCACCTATTATGGGCTGTGCTAGTTTTCGTGAGCTCTTCTAAATTAACTGCTGCCCAGCATTGCGCGAAAATCTTTACTCTATCTGAGTCCTTACCCTCTACCATAAATTATTGCTACTACACAAAAAAATCCCTGTGCTAAAAATAGCACAGAGACGCATAGACGTGGTTCCACTCTGTTTAAGCAAGATTTCTGCTTCACTCGACATGATAACGGTATGTACCGCTCTTATCTACTTCATTCAATAAGAGGCTCAAAGGTGCAATTTCAAAACCGCTTTCTTTAACCACTCACAGCCAAGGTGGTTTTCTCTGAAAAAGAAGCTACGGTTTTTACTAATCCTTCTCTACGCTTTTAAATTTGATAGCATTTTTTGCAATCTAGCTACGATAACATCCTTACCTAATAACTCTAATGCCATAGGTAAATCTGGTCCGTGAGTTTGCCCAGTTGTGGCTACTCTAATTGGCATAAATAAATTTTTCCCTTTATGTCCAGTAGCTTTTTGTGTTGCTTTTGTTGCTTTTTTTATATTTTCAGCTGAAAATTCTTCTAACTGAGTAAGTTCTTCTAAAAAGTGGCTTATTACTTCTGGAACTTGTTGCTCTGCTAATACAGTTTTTGCTTCCTCATTATAATCGATATCGGCAGTAAAAAACAACTCTGTTAGCTCTACAATTTCGGCTCCATATGATAATTTCTCTTGGTGTAAGGCAATTAAACGCTTGGCCCAATCTTGCTGTTTTTCAGACATGTCTTCAGGGAGTCTACCCGCTTTCACTAAATGAGGCAAGGCTAATTCAACAACTCTATCTACATCGACTTTTTTCATGTACTGGTTATTCATCCATTCCAGCTTAGTTGTATCAAATACTGCTGGTGACTTCGCTACTCTTTCCAACGAGAATTGTTCTGATAGCTCATCCATTGAGAACATCTCGTCCTCACCTACTGGAGACCAGCCTAGTAGAGCAAGGAAATTCACGATCGCCTCAGGTAAATAGCCTAACTCTTTATACTGCTCTACAAATTGTATAATCGACTCATCTCGTTTACTCATTTTTTGTCGGTCTTGATTTAAAATTAACGAAGCGTGAGCAAATGTTGGGAGTTCCCAGCCAAATGCTTGATACAGTAACGCTTGCCGAGGTGTATTCGATAAATGCTCTTCTCCACGAACAATATGAGTCATCTTCATCAAGTAATCGTCGATGACCACGGCAAAGTTATACATTGGGATTCCGTCTTTTCTAGCGATTACAAAATCACCTACGCCATCAGACTCGAATGTTACTTTGCCTCGAACAACATCATCAATGATAATATTTTGACCCGCAGGTACTTTGAACCGAACAACCGGCTTTAATCCTTGATCTTCGTATGCCTTGCGTTGCTCTTCTGTTAAGTTACGGTCTCTGCCACTGTACATTGGCATTTCGCCACGAGCCATTTGTTCTTCCCGTTCAGCTTCTAACTCTTCCTCGGTCATATAGCAATAGTACGCTTTATCTTCATCAATAAGCTGTTGTAAATACTTTTTATAAATATCTAAACGTTCCATACAACGATAAGGTCCATATTCTCCGCCAATATCAACGCTTTCATCCCATTCAAGCCCTAACCATTTCAAGCTTTCCATCAGCTTTTGTTCGGCACTCTCCACATTTCTCGCTTGGTCTGTATCTTCAATACGTAAGATAAACTTTCCACCTTGATTTCTTGCAAATAAATAATTAAATAAAGCCGAACGGGCACCACCGATATGTAAATGTCCTGTAGGACTAGGAGCAAAACGCACTCTTACTTCACTCATGTTCATACACCTTCCATTTCTAAAACTTGAACTATTCCTTTTATTATTGACAACTGTTAGGCAATGGTCAAGCCTGAACTAATAAGATAACAGCTTGAGAAGCAATCCCTTCTCCTCGACCAGTAAAACCTAATTTTTCAGTTGTCGTTGCTTTTACATTAACCTGAGAAACGTCTGCCTCTAAAAGAAAAGCAATTCGTTCCCTCATAGCTTCTATATGTGGAGCCATTTTAGGTTGCTGAGCAATAATCGTACAATCGATGTTTCCAAGTTGAAACCCTTTTTCTTTCACTAGTGTCCATACATGCTGTAATAATTTTGCTGAATCTGCATCCTTAAAGGTGGGATCCGTATCAGGAAAGTGTTTTCCGATATCTCCTTCACCAATCGCTCCTAATGCCGCATCCGCAATCGTATGTAATAACACATCTGCATCTGAATGTCCTAGTAATCCTTTTTCATATTCAATTTCTATTCCACCAAGTAGTAACGGACGACCTTCTACTAGCTGGTGCACATCAAATCCTTGTCCAATTCTAAACATGTTTCTCTCCTCACTTTTTCGATAAGATGGCTTCTGCAAAGAGTAAATCTTCAGGTGTAGTCAATTTCATATTCAAATAATCTCCTTTTACGATCGCAACAGCTTGTCCATACCGTTCCACTAAACTAGCATCATCTGTACCAAGGAATCCTTCAACCTTTGCTTTTGCGTGTGCATCCTTAATAACAG
This sequence comes from Bacillus alkalicellulosilyticus, assembly GCF_002019795.1. Lineage (GTDB taxonomy): Bacteria > Bacillota > Bacilli > Bacillales > Bacillaceae_F > Bacillus_AO > Bacillus_AO alkalicellulosilyticum. Next base: position 23,300 of record NZ_KV917381.1, on the reverse strand, counting down.
ACAGACGAAAAGCTTGTGGGGTTTGGATAGCCCACAAGCTAGAACGCTCCACTGTTTCTTCGATCAACGATTGTTGGTTCACCCGCTTTACTGTATCTTTAACAGGAACACCAACAACAGCAGCACCAACCGCAGCCGCTTTCTCTGCCACCGCTTGAATATGCTCATGTGAAATAAAAGGACGAGCACCATCATGTATTAAGACGATGCCCTCTTTTTGAAGAGTTACTATCCCTTGTTCAACACTAAATTGCCTCTCACTGCCACCTGGAATGACTCGAGTTACCTTAGTAAGATTATACTCTTTTATTAATTGCGTCATAAATGCTAGTTCTTCTTGGTTAGCGACGACGATGATAGAACTACAATTGCTATCTTGCTGAAATACCGAAATCGTATGAATGATCACTGGTATATTAGCAATTTCTATAAATTGTTTGTTCTTACCTGCGCCCATGCGCTTTCCTTGGCCCGCAGCAGGGATGACAACCGAATATTCCATTATTTCTCACCCAATCTACAATGCTTTCTCTAACAGTTTTGGTTTAGCAAAGATCATTCTGCCTGCACTTGTTTGTAACACACTTGTGACGATAACATCAATATCTTTTCCGATATAATCGCGCCCACCTTCAACGACAATCATCGTTCCATCATCAAGATAAGCAACGCCTTGGTTATGTTCTTTCCCGTCTTTAATGACCTGAACATTTAATTCTTCACCTGGGAGAACTACCGGCTTAACTGCATTTGCTAAATCATTAATGTTGAGTACGGCTACTCCTTGTAGCTCACATACTTTATTTAAGTTAAAATCGTTCGTGACCACCATGCCAGATGTAAGCTTCGCTAGTTTAACTAACTTGCTGTCTACTTCAGATATTTCTTCAAAATCGCCCTCATAAATTTCTACTTTAATCGGTAGCTCTTTTTGAATTTTGTTTAAAATATCTAGTCCTCTTCTCCCACGATTTCTTTTTAAAACATCCGAGGAATCTGCAATATGCTGTAGTTCTTCAAGCACAAACTCAGGAATGACAAGAGTCCCCTCTAGAAAACCTGTTTTGCATATGTCCGCGATTCTTCCATCAATAATAACACTTGTATCTAATATTTTTAAAGAAGCACCTGATTCTTTTTTCTTGTCTTTCCCACTAGATTTGTTTCCTATTGGGAATAAATTAATAAGTTCTACTCGTTTCTTGAAACCAATTTGAAATCCGAAATAACCGAGGAAAAACGTAATAAAAATCGTGATAATCGGTAATACAGTGCTAACTACTGGTAGTTGAATATTGTTAAGAGGAATGCCAATAAGATATGCTACGATAAGTCCAAAAATAAGACCGATTGTTCCAAATAATACATCTGTTACGGGGGCTTTTACAATGGCCTCTTCTAAAAGACGCATCACCCCGACGATATAATCTGCTAACCAAAATGTAGAAACGTATAAAATAATAGCTCCAAAAATAGCACCTGTATACGGACTAGTAATCCAATTCTGTACTTCACCAAAATTAAGTGCTTGTATTAAGTCTGGCATAAACATATACCCTAATGTCCCACCGACAAGCACAAAGAATAATTGTACTATACGCTTTAACACTTTATTTCACCTCCTTCATTTATTATAGACAAACATTTTAATTTACAACCTATCAATCTGCAATTCACACAATATTTTACTTTTCGTCTAACATTATTTAGATATGGCGGTCTATAAAAAGCTGTTCTTGAATTCGATTGAGTCCTTCTTTAATCATTTTAGCCCTAGCTTCTCCAATGCCTTCTACTTCATCTAACTCTTTGATTGAAGCAACCATAATATGATTCAGATTTTTGTAAGTATCAATCAAATTTTCAATTACGATAGTTGGCAACCGTGGTATTTTATGAAGTATACGGTACCCTCGTGGTGAAACGGTATGTTCCTGTAAATCCATTGTTTTAGAATACCCGAGCATTTTAACAATTACCTGGTCATCTAATAGCTCTTCATTTGCTAATTTTGTCATTTCTCTCAATGTGTCAAATGCATCTTGTTCTTTGTTTTTAATGTAATCCTTAATTAAAAGGATTGCTTCTTTTTCGATATTAGCTACTAGTTCATTTAGCTGCATCGTAATAAGACGCCCTTCATTTCCTAGCTCATTAACATAGTTAAGTATTTCACTTTTGATTCTTAACACCATGTGGATACGATGGATGACTTGGGCTACTTCATGAAAGCTAACGAGCTCCTCAAATTCAAGGGCACCTAAATTCGTTACCCCTTGGTCCAACACAGATTTGTATTTATCTAATGTTTGGATCGCCTGATTAGCTTTAGTTAAAATCACACCGATGTCTTTAAGAGAATAGCGGTTTTCACCTTGATATAGCGTAATCACATTTCGACGTTGTGAAATTGAAATGACCAGGTTACCTGTTTGTTTCGCTACCCTTTCTGCAGTTCGGTGACGAATTCCCGTTTCATTTGACTCAATTGAATTATTAGGGACTAATTGTGTATTGGCATATAAAATTCGTTTCCCATCTTCACTTAAAATGATGGCTCCATCCATTTTTGCTAATTCATATAAGAAAGCCGGGGAAAACTCACAATTAATATAAAATCCTCCATCAACAATGTTCATCATTTCATGGTTATAGCCTAAAACTATGAGGCCTCCCGTTTTTGCACGAAGAACATTGTCTATACCATCACGGAGTAGCGTTCCGGGTGCTACTAACTTTAAGACTTCTCCTATAAATAAATCTTTTTTTCGGTCTTCCATCCGCTATCCTCCTAGAATTACATGTAATGCATCCTCAACTGTTGAGACACCGATAATCTCAATCCCTGCTGGGAATTGCCATCCCCCTATATTTTTCTCAGGAATAATGGCACGTTTAAATCCAAGTTTTGCTGCCTCATTTATCCGCTGTTCGATTCGGGAAATTCGTCTCACTTCTCCCGTAAGTCCAATTTCACCGATGACGACATCGGTTGGTTTGGTCGCTTGGTTTCGAAAGCTCGATGCGATACTAATCGCAATGGCTAAATCGACAGCTGGTTCATCTAAACGCACTCCACCAGCTACATTTAAATAAGCATCTTGTGTTTGTAAAAGCAAACCTACTCTTTTTTCTAAAACAGCCATAAGAAGTGACACACGATTATGGTCAATACCCGTAGCCATTCGTCTTGGATTCCCAAAACTAGTCGGTGACACGAGTGCTTGAATTTCAACTAATACTGGCCTTGTTCCTTCCATCGAAGCAACGACTGTTGAACCTGCTGCTCCTTCTGTTCGGTCTTCTAAAAAGACTTCAGATGGGTTTTTCACTTCTTCTAGCCCAACTTCTTTCATTTCAAATATTCCAATTTCATTCGTAGACCCAAACCGATTTTTTACAGCTCTAAGGATGCGATATGTATGATGACGTTCCCCTTCAAAATAAAGAACCGAATCTACCATATGTTCAAGTAACTTTGGTCCAGCAATGGAACCTTGTTTAGTGACATGGCCTACGATAAAAATGGCTATACCTGTGGTTTTAGCTATTTTCATAAAAGCAGCTGTACATTCTCGAACTTGTGAAACACTTCCTGGTGCTGAAGCGATTTCTGCTTGAAATACCGTTTGTATCGAATCGATGATAACTAACGTAGGAGAAACATCCTTAATCGCTTTTTCGATATAGTCAAGGTCAGTCTCAGCTAATACAAACAAATCATCAGCGCTCGCATCTAACCGGTCGGCCCTCAATTTTGTTTGTTTTACTGATTCCTCACCAGAAATATATAATACTTTATGTCCCTGACGCGCCAGTAAGGCAGAAGACTGTAATAATAACGTTGACTTGCCTATTCCCGGATCGCCTCCAACTAAAACTAAAGATCCTGGAACTATTCCACCGCCTAAAACGCGATTAAGTTCAATCATTCCTGTATGAATCCGTTCTTCTGTGTCACTTACCACTTTTGTGATTGATTGAGCAGTACTATTAATTTGACCAGAAGTCACAAATGAACGGCTTCTCGTATCCGTCTTCGTCTCTACGAATTCTTCAACCATGGTGTTCCAATTTTGGCACCCTGGGCATTTCCCCATCCATTTCGTTGACTCATACCCGCATTCTTGACAAATAAATTTTGTTTTTTTCTTTGCCATGTCTGCCTTCCCTCTCTTCTACCTGCAATTAACTAAATTGTATCATGATAAAGCGGTAAAGAAGAACAGAAAGGTCATACTATCTAGTATATGGGTAAAAAGCCGGAGGTATTACAATCCTCCGGCATGGATTTTACACCTGTGCGTTTTCCTGAGTGACGACTGTTAGTTCCCCATCATTAACGTCAATGACTGCACGTTGTCCTTTTAATATGGTTCCTTTTAACAGCTCTTCAGAAAGCCGGTCTTCGACTTGCTTCTGTAACGCACGACGTAATGGCCTTGCGCCATACTCTTCATCATAACCTTCATCCGTTATTTTATCTAACGCTGCATCAGTTAACTCTAACTCGATTCCTTGCTCGGTTAAACGTTTCTTAAGCTGGTCAGCCATGAGTGTAATGATTTCACGAACATGCTTTTTGTCTAAAGAATGGAACACAATTATTTCATCAATACGGTTTAGGAATTCAGGACGGAACGAATTCTTTAATTCACCCATCACTTTGTCCTTCATATCCTTATACTCATGATTCTCACCTTCAACTGCAAACCCTAGGAACTTATTTCTACGTAATGTACTAGCACCGACGTTAGAAGTCATGATAATCGCTGTGTTTCTAAAATCAACGGTTCTTCCTTTAGAATCTGTCAAACGTCCATCTTCTAATACTTGTAGTAATATATTAAATACTTCTGGATGCGCCTTTTCAATTTCATCTAACAAAATAACTGAGTATGGACGACGGCGAACTTTCTCTGTTAACTGTCCACCTTCTTCATGCCCTACATAGCCAGGAGGAGAACCTACAAGTCTACTTGTTGCATGTTTTTCCATATACTCTGACATATCAATTCGAATGACTGAATCTTCATCACCAAATAGAGTTTCAGCAACGGCCCTTGCTAATTCCGTCTTACCTACCCCAGTTGGCCCTAGGAAAATGAATGAACCAATTGGACGCTTTGGATCTTTTAAGCCTGCACGAGCGCGTCGAACGGCTTTAGAAATGGATTTAACCGCTTCTTCTTGCCCAATGACACGTTTGTGTAAAATTTCTTCCATACGAAGTAATCGTGCTGTTTCCTCTTCTGCTAGCTTGGAGACAGGGATTCCTGTCCAACTTGCCACAACTTGAGCAATATCATCTACTGCAACTTCTGTATTTTCTTGCCCTTGTTTTTTCTTCCACTCATTTTTCATTCCATCTAATTCTTCACGAAGACGTTGCTCACTGTCACGTAACGACGCTGCTTTTTCAAATTCCTGACTTTGAACAGCCGCATCTTTTTCTTTCCTTGTTTCTTCAAGCTTTTGCTCTAACTCTTTTAAGTTAGGCGGGGCTGTATACGAACGTAACCTCACCTTTGAAGCAGCTTCATCAATCAAATCAATCGCTTTATCTGGTAGGAAACGGTCTGCAATATAACGATCAGAAAGTTTCACGGATTCTTCAATTGCCTCATCCGTTATTTTCACGCGATGATGAGCTTCATAGCGGTCACGTAATCCTTTTAAAATTTGAATAGACTCCTCAAGAGTCGGCTCATTTACTTGAATCGGTTGAAATCTTCGCTCAAGCGCTGCATCTTTTTCAATATACTTGCGGTACTCATCGAGTGTCGTTGCCCCTATACATTGAAGTTCTCCTCTTGCTAATGAAGGCTTTAAAATATTCGAAGCATCAATTGCACCTTCTGCTCCACCAGCTCCAATTAGCGTGTGCAACTCATCTATGAATAAAATAACATTACCTGCTTGCCTAATTTCATCCATTACTTTTTTAAGTCGATCTTCAAATTCCCCACGGTACTTTGTTCCTGCAACTACAGTTCCCATATCAAGTGTCATTACACGTTTTCCTCTAAGTGTTTCAGGAACTTCATTATTGATAATCGACTGAGCTAAACCTTCTGCAATCGCTGTTTTACCAACACCAGGTTCTCCAATGAGCACTGGGTTGTTTTTCGTTCTACGGCTTAAGACTTGAATAACACGCTCAATTTCTTTACTTCGACCGATAACAGGGTCTAAGCCTTCTTCCTTTGCTATTGCTGTTAAATCCCTTGCTAGGCTATCTAGCGTTGGTGTATTCGCATGAGATGCATTGCTTTGTTGACTTGATCCAGAAGCTTCATTGCTCCCTAGAAGTTGTAGCACTTGTTGACGCGCTTTATTTAAACTCACGCCAAGGTTATTTAAAACTCTTGCTGCTACGCCTTCACCTTCACGGATTAAACCTAATAAAATATGTTCAGTTCCTACATAAGAATGACCTAGCTTTCTAGCTTCATCCATTGATAGCTCTATTACTTTTTTTGCTCTTGGAGTGTAGTGAATTGTTTTAGAGCCTTCTTGACCTGTTCCAATTAGTGTTTCTACTTCCGTTTGAATTTTATCTGAACCTAGTCCTAGGGCTTGTAATGCTTTTGCAGCAATCCCTTCACCTTCGCGAATTAATCCTAATAAAATATGTTCTGTACCAATATTATTATGACCTAGACGAATTGCTTCCTCCTGTGCTAAAGCTAACACTTTCTGAGCTCTTTCAGTAAATCTTCCAAACATCATAGTTGATACACCTCCGTATTTAATTACTACTGTATTTCTAGTTTAATTCGTTCTCGAATGAGAGCGGCTCTCCGTTCATCACGTTGTTCAGGGGATAACGTTTCCCCTGCAAACTGTTGTAAAAATCCAGGCTGAGTTAGTATCATAAGTTCATTCAATATATTTCCTGAAATTCCCTTTATTAAACCTAAATCTATTCCTAATCGAACATCTGATAATCTTTGAGCTGCTTCTTTTGACTCTATGATTCGATTATAGGCTAATATTCCATAAGAACGATAAACCCGGTCTTCTACTTTTAATTTAGAAGACTGAAGCAACATATCTCTAGCTGCTCTTTCTTTTTGAATGAGTTGAGAAACAACTCCAGCTAAATCTTCAACGATATCCTGCTCAGATTTACCCAACGTAATTTGGTTAGATATTTGAAATAGGTTTCCAAGGGCTTCACTACCTTCACCATATATTCCTCTTACTACTAAACCTAATTGATTTATAGCAGGTAATATCCTGGTAAGCTGTTGCGTGAGAACCAATGCAGGTAAGTGCATCATCACAGAAGCACGTAACCCTGTACCTACGTTTGTTGGACAACTCGTTAAATATCCGTGCTTTTCATCAAAGGCATAAGTGATTTTTTGTTCGATCCAATCATCCAGCTCATTGGTAAACTCCAAGCCATTTGTTAATTGAAAACCTGAAAACAAACATTGAATTCTAAGATGGTCTTCTTCATTGACCATAACACTTACTGACTCGTCTTCACTAAGAAGAACGGCACCATGTTTTGATTCATTAGCTAGTTGTGGACTAATTAGATGCTTTTCGACCAAAACCTTTTTTTCATTTGTTTTCATTTGGTCCATATGCAGAAGTTCCAGTTCTCCAATTGCTGAATTGTTTTCCTGTGTTAATTTTTCACCAATAACATTAACTACTTGCTCAGATTCCTCCATCGTTGCTAACAAAGGAAAGATATTGTCTTTAAGGTTTCTTGCTAATCTTATTCTGCTACTAAGAACAATATCCGAATCGGGACCATTTTTCTTCATCCATGGGCTTAACGCGTCACTAATAAAACGCTCTAAAGACATTTTTATCCCTCCCCCTTATCTTGTATCGTTTGTTGGAGAGAGCGGATTTGATCTCTTATAATTGCGGCTTGCTCAAATTCCTCTTTTTCTATATGAAATCTTAGTGCTTCTTTTAACATTTCAATTTTCTTTCGTACTTGGAGACTTCCACCTATTCGTTTAGGTATTTTCCCACCATGAGTATGGTTGCCGCCGTGCACCCTTTTCAATACGGGGTCTAGTTTTACTGCAAAGGACTCGTAACACTGAGCGCAACCAAACCTTCCCGTTCTAACAAATTGTTCATATGTTGTTTTACACTTTGAACAAGTTAACGGTGCTGCCGTTTTAGGCGGTGTCCCTTTTGCTAATGGTTGTTCATAATTTAATAGCCCTGAGAGTAACTGATGTATTGAAAAACTATTTGACCCTGGGTTATATTCACCTTTTTCTCGGGCACAATGCTCACAAATATGAAATTCCGTTTTCTCACCGTTTATTATTTTTGTAAAATGCAATGTTGCAGGTCTTTCATTGCATTCTTGACATTTCATTTTTGTTCACCTTCTCTCCACCCATTGTATTAGGTTTATGAATCTTTAATTTTTAACGTATTTAACATTGACCTTAAAATATTCGCTCTAATAAAATCTCTGTGAACGGCTACAGTATTGTATAATTGCCGGTCAATAACACTAAACAGTAGTGTAGCTTCTCTTTTTGAAATTGCTTCTTCCTCATAGAGTCTTTTAATGATATCTTCAGCTGTTGCTTGACTAATACGTTCACCCATTAAGTGAATCATCTGTTCTAAGAGATGAACTTTATCATGAGTTTCAACTTTTATAATACGAATATATCCGCCTCCACCACGTTTGCTTTCAACGACATACCCTTTTTCTATCGTAAATCTAGTACTAATCACATAATTTATTTGTGAGGGTACACATTGAAACCTCTTGGCAAGTTCGCTTCTTTTTACCTCAATTAAATCCTGATCACTTCTACCTAATACCGCTTTTAAATATTCTTCAATAACATCAGATATATTACGCATTCACAAAGCCTCCCTCCTCTTGACTTTGACTATCTTTGACTTTAATATATCTTCATTATAAATAAAAAAAATCCGTTTCGCAATCAGAACACATCAGCTATTATTGCCCATTTGAATGGTTTCATTCGAGTTTCGGACGTATCTTACTATTTACTATTTTCGAGATTAACTCTTCAATTCCTTTTAAGTTTCTAGTAGAGATGATCGACAATGTTTACACTTTCACAGAAGGTTGGTGTATCTTGAAGAAACGTGTCAAATATAAATAGAATTATTGATAGTTTTGGTTAAATGTGGGGCAATTTCGTTACCGTAGGGAGTGCTTTTCTCTTGGATATGGGAATGGATCTATTGGTTCTATTGGTTCCGTTACTGGGGAGGATGTTTTTCTCTCGGCTTCGGGCACGGTTCATTGATTTCCGTTACCGCTGAGGCTGATTTTTCCTTGGCTTCGGGCACGGTTCATTAATCTCCGTTACCGACAGTACTCCTTTTCTTTATAAATCGGGCATGGTTCCCTTGCATCGATTACCGCTCGTTCTGCTTTCCTCTCTGTTATGGGAACGGTTATTTTTTTTGTTATTTTGTTAAGTATCTGTCTTAGTCAAATCTCTAGTGAACATAAAAAAAGTACACTTCAATTGAAGTGTACTTTATCTCAGCTTAGCAACGTCCTACTCTCACAGGGGGAAGCCCCCAACTACCATCGGCGCTGAAGAGCTTAACTTCCGTGTTCGGCATGGGAACGGGTGTGACCTCTTCGCTATCGTCACTAAACCTTATGTAATTGAAACATCACTTACGTGATCTCTCAAAACTAGATAGTATGCATTGTAGTCAATCTTCGTCTTATTTATAGGATAAGTCCTCGACCGATTAGTATCTCTCAGCTCCACGTGTCACCACGCTTCCACCCGAGACCTATCAACCTCATCATCTCTAAGGGGTCTTACTGGATTAACTCCATGGGAAATCTCATCTTGAGGGGGGCTTCACGCTTAGATGCTTTCAGCGCTTATCCCGTCCACACGTAGCTACCCAGCTATGCTCCTGGCGGAACAACTGGTACACCAGCGGTGTGTCCATCCCGGTCCTCTCGTACTAAGGACAGCTCCTCTCAAATTTCCTGCGCCCGCGACGGATAGGGACCGAACTGTCTCACGACGTTCTGAACCCAGCTCGCGTACCGCTTTAATGGGCGAACAGCCCAACCCTTGGGACCTACTTCAGCCCCAGGATGCGATGAGCCGACATCGAGGTGCCAAACCTCCCCGTCGATGTGGACTCTTGGGGGAGATAAGCCTGTTATCCCCAGGGTAGCTTTTATCCGTTGAGCGATGGCCCTTCCATGCGGAACCACCGGATCACTAAGCCCGACTTTCGTCCCTGCTCGACTTGTAGGTCTCGCAGTCAAGCTCCCTTATGCCTTTGCACTCTTCGAATGATTTCCAACCATTCTGAGGGAACCTTTGGGCGCCTCCGTTACTGTTTAGGAGGCGACCGCCCCAGTCAAACTGCCCACCTGACACTGTCCCTGAACCGGATCACGGCTCGAGGTTAGAATTTCAGTACAGTCAGGGTAGTATCCCACCGACGCCTCCACCGAAGCTAGCGCTCCGGCTTCCAAGGCTCCTACCTATCCTGTACAAACTGTACCAAAATCCAATATCAAGCTACAGTAAAGCTCCATGGGGTCTTTCCGTCCTGTCGCGGGTAACCTGCATCTTCACAGGTAATATAATTTCACCGGGTCTCTCGTTGAGACAGTATCCAAATCGTTACACCATTCGTGCGGGTCGGAACTTACCCGACAAGGAATTTCGCTACCTTAGGACCGTTATAGTTACGGCCGCCGTTTACTGGGGCTTCAATTCAGAGCTTCGCCTTGCGGCTAACCCCTCCTCTTAACCTTCCAGCACCGGGCAGGTGTCAGCCCCTATACTTCGCCTTACGGCTTCGCAGAGACCTGTGTTTTTGCTAAACAGTCGCTTGGATCTTTTCACTGCGGCTCTCTCGGGCTTGCACCCTATCAGAGCACCCCTTCTCCCGAAGTTACGGGGTCATTTTGCCGAGTTCCTTAACGAGAGTTCTCCCGAGCGTCTTAGAATTCTCTTCTCGCCTACCTGTGTCGGTTTACGGTACGGGCACCTCTCACCTCGCTAGAGGCTTTTCTTGGCAGTGTAGGATCAGGAACTTCGGTACTTAATTTCCCTCGCTATCACAGCTCAGCCTTCATGGTGAACGGATTTGCCTATTCACCAGCCTAACTGCTTAGACGCACATATCCATCAGTGCGCTTACCCTACCTTACTGCGTCCCCCCATTACTCAAACGGTGAGGAGGTGGTACAGGAATTTCAACCTGTTGTCCATCGCCTACGCCTTTCGGCCTCGGCTTAGGTCCCGACTTACCCTGAGCGGACGAGCCTTCCTCAGGAAACCTTGGGCTTTCGACGGAGGGGATTCTCACCCCTCTTTTCGCTACTCATACCGGCATTCTCACTTCTACGCGCTCCACCAGTCCTCTCGGTCTGACTTCGCTGCACGCAGAACGCTCCCCTACCACTGTCCGTTAGGACAATCCATAGCTTCGGTGATACGTTTAGCCCCGGTACATTTTCGGCGCAGAGTCACTCGACCAGTGAGCTATTACGCACTCTTTAAATGGTGGCTGCTTCTAAGCCAACATCCTGGTTGTCTGTGCAACTCCACATCCTTTTCCACTTAACGTATACTTTGGGACCTTAGCTGATGGTCTGGGCTGTTTCCCTCTTGACTACGGATCTTAGCACTCGCAGTCTGACTCCCGAGGATAAGTATTTGGCATTCGGAGTTTGACTGAATTCGGTAATCCTGTGGGGACCCCTAGTCCAATCAGTGCTCTACCTCCAATACTCTTCCCTCGAGGCTAGCCCTAAAGCTATTTCGGGGAGAACCAGCTATCTCCGAGTTCGATTGGCATTTCACCCCTACCCACACCTCATCCCCGCGTTTTTCAACACGCGTGGGTTCGGGCCTCCATTCAGTGTTACCTGAACTTCACCCTGGACATGGGTAGATCACACGGTTTCGGGTCTACGACCACGTACTAACTCGCCCTATTCAGACTCGCTTTCGCTACGGCTCCGCCTCATCAGCTTAACCTTGCACGTAATCGTAACTCGCCGGTTCATTCTACAAAAGGCACGCTGTCACCCATTAACGGGCTCCAACTACTTGTAGGCACACGGTTTCAGGATCTATTTCACTCCCCTCCCGGGGTGCTTTTCACCTTTCCCTCACGGTACTGGTTCACTATCGGTCACTAGGGAGTATTTAGCCTTGGGAGATGGTCCTCCCGGATTCCGACGGGGTTTCACGTGTCCCGCCGTACTCAGGATCCACTCTGGAGAGAACGAAGTTTTGACTACAGGGCTGTTACCTTCTTTGGCCAGTCTTTCCAGACCGCTTCATCTACCCCGTTCTTTTCTGACTCCGTATAGAGTGTCCTACAACCCCAAGAAGCAAGCTTCTTGGTTTGGGCTGTTTCCGTTTCGCTCGCCGCTACTCAGGAAATCGCATTTGCTTTCTCTTCCTCTGGGTACTTAGATGTTTCAGTTCCCCAGGTCTGCCTTCACATATCCTATGTATTCAGATATGGATACCATCCCATTACGGATGGTGGGTTCCCCCATTCGGAAATCCCCGGATCAAAGCTTACTTACAGCTCCCCGAGGCATATCGGTGTTCGTCCCGTCCTTCGTCGGCTCCTAGTGCCAAGGCATTCACCGTGCGCCCTTTCTAACTTAACCTTGATGATAAATCATCTAGTTATTAATCAATCCATAGATTGACTTAAGACGTTTGAAGAATTCTTGACTTCTCAGATTCACTCACTCGATATCAAATAATAACGAGCCGGTAAAATCTTAATGCATTACTATCTAGTTTTCAAAGATCAAAGCAGCTGATTTGCTTACCTTCTTGATAAGCTACTTGAAACTACTACGTGCAGCTTTGCGACGAGAAAGCGACGCAAGGAGCGCGCAGGAGCACAAGGCATCACTGCATATTCTTACTTGAGAGATAACTCCCTCAAAACTGAACGAACAAAGCGCAAGCTATAGTTCAAACACAAGGTTTGAACTTCGACTAGAGTATTACTCCATAGAAAGGAGGTGATCCAGCCGCACCTTCCGATACGGCTACCTTGTTACGACTTCACCCCAATCATCTGTCCCACCTTAGGCGGCTGGCTCCTAAAAGGTTACCTCACCGACTTCGGGTGTTACAAACTCTCGTGGTGTGACGGGCGGTGTGTACAAGGCCCGGGAACGTATTCACCGCGGCATGCTGATCCGCGATTACTAGCAATTCCGGCTTCATGTAGGCGAGTTGCAGCCTACAATCCGAACTGAGAATGGTTTTATGGGATTCGCTCAACCTCGCGGTTTTGCAGCCCTTTGTACCATCCATTGTAGCACGTGTGTAGCCCAGGTCATAAGGGGCATGATGATTTGACGTCATCCCCACCTTCCTCCGGTTTGTCACCGGCAGTCACCTTAGAGTGCCCAACTGAATGCTGGCAACTAAGATCAAGGGTTGCGCTCGTTGCGGGACTTAACCCAACATCTCACGACACGAGCTGACGACAACCATGCACCACCTGTCACTTTGTCCCCCGAAGGGGAAAGCCCTATCTCTAGGGTGGTCAAAGGATGTCAAGACCTGGTAAGGTTCTTCGCGTTGCTTCGAATTAAACCACATGCTCCACTGCTTGTGCGGGCCCCCGTCAATTCCTTTGAGTTTCAGCCTTGCGGCCGTACTCCCCAGGCGGAGTGCTTACTGTGTTAACTTCGGCACTAAGGGCATCGAAACCCCTAACACCTAGCACTCATCGTTTACGGCGTGGACTACCAGGGTATCTAATCCTGTTTGCTCCCCACGCTTTCGCGCCTCAGCGTCAGTTACAGACCAGAGAGTCGCCTTCGCCACTGGTGTTCCTCCACATATCTACGCATTTCACCGCTACACGTGGAATTCCACTCTCCTCTTCTGCACTCAAGTCTCCCAGTTTCCAATGACCCTCCACGGTTGAGCCGTGGGCTTTCACATCAGACTTAAAAGACCGCCTGCGCGCGCTTTACGCCCAATAATTCCGGACAACGCTTGCCACCTACGTATTACCGCGGCTGCTGGCACGTAGTTAGCCGTGGCTTTCTGGTTAGGTACCGTCAAGGTGCCGACCTATTCGAACGGCACTTGTTCTTCCCTAACAACAGAACTTTACGACCCGAAGGCCTTCATCGTTCACGCGGCGTTGCTCCGTCAGACTTTCGTCCATTGCGGAAGATTCCCTACTGCTGCCTCCCGTAGGAGTCTGGGCCGTGTCTCAGTCCCAGTGTGGCCGATCACCCTCTCAGGTCGGCTACGCATCGTCGCCTTGGTAGGCC